>NZ_JBVJNZ010000009.1:0-93804 GCF_055583445.1 Streptomyces sp. NPDC104761 | reverse complement strand
GGGCGGCACCCCACTGCTGTCTCCCGCCGCATGACCGGTGAAGGGATAGCGCCCCGAGGGGGCCCGAGGAACTGCGCGACCAGCCCCCACCGGGCCGCAGCCGCCCGACAACGCGCCCCGGCACCCCGGACCGCGCCCGGCCTCACGCAGACTCGCGTCGCACCAGCTCCGTCGGCAGGATCACCGCCGCCGGGTCCTCGCCCCCTATCTGCGCGAGCAGCACCCGGACCATCTCGGTGCTGATCCGGTCCCAGGGCTGGCGGATGGTGGTGAGCCGCGGGGTCACCGCGGTGGCCGCCGGGGAGTCGTCGAAACCACCGACGGCGATGTCATCCGGCACCCGCCGGCCGGCCCGCTGCAGCACCGCCAGCACGCCCTGTGCCATCAGGTCGGAGGCCACGAACACGGCGTCCAGGTCCGGCGCCTGCGCGAGCAGCCGCTCCGCCCCCGCCTCGCCGCTCGCCCTGCTGTAGTCCCCGGACACGACGAGCGCCTCGTCGATCGCGATGCCCGCCTCGGTGAGGACCTCCTTGTACCCGGCGAGCCGCTCCACCCCGCCCGGGGTGTCCAGCGGGCCGGTGATCATGCCGATCCGGCGCCGCCCCACGTCCAGCAGGTGCCGCACCATGTCCCGGGCACCGTCCCGGTCGTCGGCGGCCACGTAGCTCACCTTCGAGCCGAGCCCGATCGGCTTGCCGCAGGCCACCAGCGGCACGCCCGCCTCGCGCAGTTCCTCCGCGACCGGGTCACCGGAGTGGCTCGACACCAGCAGCACCCCGTCGACGTGCCCCGCGGTGATGTACCGGGTGATCCGCCGCCGTTCGTCCTTCGTGCCCGCCAGCATCAGGAGCACCGGGATGTCGTGACCGGCCAGCGCCTGCGTGCAACCGCTCAGCAGGACGTTGAAGTTGGGGTCCTCGAAGAACCGCTCCTGCGGCTCGGTCAGCAGGAAACCGACCGAGTCCGAACGTCCGGTGATCAGCGAGCGGGCGTGCCGGTTCACGACGTAACCCGTCCTGCGGATGGCGTCGTTGACCGCCTCCGCGGCGGCGGGGCTGACGTAGTGCCCGCCGTTGAGCACCCGCGAGACGGTGCCCCGTGAGACACCGGCCTCGCGCGCCACGTCATGGATCGTCGGCGGTTTGCGCCGGCCCCCCGTACCACTGCTCATGGTCATGACTTTACGGCCCCGGACAGCAGGTCAAGGCTCCAGAAGCGCTGAATGACCAGGAAGAGCGCGATCAGCGGCAGCACGGCCAGGAAGGCACCGGTGATCACCAGGGTGTACAGGGCCGGCGTGTTGGCGCCCTGTTCGAGGAGCGTGTACAGACCCAGGGTGAGCGGGAACCTCTCGTCGTCGCTGAGCATGATGTACGGCAGCAGGAAGTTGTTCCAGACGGCCACGAACTGGAACAGGAACACCGTGACCATGCCCGGGACCATCATCGGCAGCGCGATCCGGGTGAAGATCCGCCACTCGCCCGCGCCGTCCATCCGCCCGGCCTCCACCACGTCGGAGGGCACGGCCGCGGCCGCGTAGATCCGCGAGAGGTAGACGCCGTACGGGGCGAGGATCTGCGGCAGCAGCACGGACAGGTAGGAGTCCGTGAGGTTCGCCTTGGCGAGCAGCAGGTACTGCGGGATGGCGAGGATGACCGGCGGCATCAGCACGCCGGCGAGCAGCACGTTGAAGATCGTCTCGCGGCCGCGGAAGCGGTAGGTGGCGAGCGCGTAGCCGCTGAACGCGGACACGGCCGTCGACAGCAGGGCCCCCAGACCCGCGTAGAGGGCGGAGTTGCCCATCCAGTGCCAGTAGATGCCCCCGCGGTAGGCGTTGAGGGCCTTGAGGTTGTCCAGGAAACCGGTGCCGGGCAGGAAGGTGAACGTGGAGAACAGCTCGCTGCCGGACTTGGTGGAGGCGATCACCACCCAGGCCACCGGGAGGAGCGTGTAGACCGCGCCGAGGACGAGGGTGAGCGTCGGGATCAGGGCGATCCGGCGGCGCAGCGGCGGCCCCTGGGCGGTGCCGGGCGTCGTTCCGGCGGCCGGGGCGGCCTTGCGGACGGCAAGGGAACTCATGCCGGTGCCTCCTGCTTGTTGCGGCGGTTCGCGGCCCGCAGGAAGCCGAAGGACAGCACCAGCGTGGCCAGGGCGATCAGCGTCGCCTCGGCGGCCGCCGAGTAGATGTCCCCCTTGGCGAAGGCGTCCACGTACACCTTCATCAGCGGGCTCCAGGTCGTGTTGACCGAGTTGGTGAGGGGCTTGAGGGTGGTCGGCTCGTTGAAGACCTGGAGGGTCGCGATGATCGAGAAGAAGAAGGTCAGCACCAGCGAGGGCGCCACCATCGGGATCTTGATCCGCAGGGCGGTCTGCAGCGGCGTGGCGCCGTCCAGCTTCGCCGCCTCGTGGACCTCGGCCGGGATGGACCGCAGCGAGGTGTAGATGACGATCATGTTGAAGCCGGTGCCGCCCCAGACCGCGATGTTGGACAGGGCGAGGTACAGCGGGCCGCCGTCCAGCAGGTTCGGCTGCGGCAGGTGCAGCTTGTCGAGCACGTAGTAGAACGGGCTGACGTCCGGCAGGTACAGGAAGCCCCACAGCAGCGCGGCCACCACGCCGGGGATGGCGTACGGCAGGAAGATCGCGAGCCGGGTGAACGGGGCGAGCCGGACCCGCTCGGAGTCGAGCATCAGCGCGAACAGGAGGGCGAGGCCCAGCATCACCGGGACGACGATGCAGCCGTAGCCGAGGACGCGCAACGCACCGTCGTAGAACTCGTTGTCGGTGAGGGCGTCCTTGTAGTTCTCCAGGCCGGCCCAGACCTCGCTGCGGGCGCCGGCGCCCAGGCCGAGCCCGGACACGTGGACCTTGCGGAAGCTGAGCCAGACCGCGTACCCGATGGGCAGCGCGAAGAAGAGGGCGAAGAGGATCGTGGCGGGGAGAAGGAAGGCGTACGGGGCCCCCTTGACCCCGTACGGCTTCCGGACGGCGGGGCTGGTCACTGAGAGACCTCGAAGCCCTGCTTCTTCATGTCGGCCACCGTGTCGTCCTGCATCTTCCGCAGGGCGGCGGTGAAGTCCGACTTGTTCTTCGCGGCGGCGCCGAACGCGTCGTTGAAGGACGTGTACGCGACGTTCACGTTCGGGCCCCATGCGGACGGCGCCGTGGTCTTCGCGATCTCGGCGGCCTTGGTGTAGAAGTCCGGCTGGTTCGAGAAGTAGTCGGGGGACGTGGCGAAGGCGCCGCTGGTCTGGGCGTTCGTGGCGGCCGGGTAGATGCCGCTCTCCTTGGCCAGCGCGTTGAGCGCCTCGCCGTCGGTGTTCAGCCAGGCCGCGAACTTGGCGGCGGCCGCCTGGTGCCTGGAGTCGGTGGTGACGGCGGTGGAGGAGCCGCCCCAGCTGCCGGTGACGTTCTCGGACGCGGACCACTGGGGGAGCGGGGCCATGGCCCACTTGCCCTTGGTGTCGGGCGCGGCCGTGGTCAGCGTGCCCGGCGCCCACACCGCGGAGACCCAGGCGATCTGCTTGCCGGTGTCCAGGGCCTTGTTCCAGGCCGGGGTGTACATCGGCTGGTTGTCGATGACGCCCTCCTTGACCAGGCCGCCCCAGAACGTGGCGACCTTCTGGGTGGCAGCGTCGTCGATGGCGACCTTCCACTTGTCGCCGGAGGTGGTCCACCACTTGGCGCCGGCCTGCTGGGCGAGGCCCGCGAAGAGCCCGGAGTCGTTGGCGGAGAACGTGGTCAGGGCGAGGCCGGGTGCCTTCTTCTTCAGCTGACGGGCGTCATGGGCGAACTCGTCCCAGGTGGTCGGCACCTTGAGGCCGTACTTCTTGAAGAGGTCCGCACGGTAGTAGAACATCATCGGGCCGATGTCCTGCGGCACCGCGTACACCGCGTCCGTGCCCAGGGTGACCTGCTGCCAGACGCCGTCGGCGAACTCGGACCTGGCGTCGCCGACGCTCTTCGAGATGTCGGCGACCGCGTCGTTGCTGACCAGCGTCGGAAGCGCCTGGTACTCGGCCTGCACCAGGTCGGGGCCGTTCTTCGCCTTGTGCGCGGTGAGGATCTTGGTGACCAGTGTGTCGCCGGACGCCTGCTTCTTCACCGTGACGGTGATCCGGTCCTTCTTGCCCTCGCCCTTGTTCCACAGGTCCACGACCTTGTCCATACCGGGCGCCCAGGCCCAGTACGTCAGCGAGACCGGACCGGAGTCGGCCTTGCTGTCGTCGTCGGACGAGCCACAGGCGGCGAGGGCGGTGGCGCCGAGCGAGACGGCGACGAGGGTTGTCACGAGGCGACGGCGCTTCGTGTGCGGCATGGATCTCTCCCCTGACCTGGGTCCCCGCCCGTCGCGGGAACCTGCCATGCAGATGTGTGAGCGTTCTCAGACCCGGGTCATCGTCCGAGGCGAGTCCGTGTCCCGCTCTGTGAGCGTTCACAGTAGAGAAACATCCCGGACACTTGTCAATGGTTGTTGCTGTGCGGTTATGTTGGGCTCACGCCACGATCGATGTGTGTGAACGTTCCCAAATGATCGACCAAACGGGAGAGATCCATGCCGGACACCACCCCCAGGGGCCTGACCAGGCTCGCCTTCGGCGGTGACTACAACCCCGAGCAGTGGCCGGAAAGCGTCTGGCAGGAGGACGTCCGGCTGATGCGCGAGGCCGGTGTCACGATGGTGAGCGTCGGGATCTTCTCCTGGGCCCTGCTGGAGCCGGCGCCGGGGGAGTACGACTTCGGCTGGCTCGACCGGGTCCTGGACCTGCTCCACGAGAACGGCATCCGCGTCGACCTGGGCACCCCCACCGTCGCGCCGCCCGCCTGGTTCTACCGCGCCCACCCCGAGGCCCTGCCGGTCACCGCGGAGGGCGTGCGCTACGAGTTCGGCTCGCGCGGCGCCATCTGCCACTCCAACGCCGACTACCGCGCGGCGGCGGCGAACATCACCACCCGCCTCGCCGAGCGCTACGGTGAGCACCCGGCCCTCGCGCTGTGGCACGTCCACAACGAGTACGGCGTCCCGGTCTCGGCCTGCTACTGCGACTCGTGTGCCGCCCACTTCCGCCGCTGGCTGGCCGGCGCCCACGGCACCGTGGCGGCCGTCAACGAGGCCTGGGGCACGGCCTTCTGGGGCCAGCACTACACGGACCTGGCGCAGATCAACCCGCCCCGCCTCACCCCGACCGTCGGCAACCCGGGCCAGGCCCTGGACTACAAGCGGTTCACCGACGCCACCATCCGCGAGAACTTCCGCGCCGAGCGGGACATCCTGCACCGCCTCTCGCCCGGCGTCCCGGTGACCACCAACTTCATGACCGCCCTCAGCCAGTGCGACTCCATCGACTACTGGGCCTGGGGCCGCGAGGTCGACCTGGTCACCAACGACCACTACCTGATCACCGACGGCCGCCGCACCCACGTCAACCTCGCGATGGCCGCCGACCTCACCCGCTCGGTCGCCGGCGGCGCCCCCTGGCTGCTCCTGGAACACTCCACCTCGGGCGTCAACTGGCAGCCGCGCAACCCCGCCAAGGCCCCCGGCCAGATGGCCCGCAACTCCCTCGCGCACGTGGCCCGCGGCTCCGAGGGCGCCCTGTTCTTCCAGTGGCGGCAGTCCCGGCGCGGCGCCGAGAAGTTCCACTCCGCGATGCTCCCGCACGGCGGCACCGGGACCCGCGTCTGGCGCGAGGTCGTCGAACTCGGCGCCTCACTCGACTCGTTGAGCCAGATCCGCGGTACCCGCACCCGGGCCGACGTCGCCGTCCTGTGGGACTGGCAGTCCTGGTGGGCGCAGAACCTCCAGTGGCGCCCCAGCGAGGACCACGACCCGCGCGAACGCGCCGACGCCTTCTACGAGGCCCTCTACGACCACCACCTCACCGTCGACTTCGCCCACCCCGAAAGCGACTTGTCGGCCTATCCCCTTGTCGTTGTACCGGCCCTCTACCTGATGACCGAGGCGGCCGGCAACAACCTCCGCGAGTACGTGGGGAACGGCGGCACGCTCGTCGTCTCGTACTTCTCCGGGATCGTCGACGAGCACGACGCGGTCCACGAGGGCGCCTACCCGGGCCCTCTGCGCGAGACCCTCGGCCTCACGGTCGAGGAGTTCTCCCCGCTCCTGAAGGACCAGCGGGTGCGGCTGACCGGCCCGGACGGCTCGGAGCTGACCGGCGACGTGTGGACCGAGTTCGTCGTCCCGGGCACCGCCGAGACCGTCTGGAGCTACGCCGACGGCCTCACCGCCGGCCGCCCGGCGGTCACCCGGCACCGGCTGGGGGAGGGCGCCGCCTGGTACGTGTCGACGCGCCTGGACGCCCACGGCCTCGACGCGCTGCTCGGCCGGGCCGCCGAGGACGCCCGGATCGCGCCCCGCGCCGAACTGCCCCGCGACGTCGAGGTGGTCCGCCGCACCGGCGAGTCCGGCACCTTCCTGTTCGCGATCAACCACACCGCCACCGACGCCAAGGTGCCCCTGGAGGCGCACGGCACCGAACTGCTGACCGGCGAACGCGCCGCGGGCCGGCTCGCGGTCCCGGCGGGCGCCGTACGGGTCGTACGACTCGACGGCTGAACCGAGGCGCGGGCCCGGGGGCCGCCGTGCCCGCGCCCCACCGAGACCCCCCTCCGTCCGCGAGTGCCACGAGAGCCGCGGGCGGAGGGGCACTCCTCCGGCCCCGTCGGAGGACCCCCTCCCCAGTCACGTCGAAGGGACGACGGACGATGATGTTCCATCCCAGACGCACCCTCAGAGCCCTGCTGCTGCCGCTCCTGGCCGGGCTCGCCCTCACCGCCCTCCCCGCGCAGACCGCCCAGGCGGCGAGCACCCTCACCAACGGCGGCTTCGAATCGGACGGTGCGGGCGTGGCCACGCCCACCGGCTGGTCGGAGTACGGCGACACGGGCGCCTCGTACACCGAGTCCGGTGGCCACGGCGGGAGTTACCGGCTGAGCCACTACTCGGCCTCCGCCTACAAGGTGGAGACCTACCAGTACCTGTCGGGGCTGACCAACGGAAACTACACGCTCACCGCCTGGACCCGCTCCAGCGGCGGGCAGAACTCCGCCTACATATCCCTGAAGAACTGCGGCAGTTCGGACCAGAAGACCGACCTGCCGGTCTCCACCAGCAGCTGGGTGCGGATCGTCACCTCGATCGCGGTCACCGACAACCAGTGCACGATCAGCATCTACTCGGACGCCAACGCGGGCAACTGGATCAACGTGGACGACCTGACCTTCGCGTCCGGGTCGATCGGCCTGTCCGTCAAGGGCGCCGACATCTCGTCACTGGCCAAGAGCGAGGCCAAGGGCGGGGTCTACAAGACCAGTTCCGGCACCACCGGGGACGCGGTCACCATCCTCAGGAACGCCGGGATGAACTACGCGCGCCTGAAGGTCTGGGTCAACCCGGCCGACGGCTACAACGACAAGGCGCACGTCCTGGCCATGGCCAAGCGGATCAAGGCCGCCGGCATGAAGCTGCTGGTCGACTTCCACTACTCGGACACCTGGGCCGACCCGGGCGCCCAGACCAAGCCCGCCGCCTGGGCGAACGACTCCTACAGCCGGCTGAAGACCGACGTGTACAACCACACGTACGACGTCCTCAACGCGCTGAAGGCCCAGGGCACCACCGCCGACATGGTCCAGATCGGCAACGAGATCAACGGCGGCATGCTCTGGTCCGAGGGCTCCACCGACAACTGGTCCCAGCTGGCCGGCCTGATCAACTCCGGCTACAGCGCGGCCAAGGCGGTCTCCTCCGCCACCCAGGTCGCCCTGCACCTGGCCAACGCGGGCGACGACGCCACGGTCCGCTGGTGGTTCGACAACGCCAGGACCTACGGGATCGACTACGACGTGATCGGGCTGTCCTACTACGGCTACTGGCACGGTTCGTTGGCCGCCGCCCAGACCACCCTGGACGACGTGGCGTCCCGCTACTCCAAGCCCGTCTTCGTCGCCGAGACCGCCTACCCGTTCACCCTCGCCCAGGACGACTCGCTGGAGAACCAGATCGACACCAGCAGTGAACTGGTCACCGGCTACCCGGCCACCGCCGCGGGGCAGCTGGCCTGGATGAACGCCGTCGCGAACATCGTCGAGGCCGTCCCGAACGGCCGCGGTCTCGGCGTCTTCTACTGGGAGGCGACCTGGACCGCCGTCACCGGCAACGGCTGGGACCCGACCGACGCCACGTCCGGCAACGGCTGGGAGAACCAGGCCCTGTTCGGCTACGACGACAAGGCGCTGTCCTCCATGGCGTGGTTCAGCCACCGCTGAACCACCACTGACGGGGGCCCGGCCACAAGGGGACGGCCGGGCCCCTCCGCCGGGTCCCGCAGCTGCTCCGCGGGCAAGGCGCCGACCGGCCGAACTCGTACGGTCGTTCGGTCTCGGACATCGCGCGCGACTCCCTCACGTGGGGGCTTCGGCTGCGCGACAGTGGGAACAGACACTGCGAGGAGGCAGGGACGGGAGGCCGGTCGGATGCTGAGGAACGCCGCGAGCGCAAGCCGCCTGGAGATTCTGGACTGGCTCAAGGACCCGGCGGCCCACTTCCCGCCCCAGCGCCACGCCGACCTCGTCGAGGACGGCGTCACCGTCCGGGCCGTCGCCGCCAAGCTCGGGGTCTCCCGCAAGGTCGCCGGCACCCATCTGGGCCTGCTGACCAGCCTCGGCCTGCTCCGCACCAAGCGCATCCGGCACCGGGTCCACTACCGGCGCGACGAGATCCGGATCGCCGAAGTGGCCCGGATGTTCGAGAAGGGCTGGTGAGAGCGGTTACTCCTGCCACCATGGGTCCCATGGACCGACCCACGCGCCTCGTCCCCCTCCACTACGTAGCCGTCGGCGGCCGGGGTCCGGAGGACGTGGTGACGCATCCCGACGGCGGGGTGCTGACCGGCGTCGAGGACGGCCGCATCCTGCGCCTGGACGGCCTCGGCGACCCGGACACCGCCCGGGTCCGCACGCTGGCCCGGACCGGCGGCCGCCCGCTCGGGCTCGACCTCCTCCCCGACGGCGACCTGCTGGTCTGCGACGCGGAACGCGGCCTGCTGCGCGTCGGGCTCGCCGACGGCACCGTCCACGTCCTCGCCGACACGGTCGAGGGGGAGCCGCTGCGGTTCGCGAGCAACGTGGTCGCCCTGCCCGACGGCACCGTGTACTTCACCGCCTCCAGCCGCCGGTTCCCCCTCGGCCAGTGGATCGGCGACATCGTCGAGCACAGCGGCACCGGCCGCCTGCTGCGCCTCGCACCGGGTGCGCGCACGGCCGAAGTGGCCTGGGAGGGCTTCCAGTTCGCCAACGGGCTGACCGTGAGCGGCGACGGCACCTTCCTGATCGTGGCCGAGACCGGCGGCTACCGCCTCAGCCGCTACTGGCTCACCGGCCCGCGCACCGGCCGCGCCGAGTTCTTCGCCGAGCTGCCCGGCATGCCCGACAACATCTGGCGCGACGGCGACCTCGTCTGGGTCGCCCTGGCAGGCCCGCGCAACCCCCCGCTCGACGTCTTCCACCGCAGCCCCCTCGCGGTCCGCCGTGCGGCCGCCCGCGCCGCCGTGCACGCCCCCTACCGCCCGGTCGGCACCGTCGCCGTCCTCGCCCTCGACGACCACGGCCGGGTCGTCCACCACCTCGCCCGCCGCAACTCCGGCTTCCGCATGGTCACCAGCGTCTGCCGGACCGGCCGCCACCTCGTCCTCGGCAGCGTCTGGGAGCCCGGCATCGCCGTCTGCGCGGCCCCCACCGCGAAGTGACCGCCGGGTACGCCTGGCGGTACCCTGAGGCACCCGTCAGGGGGCGGTGCCGAACAGGAGACGTACGACCATGACAGCCCCGGAAGCCGAGAGCCTCCGCGTCCCGCCGGCCCCCCGGCGGCGGCCCGAGTGGCGTGCCCAGGCCCCGGTCGTCGCGGTGGTCGCCGCCGGTGGCGCACTCGGCGCCGTGGCCCGCTACGCCCTCGCCCTGGCCCTGCCCACGGCCGCCGGGGGATTCCCCTGGGCGACCTTCTGGACGAACGTCGTCGGCTGCGCGGTGATCGGGGCGTTCCTGGTCCTGATCACCGAGGGACTCCCCGCGCACCGCCTGGTGCGCCCCTTCTTCGGCACCGGTGTCCTCGGCGGCTTCACCACCTTCTCGACCTACGCCGTCGACATCCAGAAACTCGTCGACCACGGCCGGCCCGCGGTCGGGCTCGCCTATCTCGCCGCGACCCTGTGCGCCGCCCTCGCGGCGGTGTGGTGCGCGGCCACCGTGACCCGCCGTGTCCTCACCCGGAGGCAGCGATGACGAGACTGACCGGACGCGCCCTGCGCCTGACCGTCTACATCGGCGAGGACGACATCCGGCACCACAAGCCCCTCTACACGGAGATCGTGCACCGTGCCCACGCGGCCGGACTCGCGGGCGCCAGCGTCTTCCGGGGCATCGAGGGCTTCGGCGCCTCCTCCCGCATCCACACCTCCCGGCTGCTGTCGCTGAGCGAGGACCTGCCGGTGGCGGTCGTCGTCGTGGACACGGAGGAGCGGATCCGGGCGTTCCTGCCGCAGCTCGACGAACTGGTGACCGAGGGACTTGTGACCCTGGACGACTGCGAGGTCATCCGGTACGTCGGGCGGGCCGAGGAAAACGGCGAATCGGACGTGAAGGGTAAGAACTCGTTGTGAACTGGCTGCTGGTGGTCCTCGGCGCCATGGCCGGTGCTCCACTGCGTTACCTCACCGACCGCGCCGTCCAGGCCAGGCACGACTCCGTGTTCCCCTGGGGTACTTTCGTGGTGAACGTCAGCGGCTGCCTGATCCTGGGCCTGCTGACCGGCGCGGCCTCCGCGGGCGCCGCGAGTCCACATCTCCAGCTGCTGCTGGGCACCGGGCTGTGCGGGGCACTGACGACGTACTCGACGTTCTCCTACGAGACCCTCCGGCTGACCGAGACCGGCGCCGGGCTCTACGCTGCCGCCAACGTCGTCGCGAGCCTCGTGGCGGGGCTCGGGGCGGCCTTCGCCGCAGTGGCGATCGCCCAAGCGGTGTGGGGCTAGGACTTGCCTCGAACCCCACCGTTGTAAGACTGTCTACAGCACTGTCGACCAAACTCTGCAGAACTGGATCCCATGAGCGCCATCTCTGTCGGCCAGGCCGCCATCCTCGGGGTAGTCGAGGGGGTGACCGAGTTCCTCCCGGTGTCCTCCACCGGTCACCTCAAGATCACCGAGGGGCTCATGAACATCCCCGTCGACGACCAGTCCGTCGTCGGGTTCTCCGCCGTCATCCAGGTCGGCGCCATCGCCGCCGTGCTGGTGTACTTCTTCAAGGACATCAAGCGGATCGTCTCCGCCTGGGGCCGGGGACTGGCCAACAAGAACGAGCGCTACCACCACGACTACAAGTTCGCCTGGTGGGTCATCTACGCGACCATCCCGATCGTCCTGGTGGGCCTCGCCGCCAAGCCGCTGATCGACGGCCCGCTCGCCTCCCTCTGGGTGGTGGCCGGCTCGCTGATCGTGGGCTCCGGCGTGATGTGGTGCGCGGACCAGATGGGCCGCCACAAGCGCGGTGAGGACGACACCTCCTTCAAGGACGCGATGCTGGTCGGCTGCTCGCAGATCCTCGCCCTGCTCTTCCCCGGCTTCTCCCGGTCCGGTGCCACCATGTCCACCGCGCTCATCCTGGACCTGGACCGGGTCGCCGCCACCCGCCTCTCCTTCTTCCTCGGCATCCCGGCCCTGACCGGCGCCGGCATCTACGAGCTCAAGGACGCCCTCGGTGCGGGCGTGGGCGCCGCCCCGCTGGCCGTGGGCACGATCGTCTCCTTCGTGGTCGCCTACGCCTCCATCGCCTGGCTGCTGAAGTTCGTCGCCAAGCACTCCTTCAACGCGTTCGTGATCTACCGGATCGTGATCGGCCTGGCGGTCTTCGGCCTGCTCGCCACGGGCACCATCAACGCCTGACCGGTCGCCGTCCCGGGAGTCGCCGCTCCGCCACGGGGTGTGATGCCTGCATTCAGGCGTCGCACCCCGTGAATGTTTCTTTTCTCGACACCTTGACAGCCTCGTGCCGCAACCCGGACCATCTCACTCGTGAACCTGTCAGACAGCCCGACAGCCGGACAGCCCCTGCGCCGCGTGAGCGCCATGGAGGCCGTGCTGGCGCACCTGCGCGGCGCCATCGAGCGTGGCGAGTACGCGGTCGGCGACAAGCTCCCCTCCGAGGCGGAGCTCTGCCGCACCCTGGAGATCAGCAGGCCCGTCCTGCGCGAGGCCCTGCGGGCCCTGCAGACGATGGGCCTGACCGTCTCCAAGACCGGCAAGGGCACCTTCGTGGTCGCGAGCGCCGTCGAGGACCCGACCTTCGGCGACTACGCGGCCAGCGACCTCCTCGAGGTGCGCCGGCACATCGAGATCCCGGTCGCCGGGTACGCGGCGCTGCGCCGCACCCCGGAGAACCTGGACCACCTGGCCCACCTGCTCGACCGCATGGAGCGGGAGACGGACACCACCGCGTGGGTCGCGATGGACACCCTCTTCCACCTCGCCGTGGCCGAGGCCGCCCAGAACCCGGTCTTCCGCCGGGTCATCGAGGAGATCCGGGACGCACTGGCGCGTCAGTCGGCCTTCCTCAACGAGCTGGGCGGCCGCCGCGAGCAGTCCAACCGGGAGCACCGGGCCATCGTCGAAGCGCTGATGGACGGTTCCGAGACCGACGCCGTGGACGCCATGAGCCACCACCTGGACCGCGTCGAGACCACCCTCACCCACATCGTGCGCCCCGCGCGCACGGACCAGCACCAGGAAGGCGGAACCGAGGCGTGAGCGAACAGCACCTCAAAGACGAGACGCGCCCCTCGTCCCGTCATGTCGACGCCGGGGACCACGGCTACAGCAAGTCGCTGAAGCACCGGCACGTCAACATGATCGCCATCGGCGGCGCCATCGGCACCGGCCTCTTCCTCGGCGCCGGCGGCCGCCTCGCCGACGCCGGCCCCTCGCTCTTCGTCGCGTACGCGGTCTGCGGCGTCTTCGCGTTCCTCGTCGTGCGCGCCCTCGGCGAGCTCGTCCTGTACCGCCCGTCCTCCGGCGCCTTCGTGTCGTACGCCCGGGAGTTCCTCGGCGAGAAGGGCGCCTACACCGCGGGCTGGATGTACTTCCTGAACTGGGCGACCACGGGCATCGCCGACATCACCGCGGTCGCCACCTACACCCACTACTGGGGCATGTTCTCCGACATCCCCCAGTGGGTGATCGCGCTCATAGCCCTGGCGGTCGTCCTGACCGTGAACCTGATCTCGGTGAAGATCTTCGGCGAACTGGAGTTCTGGTTCGCGATCGTCAAGGTCAGCGCCCTGGTGATCTTCATGGTCATCGGCATCTTCCTGCTGGTCACCCAGCACCCCGTCGACGGCGCGACCCCCGGCCCGTCCCTGATCACCGACAACGGCGGCGTCTTCCCCAACGGCCTGCTGCCGATGCTGCTGATCATCCAGGGCGTGGTCTTCGCCTACGCCTCGGTCGAACTGGTCGGCGTCGCCGCGGGCGAGACCGAGAACCCCGAGAAGATCATGCCCAAGGCGATCAACTCGATCATGTGGCGCGTGGGCCTCTTCTACGTCGGCTCGGTCGTCCTGCTCTCGATGCTGCTGCCCTGGAACAAGTACACGGCGGGCCAGAGCCCCTTCGTCACCGTGCTCTCCCACATCGGCGTCCCCGCCGCCGGCGGCGTGATGAACCTCGTCGTCCTCACCGCGGCCATGTCCTCGCTCAACTCCGGCCTCTACTCGACGGGCCGCATCCTGCGCTCCATGGCCGTCAACGGCTCCGCCCCGAAGTTCACCGCGAGGATGAGCCGCACCCAGGTCCCCTACGGCGGCATCCTGCTCACCAGCGGCATCTGCGTCCTCGGCGTCGGGCTCAACTTCGTGGTCCCCGCCGACGCGTTCGAGATCGTCCTCAACTTCGCCGCGATCGGCATCCTCGCCACCTGGGGCATGATCATGCTCTGTCACCTGCTGTTCTGGCGGAAGACCCAGAACGGCGAACTCACCCGCCCCGGCTACCGACTGCCGGGCTCTCCCTGGACCGAGATCGTGACGCTGGCGTTCCTCGCCGCCGTCCTGGTCCTGATGTACGCCGACGGCGGCGCCGGACGCACCACCGTGCTGTGCCTGCCGCTGATCGTCGCCGCGCTGGTCGCCGGCTGGTACGCCATCCGCGGCCGCCTCGCGCGCCCGTCCACCGGAACCGACGCGTGACCCGCGAACCGGTCCCTCCCACCTCACCCGAGACCAGGCAGTGATGTACAGCAGTTCCCCCGCGGACCCACCCGTCGTCCGTGCACCCCTCCACGCCCCCGTCGCCCACCTCGTCCGCGGCGGGGTCGTCGAGGGCATCCACTACGGCTCCGTCGTCGTCCTCGGCGCCGACGGGCAGGTCCAGTTCCAGCTCGGCGACATCGAGGCCGCGTTCTACCCGCGCTCGGCCCTCAAGCCCGTCCAGGCCGTGGCCATGCTGCGGGCCGGGCTGCCCCTCGACGGCGACCTGCTCTCGCTGGCCGCCGCCAGCCACTCCGGCGAGGAGCGGCACCTCGCCGGGACCCGGCGCATCCTCGGCCTCGCCGGACTGACCGAGGCCGACCTGCGCAACGTGCCCGACATGCCGTACGGGCCCGCGGTGCGGGACGAGTGGGTCCGTGAGGGCCGGGAGCCGTCCCGCCTCGCCCAGAACTGCTCCGGCAAGCATGCGGCGATGCTGTGGACGGCGAAGCTGAACGGGTGGTCCCTGGAGGACTACCTGGAGCCGGAGCACCCGCTCCAGCAGGCGATCGCCGAGATCGTCGAGGACCTGACCGGGCAGCGGGTGGCCGCAACGACTGTGGACGGCTGCGGGGCACCGCTGTTCTCCGTCTCGCTGCACGGGCTGGCGCGCGCGGTGTCGCGGATCGTCACCGCCGCGCCGGGCACGCCCGAGGCGCGGGTCGCCGACGCGATGCGGGAGCACGCCGAGATGGCGTCCGGTGCCGGGCGTGACGTGGCCGCGCTGATGGCGGCCGTGCCGGGACTGCTGGCCAAGGACGGCTTCGAGGGCGTCGAGGTCGCGGCGCTGCCGGACGGGCGGGCCGTGGCCGTGAAGATCTCCGACGGGGCGGACCGGGCGCGGGTTCCGGTGGCCGCCGCGGCGCTGGCGCGGGCCGGGGTTGATCCGGAGCTGCTGAGCGGGTTCGCCGGTGAGGCGTTGCTCGGCGGTGGGCGAGAGGTCGGGCGTGTGCGGCCCGTTCGATCGCTGGAGCCGGTTTCGGTTTGCGCCTAGTGGGGCGGGCCGACTTGTCGGTCGGCGGCTGCGGGCCGGTTGTGGCCGGTCGCGCAGTTCCCCGCGCCCCTGACGGGGTGCTTCAGCCCCGGTCTTGAAAAGTTCACTCCCTCCGAAAGAGGAAAACCCACCCTCATGACCACCACCGTCGTCACCCGAAGCGAACACGACCTGCTCGGTGACCGTGACGTGCCCGCCGACGCCTACTGGGGCGTGCACACCCTGCGTGCCACCGAGAACTTTCCGATCACAGGCATGACGATCTCCGCCTACCCACATCTGATCGACGCCCTGGCCGCCGTCAAGGAGGCCGCCGCGCTCGCCAACGAGGAGCTGGGGCTGCTGGCGCCGGAGAAGGCCGCCGCGATCGTGACCGCCTGCCGGGAGATACGGGCCGGCAAGCTGCACGACCAGTTCGTCGTCGACGTCATCCAGGGCGGTGCCGGGACGTCGACGAACATGAACGCCAACGAGGTCGTGGCGAACCGGGCGCTGGAGCTGATGGGGCACCGGAAGGGGGAGTACCGGCACCTGCACCCCAACGAGGACGTCAACCTCGGCCAGTCGACCAACGACGTCTACCCGACCGCCGTCAAGATCGCGACCGTGTTCGCGGTGCGCGGGCTGCTCAAGGCGATGGCGGTGCTCCAGGACTCCTTCGGGCGCAAGGCCGTCGAGTTCCGTGACGTGCTCAAGATGGGCCGTACGCAGTTGCAGGACGCGGTGCCGATGACGCTCGGGCAGGAGTTCTCGACGTTCGCCGTGATGCTGGACGAGGACCGCAGCCGGCTCGCCGAGGCCGTCGAGCTGATCCATGAGATCAATCTGGGTGCGACCGCGATCGGGACCGGGCTCAACGCGCCCGCCGGATATGCCGAGTCGGCCCGCCGGCACCTCGCCGGGATCACCGGGCTGCCACTGGTCACCGCCGCCAACCTGGTGGAGGCGACCCAGGACTGCGGGGCGTTCGTCCAGATGTCCGGGGTGCTCAAGCGGATCGCGGTCAAGCTGAGCAAGAGCTGCAACGACCTGCGGCTGCTGTCCTCCGGACCGCGTGCGGGGCTCGGCGAGATCAACCTTCCGCCCGTACAGGCCGGTTCGTCGATCATGCCGGGCAAGGTCAACCCGGTGATCCCCGAGGTCGTCAACCAGGTCGCCTTCGAGGTCATCGGCAACGACGTCGCCATCACCATGGCCGCCGAGGCCGGGCAGCTCCAGCTGAACGCCTTCGAGCCGATCATCCTGCACTCCCTGTCGGAGAGCATCACCCACCTGCGCAACGCCTGCCTCACGCTGGCGGAGCGGTGCGTCGACGGCATCACCGCCGACACCGAGGTGCTGCGGGCGACGGTCGAGAACTCCATCGGCCTGGTCACCGCCCTCAACCCGTACATCGGGTACACGGCGGCCACCGACATCGCCAAGGAGGCCCTCGCCACCGGCCGGGGCGTCGCCGAACTGGTGCTGGAGAAGGGTCTGTTGCCCGCCGACCGGCTCGCCGGCCTGCTGCGTCCCGAGGTCGTCGCCGGCACCGGCTCCCCCCTGGCCTGACCTGCGGCTGCGCGCCAGGACCGGTCCGGAGGCACAATGGTGATCATGACAATGACGTCGTCCCGAGCCTTCCTGCCGGTCCTGGAGCGGATCGCCGAGGAGATAGGCCGCACGCCGGGGCGCGGCCGCCCGGCCGACTACATCCCGGCGCTCGCCGCCTGCGACCCCCGCAGCTTCGGCATGGCCGTGGCCGAGCTGGACGGCACCGTCTACGGCGTGGGCGACTGGCGGCAGCCGTTCTCCACGCAGTCGATCACCAAGGTCTTCACCCTCGCCCTCGACCTGGCCCGCGAGGGCGACGAACTCTGGGAACACGTCGGCCGCGAACCCTCCGGCAACCCCTTCAACTCCCTGGTCCAGCTGGAGTACGAGAACGGCATCCCGCGCAACCCGTTCATCAACGCGGGCGCGCTCGTCGTCACCGACCGCCTCCAGACCCGTACCGCGGACGCGGCCGGCGAGCTCCTGGCCTTCCTGCGCGCCGAGAGCGGCAACCCCTCCCTGGACTTCGACAAGGAAGTGGCCGCCTCCGAGTCCCAGCACGGCGACCGCAACGCCGCGCTGGCCCACTTCATGGCCTCCTACGGCAACATCGACAACGACATCCCGGTCCTCCTCGACCAGTACTTCCGCCAGTGCTCCGTCGCCGCCTCCTGCGCCGACCTGGCCCTCGCCACCACGTTCCTGGCCCGCCACGGCATCCGCGCCGACGGCACCCGCCTGCTCACCAGAAGCCAGGCGAAACAGGTCAACGCGGTGATGCTGACGTGCGGGACGTACGACGCGGCGGGCGACTTCGCCTACCGGGTCGGCCTGCCGGGCAAGAGCGGAGTCGGCGGCGGGATCATCGCCGTGGTACCGGGCCGTTGCACACTGTGCGTGTGGAGCCCCGGTCTGGACGAGCGGGGCAACTCGGTGGCGGGGGTGGCGGCGCTGGACCGCTTCACGACGCTCACGGGGCTGTCGGTCTTCTAGAGGCGCGGCCCCACCACCCACAGGTAACAACCAGGCCCCTCCCAAGAAAACACCCCGTCGCTTTCCGGCCACCCGCAATTGACACGCTGACCCAGTGTTGGCCATGGCTTTCCCCGTCGATCTACGCCGCTGCCAGGTTCTGGGCCTGGCCGGCACCGCCTTCCTGGCCCTGGGAGGTGAGACAGCCGGCGCCCTGCCCGTGGAGGATCTGCTCGCACCCAGCTCCGTGCAGGCGGCGTTCGGCCTGGTCGGGGTGTACTTCGGCGTCGTGCTGCTGATCGCGGCCTGGCTGCTGCTGGGCCGCCTCGTGCGCGGCGCCGAACCGCCCACCCCGCGGCAGCTGTTGCTCGTCCTCGCCGTCTGGGCGGCCCCGCTGCTGCTGGCGCCCCCGCTGTTCAGCCGGGACGTGTACAGCTACCTCGCGCAGGGCGCCATGGTCGACGCGCACATGGACGTCTACACCTCGGGACCCGCCCAGCTCGGCGGCCCGCTGGCCGACGAGGTCGCCCCGGTGTGGCAGAACACGGCCGCGCCCTACGGCCCGGCGTTCATGGGCGTGGCCTCGCTGCTGTCCGGGCTGACCCGCGGTGAACTCCCCGCCGGGCTATTCGGGATGCGGCTGGTCGCCCTGCTCGGCGTCGGCCTGATGGCGGCCGCACTGCCGCGGCTCGCCCGGCACAGCGGCGCCGACCCGGCCGCCGCGCTCTGGCTCGGCGCCCTCAACCCGCTGGTCCTGCTGCACCTGGTCGCCGGCGCCCACAACGACGCCATCATGCTCGGTCTGCTCGGCCTCGGCCTGGTCGCGGCGCTCGGCCGCTGGCCGGTCCTGGGAGCCGTGCTCGTCACCCTCGCGGCGCTGGTCAAGGCACCCGCCGCGCTCGGCCTGCTCGCGGTGATCGCCGTACAGGCCCGCAGGGGCCGCAGTCCCGTGCGGGCCACCCTGACGACGGTGGTGGCGTCCGGGGCGACGACGGTGGTGGCGACCGCCGTCGCCGGGACCGGGTACGGGTGGATAAGGGCGCTCGACACGCCCGTCTCCCCGCACAACTGGGCGCTCAGCAGCCTGCTCGGCCGGGCCACGGGCCGGATCCTCGAACACTTCGGCAGCGACCTCGCGCCGTTCGCCGTACCGGCCTGGCACCTGCTCGGGCTCGCGCTCACCGCGGTGACCGTGCTCCTGATATGGGTCCGGCTGCGGCCCCGCCCGGTCTACGCCCTGGGCCTGAGCCTGGCCGCCGTCGCCGCCTTCGGGCCTGCGATCCGCCCCTGGTACGCCATCTGGGGCCTGTTCCTGATAGCGGCCGCGGCGCCCAGCACCTCGGTACGGCACCGGGTGGCGGCGGTCACCGGCGTGCTCGCCCTCGCCGTGCTGCCCAGCGGTGGCCCCGCGGACATCGGCCAGCTGGTCCTCGCGGTCTCCGGCGGGGTGCTCGGCGTGGTCGTGCTCTGGCAGGCCCACCAGGCCGCGCAGGCCCCGGCCGTGGGACGTACGGCATGAGGGGCCCGACGAGACCGCGGACCGACCGCGGGCGGCTGCTGCTCGTCCTGCTCCTCGTCGCCGCCGTGACCGTGTTCACGGCCACCGTGCCGCTGCTGCGCGACTGGTTCGACCTGCGGGTGTACTACGGCACCGTGCACACCTGGGTGCACCACGGCGGCCGGATCTACGACTACCGGGTGCCGGGCACGACGTACGGGTTCACGTATCCGCCGTTCGCCGCGGTCGGCATGCTGCCGATGGCGCTGGTGGGGCTGCACCTGGCCATCGCGGCATCGCTGCTGCTGAACCTGGCCGCGCTGGCGTTCGTGCTGCGCATCCTGGCCGGACCCGGCTGGCGGCGCTGGGGCTGGTACCGGTGGGCGCTCGCGCTCTGCGCACTGGCGCTGTTCGAGCCGTTGCGGGACACGTTCAGCTTCGGCCAGGTGAACCTGATACTGCTCGCCCTGGTGCTCGCTGACTGCTGCCTGCTGCGCAGCGGGCGGGGCCGCTGGGCCGGGATCGGGATCGGGCTCGCCGCCGCGATCAAGCTCACCCCGGCCCTGTTCATCCTCATGCTGCTGATCGGCCGCAAGTGGCGGGCGGCCGGTGTCGCCACGGCCGTGGCGCTCGCCGCGACCGGGCTCGCGGCCTGGGCCGACCCGAGGGCGTCCCGCTTCTACTGGACCCAGGCCCTCTGGGACACCAGCAGGGTCGGCCGGCTCGACTACGTCTCGAACCAGTCGCTGCAGGGCGTGCTGGCCCGGCTGGGCCATCCGGACAAGCCGCTGTGGGCGATCCTGGTGCTGCTCACCCTGGCCGTGTGGGCGTGGCGGACGCGGAAAGCCGTCGCGGCCGGCGACTGGACGGCCGCCTTCGCGCTCACCGGCCTCGCCGCCTGCCTGGTCAGCCCGATCACCTGGGTGCACCACCTGGTGTGGGTGCTGCCGTCGTTCGTGCTCCTGGCACGCGCCGGGTACCCGCGGACCGCGGGCGCCCTCTATGCGGTGATGTGCACCAGCGTGGTGTGGCTGTGGTTCGACGACGCGTCCGGCATCGGCGGGTTCCTCGGCAGCAACCTCTACACCTGGATCACGCTGGGCCTGCTCCTCGGCCTGCCGGCCGGTCAGTCCCGGCCGGCGCGCTCACCCCTGAGCCGTACCGCAAGGGTGACGGCGCCCGCGCCGAACACCGCGAACCCGGTGACGAGGGCGGTCTCCCACCAGTCGGAGTCGTCTGCGGGTGCCGTGGCCGCCGCCACCGGTACGGTGCTCGGGCCCGGCCGGGGCCGCGGCCTGGGCCGCAGACCGTCCAGCGAGCCGACCGGGTCGACCCGTCCGGCCGCCTCGAAACCCCAGTCGAGCAGCTGACGGGCCTCGTCGTACACGCCGCCGTCCTGAGGGTTCATCACCGTCACGAGGAGGGTGCGCCCGCCGCGCCGGGCGGCGGCCACGAGGGTGTTGCCGGCGTTGGTGGTGTAGCCGTTCTTGATCCCGATCAGGCCGGGGTACCGCCCCACACCGTCCGCGCCGGTGAGCAGCCGGTTGGTGTTCTCGATGCCGAACGACCAGCCGGTGCCGTCGGGGAAGCGGGCCTCGGCGGTGGAGCAGTACCGGGCGAAGTCGGGGTTGCGCAGCCCCTCCCGGCCGAACACCGCGAGGTCGAAGGCGGAGGAGACCTGCCCCGGCGCGTCGTAGCCGTCGGGGGACCTGACCTGGGTGTCGAGGGCGCCCAGGGAGCGGGCGTTGGCCTGCATCCGGGCGGTGGTGCGCTGCCAGCCGCCGTCGAGCGCGGCCAGCACGTGCACGGCGTCGTTCCCGGAGCTGAGGAAGACCCCGCGCCACAGGTCGGACACCTGGTAGGTGTGGCCGGCCTCCACGCCGACCACGCTGCTGTCCTCGGGGACGTCCGCCAGTTCCCGGGACGTCACGCGGTGCGGGAGGTCGGCGGGCAGGACGGGCAGCACGGTGAGCGCGAACAGGGTCTTGAGGGTGCTGGCCGGCGGCAGCTGGCGGTGTGCGTGGCTGGCCGCCAGCACCTGACCGGTGTCCGCGTCGGCGACCAGCCAGGAGAGCGCGGAGAGGTCCGGGAGCTCCGGGGCCCCGGGGTGCGGCCGCACCTGCGTGCCGGAGTGGTAGAGCAGAGACGGTCCGGGCACCACCGCCCTCGGGGGCGGGGCCGGGTCGAGCGCCGCGGTGCCGGCGGCGGCCGTGCCGGGTGTCAGCGCCAGCAGGCCCGCCAGGCAGACGGAGCAGGTGGTCACCGCCGCTCGCCGCGGGAATCGGTCAGGGAATCCGATCGTCATATGATCAACGTAGGAATGGGGGCGGTGTCCGGCGCGCTGCCAGGGCCGGACGGAGGCCGTGAGCAACCCGGATGCCGCACGCCGGGCCCCGCCGTGCGCCTCCTGGCGGGGGCGCCCGGGGTCAGCCCGCAGGGAGGGTCGGCTGCACGCGCCGCAGGAAGGCCGCGTTGTCCGGGGTCTCCCGCAGCCGCTCCAGGAGCGTCTCCAGGCCGCCCGGGGCGCCCTCCCGGCTCTGCAGGGCCCGGCGCAGTCCGCGGACGGCGGTCAACTCGGCCGGGGTGAGCAGGAGTTCCTCGCGGCGGGTGCCGGAGGGGGCGATGTCGACGGCCGGGAAGACCCGCCGGGAGGCCAGCTCGCGGTCCAGGCGCAGCTCCATGTTGCCGGTGCTCTTCAGCTCCTCGAAGAAGTAGCCGTCGGCGCGGGAGCCGGTGTCCACCAGGACGGTGGCGAGGATGGTGAGCGAACCGCCCTCCTCGGCCTTGCGGGCGGCGCCGAAGAAACGCTTCGGGCCGAGCAGCGCGCCGGCGTCGACTCCGCCGCTGAGGGTGCGGCCGTTGGAGGCGGCCGCGTTGTTGTGGGCCCGGCACAGCCGGGTCAGGGAGTCGAGAAGGATGACGACGTCCTTGCCCTCCTCGACCAGCCGCTTGGCGCGCTCGACGACGAGTTCGGCGAGGGCGATGTGCTCCTTGGCGGGCCGGTCGAAGGTGGAGGCGTACACCTCGCCGCGCACCGAGCGCCGCATGTCGGTGACTTCCTCCGGGCGCTCGTCGAGCAGCAGCACCATGAGGTGGCACTCCGGGTGGTTGCCGGCGACGGCGGCCGCGAACTGCTGGAGCAGCACGGTCTTGCCGGTCTTCGGCGGGGCCACGATCAGCCCGCGCTGCCCCTTGCCGACGGGTGCGAACAGGTCGGTGACCCGTCCGGCGAGCCCGGCGGCGGGGTGTTCCAGGCGGATCCGCTCATGCGGGTGCAGCGGGGTGAGCTCGCGGAAGTGACGGCGGCCGCGCAGTTCGTCGGGCGTCCGGCCGTTGACGCGTGTGACCTCGGTCAGCGTGCGCCGGTCGCCGCGGACGCCCTCGACGAGGTCGCCCTTGCGCAGGCCGTGCCGGCGGATCAGCGCCGGCGGGACCTGCGGGTCGGCGGGGGAGGGCAGGCAGCTCGGGGCCCGCAGCTGCCCCTTCCCGCCCGCGTCGATGTCGAGGACACCGGTGACGGGGCGGGCGGCCGGCCGGTCCTGCTGCTGTACCGGGGGTTCGAGAGCGGTGGTCATGAGAGGTGGTCCTTTCGCGGACGGAAGACATGGGTGAAGGGGGGAGTGGGCCGCGAGCGGGAGGGCGTGTGCGCAGACCTCCGTGCGGCGGAGAACGGCACCTCGGGAACGGCGGGAACGCCCTGGTCACGAGGTGGTGCTGAGAAGCCGGCGGGCCGGTCGGGAAGCGACGGGCGATGCGGCTGGAGGAGTGGAACCGGCACTCGGCGCCCGATGGGAAGGCGCTCACACGTGCTGATCGCACTATACCCGGGGTTCCACGATCGTCAACATGGCACCGGGCGCCGGTATTCCCGCTGACCGCTGACCAGTGACCACTGGCCGCTGTCTGTGGCGAGCTGTCCGTGGCCCGCCGCTCCGTGCCGGTCCGCACTGGCCGGGAAAAGCTGCTTCCCACGGGCCCGGGGGCGCCTACGATCGGCGGTGTCCGTGTCGTTGCGCTGTCAGGAGCCCCTGGTGGAGACCCCGCCCGTGCCGTACCGCCCGGACCCGGCCGGCGGCTGCCCGCACGCCGCCAACGCCCGGCTGCTGGCGCGCGGTGCCGTGACCCCGGTCGTGCTGCCCGGTGGCGTCGAGGGCATGGCCGTGCTCGGGCACGAGGCGCTCAGGGAGTTCCTCCAGCATCCCGGAGTAGCCAAGGACGCCCGGCACTTCACGCAGCTCCGGGAAGGCCGCATCCCAACGGGCTGGCCCTTGCTGACCTTCGCCACCGTGCGCGGGATGACCACCGCCGACGGCGCCGACCACCGCAGACTGCGCGGACTGGTCAGCCGGGCCTTCACCCCGCGCCGGGTCGAGGAACTCCGGCCCCGGATCGCGGAGTTGACCGACACCCTCCTCGACGACCTCGACCGGGCCGCGGCCGACGGTGACGGCGTCGCCGATCTGCGCCGGTACTTCGCGCTGCCGCTGCCCCTGGGCGTCATCGGTGAACTCCTCGGCGTGGACGCCGAGTTCCGCGACCGGCTGCACCACCTGACCAACCAGGTCGTCGCCACCGACATCAAACCGGCCGAGGCCGTCGCCGCCAACCGGGAACTGGCCGGCGTCCTCTCAGCCGTCGCCGCCGCCCGCGCCGGACACCCCGGCGACGACCTCACCAGCGCCCTGATCGCCGCCCGCGACGAGGACGGCGACCGGCTCAGCCAGGAGGAGCTGATCGGCACCCTGGTCCTGATGATCATCGCCGGGCACGAGACCACCCTCAACCTGATCACCAATGCGGTGCGCGCCCTGTGCGGCCACCGCGACCAGCTCGAACTCGTCCGCAAGGGCGACGCGACCTGGGCGGACGTGGTGGAGGAGACGCTGCGCTGGGACGCGCCGGTCAGCTACTTCCCCTTTCGCTACCCGGTGCGCGACCTCACCGTCGACGGGACGGTGATCCCGGCGGGCACCCCGGTGCTGGCCGGCTACTCGGCCGCCGGACGCGACCCGGCCGCGCACGGCCCCGACGCCGACCGGTTCGACGTCACCCGGCCCGCCCGCCCCGACGCCGCCCGCCACCTCTCCCTCGGCCACGGCGCCCACTACTGCCTGGGCGCCCCGCTGGCCCGCCTGGAGGCCACGGTCGCCCTGCAGCGGCTCTTCGGCCGCTTCCCGGCCCTGGACCTGGCCGTCCCCGAGGACCGACTCGCCCGGCAGGCCAGCTTCGTCGGCAACAGCGTGCGCGCCCTCCCGGTGCGGCCGCGCCCGCGGCCCGGCGGCTGAGCCGCATACCAGCCATACGAACCCCCGATGGCGTTTCGCTGACGCATTTCTTGTTCTGGCCATAGGCCCTACCTACGCTGCCACCACCGCACTTCGGCGGCATGGACAAGGGACTTCGCAATCATGGGTCGACTGGCCGGAAAAATCGCTTTCATCAGTGGAACGGGGGCTGGAATCGGCCGGGCCGCGGCACAGGTGTTCGCGGCGGAGGGCGCCACCGTATTCGGCTGCGACATCGACGAGAAGAGCGCCGCAAAAACCGTGGAACTCGTCGAGAAGGCCGACGGTGTCATGCGTTCCCTGGCGCCGGTCGACCTCTCCACCGAGGCCGGGGCGCGGGAGTGGATCGAGGCCGGGATCGCGGAATTCGGCGGGGTCGACATCCTCTACAACAACGCCTCCGCCCTGCGGAACGGCCCCTTCGAGACGCTGCCCGCCGAGGACTGGTACTTCACCATCAGGAACGAGCTCGACATCCCCTACTTCTGCACCCGGGCGGCCTGGCCGCACCTGGTGGCACGGGGCGGCGGGGCCGTCCTGAACGTCGCCTCCGTGGCCGCCGTGCGCGGCGCGCCGTTCCTGCCGATGGTGCCGCACGGCGCCGCCAAGGGCGGGGTCCTCGCGATGAGCAAGCACCTGTGCGCGGCCGGCGCCCCGCACCGCATCCGCGTCAACACCATCGCCCCCGGCATGACCCGCACCGCGGCCACCGCACCCTTCCTCGACGACCCGAACGGCCCGAAGGCGCAGCTGGAGGCGCGGATCCCGGTCGGCCGGGTGGGACAGCCCGAGGACATCGCCCGCGCGGCCGCCTTCCTCTGCTCCGACGAGGCCGCCTTCGTCAACGGCGCGAATCTCATGGTCGACGGCGGCGACAGCGCGATGGCGGGCTGAGCGCGGATGCACGCACGACTCGACCACGTGGGCGTCAACGTACGCGATCTGCCCGCCCAACTCGATTGGTACACAACGGCCTTCGGCCTGAAGGCCGTCTTCGAGTTCCGTCTCGAGGGCCCCGGTCTCACCGGTGTCGTCCTGGAACACCCGCACGGCTGGCGGCTCGAACTGCTCGCCAGGCCCGGGTCCGCGCCCGGGCTCAGGGCACCGGACCCGATGACCGCCGCCCTCACCGAGGGGTACGGGCACTTCGCGGTCACCACCCCCGAACTCGACCCCGTGTACGCCGCGTTGACGGCTCTCGGAGCGGGCGAGGTCCTCGCCCCCGGTCCGTCCCCCGAACCCGGGGTGCGCATGGCCTGGGTCAAGGACCCCGAGGGAAATCTCATCGAACTCATAGAACGCAGCACCACTGTTGACCCGTGAGATGGAGCAGGGAATGACCAACGCCGTGAGAAAACTGGACGTGGGCACGCTCATAGCCTGTTGTCTGGCAGTTGCCGCCGCGCAGCTGTGCATTACCGTCCCCTCACCCATCAACGGGGAAATCCAGAGCGCATTCGGTGCCTCGGGATCGCAGGTGGCCTGGGTCACCTCGGCATTCATTCTGCCCACCGCGATCCTGGAACTGAATTTCGGTGTGGTGGGCGATCTGTTCGGCCGAAAGCGGCTGCTTGTTCTCGGCGGATTCGTGCTGGCGATCGGTGAACTCCTCAACGCCACCTCCCAGAACATCACCATGCTCTGGATCGGCCAGGCCCTCGCCGGCATCGGCGCCGCCGCGCTCTTCCCCAGCTCCCTCGCCGTCATCGCGGCCGCGACCCCCGAGGAGAAGGACCGCGCCAAGGCGGTCTCCACCTGGGCGCTGAGCATCTCCCTGGCCTCCGCCGTGGGCCCGCTCTCCTCCGGCATCCTGGCCACGGTCGCCGACTTCCGCTGGGCGTTCGTGCCCCCGGTCGTCCTCGGCATCGCGGTCGGCATCTCCTGCTGGGCGCTGGTCACCGACTCCAGGGCGCCCGAGGGCCGCGCCCTCGACTGGCCCGGCCAGATCAGCATCGCCGTCGGCCTCACCGCCCTGCTGTGGGGCATCATCGAGGGCGGCGACCGCGGCTGGAGCAGCCCGTCCATCGTCCTCGCGCTGGTCCTCGCCGCCGTGGCCCTGGCCGGCTTCGTGATGGCGGAGCGGCGCGCCGCCTCGCCGATGTTCAACCTGGAGCTGCTGAGGATCCCGTCGTTCGCGGCGGCCGCTGTGGTCGCGCTGACCGGCATGTTCGGCTTCATCGGCACCGCCTACTGCGTCTCCATCCGGCTCGGCGCGGTGATGCACCTCAGCGCCCTGCGGGCCGGCATGCCGTTCGTCATCCTTCAGCTGATCCCGCTGCTCCTCGCGCCGGTGCTGAGCAGGATGCTCACCCGCGTCGAGCCGCGCCTGCTGCTGATGGGCGGCCTGCTGCCGATGGCCGCAGGCCAGTTCTGGATCGCGGCACTGCCCATCACCACCACCTCACTCGCGGCCTTCATCGGCCCGGTGCTGCTGCTCGGCATCGGCTTCATCTGCGTGGTGTCCTCGCTGACCTCGGCCGCCGTGAACGCCGTGCCGATCGAGATGACCGGCATGGCGAGCGGCGCCACCAGCCTGGTCCGCGAGTTCGGCCAGGGCCTCGGGCCGGCCGTGATCAGCACCGTCGCGATGAGCGCGGCGTCCTCCGCGCTGGTCGGCAAGCTGTCCGGCGCCGACGCCGGAATGGAGGCCGCGGCCGGTCCGCTCGCGGTGGTCAACGCGGGCAGTGGCAGCGCCAGGGCCGCCGCGCAGGACGCCCTCGCCCACGGCATGGCCCTGGGCGTGGTGATCTGCGGCTGCGCCTCGCTGCTCGGCGCGCTGGTCACCCTGCTGCTGGTGCGCAAGAACACCGCACGGGCGGCGGCCCAGCTGCCGGTGCAGCCGGCGAACGCCTGACCGCGGACGTACCGAGAAGGCCGGGGCCACTGCCCCGGCCTTCTCGCCTTGGTCGCCCAACTGGCCGGTGGGAAGCGGCCCTTGGCTGGTAACGGTTGTCCCCGGACCATAACGATCCCGGTCCTGACGGGGACCTGACGTCCGGTTATGCCGTATCTTCACGACATGTCCACGCCACCGCAGCAGCCGCCGTCCTCCTCGGAGCAGCCGCCGTCGTCGTCGGCCCCACAGCAGTCCTCGCCGCCCCCGCCGCAGCCGGACCAGCCCCCGGCGGCACCGCCGCAGCCCCAGCACACCCAGCCGACCGCGTACCCGTACCCGAGCCCGCAGTCGCCGCCCGCGCAGAACCCCTACGCCCAGCCCACCGTCGCCGGCCCGCCCGTCCCGCCGCAGGCCAACCCCTATGCCGTGCAGCCCGGTTATGGCTACCCGCCGCCGGCCGCACCGTCCGCGACGGGCGGAAACGCGGCCGGAAGAGCCGTGCTGTGGGCCCTCGTGGGCGCGGTGGTCGCCTCCGCCGCCTGGGCGGGCGGACTCCTCCTGACCGGAGGCTTCGGGAGCAGCGCGGACCTGCGCGGCTACCGGGCACCCGCGAACCTCTGCTCCAGCGCCGACTACTCCTCGTTCAAGGACGAGTACCCCGTGGACGACTCGTCCCCGACGAAGAACGTCATGAAGGACCCCGCGCTGGACCAGAGCTACTGCAGCCTCAGCCTCAAGAAGACCAGCTCCAGCTACGGGGACGCCTACCTCTCCATCGAGGTGGACCTGCACAAGAAGACCGACCCGGCACCGGAGTTCACGGCCACCTGGAAGAACTACGGCGACAGCCACAGCGACTACGACGTGACGCCGGTCCAGGGCATCGGCGACGAGGCCTACCTGGTCACCCAGGACACCAGCAACGGCTCCACCACGAGCGGCTCGCGGTACGCCACGCTCGCGGTACGGGACGGGTGGATGACGTACACCATGTACTACAGCGCGTACTTCTCCTCGTACGACAGCGACACCGACCCGCCGTCCCTCGACGACGTGACCGGCTGGCTGAAGACCGACACCAAGTCCACGCTGGAGCAGCTCAAGAGCTGACGCTCAGTCCTGGCCGAGGGCGTCGGTGATCGCCTTCACCGGGCCGTGCGACGCGTAGCCGCCGTCGACGGTGATCTCCGCGCCGTTGACGTACGAGGCCTCGTCGGAGAGGAGATAGACGACCAGCGGTGCCACCTCGTCGACCGTGCCCGGGCGGCCCTGGGGGGTCATGGCGAGGTGGGCGGCGACGAACACGGGGTCGGCGGTGGCCATCAGCGGGGTCTCGATGAACCCGGGGTGGATGATGTTCGTCCGGATGCCGTGCGGGGCCAGCTCCAGGGCCGCCACCCTGGACAGCCCCCGCAGCGCCCACTTGCTGGCCGTGTACGCCACCGCGTGGTGCGCGGTGAGGGCGGCGACCGAGCCGACGTTCACGATCGAGGAGCCGGCCGGCATCTGCGGGGCGAGGGCCTGGATGCCGAGCAAGGCGCCGGTGGTGTTCACGGCGAACGCCTGGTTCCAGTCGGCGAGTTCGACGTGCCCGAGGCGGGCCCGCATCGGGATGCCCGCGTTGTTCACCAGGCCGTGCACGACGTCGAGGGAGGCCGCCAGGGCCGCCCAGTCGTCCGGCGAGGTCACGTCCAGGTGGACGTACCGGACGTCGAGGCCGTCGGCGCGCAGGGCCGCGGCGAGCTTCTCACCGGTCTCGTCGAGCACGTCGGTCGCGACCACCGTCGCGCCCTCCCGGGCGGCCGCGGCCGCCTCCGCGGCCCCCTGGCCCTGTGCGGCTCCGGTGACGACGACGGTACGGCCCGCCAGGCGCGTGCGGCTCACGGCATCCTCCAAGGGGGTACGGGAGAGGTCTCCCGTCCACGCTAGGAAGCCGCGGACAGCTCCGGAAACGCGCTCTCGGGATGGGAGGCATCCGCTTCGGCGATCACCGGCGGCGCCTCCTCGCCGAGCGCCGCCCCGACCCTGCGGACCGTGTCCCGCAGCCACCGGTGCGCCGGGTCCGCGTGCCGGTTGTGGTGCCAGTACATGGCCTCCACCAGCGGCACGTCCGGGAACGGCGCCGGGACCACCGCACAGCGCGCGAAGCCCTCGTAGCGGCGGGCCAGCCGCTCCGGGACCATGGCCACCAGGTCCGTACCGCTCACCAGGAACGGCAGCACGCTGAAACCGGGTGTGGAGACCTGCACCTTCGGGGTGATCCCGAGGGTCTCCAGCTGGCGCTCGGCGGGCGTGTGGCTCTTGCCGATCGCGCAGGCCGCGTGCGGCATCTCGGCGAGGTCGCGGAGGGTGAGCCGGCCGTCCACCAGGCGCGGGTTGCCCGGGTCGACGATGCAC
The DNA here is from genome assembly GCF_055583445.1 of Streptomyces sp. NPDC104761. NCBI lineage: Bacteria > Bacillati > Actinomycetota > Actinomycetes > Kitasatosporales > Streptomycetaceae > Streptomyces > Streptomyces sp. NPDC104761. The sequence continues at coordinate 63,976 of NZ_JBVJNZ010000009.1, read as the reverse complement.
ACGAACCGGTCGTGCATCACGGCCTCGCTGACCCCGGGCAGCTGGTAGCCGAGCGGCACGATCATCAGGTCGTGGCAGCGCAGGTGCGTCTCCGTCTCCAGCTGCCCGTCGACGATCGGGTGGAAGTCGATCCGCACGCCCGGTGCCTCGGCCGCGATGACCCGCAGCAGCGGCTCCACGAACACCGTCATCACGTAGTCCGACATGACCACGGAGAACCGCTGGCGGCTGCGCGCCGGGTCGAAGTGCCGGGTCAGCGACAGCGCCTCCTCGGCCTTCTGCAGCGAGCCCTGCACGACCGGCAACAGCCGCTCCGCGAGCGGTGTCAGCTCGTACTCGCGGCCCACCCGGATCAGCAGCTCGTCGTTGAAGTGCCGGCGCAGCCGGGCCAGCGAGCCGCTCATCGCGGACTGGCTGGTGGACAGCCGTACACCGGCGTGGGTGACGTTCTTCTCCTCCAGGAGCGCTTCCAGTGCCACCAGAAGATTGAGATCGATCGCTCCGAGACCCACGAGTGTCCCCTTCCGGCCGGCCACGTCCTTGAAGCTTCGGTGAAACGCGAGGTTAACCAGCGCACGACCGTCGAGGAAGGGGGTCGGGGCGACTCTCAGGAAGATGCGATGCCAGCCATCCCGGCACCGGATACCCGCAGGTGGGGGGCGTGCGCGCAGCACAGCCCCCGCACAGCTTCGGGTGCTAGGGCCGCGGGGTGCGGCCCCTCTTGCGGGCCCGCGGAAGGTACGCGTCCGCCCGGCCCGGCACGATCCGGTTGGACACCGTGCCCAGCCCCTCGACGGTCAGCGTCACCTCGTCGCCGGGCTGCAGCGGGGGCGGGGTGCGCTCCCCGAGCCGCCCCCAGAACTCGGCGAGCGCGCCCCAGCCGCAGGTGCCCGAGCCGAGGATGTCGCCGGGGCGCACCCAGGCGTCCCGGCTGGCGTAGGCGACCATCTCCTCGAAGGTCCAGGAGACGTTGGCGAGGGTGTCCCGGCCGATCAGCCCGCCGTTCAGGGTGACCGTCATCTCCAGGTCCAGGAAGCCGTCCGCGTCGCGCCGGTCCTCGACCTCGTCGGCGGTGACCAGGTAGGGGCCGAGCGTGTTGGCGAAGTCCTTGCCCTTGGAGAAGCCCAGGCCGAGGTTCTTCTCCGGCTTCTGCAGATCACGGGCCGACCAGTCGTTGAAGACCAGGTAGCCGATGATGTGGTCCCTCGCCCGCTCGGGGGTGAGGTCCCGGCCGCTGCGGCCGATGACCGCGCCGACCTCCAGCTCGAAGTCCAGCACCGAGCAGCCCGCCGGGACCGGCACGTCGTCGCGGGCGCCGTAGGCCGCGTGCGGGTTGGTGAAGTAGAAGGCGGGCGCCCGGTACCACTCCTCGGGCACGTGCTCCAGCCCGTCCAGCGACTTCGACACGCCCTCGATGTGCGCCTCGAACCCGACGAAGTCCCGGATGGACGGCGGCTTCAGGGGCGGCAGCAACCGCACCTGGTCCACCGTCAGATCGCCGGGCGCGTCCAGGGCTTCGATGCCGGCCGCGTACAGCACACCCGCCTCGACGAGCGTCAGGACGCTCACCCCGTCGGGCAGCGGGTGGATCACCCCGTCCCGCACCACACCGGCGCGCTCCTCGCCCTCGTGCTCGTATGTCGCGAAACGCATGGCTGCTCAACTCTCCCAGTGGTTGGTGTTGGTGACGGGCCCGGCGCTCAGATGGCCGGCGAACACGCCCTTGGGGTCACGGGCGTCCCGGATCTCGTTCAGCCGCCGCCACTGCTCGTCCCCCATGAACCTCAACTGCCGTACGGTGAAGTCGGAGTCGCCCAGGTACTGGCCCGCGGTCACCGGCTGCATCGCCGCCATCGCCTCGTCCAGCCAGCCGCGCAGCTCCGCGTCCCGCGTGGCGTCGTCGTGGACGACATAGCTCGCGCAGTAGATCTCCGACTGCAACGAGAAGGCCATGTCGGGGAGTTGCCGCAGCGGCGCCATGGAGAACCAGATGGTGAAGGTCTGCCGCGTCGGGTGCTCGGTGAACGCCTTGCGGATCGCCGGGACGACCTCCGCGGCGGTGCCGGTCAGCCAGGCGTTGTCGACGAAGTAGCGGTGGCCCTCGGGGTTGGCGGTCCGCTGGCCGGTCAACTGCTCCGCGAGGGTGGTGGGTTGCGCCTCGACGCGGAACAGGGCGCGGTCCGCGTACGGATTGGCGTGCAGGGGCGCGAGCGCCTCGGCCGCCTCCTGCGGGCTGTCCGTCATCGCGACCCCCGTGACCAGCAGCACCGGTCCGTCGAGGCCGGGCGGGGTCTGGGTGAGGGCGACGATCTCGACCAGGGGGGAGACCGTGTGGTGCATGTCGTGCAGCCAGGTCATGACCTCGTCGAAGAGGTCCAGCGGGTAGGCGTGCACGGTGTGCGCGAGGTGCCGGGGCAGCGGGCGGGTGCGCAGGTGGAAGCGGGTGACGACGCCGAAGAAGCCGGGACCCGCCCCGCGTGCCGCCCAGAACAGGTCGCTGTTCTCGCTCTCGTCGGCCCGGACCAGTTCGCCGTCCGCCGTGACGACGTCGATCGCCACGACGTTCTCGGCCGCCCAGCCCCAGCCGCGCGCGTTCCAGCCCTGCCCGCCCTGGAGCAGGAAGCCGCCGATGCCGACGGACGGACAGTGCCCGCCGTTGAAGAAGCGCCCGAACCCGCCCAGGTACGGGTTGAGTTCGTCGCCGCCCTTGACGCTGGGGGTGGCCGTCACGATCCCGGTCGTGTCGTCGTACGCCATCTCGCGGAAGCCGCCGAGGTCGATCAGCAGGGCGTCCCTGCGCACCGACCAGGCGGCCCAGCTGTGCCCGCCGGAGCGGACGGCGACCTGCCAGCCCCGCTCCAGGGCGAGCCGGACGCCTTCGACGACATCCTGTTCGGTGACCGCCAGGAGCACCGCGGCGGGGATCCGGTCGGCGGGGCGGCGGGCGTTGAAGACCCTGCCGTGGACGGCCTCCTCGAAGTCCGCGTCACCGGGGAGGTGGAGGGTGCCGGAGAATCGGTTCGTGTTCACGGGCGGCTCACTTGACTGCGACGGGGTGGACGGGGGTACCGGCCGCGTCTGTCACCGGCAAGGGCGCAGCGACCAGCAGGAACTCGTAGACACCGTCGGCCGCGCAGTCCGCCGCGAGGGCCTCCAGGTCCCACATCTCGCCCAGCGGCAGGCCCATGTGCGCGAGGGCGATCCGGTGCAGCGGCGACGACACCGGCTCGGCGAACTCGTGCGGCCGTACTTCGAGGCCCCACGTGTCGGCGGCTACGGCCGCGATCTCCGTGCGGTGCAGCCAGCCGAGGGTGGTGAAGGACAGGCCCGGCGCGTCCCCGGCGCCGGACGCGGGCCCGGCGCCGAGCCGCCGTACCCGGACCGGCTGCCCGGTGCGGACGAGGACGAGGTCGCCCCGGCGCACACTGGAGGTGGCACCCTGCGCCTCGACGGTGTCCCGCAGGTGCTCCTCCAGGATCGCGAAGCCGTCGGGGAGTTCACCCCGCGCGTCGCCGACCGCCCGGCCGACGTCGAGCAGCACCCCGCGGCCGGTGCAGGCGCCGTGCGGGGCCTGCCCGGTGTCGTGGCCCAGCCCCTGCCACCGGGTGGCGGCCCGGGCGCCGGACCGGTCGGTCCGCCGGGCCAGGGAGAAGGTGCGGCCGCGCCGGACCAGACTCGCGGCGTGCGCGCGGATCGCGTCGTCGACGAAGTTGAGCGTGCCCCGGACGTCGTCGTCGCCCCAGCGGCCCCGGTTGCGGTATGCGGCGCGGGCCTTGGCCAGCTCTTCCTCGACGGGCCCCAGGGTCATCGGGTGTGTCCTTTCAGCAGCAGGTCCAGCGCGTTGCCCCCGGCGATCGCAGCCCGCGCCGCCGGGTCCAGGCCGGCCGCGTCCAGACGGGCCACCGGGTCGGTCACGCCCATGTCGAAGGGGTGGTCGGTGCCGAGCACCACCCGGTCCGCGCCCGCCTCCTCGACCAGATGGCGCAGCGCCCGAGGCGTGTAGACGAGGGCGTCGAACCACATCCGCCGCAGATAGGCGCTGGGCGGCTCGGCGCAGCCGCGCGCGTCCGGCCGTACCCGCCAGGCGTGGTCGGAGCGGCCGATGTACGTCGGCAGGTAGCCGCCGCCGTGCGCGGCCACCAGTTTCAGGCGCGGAAATCGGTCCAGCACCCCGGTGAAGATCAGGTGCGAGAGTGCGACCGTGGTCTCGGTGGGCTGTCCGACCGTGTTGCCGAGGTAGTTCGAGGCGAGCCGGTCGCCGAGCGAGCAGCCCCAGGGATGGACGAAGACGACCGCGCCCAGCTCCTCGGCCTTCAGCCAGACGTCGTCGTGCGCGGGGTCGGCCAGCTCCCGGCCCCCGACGGTGGTGGAGACGCTGATGCCGTACAGGCCCAGCTCGGTGACCGCGTCGTCCAGCAGGGCGACCGCGAGGTCCGGGTGCTGGAGCGGCACCGTGCCCAGGCCGTACAGCCGGCCGGGGGCGGCGGCGCAGTGTGCGGCCACCGCCTCGTTGACGGTACGGGCCAGCCGCACGGCGAGACCGGGGCCGGACCAGTAGTGGTGCATGGGCATCGGGCCGACCACCTGAAGGTCGACGCCCATCGCGTCGAGGTCGGCGAGCCGGGTGTCCACGTCCGTCAACCTCGCGCTCAAACGCCGGAGTTGGGCCCGGTTGGCGGTCAGCGACGCGGGGGAGTGGGCGCGCTGCTCGGCGGCCAGCTCGGCCGCGAACCCCTCGGTGCCGGCCACCAGGGCGTCGGCCTCGGGCACCGCGACATGGCCGTGGAAGTCGACGACGGGCGTGCTCACGCGGCCACCGTCAGCGACGCGAGGGTCTCCGACATGATCCGGGCCGGGTCGGCGCCCGGGGTGTCCGGGTGGATCTCCCACTCGGCGAGCCGGAGCGAGTTGTCGAGCACCATGCGGACGCGGGGCAGCCGCCGGGCCATGAACCGGTCCAGGGCCCGGTCCACCGGCTCGTCGGCGGTGACCAGCTCGGCCAGCAGCACCGCGTCCTCCATGCACATCGCGGCACCCTGCGCGATCAGCGGCGGGCAGGCGTGCGCCGCGTCGCCGATCACCATGGCCCGCCCCCGGTGCCAGTCCTCGTCCACCAGCACCGCCTCGATCCAGCGGTAGTCCACCGCCGTGTCGTCCGGCAGCGCGGCGAGGATCTTCCCCCAGGTGCCGCCGTACCCGGCGCCGCGCTCGCGCAGCAGGTCCAGCGAGGCACGCGGGCCGATCAGGGCGGCGTCCAGGTTCTCGTCGAGGAGGTAGGCGTAGCACTGGTCGGCGGCGATCGGGCTGTAGCCGGCCTTGTAGCGCGGACCGCCGTAGTACACCTCGGCACAGTCCATCTCGGCGGGCCGCCGGGCCACCACCCGGAAGATCGACATGCCCACGGGGTGCGGCCTCGCGGAGATACCGATGAGCGCGCGCATCGCCGAGTTGATGCCGTCCGCGCCGACCACCAGGTCGTAGCGGCCGGTGGAGCCGTCGGTGAACGTCACGTGCACAGGGCCGCCGGACTGGTCGAGGCCGCGCACGCTCAGACCCAGGCGGACCGTGACGCCGTGCGCGTACACCGCGTCGCACAGCGCGTTCTGCAGGTCCGAGCGGAGCGCGCCCGCCGTGGACGGCAGGTCGGCGCCGCCGGTGTGCGGGGTCTCCAGCTCGGTGATCAGACCGCCGTCCGCCCGGCGCAGCCGCATCAGGTCGAACGGCACCGCACGGGCCAGCACCCGGTCCAGCACGCCGACCGAACGCAGCGCCTTGAGCGCGTTGCCCTGGATGGTGATGCCGTGGCCCACCCCGAACCACTGGGGCGAGACCTCGACGAGCTCCACCTCGACCCCGCGCTGGGCGAGGGCGAGACACAGCACGCTTCCGGTGATGCCGCCGCCGACGACGAGCACCTTGTTCACGGGCATGGGCGATCCTTGCGAAAGTAGAAAGACAGGTGGTGGGGGCAGCGGCTGTCAGCCGGTGAAGCGGGGGCCCAGCTCGCGGAAGTGCTCGACGGCCGGCGGGGCGGCGAGGAACGGGCCGACCAGGGCACGCCAGCGCGCGAACCGCTCCGACTCCCGGAAGCCGGCCGTGTGCGCCTCGACCGACTCCCAGCCGACCAGCAGCAGAAACGTCCGCGGCCGCTCCTCACCGCGCAGCAGCTCGGCCCAGCCGAACCCGTCCGCCTCGGCGAGCACCGCGCGGGCCTTGCCGAAGACCTCCTCGAATTCCGCCTCCCGGCCTTCCTCGACGGTCAGCTCGGCGTGCTCGACTACCACGGTGTGCTCCTCGGTTCGGGGTGGCATCGAGCCTGATCGGCGGTAGGTGCAGGGTCAACGGATCGAGGCATCGACAAGGGGGACGTCATCCATCCCCGACACCGATGGCGCGCACCGCGGTGCAACCGCTCACCGCGGTGCAACCGCGCACCGTGGCAGGCGGGGACCGCGTGCGGCGGCGATGGCAGCCATCGCGAACAGCCATTTCCGCCGACCGGACGCGATGCCTAGCGTCGAAGGCGAGCCCCCACCCGTACGAGGAGAGCCGCCCGTGCCCGAACCTTCCCCCTCCCACGCCGGACCCTTCGCGCTCGGCACCTTCAGCGACGGCCCGGCCGTCTTCCCCGGCCTGGTCACCGGCACCCGGGTCCACGACCTCTCCGGCCTGGTGGCGTCGGTACGCGCACTGGTCGAGGACTGGGACACCTGGCTGCCCCGGCTGCACGAGCTGGCCGCGGCCCGCGACGGCGACTGGCACAACCTGGCGGACCTGCGGGTCCGGACGCCGCTGGAACCGGGACAGATCCTGCAGAGCGGCGCCAACTACCGCAGGCACGTGGTCGACCTGGTCGCCGCCGAGAAGGAGAGCGTGCACGGCGCCACGCCGGAGGAGGCCCGCGCCGACGCCGAGAAGATGATGGACGAGCGGATCCGCGACGGCGTCCCGTACCTCTTCCTCGGCTCACCGCGCGCCCTGTGCGGGCCGTACGACGACGTCGTGCTGCCCGCGCTCGGCGAACAGCACGACTGGGAGCTCGAACTCGCCCTGGTCATCGGAAGGCAGGGAAGGAACATCCCGGCGGCGGAGGCCATGTCGTACGTCGCCGGCTACACGATCAGCAACGACCTCACCACCCGCGACCGGCTGTACCGGCCCGACCTGAAGGCCATCGGCACCGACTGGTTCACCGCGAAGAACGCCGACACCTTCCTGCCGACCGGGCCGTTCCTGGTCCCCGCCGACTTCGTCGGCGACCCGGGCGACCTGCGGATCACCCTGCGGCACAACGGGGTGGTCCGGCAGGACGAGTCCACCAAGGACATGATCTTCGACATTCCCCGGCTGATCGCCTACGCCTCCACGACCACCACCCTGCGCCCCGGCGACCTGCTGCTCACCGGCTCCCCGGCCGGAAACGGCGCGCGCTGGGGGGTCTTCCTCAGGCCCGGCGACGTGATCGACGCGCAGATCACCGGCCTCGGCCACCAGCGCAACACCGTCAGGAGCCACGCATGAGCTTCCAGCCGATCACCCATCTGCGCCATGTCGACCTGGCCGTACCGGACTTCGCCACGCAGCGGGCCTTCTACGGCACCACCTGGGGCCTGACGGAGGTCGCGAACGACGGCGGCATCGCGTTCTTCGCCGCCGAGGGCAGCCCCGAGCAGTACGTCGTCCGCATCCGCGAGGACGAGCGGAAGCGGATGGACCTCGTCGCCTTCGGCGCGGTGTCGCCGGCGGCCGTCGACGAGCTCGCGGTGCGGCTGGGACGGGCCGGGGTGCGGATCGTGCACGAGCCGCGGGCGCTGGACACCCCGGGCGGCGGCTACGGGCTGCGCTTCTTCGACCCCGACGGGCGGGTCGTCGAGGTCTCGGCCGACGTGGCCACCCGCACCCACCGGAAGATCGAGGAGCGCGAGGCCGTCCCGGTGCGGCTCTCGCACTGTGTGGTCAACTCCCAGGACCCGGAGGGGCTCCGGGACTTCTACATCCGGCACCTCGGGTTCCGGCTCACCGACACCCTGTACTCCACGCACATGGGTGACCTCATGTACTTCCTGCGGTGCAGCCCGCTGCACCACTCCTTCGCCATCGCGCGCGGCCCCCATGTGTCGCTGCACCACGCCTCGTTCGAGATGCGGGGGGTGGAGGAGTACATGCGCGGCACCGGGCGTGCCCTGCGTGCCGGGACCCGGCTCACCTGGGGTCCGGGACGGCACCTGGCGGGCGACAACACCTTCTCCTACTTCCACGACCCGCACGGCAACACCGTCGAGTACACCACCGAACTGGCCGTCCTCGAAGAGGACCTGTGGCACCCCGGCCGGCACGACGTGAACGACCCGATCACCCAGGACCAGTGGGGGACCGCCGACCCGATGAGCGAGTCGGTCGCCAAGGAGCAGTTCAACGACCCCGACGTGGTCTTCGAAGCGCCCCCGGTGTAACCCCGAACCTTCCGAGAAAGGCCGCAGTTGTGGCAGAGATCCTGAAGCACGCCGTGCCCAAGGCCGAGGTGGCCGCCTCCCTCGACCAGGTACGCGAGACGGTCGCCGGTGTCATCGCCGACATCCGCGAGCGCGGTGACGCGGCCGTCCGTGAGTACTCCGAGAAGTTCGACAAGTGGAGCCCCGGCTCCTTCCGGCTGAGCACGGAGGAGGTCGAGAAGATCGTCGCCTCGGTGCCGCAGCAGGTCATCGACGACATCACGTTCGTGCAGGAGCAGGTCCGGAACTTCGCCCGCCACCAGTACGACTCGATGGGCGAGTTCGAGGTGGAGACGCTGCCGGGCGTCAAGCTGGGCCAGAAGCACATCCCCGTGCAGGCGGCCGGTGCCTACATCCCGGGCGGCCGCTACCCGCTCACCGCCTCCGCCCACATGACCGTCGTCACCGCCAAGGTGGCGGGCGTGCCCCGGGTGGTCGCCTGCACCCCTCCCACCCGCCGCCCGACCGCCGCCCCTCAAGGACGCGCTACGCGCGGCTGGCTGGATTCCGGCGAGATCCCCGCCGCCACCGTCGCGGCCATGCACCTGGCCGGCGCCGACGAGATCTGGCTGCTCGGCGGCGTCCAGGCGGTGGCCGCGATGGCCGTGGGCACCGCCACCATGGAACCCGTCAACCTCATCGCGGGCCCGGGCAACGCCTACGTCGCCGAGGCCAAGCGCCAGCTGTTCGGCGAGATCGGCATCGACCTGTTCGCCGGGCCGACCGAGATCCTGGTCCTCGCCGACGACCAGGCCGACCCGTTCGTGTGCGCGGTCGACCTGCTCTCGCAGGCCGAGCACGGCCCGGACTCTCCGGCCGTCCTGATCACCACCTCCCGCGAGGTCGCCGAGCAGACCATCGCGGAGGTCGAGCGCCTTCTCCCCGGCATGCCCACCCGCGACTACGCGGAGCCCGCCTGGCGCCACCACGGCCAGGTGCACGTCGTCGGCTCCATCGACGAACTGTACGAACTCGCCGACACGTTCGCCTTCGAACACGTCGAGGTGCTGACCGCCGAACCGCGCCTCGCGCTGGAGCGGATGACCCAGTACGGCGCACTGTTCCTCGGCGAGGGCACCTGTGTGTCGTTCGGCGACAAGGTCATCGGCACGAACCATGTGCTGCCCACACGTGGTGCCGCCCGCTACACCGGTGGCCTGTGGGTGGGGAAGTACCTCAGGACAGTCACCTACCAGGAGGTCACCGACACCGCCTCGCAGGCCCTGCTCGGGCGGCTGTGCGGGCGCGCGTCGCGGGTCGAGCTGTTCGAGGGCCACGCCCGCTCGGGTGACGTACGGGCCGCGCGGGCCGCGGGCGACGCGCTGCCGTGGCACGAGGCGTGAGCCTGGAGGGCCGTACGGCCCTGGTCACCGGCGGGGGCGGTCCGCTCGGCCGGGCCTTCGCGCTGGCGCTCGCCGACGCCGGGGCCCGGGTGATCCTCGCCGGCCGCGACGAGCGGGCCCTCGCCAAGGCCGCGGCCAAGGCCGGCGCGGCGGCCCGTACGGCCGTGTGCGACGTCTGCGACCCCGACTCCGTGCGCGCGCTCGCCGCCGGACTCGCCGACGAGGACGTGTCGTTGCTCGTCAACAACGCCGGCGTCGCGGGACCGGTGCGACCCCTCGTCGACATCGAACCGGGCGAGTGGGACGACGTGTTCGCCGCCAACGTCCGGGGCGTCTACCTCATGTGCCGGGCGTTCCTGCCGCCCATGCTCGCCGCCGGCCGGGGCGACATCGTCAACGTCGCCTCCGTCAGCGGCAAACGGCCGCTGCTCAACCGCACGCCGTACACCGCCTCCAAGATGGCGCTGATCGGCCTCACCCGGACGCTGGCGGGCGAGGTGGGCCCGCGGGGCGTCGCGGTCAACTCCCTCTCCCCGGGCCCGGTCCGCGGACCCCGCATGGACCGCAACTTCCGGCTCACCGCCGAACTCACCGGCTGCACCGTCGAGGAGGCGGAACGGGACTTCGCCTCCCGGGCGGCCCTCGGCCGGCTGGTGGAGGAGGACGAGGTCGCGCGGGCCCTGCTCGCCATGCTGGCGATGCCCGGACTGTGCGGGGCGGACATCGACCTGTCGGCGGGGATGATCGCCCCGGCGTAGGCGAACGGCGCACCAGGCGGGCGGACGGCGCGCGGGCCGTCCGCCCCGCCGGCGTGCGCGCCCGCCGCCGGGGACTGTGGCCACTCTGTGTGAGTGCCATGAAGTGGGCCGCCCGATCCGAGGCATCGGGTTCCGGGATGCGTGTGTGCAAGGCCTGTCCCGGTTCTACCGGGACTGATTCACTCCACCCTGCGCACCCCCGGTGCCTTCGTCGCCCTGGTTCCGACCGGCGGCCCATTACTCTGCGCGACGGCGCACTCCCTCCGTGGAAAGGCCTGCAATGACGCTGACATCCCGACGCTCGTTCCTGATCGCCGGTTCCGCCGCGACCGCGGCCGTGCTCGTTCCGGTCGCCTCCGGCACCGCCACCGCCACCGCCGCGCCGAAGGCGGCGGGCAGGACGATCTCCGTCGCCGCGGGGGAGACCTACGAGCTCGCCGCCACCACCCGGGTGAGCCGGCTGACCATCGGCGACGGCGGCAGGATCGTCGCCCCGGACGGGTACGACATCAGCCTCACCGTGGACGGCGTGGAGACCGGCCAGCTGCTCACCGCGACCGGCGCCACCGGCACCCTCATCCAAGCCGGCACCTACGACGGTGACGTCGTCCTCACGGTCGCCGAGTCCCACGACGTCACCTACCAGACGCTGACCTTCCCGTTCCGGCAGGCCCTGTACGTCGGTTCGGACGGAGTCGACTCCGCGAAGTCCGTGCTCTCCGCCGTGCGCGGCGGCAAGGTCACCGACACCGCCGCGCGCCACGTGTCGATCGCGTCCACCGGCGAGTGCTTCAACGGCGTCTACGTCGAGAGCGGCGACTACACCCTCCAGAGCCCCACCATCACCCTCGACGGCAACGGCCGCTCGGACTTCGCCGGGTACGGAGCGGCCGTGGTCGGCGACGGCTCCGCGACCAGGCTGGTCGTGGACGGCGCCCGGATCAGCAACAAGGGCGTGGTCCGCACCACCGTCATAGCCGACGGCGGCGCCAACGTCCTCGTCAAGGACTCCTTCCTGCGCGCCCGCAACGGCGTCCTGCCGGCCGACTACCAGGCCACCGTCGAGACCCCGTACATGGAGTCGGTGCCCTGGATGCTGGGCCTGGACGGCAACGTCCGCGCCACCAACCTGATCGGCGCGGGCAGCATCGCCACCTACCTCAACTCGACCGTGTTCTCCGAGACCTGGGGTGCCCTGTCGGTCGAGGGCGGCAGCGGCCTGAAGCTGACCGCGATCAACAGCCACGTCGGCAACACCGGCGACTACGGCTACGGCACCTACGCCATCGGCGACGCCACCGTCCGCGTCCTCGGCTCCCGCTTCGACGTCGGCTCCTACGCGACGATCATCGCCGGGCCGGCCGCCGTCGTGCACTACGGCGACAGCACCCGCGACGCCGTCGCCGCCCTCAACGCCGAGCTGGAACTCGGCCTGTCCGAAAGCGAGGTGCGGAGCATCCCGGAGCGCAGCACGGTGGTGAACTCCGGCCGCTTCGGCTACATGTTCTTCGGTGCCGGACAACTCACCCTGGACGGCGGCACCGTCGTCAACTCAGAGCGGGCCACCTTCCTCAACAAGGGCCAGCAGACCGCCATTTCGGTGGACGGCTCGCACGGCGCCCGGCTCAACCCGCGGGACGGCGTCATCCTCCAGATGATCGAGCTGGACGACCCGGGCCCGGTCAACGTCAATGGCAGGATGATGAACATCGGCGTCTACACCGAGCCCACCACCGACCCGGTGAAGAACACCTCGTTCGACGTCACCGCCGTCCACTCCACCGACGGCGCCGCCACCTTCAGCGCCATCGGGCTGAAGGGTGACTTCTACAACGGCATGCGGAGCGGCAAGAACATGGTCCTCACCTTCGAGGACTCGTCCGTCGAGGGCGTCATCTCGGCGACCAGGGCCAGGCACCGGGTCTCCTCGATCGACTCGTCCACCTTCTACGAGCTGGGCATCGTCACCAACACCGTGCAGGCGGCCGTCAACAACGGCGTGGTGGTGAAGCTGAACAGCGGCTCCACCTGGACGGTCACCGGGACGTCGTACCTGACCAGCCTCACCCTCGCGGCGGACGCGGCCGTGCGGGCGCCGCGCGGCCGGACCGTGAAGCTGACGGTCGACGGCACCGAGACGGCGATCACCGCGGGCTCCACCTACACGGGCGCCCTCACGCTCACCGTGGCGTGACACCGCACGGCACGGGCGCGGCCCCCGACGGGCCGCGCCCGCGCCGTGCGCTCCCGTAAGCTGGCCGGATGTTCAGCCCCGAAGGCCCGAGCCTCCGTGAACTCGCCGTCCAGGCCCTGTCCTCGGTCGAGCGCGGCTACGACCTGCTGGCCCCGAAGTTCGACCACACCCCGTTCCGGACGCCCGACCCGGTGCTGGACGCGGTCGCGAAGGCGCTCACCCCACTCGGCCCCTTCGAGGACGGCCTCGACCTGTGCTGCGGGACGGGAGCCGGCACCGGCGTCCTGGCCCGGGTGTGCCGGCACGGCGTCACCGGTGTCGACTTCAGCGCCGGCATGCTGGAGATCGCCCGCCGGCAGCCCCCGCCCGAGGGCCCGGACATCACCTACGTGCGCGCCGACGCCCGGGCCCTGCCGTTCGGGCCCGACTTCGACCTGGTCGTCAGCTTCGGGGCGTTCGGCCACTTCCTGCCCCGCGAGCTGCCCGGCCTCTTCGGCCAGGTCCACGCGGTGCTGCGGCCGGGCGGTGCCTTCGCCTTCCCGGTGCTCGCGCCGCCGCGGCCCAGCAGCCCCGGATACTGGATGCTGCTGGGCTTCGACGCCGTGATGCGGGTCCGCAACGCCCTGTGGCGGCCCCCGTTCGTCATGTACTACCGGGCCTTCCGGCTCGGCGCCGTACTGGCGGAGCTGGCGCGGGCCGGATTCACCGTCGAACTGTCCGCGCTGCCCGAGTTCGGCCAGCGCGGCGACGGCAGCCCGCGTGCCCGGCTGGTCGTGGCCCGGAGCGGTCAGCTCGCGGCGGGCACCGTGAACTCGTAGACCAGCGCGTCCAGCTGGGCGTCCACCACCAGGTCGGTGATCTCCAGCGGGCGGGCGTACTGGTCGTGCACCCGGCGGGTCACCCGAACCGAGGACGCGTCCGCGACCTGCGTGATGGAGTCCCGGTGGTGCAGGGTGAGGCCCGCCTTGCGCATCCAGTCGTAGGCCCGGCGCAGCTGCGCGGCGGCACAGCCGTCGGCCCGGTCCCGGTAGCGGCCCAGTTCCTCGACCTCGGTCAGGGCCACCACCGAGAACGAGGTCACGGCGGTGCGCAGAGCGTGACCGTCGGGGGAGGCGGACTCGTAGCGGTGCACCAGGGTCGGCCGGTGCGGGGCCAGCCCCAGCGCCGCCGCGTGTTCGGGCGGCGGCTCCTCCCAGGTCACCGTGGCCCGGTCGACCGCGCCGTGTTCCGTGGGCCCGGCACCCACCGGGAAGGCCAGGGAGACCGGGCTCTCCACCGGACGGCCGTGCAGCGTGGCGTGGCTGCCGCGCCGGTCGGTGGCCACCAGCCCGCTGTGCCGCAGCACCTCCAGCGCCTGCCGGACGGTCTCCCGGCTGACCCCGAAGTGCCGCGCCAACTGCCGTTCCGCCGGCAGCCGTTCCCCGGGCGGCAGGGTGCCGTCGCGCAGTTCGCCGAGGAGTTGTGTCGCGATCCGCCAGTACAGGGGCTGTCCTTCGCTCTCGGAGTGGTCGTGGGGGGTGGTGCGGGCCATGCCGCGCCTCCTGAAGGTGACAGGGCTTGGTCACCGGGGCCCGGGGGCGAGCAGGCTGGGGCTCGCCGCCGGGCCATGATGACAAGACGTAGCCGTGCGGGTTCGTTCCGCGACCACATCTAGCATTGGTCTAAACCATCAGGGAAGAGCGGCCGACGGGTTCGGCCGAAACCGTGCGGGCCTCACAGACACGCGTAAACGGCGTTGACCAGGGCGGTCTTCCTCGGGTCGTCCGCGATCCGCGGCCCCATGCGGTTCATGACATATCCGAGGGAGACCCCCGCTTCCGGGTCGGCCAACCCGCAGGAGCCACCGAACCCGTCGTGCCCGAAAGCCCGCGGGTTCGGCCCGTACGAGCCGTTCGGCCCGCTCAGCCAGAGCCCCAGCCCGACCTCGGTCTCGTGCTCGAAGCCCGCCCCCAGCACCAGGTCACGGCAGCTTCCCTGGCCCTCCCGCACCCGCTCGGCCGCCTCCGGCGACAGCACCCGAAGGCCGCCGTACGCCCCGCGGCCCGCGAACACCCCGTACAGCGCCGCGACCGCCCGGGCCGTGCCGTGCCCGTTGGCCGCCGGGATCTCGGCCGCCCGCCAGGCGGGGGTGTTCGCCGCGGCCGCGCCCACTCCCGGGTTGGCCAGGGCGGCGACCGCGGCGGGCGCCAACTGGCTGAAGATCGCAGCCTGTTCGCTGTCCGACACGACCCGGGGATGCACCAGCTCGGCCGCCCGCCCGGACTCCTTCTCCGGCAGCCCGACCGTGAAGTCGATCCCCAGCGGCCCGGTGACCTCCCGCTCCAGGAACGCCCCCGGCAGCAGCCCCGACACCCGCCGCACCACCTCGCCGACCAGGAAGCCGTAGGTCAGCGCGTGGTAGCCGGACCTGGTCCCCGGCTCCCACCAGGGCTCCGTCGCCGCCAGCCGGGCGGTCGTCAGCTCCCAGTCGTACAGGTCCTCGAGCGAGTGCGGCTCGCGCAGCCCGGACAGCCCGGCCCGGTGCGAGAGCAGGTGGCGGACCAGGACCCGCTCCTTGCCGGCCGCCGCGAACTCGGGCCAGTAGTCGGCCACCGGGGCGTCGAGATCGAGCAGCCCCCGGTCGGCAAGGACGTGGGCACACAGGGCCACCGGGCCCTTGGTGGTGGACCAGACGTTGACCACGGTGTCCCGCTCCCACGCCCGGCTGCGCGCCGGATCCGCCCAGCCGCCCCACAGATCCACCACCGTCTCACCGTCGGCCGTCACCGCGACGGCGGCGCCCAGCTCCTCCCGGTCCCGGAAGTTCTCCTCGAACGCCTTCCGCACCGCCGCGAACCGCGGATCGCAGTGGCCGTGGACCTGGACTTGGGGCTGTGACTGCGGCTGTGGCTCGTGCTGGGACATGCGCCCTCCGTCGTACGCCGGAAACCGGACCGCGACGCTGCGGCCCGGGCACCCCGAACGTACCGACTGGTCGGACTGGAGGGAAGGTCAGAGGAGGAAGAGCCGCCCGGCCGGTTCCTGGTGCCCGTCCGCGGTGTGCCAGTAGTCCCGGGTCTCCACCGCGAGCCCCCGCCCGTCGAAGCGCACGAAGACGCACCCCGCCAGCGTGACCGCCGCACTCTCCTCCTCGGACCGCACCCAAAACTCCGCCGCCGCGGTCCCGTCCGGGCCCACCAGCGGTGCCGAGAACCTGACGTCCGTCACCCGCTCCGCCTCGAACGACCAGCGCAGATAGGCGGCGAGTTCGTCCCGGCCCCGGTGCGGGGCGCGAAACGGCATCGAGCGGTGCACACAGTCCTCGGCGTACAGGGCGAGCAGCGCGTCCACGTCGTGCGCGGCCCAGCCCCGCTCCCAGACCCTGACGAACCGCTCCGCGGCCTCCCGCGTGTCCAATTCCGCCGCCTGCTCAGACGTACGAGCGCAGCCAGCGCGCCTTGGCCGCCTCGTGGTACGGGCCGCCGCCCTCGTGGTCGTTGAAGTCGTACACCTCGATGGTCTTGTCCCCGTGCGCCCAGGAGTTGAAGGCGGCGAAGACCGTGGAGGGCGGACAGGTCTGGTCCTCCAGGGCCGCTGAGAACAGTGCCGGGGCCCGGCCGCGCGCCGCGAAGTGCACCCCGTCGAAGTAGGACAGGGTGTGCTGCACGTCCGCCGAGCGGCCGCGGTGCGTCTTCAGGAACAGGGCGATCTCGCGGTACGGGTGACGGTCGGTCAGCGTGGTGGCGCGCGGGAAGTCGCACAGGAACGGCACGTCCGGCGCGACCGCGACCAGGTCGGGCACCAGACCGCCGACGGCGATGGTGATCCCGCCGCCCTGGCTGGCGCCGAGCGCCACGGTCCGCGCGGCGTCGGTCAGCGGATGCGAGCGGGCCGCCTCCACCGCGCGGACCGCGTCCGTGTACACCCGGCGGTAGTAGTAGTTCTCGGGCGCGTCGATGCCCCGCGTCATGAACCCGGGGTAGGCCGGCCCGCCGCCGACCGGGTCGGGGGTGCCGCCCCCGCCGCCCCAGGCGCTGCCCTGCCCGCGGGTGTCCATCGTGAAGTGCGCCCGCCCCGTCGACGCCCACAGCAGGTTCTCGTGCGCCAGCCCGCGCCCGCCGCCGTACCCGACGAACTCCACCACCAGCGGCAGCGGTTCGGTGGTGCCGGCTGGCAGCCGCAGCCACCCCTTGACCGGATGGCCGCCGAACCCGGCGAAGGTCACGTCGTAGACGTCGACCGTGGACAGCCCGGCGTCGACCGGCTCGAAACGGGCGCCGAGATCGTGTGCGCGGGCTTCCTGGAGCGTCTTGGACCAGAAGGCGTCGAAGTCGTCGGGCGCCACGGACGTGCTGCGGTACTCGCTCAGCTCGTCGAGGGGCAGGTCGAACAGGGCCATCAACAACCGCCTTGGAGAAGGGTAGGTGCGGATGATCACACCGTACGTGGGTGATCCGATGAATCGCCAGGCCTCTGCGCCGTCCGAAAACTGCGAAAAAGATCCTGCCGTCAGCTCTTCAGCCGCTGGTCAGGTACGCCGGGCCGGCAAGCGTGGACGGGGGGCGGAGGAGTTCCGCACCGCCGGGCGGCGAGGGCCGGTGGTCGGGTCACCTCGTGGTCGGGTCACCTCGATCGCAGGGGCGGCCACAGAGTCCGGCGCCCGGACGCGGACGAGGGCGGTGGCGGGACGGGGAGGGACGCGGATCGGTCCACGCGGGCGGCACGGGCGGGGTGTCTCAGGCCCGGCCGCGGGTCCAGTCCGGTCCGGTGCGCGCCCACTCCTGCTCCCACTCGGCGAGCCGGTGGCGCAGCGCCACCCGGCGCACGATGCCGTGCCCGAGCAGCACCACGGCCGCCGCCCCGCTCGCCCCGCACAGGCCCACGGTGACCGTGTGCTGCCACACGGCGACGTCGTCGGGCGGCGGGGCGACCGCGTGCCCCTGCCGGTCGAACCACACGTCCACCGCGTCACCGGTCCGCGTGCCCGCCGGCACCCGGGCCAGGGCGGTCTGCGTGCCCTCGCCGGGCACGGTCCAGCGGACATTCGTCTGGTAGGCGTGCGCCTGGTCGCCGCCCTGCACCGACGGCAGCTGCTCCGGGGTGCCGCCGACGACCACGGCCCGGACCATGTGCCGCTCGGAGCGCTGCACCGCCGCCACCGACTGCGCCTGCCCATGGGCCCAGAGCCCCGCCAACGCACCCACCAGCGGCCCACCCACGCACAGGAGGACGGCCACGGCCAGCGCGATCCACGCTTCCACCACGTCTGACCTGCGCCGCAGCGGGTTGTACCGCCAGCGCCAGCCACGCACCCGGGTACGCATGTCGACCTCCTCGCCGCCACAAGAGCCGGAGGGCCGGACAGCCGGTCCGCAGCTCCCAGCGTGCCCCCGCTCGCATGCGAGCGTCCACAGGGGACTGGTACCCCGTACGGAGCACCTCGCCCACCGCCGGAGGGACGGATGCGGCACCGGCTGAAGCACGGGTTCCGGCGCGCGCCGCCCACCCGTGCCGGCGCCCCGGCACGCCGCCGCTCAGCCGAAGCGCTCGATGCGGATCCGGTCCACCGGCTGCCCGGCGGCCACGAGCAGTCGTGAGGCATCCTCGGCGAACCCGTTGGAGCCGCACACATAGGCCTCCCACCCGCCCTCGGGCTGCTCGGCCAGGAGCGGGGCCACATGGGCGGCGGACACACGTCCCACCGGCACACCCCGGGGTGCGGCGCGGGTGAACACGGTCGTGGTCTCCGCGCCGAGCTCCCGCGCGTAGATCAGCTCCTCGGGGGAGCGTGCCGACACCACCATGCGCAGCGGCACGTCCAGGGCCCGGTTCCGGTGGTGCCGGACCATCGACATCAGCGGTACGACCCCGGAACCGGCGCCGAACAGCAGCGCGGGCCGGTCGCCTGGCCAGGCGAAGAAGCCGCTCAGCGGGCCGCGCACCTCGACGGTGTCGCCGGGCCTGGCCACCGTGTGGAACCAGCCGGAGACCTCGCCGCCCGGGACGTGGTCCAGGGTCAGCTCGATGTGCCCGGAGCCGTCCGGCGCCGAGGCGAGGGAGTAGTGACGCTGGGCCGTGTAGCCGTCGGCGGCGGTCAGCCGCAGCATCAGGTGCTGCCCCGGCAGATGCCCCGCCCAGGCCGGCACCGCGAACCGGAAGGTCGCCGCGTGCGGGGTCTCGCGCCGTATCCCGGTGAGGGTGGCCGGCTGCCACTCCGCGGCGGCCTGCCCGCCGACCTCGATGCGGCCGGGGACCGCGAAGCGCGTCGGGGGAGCGAAGGCGGCCCTGGTGGTCCTCGTCTCAGTCACCGGCGTACCTCTGCTCCTGCCACGGGTTGCCCCGCGCGTGGTAGCCGTTGCGCTCCCAGAAACCGGGTTCGTCGTGGTCGAGGAGGGTGAGGCCGGCGATCCACTTGGCGCTCTTCCAGAAGTACAGGTGGGGCACCAGCAGCCGTGCCGGGCCGCCGTGCTCGGCGGGCAGCGGCTCGCCCTCGTACTCGAAGGCGATCCAGGCCCGCCCGCCGGTGAGGTCCGCGAGCGGCAGGTTGGCGGTGTAACCCGTGTGCGAGTAGGCGACGGCATGTGTGGCGGACCCATGGGGGCGCACCACATCGAAGAACGCGTCCAGCGAGACGCCGCCGAACCGCACCCCGAACTTCGACCAGCTCGTCACGCAGTGGATGTCACCCTCGTAGGCCGACGCGGGCAGCGCGTGCGCCGCGTCCCAGTCCCAGGTACGGGGCTCGGCCACCAGACCGTCGATCCGCAACGACCAGTCGCCAGGCGCCAGTTCCGGCGTCACCTCGGCGGACAGCACGGGCCAGTCGTCGCCCGTGTCGTACTGGCCGGGCGGCAGTCCGGCGTTGTGGACTCGGGGGCGGCCTGCGAAGCCTCGGGTGACGTTCATGCTTCAACCGTACGGTGTCCGGCCGGGTGCTCCCGCCCAGGTCAGGCCGCCGATCATTGCGGCCGTATGAACGATCCGCGGATGCGGGAATAGCCGTCGTGCGCTGATCCTTGCCGCTGAGTGCCGCTGCCGGGGACACCGGCGACAGCACCAGAGAGCGAGGAAACAGGATGCCCAAGGCGTACGTCTACACCAGGCACGGCGGGCCCGAGGCCGAGGCATTCGCCGAGCTGGACCGGCCCGTTCCCGGCCCCGGCGAACTGCTGATCGCGGTCCGTGCGGCGGGGGTCAACCCCGTCGACTGGAAGCTGCGGGGCGGTTTCCGCCGCCCCGGCGAGGGGGAGCCGCGCTTCCCGGTCGTCCTCGGCAGCGAGGCAGCCGGTGTGGTCGTGGAGACCGGTGAGGGCGTCACCGGCTTCGCGGCCGGCGACGCGGTCTTCGGCAACACGTCCGGCGGCGCGTTCGCCGAGTACGCCCTGCTGACGGCGTCCGTGACGGCGCACAAGCCCGCCGCGCTGTCCTTCGCCGACGCCGCGACCCTGCCGGTCGCCGCGGCCACCGCCTACGACGGCGTGCGCCAGCTCGACCTGCCCGAGGGCGCGACCCTGCTGGTCACCGGCGCGGGCGGCGGGGTCGGCGCGGCCGTCCTGCAGATCGCGCACGCCTGGGGCCTGCGGGTGGTCGGTGTGGCGAGCGAGGCCAAGAAGGATCTCGTCGAGTCGCTGGGCGCCGTGCACGTGGCCTCCGGCCCCGACCTGGCCGACCGGGTGCGGGCCGTCGCACCCGACGGCGTGGACGGCGTCTACGACCTGGTCGGCGGGGAGGTGCTCGCCGAGGCGGCCGGTCTGCTCGCCGACCGCACCAAGCTGATCACCGCGGGCGCCGCGCCCGAGACCGTGGCCGCACTGGGCGGTTCCCGGGTGGCACGCGCCCGGACCGCCGCCGTCCTGGACGAGGTGGCCGAGCTCGTCGTGGCCGGTGAACTCGACCCGCACGTCTCGCGGACCTTCCCGCTGGACCGGGCCGACGAGGCGCTGCGCGCCGTCGAGGAGGGGCACGCCCTCGGCAAGATCGTGATCGAGGTCGGCGTATGAGCGTCCCGCAGGCCCGCGAGGACGCTCCGCACGTCCTGGACAACCCGGCCCGCGCCTCGCTCACGGGCCCGCACGCCCGCTTCGCCGAGCGGCGCGGGCGGATCCTGCGCTATCCGGTCGACGTCTCCCCGTGGCTGGCGCTGCCCGACGATCCCGACGCCGACGACTGGGCGGACCTCGCCGCCCTGGCCGGCCCCGGCGCGGAGGTCCCGCTGCCCGGCTACCGCGGCGCACTCCCCGAGGGCTGGGAGCTCACGATGAACATCGCGGGCGTCCAGCTGGTGGACGAGGGCATGGCCGCCGTCCCGGAGCCGGCCGCGGTCCGGCTCGGGCCGGCCGACGTACCCGAGATCCTCGACCTGATCGAGCGCACCCGCCCCGGCCCGTTCCTGCCCCGCACCATCGAACTGGGCACCTACCTGGGCATCCGCCGCGACGGCAGGCTGATCGCGATGGCGGGGGAGCGGCTGCACCCGCCGGGCTGGACCGAGATCAGCGCGGTCTGCACCGACCCGGCACACCGCGGCGAGGGCCTCGCGACCCGGCTGATCCGCGCCGTCGCGCACGGCATCCGGGAACGCGGCGAGACACCCTTCCTGCACACCGGAGCCCAGAACACCACCGCGATCCGGCTGTACGAGTCGCTCGGCTTCCGCCTGCGCCGCCGTACCGCCTTCGTCGCGGCCAGGGTGCCGGAGCCGCTCGGTCAGCCGTCGGCGGAACCGGCCGGGGTACCGGCGTTGTAGCGCTCCAGGTATCCGGCGAACCTGACCAGGTCCGCCTCCGGCCAGTCCGCCAGCCGCTCCCGGAAGGCGGCCCGGCGGCTGTGCGTGACCTGGGCCAGGATCTCCTCGCCCGCATCCGTCAGATGCAGCACCTGGACCCGGTGGTCCTCCGGGTCCAGGCGCCGCTCGATCAGCCCCGCCCGTTCCAGTGCCGCCACCTGCCGGCTGACCGTCGACTTGTCCAGCGCGTAGTGCGTGGCCAGGTCGGTCGCCCGGCAGCCGCCGCGCTCCTCCAGGTGTCCGAGCAGCGTGTACGACACCAGCGACAGCTCGGGGTGCATGCGCCCGGCCGAGGCCCGGGCCCGGCGCGCGAACGCCGTCATCTCTCGCTGGATGGTCTCCACTGCCGTCTCCGCCGTTGTCACGGGAATACCTCCTCCGACGGTCTAGTTGTATAGTACAACTTGACAGTGAGCTGTATAAGCCAACCAGTTTGGCCGGAAGGTTCTGGAGGTCGTACGCGATGAGGTCGCCGGCGCTGCGCCATGTACTCACGCACCTGATCACCCCGCTGCTGATGTGCCTGGGCATGGGGCTCGCCTATATGGGCGCGTTCGTCCACCCGGAGCCGAACCACATGCCGGTGGCCGTGGTCGGTGCCGGACCGCAGGCGAAGGTGTTGGCGCAGACCATCAAGGACGCCGCCGGTGACAAGCTCGACGTCCGAACCGTTCCCACCCGTGCCGCGGCCGTCGACCTGCTCAGGTCCCGTACCGTGACCGGCGCCTACGTGCCGAGTGCCAAGGCCCCGGAGCTGATCGTGGCGACCGCCGCCTCCGACACGGGCGCCACGGCCGTCGAGCAGGTCTTCACTCCGGTCGCCGGCAAGGAGGGCGCCGTCCTCAAGGTCACCGACGTCGCCAAGCCGGTCGCCGACGACCCCACGGGACAGGGCCTCTTCTTCCTGCTCATCGCCGTGAGCATCGGCTCCTACGCCTCCGTCGCAGCCCTCGGCGCGGCCGGAGCCGCGCTCCCCATGCGGATACGCGCCCTGCTCGCGCTCGGCGTCTCGGCCGTCGTCAGCGGCATCGGCGCGTTCCTCGCCGGACCGGTGTTCCACCTCGCCCAGCACGACCTGGCGGGCGTCTGGGGCATGGCCTGGCTCTACTCCGCGGGCATCCTGCTCATCGGCGTCGGCCTGCACACCTTCCTCAAGCGGTGGACCACGCTGACCATGATGGTGCTGTTCGTGATGCTCAACTTCACCAGCTCCGGCGGGTTGTTCCGCCCCGAACTGCAGAACGGCTTCTTCGGCACCCTGCACGCCTTCTGGAACGGCGCCGGTTTCGTCGAGGGCGTGCGCAGCCTGCTCTACTTCGGCAGCGACGGCCTCGGCCGCAACGTCTGGACCCTCGCGGTCTGGCTGCTGGCCGGCCTCGCGGTCACGGTGATCGCGGCGGCCTACGAGCGGACCAAGGCGGCGGCCGCCCCCGCGGTCGTACCGCAGGTCCCTGCCGGACGGGCCGTCGAGGCGGCGGAGGCCGACACGGGGGCCGAGGCCGAGACGGAGGCCGAAGAGGAGGCGGAGGAGACGGTCGGCGTCTGACCGGTGGGCCGGCGCCCGGATAGGCTCGCCCGTGATGACCTCACTCTCCGATTCCGACACCACCACCGCCGTCGTCTCCGCGCTGCGCGCAGCCGGCTGCGTCTTCGCCGAGGACGAGGCGGAGCTGATCCTCACGACCGCCGGCACCCCGGACGAACTGGCCGCCATGGTGGCCCGGCGCGCCGCCGGACAGCCCCTCGAACACGTCCTCGGCTGGGCGGAGTTCCACGGGCTGCGCATCCTGGTGGAACCAGGCGTGTTCGTACCCCGCCGCCGTACCGAGTTCCTGGTCGACCAGGCCCTCGCCCAGGCGCCCGGGGCGGCCGTCGTCGTCGACCTGTGCTGCGGCTCCGGCGCGGTCGGCGCGGCCCTCGCCGCCGCCCTCGGGGACGCCGAGCTGTACGCCGCCGACATCGACCCGGCCGCCGTCGCCTGCGCCCGCCGCAACATCGCCGCCTACGGCGGCCACGCCCACACCGGCGACCTGTTCGACGCCCTGCCCGCCGCGCTGCGCGGCCGGACCGGCATCCTCGCGGCCAACGTGCCCTACGTCCCCAGCGGCGAGGTGGGACTGCTGCCCGCCGAGGCCCGCGAGCACGAGCCGCTGGTCGCCCTCGACGGTGGTGGCGACGGACTCGACGTGCTGCGCAGGGTCGCCGCGGGAGCCCGCGAGTGGCTCGCGCCGGGCGGCTGCGTCCTGGTCGAGACGAGCGAGCACCAGGCCGAGGACGCCGTGCGAACGTTCCGGCGCGCCGGGCTGACCACCCGGCTCGCGGTCTCGGAGGAGCTGTACGCGAACGTCGTGATCGGGGTGCGCGCCGACTAGACGCTGCGCTGGGCCGCGATCTGCTCGAAGGGCCTTGATCTGCCGTCTGCCGTCTGCCGTCTGCCGTCTGGCGTGCGCCGTCCGTCGTCTGCGGCGCCGTCGTGGCTGGTCGCGCAGTTCCCCGCGCCCCTTTGGGGCGCTTCCCAGCCGTAGCGGCCCAAGGGGGCGCGGTCCGACGGCAGCCGGCAGGGGGCGCGGCCCCGCCGTAGCGGCTCAGGGGGGCGCGGTCCGATGGCAGCGGCCAGGGGGTGTGCCCCGCCGTAGCGGTTCAGGGGGCGTGGCCCGGTCGTCGCGGCTCTGGGGGTTGTTCGGCCGTGGTGGGTCAGGTGGTGGCTCCGTTGCCCGAGGGGCTCGGGGATGGTGAGCGGTCGCCGGGGTGGTGCCAGGGGCCGCCGTGGTCGTGCACGCGGGAGCCGGGGCCCATGCCGGTGAGGTCGCCCGAGAACGCGGCGGACGCGGTCCGCCTGCCGTCGGCGCCGCGGGTGCCGACCAGGAACGCCTTCGCGTGCTTCTTCAGCGTGTCGGAATCGCCCCGCACCGTGACGTCCGAGCCCACGGTCCATGTCCACGCCGTGCCGTCGTCGCTCTGCACGGTGACCTGGTCGCCGTCCACGTTCTCGACCGTGCCCCGCTGCCAGATCCGTACCACGTACTTGCCGGTGTCCGGGTCCTTGACGGTCGCCTCGCCGTGCACGCCGATGCCGCCCATGCCGAACCAGCCGTGCCCGGGCCCGCGCCCGTCCGGCGCGGAGGGCGCCGGCGAGGCACCGGAGGCGGCCGGGGACGCGGCGGAGCCGCTGCTGCCGGAGCCTGCGGCGAACGCCACCGTGCCGCCCAGGGCCAGTGCCCCGGCGGCCAGCGCCACGGTCACCGCGCGCACGCGGAAGGACTGGCGGCGCCACCGGTCGCGCAGCGGCGCGCCCGGCTCCCGGTCCGGTCCCGCCAGGACTTCCGGCGGGGTACCCCACTCCGGGGCGGCGCCCTGCGGGGGGCGGTCGGGCATCGGCGGGATCGGCGGTTCGGTTCCGTCGACGTCACGGCGGTTTTCCTGCTCCGGTTCGTGCGTCACGGCTCGCTCCCATCGGCGAACGGCGGCACGCGGCATCGCGCGACGCATGCCTCTCTGTGAATTGTGGGAGGTTGCCGATAAGAACCCGGTAATCAGTTCCTGTGAATTCGATGAATCCGCATCGGGGCAGGAGCTGCGTCCCGCGCCCCGGCAGCCTCCCGGCTACGGCAGTTCCCGGGCCCGCGCGATGAGCAGTGCCACGTCGTCGTGGTTGTCGGGGTGGTGCAGCTCCCGCAGCAGCAGGTCGCAGACCTCCTCCAGCGGGCGGGCCGGTCCGTCGAGCAGGGCCAGCAGTTCGTCGAGGCGTTCGTCCAGGGAGTGGCTGCGCGTCTCCACCAGGCCGTCGGTGTAGAACACCAGCTCGTCGCCGGGCTCGAAGTCGACGGACGTGGTGGCGAAGGCGACCCCGCCGACGCCCAGCGGGACCCCGGTGGGCAGGTCGAGGAGCTCCGGCGGACGGCCGGGCCGGATCCGCGCCGGGGGCAGGTGGCCGGCGTTGGCGATCCGGCACCGGCGCAGTTGCGGGTCGTAGACGGCGTAGACGCAGGTCGCGATGGAGTGGTCGAGGCCAGACGTGGTCTTGTCCAGGTTTTCCAGGAGGACCGCCGGGTCGAGGCCCAGCGCGGCCAGGGTGGTCGTCGCGGTGCGCAGTCTGCCCATCGTCGCGGCAGCGTTGATGCCGCTGCCCATCACGTCGCCCACCACGAGTGCCGTTCGCCCGCCGTCCAGCGGAATGACGTCGAACCAGTCGCCGCCCACCTCGACGGTGGCGCCCGCCGGCTGGTAGCGGGAGGAGACCTCCAGGCCGGGGGTGACCCGGGGGTGGGCGGGCAGCAGGCTGCGCTGGAGGGTCAGCGCGGTGGTGCGGGCGTTCTCGTACCAGCGGGCGTTGTCGATCTGGACGGCCGCGCGCGCCGCCAGTTCCCGGGCCAGCAGCAGATCGTCGTCGTCGAAGGACGCCGGATTGCGGGTGCGCTTGAGGTCGAGCGCGCCCAGAACCTCGCCGCGCGCGATGAGCGGCACCGCCAGATACGAGTGCACTCCGGACCGGCCCAGCAGCACCGAGGCCTCGGGGGAGGGGGCGATCCGCGCCAGGTCCTCGTCCTTGGCCTGCGGGACGACGACGGCCTCCCCGGTCCGTACGCACGCCGTGATCAGGCGGTCCGGCGCGTACCGGGCGACCGTCCCCGGCGCGTCCGCGGCCTGGACCGCGTCCGCCTTCTGCTCCGCGCGCACGGCGAGGGCCCGCAGCACGGCGGGCTCGGCCGGGCCGAGGGTGCCGCTGCGGCCCTCGACCACCGCGTCCAGCAGCTGCACGGCCGCCACGTCGGCCAGCTCCGGCACGGCGACGTCGGCGAGCTCCCGGGCGGTGCGCTCCAGGTCCAGGGTGGTGCCGATACGGGTGGAGGCGTCCGCGATCACGGCCAGCCGGCGGCGCGCGTTCTCGGCCTCGACACCGGCCCGGTACGGCTCGGTGATGTCCACCACCGAGGTGGCCACGCCCAGCACGTTGTCCAGCGCGTCGTCGAGCCGGTAGACCGACACCGACCAGATGTGCTCCACGTCCGGATCGGCCGGCGTACGGCCCACCGCGGACTGGTCGATGACCGGCTCACCGGTCCGCAGTACCCGCAGGTAGGCAGCCTCCAGCGCGTCGGCGTCCAGCGAGGGCAGTACCTCGCGGATGGTCCGCCCCACGTGCTCCTCGGCCGGGACCCCGTTCATCCGCTCCATCGCCGGGTTGACCGACACGAAGCGCAGGTCCGTGTCGAAGACGGCAAGACCGATCGGCGACTGCTGCACGATCCGTTCGGACAGCGCCACGTCCTGCTCCAGCCGGCGCACCGTCGACTGGTCGGCCGCCAGGCCCAGCGCGAACACGTCGCCCTTGTCGTCCATGAGCCGCATGTTGCGGAACTCGACCACATGGGTGGAGCCGTCCTTGTGGCGGATCGGGAAGCCGCCGGCCCAGCTCCGCCCGGTGCTCATCACGTCCGCGAACAGCTTGCCGACCAGTTCGATGTGGCGTTCGTGCACCATCAGCCGGGCCGCGTACTGGCCGAGCGCCTCCTGTGCCGAGTAGCCGAACAGCTCCTCGGCCTGCGGGCTCCACAGCGCGATCCGGCCCTTGGCGTCCAGCACGACCGAGGCCACGTTCAGGACGTCCAGCAGCCCGCCCGGCCGCACGGGCCCGCGCACGGGCTCCCGGCCCCCCGGCACCGCGGCCTCGGCTGGACTCATCGCAGGCACCGCCTTCGGACTTCCGCACGGCACGCCGTCCCCCGTGCGGACTCTCCTCGTTCTATCGCGCTCACCCCCGACTCTCCGATGCCACCGCCGACCTTTCCACCATCTCTCACCACGACGGCATCCGTACCGCGAAACGACCACAGGGACGGCAGAGGCGTGAGTTCACCTTCCCGACCCGTCATTGGTCTGTACATGCCCATCAGGTCGGCGCCAGACTGGCCGGCGCACGCGCGTCCCACCCCCGATACCGAGGAGTAGGCTTCCATGCCCGCGTCCACCCGGCAACGTTGTCGCGCAGGCCTGACCGCCCTGGTCGCCCTCGCCACCACCCTGGTCCTCGCGACCGCCGCCCCGGCCTCCGCGGCCGACACCTGGACCGAGACCGGCTCCGACCACGCCGATGCGCTCCGTGAGAGCCAGGGCCTGACCTCGGTCGAGGTCCCGGCCGGCAGCCCCAACCGGTACACCGGTGCCGGCACCATCCCGCTCGACGTCTACTCCCGCGGCTGGAACCACGTCGGCGACCCCGACGAGTCCTACGACGGCTACTACGTCGAGCCGTACCAGGCGGACTCCAGCACCTACAAGATGTACCGGGTGCAGGCGCCCGACGGCACCTGGTCGGAGTACGTCCACACGCTCGTCTCCGGCGAGGCCCTCAACAACTCCTGGTCCGCCATCACGCCCGACAGCCAGTACATGCTCTCCGGCGAGTACGGCACGATGACCCGCTTCCTTGTCTTCCCGACGCCGGGCGCCAACAAGAGCACCTCGCCGTCCGCGAACCTCCCGCTGGCGTCCGTCGTCAACCTGGACCACGCCGTGCGCGACGTCCAGGGCTGCGACTTCTCCAGCGCCACCACGCTCCTGTGCTCGTCGGACGACCCGGACGGCAGCCTCTTCGGCTACACCAAGCCGCTGCTGCAGATCGACCTGTCCGCGCAGCCCGGCTCCACGAACGTCACCGGACACGTCACGGCGCTGCGCCAGCTCCCGCTGCGCAGCTCCTGCTCGGGCACCTTCGAGGCCGAGGGCATCGACTACGACCGGCGCACCGGCATCCTGCGCGTCGTCGTGATGTCGCCCGGCTTCTGCGTCCTCACGGACAGCATGACCTACAAGTTCACCCGGAGCTGAGCCCGCGGCCGCCGGTGGCGGGTGGTGCAGGGCCCGGAGATCGGTGCTTTTCTGTTGGCATGGCGCGGTGCGCGGGGAGCCGTGGCACCGCGCCATCGCCATGAGAGGAGCGATCACGATGGACCGTGTGCCCACGCACGAGGAACCCGTCTCCCTCGAGATCAGTGGATGCAACAAGGAGGACGCCCGGATCGTGTTCGACGCGCTGCGCCAGTGCTTCGAGTCCGACCGGGCCGCCGACGACGTGCCGCAGCAGCTCCACGAGACCCGCCCGATGGTGTGGCTCGGCACGTTCGAGGTCACCGACACCCACGAGTGCACCCCGCCGCCCCGGCTCTCGGCCACGGTCGAGGCCGACGCACAGGGCGGTTACTGGGCCATCAGCCGGCTGCACAGGACCCTCGACTCCCTGTTCACCGTGCGGAACCTGTCCTCGGCGTCCGGGGACCAGGAGAGGGAACTGCACGTCCTGCTCGAAAGCCGGTGAGCGGTGATCTGGGACACGTAACCCCGAGGGTGTTGTGCAACTAGTTGCATAATCCGTGCGCGGTCCTCTACAACTACGGTGACGACACCGCGCACGGAGGCCCCCATGAGCCGTTACCCGAACCTGCTGAAACCCCTCGACCTCGGTTTCACCACACTCCCCAACCGGGTGCTCATGGGCTCCATGCACGTGGGCCTGGAGGAGGCCGAGCGCGGCTTCGAGCGGATGGCGGAGTTCTACGCGGCCCGGGCCCGCGGGGGAGTCGGCCTCATCGTCACCGGCGGCATCGCGCCCAACGACGAGGGCCGGCCGTACGAGGGCGGCGCCAAGCTCACCACCGACGAAGAGGCCGCGCAGCACCGGGCCGTCACCGAGGCCGTACACCGCGAGGGCGGCCGGATCGCGATGCAGATCCTGCACTTCGGCCGGTACGCCTACCACCGCGACCTGGTCGCCCCGAGCCCCCTCCAGGCCCCGATCAGCCCCTTCGCGCCCCGCGAGCTGACCGACGCCGACGTCGAGCGCACCGTCGGCGACTACGTCCGCGCCGCCCGCCTGGCCCGGCAGGCCGGTTACGACGGCGTCGAGATCATGGGCTCCGAGGGCTACCTGATCAACGAGTTCATCGCCGCGCAGACCAACCACCGCACCGACCGCTGGGGCGGCTCCTACGAGAACCGGATGCGGTTCCCCGTCGAGATCGTCCGCCGGGTGCGCGAGGCCGTCGGCGACGACTTCATCATCGTCTACCGGCTGTCCATGCTGGACCTGGTCCCCGGCGGGTCGACGCTGGACGAGGTCGTCACGCTCGCCAAGGCCGTCGAGGCGGCCGGGGCGACCATCATCAACACCGGCATCGGCTGGCACGAGGCCCGCATTCCCACCATCGCCACCTCGGTCCCGCGCGGCGCCTACACCTGGGTCACCAGGAAGCTGATGGGCGCGGTGTCCGTCCCGCTGGTCACCACCAACCGCATCAACACCCCGGAGGTCGCCGAGGAGCTGCTCGCCGAGGGCTTCGCCGACATGGTCTCCATGGCCCGCCCGATGCTCGCCGACCCCGACTTCGTCAACAAGGCCGCGGCCGGCACGCCCGAGGCCATCAACACCTGCATCGGCTGCAACCAGGCCTGCCTCGACCACACCTTCAGCGGGAAGATCACCTCCTGCCTGGTCAACCCGCGCGCCTGTCACGAGACCGAACTGGTCCTCGCCCCGACCCGGCTGAAGAAGCGCGTCGCGGTCGTCGGCGCCGGACCGGCCGGCCTCGCCTGCGCGGTGTCCGCCGCCGAACGCGGCCACGAGGTCACCCTGTTCGACGCGGCGGCCGAGATCGGCGGCCAGCTGAACGTGGCCCGCAAGGTCCCCGGCAAGCAGGAGTTCGACGAGACCCTGCGCTACTTCCGCCACCAGCTCGACGCGCACGGCGTGGACGTACGCCTGAACACCACCGTCGAGTCCGCGGACGTCACCGGCTACGACGAGGTCGTGGTCGCCACCGGCGTCACCCCGCGCACCCCCGACATCCCCGGCGCCGACCACCCCCGCGTCCTCGGCTACCTCGACGTGCTGCGCGACAACGCCCCCGTCGGCGACCGCGTCGCGATCCTCGGCGCGGGCGGCATCGGCTTCGACGTCGCCGAGTACCTCACCGACGGCGGCGACAAGGCGAGCGAGGACCCGGCGACGTACTTCAGGCACTGGGGCGTGGACATGGAGTACCAGGGCCCCGGCGGCCTGGCCGCCCCCGAGCGCCCGGCGCCCCCGCGCACCGTCCACCTGCTCCAGCGCAAGACCAGCAAGGTCGGCGCCGGACTCGGCAAGACCACCGGCTGGATCCACCGCACCGAACTCAAGCACCGGGGCGTCACCATGGTCCCGGGCGTGCAGTACGACCTGATCGACGACGCCGGACTGCACGTCACCGTCGACGGCGAGAGCACCGTCCTGGAGGTCGACACCGTCGTGCTGTGCACCGGGCAGGAACCGCGCCGGGGCCTGTACGAGGAGCTGGTCGCCGCCGGCCGCAGCGCGCACCTCATCGGAGGTGCCGACGTCGCCGCCGAGCTGGACGCCAAGCGGGCCATCAAGCAGGGCACCGAGCTGGCCGCCGCCCTGTAGCGCCCGTCCCTAGGATGAGCCCATGTCACTCCCGCACGCGATCCTCACCGCCCTGCTCGAACGGCCGTCGTCGGGGCTTGAGCTGACCCGCAGGTTCGACAGGTCGATCGGTTACTTCTGGTCGGCCACGCACCAGCAGATCTATCGCGAGCTCGGCCGGCTGGAGGCCGAGGGCTACATCCGCACGCTGCCGGCCGAGCAGCCGGCCCGTGGGCAGAAGAAGAGCTACGAGGTCCTGCCCGCGGGCCGCGCCGAACTGGCCCGCTGGACCGCCGCCTCCCAGGACCCCAAACCGCAGCGGGACGTGCTGCTGCTGCGGCTGCGCGCCGCCGCCGTCGTCGGCACCGCCGGCCTCGAGGCCGACCTGCGCCGCCATCTCGAGCTGCACCGGCGGCAGCTGGCCGAGTACGAGGAGATCCAGCGCCGCGACTTCCCGCCGGGCAAGGACGCCCCCGAGGACCGGCTGCGGCACCTGGTCCTGCGGGCCGGCATCGACCTGGAGACGTTCTGGACGCAGTGGCTCGGCCATGCCCTGGAGGAGTTCGGCGAACTGCCCGGCCCGTCCCGGTCCTAGGGGCCCTGCCGTCCCCTTCGCGGCCGCCCCGGGGCAGCACGTCTAGAGCCGGTACGGCTTCGAGCGCTTGCGCAGGTACCAGCCGGTGGCGATGACGCCGGAGCCGACCAGGGCGGCGCCGATGCCCAGCGTGAGCGGGCCGTAGTCGCGGGCGGCGCCGCCCAGGCCGCCCATCACCCCCCGGGCGGGGGCGGGCACGGCCGGCTTGGCGGCCGAGTTGACGGTCGAGTTGGCGGTGGAGGAGGTCGTCGGTGCGGCGGGGGCGGACGAGACGATCACCGACTGGGTGCCCGCCGTACCGCCGTTGGAGCAGACGACGACCACCGTGTAGGTGCCCGGCGACACCCCCGACCAGGCGGCGGACTGGCTCACCGTGGTGCCCGCCAGGGCCACCTGCCGTCCCTGGGCGAAGGCGGTCTGGCCGCTGTTGAGCAGCGAGGCGTTGCCCCAGCTGCCGTTGGACTGGGTGCAGGCGCTGGTGACCACCGACACCGTGGAGCCGATGGTGCTCACCGAGATGCCCGAGAGCGCGGCGGACGGGCCGGCGAACCAGGTCGGGAGAGCGGCGGCGGCCGCCAGGGTCAGGCCGGAGCGGAGGAGGAGTCGGGTAGTGCGCATGGTCTGCCCTCCGGCGGCACGGTCGGCGGTACGTCCCGTGCGCCGCCGAGGGTGGGGGAAACGCCCGTGCTGCCTCAGGTTCAGCGAAAGGGGCTCCGGTACGTCCCGCACCCGGAGGGCGACCGGCCAGGTGACGTCTTCCTCCGCCCGGCCCACGCCGAAGCGCGCGCCCGGCTCTCGTCAGGCCCCGGTCGTCCCGGTCCGCTCCGCCGACCAGCCGCCCCAGGTGCCGTCCGGCAGCCGCGCCCGGAGTCGCACCTGGTGCCGGACCCCGTGGTCCCGGCCCACATAGAAGCTGTAGGTCGAGCGTCCCTTCGGCGGAGTGCCGCCCCACACCAGCGAGGTGGTCGTACCGGCGTCCAGCCGGATCTGGTATTCGGTGACCACACCGTCCACCTGCGGTGGGTCCCACGCCAGATCGAGGTAGTAGGCCCCGCTCTGCTCGTGGGTCCGCGCCGTGAACGCGGTCGGCGCGGTGTCGCGGCCGTCGCCGCTGCCGGGCGTGGTGAGGCGTACCGCCGTGCTGGCGGGCGAGAGGTTGTCGGCCGCGTCCCGGGCCCGGACGGTGAAGACGTAGCGGGTGCCCGGCCGCAGCCCCATGACCACGGCCGCGGTCTGGTTCCCGCCCACACTGTGGATCTTGGCCCCGCCCTGCCAGATGTCGTACGACACCACGGCCCGGTCGTCCGTCGAGGCGCCCCAGGACAGCTGTACGGCACGGCTGCCCACGGCCCGGCCCGCCGGCCGCGGGGGCCGGGTCGGCGCGGAGCGGTCGGCCGCGACCATCGCGGGGGTGGTCGCCCGCACCGCACGGCTGCGCGGCCCGAGGCTGCCGTCCCCGCCCCGGGCCCGCACGGTGAACACGTACGCCGTGGACGGCCTGAGCCTGGTGACGTCCACCATGTGCTGGGAGCCGGGCACTTCCTCGACCTTCGTGGTGCCGCGATACACCTCGTAGGCGCGGATCCCGGAACCCTCCGGCAGCTCGTTCCACATGACGTGCACGCTGGTGGCGCTCCCGGCGGCCGCGGTCACCCCCGTCGGGGCACCGGGCAGCCGGCCGCTGTCGCCGTCGGCGGCCCGGCCCCAGCCGCAGGACGTCACGAACAGCAGGGCGCAGACCACGACGGCAGCTCGGCGCACGGTTCCGCCTCCCTCGGGGACGGCAGCACGGCAATGGTCCGGACCAATATGACCGCCCTGGGTGCGGACATCAAGAGGGCCGTCTTGCAGACGCCGGGGGAAAGTTACGTATGCTGAGGGTCCTGCGGTCGAACTTCCCCGGAGAACAGGGGAGTTCGCGTCTGTGGCGCGGAACGCTGTCGTCGCTGATCCCGCGCCGGCACGGGCGGCCGGGGCGGTCCGGGCCGGTACCGGCCCGGCGCCCCGGTCCTCGGCGGCCGCTCACGAAGTGTCAGTTTCGTTGCGCCGAACGGCCCTGTACAGCCTCCATGTGCTGGCCCGGCCGCCGGACCCGCACCATCTTGTTCCGGGTGACTCCATGTCCCCCACGAAAAGGGTCCCTCATCGTGCGTGTCCAGTCGCTGACGCTGGCCGCGGCCGGCGCCACCCTGCTCGCCCCGGCCACACTGCCCGCCCCCGCCGCCTCGTACGCGGCCCCCGGTGTCCGGCACCGGATCTCCGCCACCGACCTGCTGGCCAGGGTGCGGGAGTGCACCCAGGTCTCCAGGGGCCGCTTCCGCTCCGATGCCAACACCGCCGCCACCGTCCCCGTGTGCGGCACCCGGCAGGCCGTCTTCTGGAAGGCCGACCTCGACATCGACTGCGACGGCCAGCGCACCGCCCACTGCAACCGCGCCGCCGACCCGGCGTTCACCGCCGCCACCGCCTACCAGCAGTCCAACGGGCGTCAGCTCAACGCCGAGAAACTGCCCTACGTCGTCGTACCCGGCCCCAGCCGTCGCTGGAACCACCGGAAGTCCGGTGTCCGGGGCGGTGCGATCGCCGCGGTCATCTACAAGGGCCGGGTCCAGTACGCCGTCGTCGGCGACACCGGACCGCGTGACATCATCGGCGAGGCCTCCTACGCCACCGCGAAGGCGCTCGGCGTGAACCCCGACCCGCGCGTCGGCGGGGTGGCGTCCGGCGTCACCTACATCGTCTTCAAGGACTCGGCGATCCGGCCCATCGAGGACCGCGAGGCGGCGGAGGCGGAGGGGGAGCGGCTGGCGGAACAGTTCACCGGGGGCGGCTGACCCGGGGACCCGGCCGCCCCTGCGGTGCGGGTCAGACGGCCGCCCAGCCGTTGTCCACCGGCAGGATCGCGCCGTTGATGTTGCTCGCCGCGTCCGAGGCCAGGAACACGATCGCCGCCGCCTGCTCCTCGGGCTCGGAGACCTGGCCCACGTTGCCGAAGTACGGTCCGAGCGCGGCCGGCCCGTGCGCACCGTCCTCCAGGTCGACCTGGATGCCGGTCCTGGTGCCGCCGGGAGCGATCGCGTTGGCCCTGATGCCCTGGTTGCGGTACATCACCGCCAGGTTCTTGGTCAGGCCGACGACGCCGTGCTTCGAGGCCGTGTAGGCGGCGCCCGCCGCGCTGCCGCGCAGGCCGGCCTCGGAGGCGGTGTTGACGATCGCGCCCCGGCCCGCGGCCAGCATGTGCGGCAGCACCGCCCGGGTGAGCAGGAACGGCGCGGTGAGGTTGACCCGTATCACCCGCTCCCACTCCGCGTCGCTGACATCCGCCAGCGCGGACATCCGGTCCATGATCCCGGCGTTGTTCACCAGGACGTCCACCCCGCCGAACCGCTCCACCGCGGTCGCCACCACCTCGTCCACCACGGACTGCTCGCCGAGGTCACCGGTGACGGCCACGGCCGTACCGCCCGCCTCCTCGATCTCCGCCACCGCCGAGCCCGCGGCCTCGGCGTTCAGGTCGGCGACCAGGACCCGGGCCCCCTCCCTGGCGAAGGCCAGGGCGGCGGCCCGGCCGATCCCCGATCCCGCGCCGGTGACGATGACGCCGCGCCCGTCGAGTCCGCTGGCCATGTGGTGCTCCCATCAGGTGGTTCAAGGGCGCTCGGCGCCCGGTGCGGCACACACCATACGACTTAATGTCTGCGAGTGACATAAAGTCGTGGCCTGAATTTTCCGTCACCCCGCCGCCTCGGGGACAATCTCGGTGCAGCGGCAGACCGGCACGGGAGGGACAGATGACCGCAGGGGGACGCACGGGACGCCCGCCCCTGACCGAGGAGCGCAAGGCCGAGACCAGACTGGAGATCGCCCGCGCCGCGGTGGACCTGTTCGTCACGCAGGGGGTGTCCGCGACCACCGGCGAGCAGATCGGGCAGGCGGTCGGCGTCTCGGCGCGCACCGTGTGGCGCTACTTC
This sequence comes from Streptomyces sp. NPDC104761, assembly GCF_055583445.1. Taxonomy (NCBI): domain Bacteria; kingdom Bacillati; phylum Actinomycetota; class Actinomycetes; order Kitasatosporales; family Streptomycetaceae; genus Streptomyces; species Streptomyces sp. NPDC104761. Next base: position 28,444 of record NZ_JBVJNZ010000009.1, on the reverse strand, counting down.
CCGAGCAAGGAGGCCTGCGTGCGGCCGCTGTTCGCGGCCGGCATCGAAGCCGTCGCCGACTGCCTGCGCGCCTGGCGCCCCGGCCAGCCGCTGGAGGAGGCGTTCGAGGACGCCGTGCCGACCGACAGCCGGCTGGTGCGCAGTCCGGACCGCGCCACCATGGGTGCCCTGGTCCGGCTGACCCGCGACGAGCCGGGCCTGCGCGCGGAGTGGCTGCAGTCCTACGACGAGGCCGAACCGGCGTTCGCCCGCGCCCTCGCCGAACGCTCCGGGCTGCCCGCCGACGGCCTGCGGCCCACCATCCAGGCGGCCATGTTCAACGCGGCCCTGCGCGCGGCCGTCGAGCACTACGCCTGGCGCGTCGCCGACGAGACCACGGACCCCGCCACGGCGGAGGCCGAGCTCACGGCGACCATGCGCTCGGCCCTCGCGGTGGCGGCGGAGGGGCTCGCCTAGGGACGGCTGTTGTACGCCGCCGCCCGCAGCGCCGGGCGGCCCGCGGACAGGGCCCGCGACGGCCAGGACACGGTGACCGTCTGTGCTTCTCCGGGCAGCAGCCACAGGTAGTTGTGGCTGTAGAGCGTCGGCAGCACGCGGTCACCGTTCGCCTCGTCCACCAGGGACAGCCGGACCATGGCGGCGACGGCCGAGCCGCGGTTGCGGACGGTGGCCGTCAGCGTGCGCCGGTCTCCGGACCGGGACGGCTGCCCTGCCGAGACGGACACGTTCACCCGCGGGGCCTTGCCGAGTGCCTGGAGGTCGGCGGGGTCGCGGTGACGCCAGTACGTGTTGCGCGACAGCTCCCTGCCGTCCGCGTCCGCCAGGGTCAGCCGCAGCAGGTGCAGGTCGGGCAGGTCGTCGGTCCATCCTGCGGTGAACGCCTCGGCGGTGGCGGCCCGTGCCACGTCCACCTGTGCGGTCCGGCCGCTGCCGAGCTGCCGGCCGGACAGGTCGTACAGCCGGGCGGTGACGGTGGCGCCGTGCAGGTCCGCGCGGGTGTGGTTGACCGCGAGGACCCGCCACTGCACCGGATCGGCCTGGACGTGCAGCGGCTCGCAGGCCGAACGGGCGCCGTAGTACGTGCCGTTGACGTCGAAGTCGTAGTCGTAGGTCTGCCAGACGGTGCTGTGCCAGGCCGGGTGGGACATCCACAGCATCAAACCGGTGGCGTTGTCCCAGAGGTTGGCGTTCCAGGCCTCGAACATCGCGCGGGTGTTCTCGAAGTTGACGAACTGCGCCTTGCGGGCGAAGTCGTCCAGGTCGGTGGCCGCGCCCAGGCGGGTCTCGACGGCCGCCCTGTAGTTCTGCGGCGCCTGGTTCCCGTGCTCGCTCCAGTCGTGGTAGTACCAGGCGCCGCCGATGGGCCACTCCGGCTCGTCGCCCGTCAGGTTGCGCAGGCTCGCCGCTGTGGAGACGACCGGCATGCCGATCTCGGTGTGGAAGCCGAAGTCCTTGCTGCCGTAGGTGGCGGGGTCGAAGTACTTCTCCGGCTCCACCCACCCGTAGGGCCCGCCGCCCGTGACGATGCCGCCCGCCGAGTTGTTCTGGTACAGCAGCCCCGGTACCTGCTGCTCGACGGCCTCGCGCATGCCCTGGTCGATCGCCGCCGGCGGGTTGCCCTCGTTCGCCCCGCACCAGACCGCGACACAGGGATGGATGCGGTACCGCAGCACCGTGTCCCGGGCGACCGAGTTGAAGGCGTCGTGGTCCGGCGGGTCCATGCCCCAGGCGTTCGGGAAGTCGTTCCAGACGAGGATGCCGTGCCGGTCGCACGCGGCGAAGAACTCCTCCCGGTCGCTGCTGCCGACCCAGTTGCGGATCATCGTGAAGTTCATGTCGCGGTGCATCCGCACCGCCGCGTCCATCCGCGCGGGGGGCATCCGGCGCAGCAGCTCGTCCCAGCCCCAGTTGCCGCCGCGGGCCAGCACCGGCACGCCGTTGACCGTGATCCGCAGCGGATCGGGGGCGTTCGACACGGACTTGACGTCGGTCCACCGCTCGCCGTCGGAGGACACCTGGATGACGTACGACTTCGGGTACGCCGTCTCCCAGACGATCGCCACCCGGTCGAAGGACTGCGCGGAACCCAGGTCCACCTGGATCCACTGGTGGTCCTCGTACTGCGAGGACCAGCGGGTGCCCTGGTCGCCGTCGGTGGCGTTCGAGGCGGGGTGGTCGGACTCCTCGGTGGAGGCCGTCGCCGTCCGGTTGAGGGCGAGGTCGGTGCCGGGGCTGCCGCTGTCGATGACGCCGAGCGACCACAGGGAGTTGCCCCAACTGGTGTTGCGCAGGCCGCAGTCGATGCGGACGTAGCGGGCGGTCTGCCGGTCGAAGTCCTCGACCTGGAGGCTGGCGTTGCCGTCGTTGAACGGCAGCGGCACGGCCGAGTTGTCCACCGCCTGGACGTCGGTCCACTCGGTGCCGTCGGCGGAGACCTGCACCACGAAGGTCCTCGCGTAGGCCCGCTCCCAGGTGAGGTCGACCTGGTCGAAGGACTGCGCCGAGCCCAGGTCGACGCTGATCCACTGGTCGTCCTCGTACGCCGAGGACCAGCGGGTGCCCGGGTCGCCGTCCGTCACGTTGGCCGGGCCGTGGTCGTCGCCGTCCGTGCTGGAGGCGTCGGCGGACGCGTGCAGGGCGAGGTCGATGGACTGCCGGGTGCTGTCCCGCACCGCCAGGGTCCACAGCGAACTGCCCCAGGAGGTGGCCCGGGTACGGCAGCTGACGCGGACGTGCCGGGCCTGCCGCCGGTCGAAGGTGACGGTCTGGGTGTACGCGTCGCCGGACGCGGTGAACGGCAGCGGCACCCGGTACTCGTAGCCGAACCGGCGGATGCCGAAGCGGGTGGTGCGCCGGTCGCTCTCGGCGCCGTCGACCGACGCGGTGAGCGTGAGGTCGTGCAGGTCCGGCTCGCCCACGCCGTTCGGCCACCACAGCCGGGGGTTGTGCAGCCGCAACTGCTTGAAGGCGTCCGGGGCGAAGACGACGTCCACGCTGCCACCGGCGGGCACGGCGACCGTCCTGGACACCCGGACGTCGCCGAACGCCGCGGTCACCGTCGCCGTGCGGTCCGCGGTGTCGGCGTTGCGGACGGGGACGACGACGGTCAGCTCGGCCACGGAGACGTCCGGCAGGTTCGGCAGGTCCGTGTCCACACGAGGGTCGCCGATGACGACCTGCCCGGTGGATCTGAGCCGGACGTGGTTCCAGATGCCCGCCGCGCGGTCGCGGACGGCCGGCATCCAGTCCCAGCCCGAAGCGGCCAGGTAGGTGGGGGAGTTGAGGTTCATCTGCCCGGCGCCCGCGTCCACCCACGACTCGCCGAGGGGGCCCTTGTCGCCGGGGCTGCCGGGCACGGGCATCGGCGTGATCCGCACGGCCAGCGCGTTCGCGCCGTCCGTGGCGAGCAGCCGGGTCACGTCGTGCGAGGAACGGGCGAACGGGTAGGTCAGGCCGCCGACATGCTCGCCGTTCAGCCAGATGTCGGCCGTGTGGTTGACGCCGTCGAACTCCAGCCAGATCCGGCGGCCGGCCCCCGTGCGCAGGCCCCGCGGCAGCTCGAAGTCCCGCTTGTACCACCAGGAGTGCCGGGACAGCGCCTCGGGGATGCGCAGGTTGTTCAGGCCGGACACCGGGTCGGGCAGTCTGCCCTGGTCCACGAGGGAGCCCAGGACGGTACCGGGGACGGTGGCGGGCAGCCAGCCGCTCGTGTCGACGCCGGACGTCGACAGACCCGCACCGTCCGCGCCGGCCCAGTCGTCCAGGGTGAGCCGCCAGCCCGACTCCACCGGCACGGTGCCGTCGTCGGCCACCGTCAGCGCGGGCGCCGCGACGTGCCGGGTGCCCCAGTCGGTCCAGCCGCTCGCCGCGGGGCGGTGCCCCTCGGGGGTGCCGTACACCTCGAAGGAGTTGAGGCCCAGCGGCAGCGGGCTGGAACGCCTGCGGCACGTCATCCGCACCCAGCGCGCCGCGACCGGCCGGGGCAGCTGGACGTCCACCACACCGCCGGTGCCGGCGGTCGTGCGGTGGACGCTCGTCCAGGACTTCTGGTCGAGGGACGTCTCGACCAGGAAGTCGAGCGCGTAGCTCGACAGGATCTCCTTGCCGGTGGTGCCGTCGGCGGGGTTTCCGGTGGCAGGGGGCGTGAACACCGGGTCGGCGGCGTCGGCTTCGAAGGTCAGGCGGATCCGGGTGACCTCGCAGGCCGCCTGCAGGTCCACTGCGATCCACTGCGGGTCGCCGTCCCCGGCCCGCCAGCCGCTGCCCCGCACACCGGGTGCGGTGAGGCCGTCGACGGCGAAGGACCCCGGAGTGGCGGCGTAGGCGGTCGAGGAGACCGAGACGGGCCGGTAGAGGGCGAGTTCACGAGGCGCGGTGGGCTGGGCCTGCGGGCCGGCGGAGGCGGCGGCCTGTGCGGGCACCGGGAGTACCGTGCCGAGTCCGAACCCGGCGAGCAGGGTGGAGCCCGTGGCGACTATGGAACGCCGCGACGGTCTGCGCGACGGAACCGGCTGATCGGTCATGATTCTGACGTCCCATCAGAAAGCGGCGGAGCGGACCGAATCGGCTCCGGGTACTCCGCCTCGAGCACAATGACAACGTTGCCAAAGGCTGTGTCGCCGCGAGCCTCCTGTCAATACCTGAGGCGTGGATCGACAGCTGTCCGGCAGGTGCGCGGTCGCGGCGATGCGGGTGAGGGGTGCGGTCGGTTTGGTTCGCGTACGTGAAGTGGGTGTCGGTGGAGGGGTGGGGCCGGACCTCCGGCAGGCCGTGCGCGGGCCCGGCCCGGATGCGGCGCCGGGTCGTCCGATGGGGTGGCGGTCACCGAGGTGACGGAGCGACAGCACGCGAAGCGGGTACACCAAGCCGGAGCGACGGACTTCGTGCAACCCGGCGGTGGTCGAGGCGATGACAGTTACAGACGTGAACGAGCCCGGCCGCAGGACGCCCGGCGCGTCGGGCCGTCGGCGTGCCGAAGGACGGCTCGCGCCGTGACGGACACGCTGGACGTGCTCGCGCGCTGCCTGGCCGCGGCCGGCGATCCGCCGCAGCTCCTTCCAGCCCGCCAGCAGATGGCCTTCACTCTGGGGTTCCACATCATCCTGGTGCCCTTCGGTGTCGCGCTCACCACGCTGATGCTCGTCGCCAACCACCGCGGCCTGCGCCGGGGGGACGCCGATGCCCTGCTGCTGGCGCGGCGCTGGTCCAAGGTCGCCGCCGTGCTGTTCGCCGTCGGCGCCATCACCGGCACCGTCCTCTCCTTCGAACTGGGCATCCTCTGGCCCGGCCTGATGGGCCGGTACGGCGCGGCCTTCGGCTTCCCCTTCGCGATCGAGGGGTTGTTCTTCTTCCTCGAAGCGATCTTCGTGTCGATCTACATCTACGGCTGGGACCGGCTCTCGCCGTGGGCACACTTCTGGACCGGGGTCCCGGTGGCGCTGTCCAGCATCGGGGGCGCGGCCGCCGTGATCGCGGCCAACAGCTGGATGAACCAGCCCGGCGGATTCACGCTGCGCGGCGGCCGGGTCGTCGCCGTACGGCCCGCCCAGGTCTTCTTCAACGGGGCCTTCTGGTGGGAGTTCCTGCACATGCTGCTGGCCGCCTACATCGTCGCGGGCTTCGTGGTGGCGAGCGTCTACGCGGTGGGCATGCTGCGGGGCCGGACGTCCCGCTACCACCGCACCGGCTTCCTCGTCGGCTTCGTCACCGCCGCCGTGGCGCTGCCCCTCCAGGTCGTCGTGGGGGACACCATCGCCCGGTACGTCTTCCAGTCGGAGCCCGCCAAGTTCGCGGCCGTCGAACTGCTGCCGGCCACCGGCACCCATGTTCCCGAGACCCTGGGCGGCGTCCTCGTCGACGGCCGTGTCCGGTACGGGATCCCCGTGCCCGACATGGCGTCCCTGCTCGCCGGGTTCCGGCCCGCCACCCGCATCCTCGGGCTCGACACGATCCCGGACCGGGTACGCCCGTCCGACGAGGCCGTCAGCACCGTCCACCTCGCCTTCGACGTCATGGTGGGGCTGTCCTTCGCCCTGCTCGCGCTGGCCGTGTGGTTCCTCTGGCTGTGGTGGCGCCGGCATCCGCTCGCGCAGCAGCGCTGGTTCCTGCGCTGTTGCGCGGTCAGCGGTCTCGCCGCGCTGGCGTGCCTGGAGACCGGCTGGATCGTCACCGAGGTCGGCCGCCAGCCCTGGACGGTCGTCGGGTACCTCCTGACCCGGGACGCGGCGACCACCCGGGGCAACCTGTGGTTCCTCTTCGCCGCGGTCCTCGTCATCTACGTGGCCGTGGGGGCCGGCGCCGTCACCGTGCTCCTGTCGATGAAACGCCGGTGGGAGGCCGAGGGCGACGACAGTGTGGCCGTCCCCTACGGACCCGGCTCCGGCTCCGATGCGGCCGGCCTGCCCGCGGGAGCCGGGAAGTGATCGCGAACCTCGTCGCCGTCTTCCTGTTCATCGGCGTCATCGCCTACAGCCTGCTGGGCGGCGCCGACTTCGGTGCGGGCTTCTGGGACCTGACCGCGGGCGGAGCCGAGCGGGGCCGGCGGCCGCGGCATCTGATCGACACCTCGCTCGGCCCGGTGTGGGAGGCCAACCACACGTGGCTGATCTACTGCCTGGTGTTCCTGTGGTCGGGCTTCCCCACCGCGTTCACCGCCATCACCACCACGCTGTACCTGCCCCTGGGCATCGCCGCCCTGGGCATCGTCCTGCGCGGCGCCGGCTTCGCCTTCCGCAAGGCCACGCTGCGCACCCGTGAGCAACGCGTGTACGGCGCGGCGTTCGCGGCGTCCTCCGTGCTGACGCCCTACTGCTTCGGTTCCATCGCCGGTGGGATCGCCTCAGGACGGGTGCCCACGGGGGGCGACGGCGACGCCGTCGGCAGCTGGCTGAACCCCACGTCGGCGCTCGGCGGCGTGCTGGCCGTTCTGGTCTGCGCCTACCTCGCCGCCGTCTACCTGAACGCCGCCGCCCGGCAGCAGGGCGCTCCGGCTCTGCAGCGCTACTTCCGCGACCGTGCCCTGCTCGCCTCGGTGCTGACCGGGGCCGTCAGCATCGCGGGCATCTTCGTCCTCCGGCAGGACGCCCCCCGCCTCTTCCACCAGCTCAGCCACCGCGCCCTGGCACTCGTCGTGCTCGCGGCACTCTGCGGCATCGCCACCGTGCTCCTGCTGCTCCGCGACCGCAGGACGGGGCTGCGCGTGCTCACCACCGCGGCGGTCGCGCTGGTCGTCCTCGGCTGGGGCGTCGCCCAGTACCCCTACCTCCTCGGCACCCACCTGCGGATCGACGCCGCGGCCTCACCGGACGCGACCCTCAAGGTGACCATCGGCGTGGCGATCGTCGCGGGGCTCCTCATCTTCCCCTCCGTCGGGCTCCTTCTCCTGCTCGCCGGACGGGGACGGCTCCGGCCGGCGGCGCAGGAGGACCTGCCCGGCCCGTCATCCCGCGACTCCTGAACCCGGCCGGCGTCACCTCCGAGACCCGCGGGATCCCACCGCGACCTGCGTGCGCTCAGACCTTCCGGTAGGTGTACGCCTCGGCTGCCGCCGCCTCCACGGCGTCGAGGCCCGCCCCGGTGCTCGCCGTGACCACCGCGGCCACCGCGCCCTCGACGAACGGCGCGTCCACCAGGCGGGTGCCGTCCGGGAGTTCGTCGCCCTCGGCGAGCAGCGCCTTGACCGTGAGCACCGCGCTGCCCAGGTCGGTGAGGACGGCGACCCCCGCCCCCCGGTCCACGGACGCGGCAGCGGCGGCGATCAGCTCGGCGCTGGTGCCGAGGCCGCCGCCCTCGGTGCCGCCCGCCGGGGCGACCGGCACCGCCGCGGCACCGCCCGCCAGCCCCTTGGCCAGCTCCGCGACGGACGCCGCGACCTCCGCGCTGTGCGACACGAGTACGATCCCGACCAGCTCGCCGTCACTCACCGGCCGCCTCCGCGAGTCCCGCGACGAGCAGCGCCGACGAGGTGGCCCCCGGGTCCTGGTGGCCGATGCTGCGCTCACCGAGGTAGCTCGCCCGGCCCTTGCGGGCCTGCAGCGGGATCGTCGCCTCGGCGCCCTGCTCGGCGGCGGCCCGCGCCGCACCGAAGCCGTCGCCGAGCGCGTCGACCGCCGGCACCAGGGCGTCGATCATCGTCTTGTCCCCGGGCGCGGCCCCGCCGAGCGCCATGACCTTGTCCACCCCGGCCCGCAGCGCCTCGGCCAGCTGGGCCTCACTGACCTCGGCCGCGTCGCCGAGCGCCTTGCCGGTGCTGCGCAGCAGCGTGCCGTACAGCGGCCCGGAGGCGCCGCCCACCGTGGAGATCAGCTGCCGTCCGGCGAGCGTCAGGACGGCGCCCGGGGTGGCGGGCGCGTCCTTCTCCAGCGCGGCGGTCACCGCCTTGAACCCGCGCTGGAGGTTGCTGCCGTGGTCGGCGTCCCCGATGGGCGAGTCGAGGGCGGTGAGCCGCTCCGCCTCGCGGTCGACGGAGGCGGCGGTCGCCGCCATCCAGCGGCGGAAGAAGTCGGCGTCGAGCACTGGATCTCCTTGCGTAGCGGTACGGACGCGGGTCGGTGCCGGTCGGTGTCGTGCCTTCCTCACATGCCCCAGCGCAGGGCCGGTGTCCGCACCGGCGCGTCCCACAGCCGCAGCAGTTCCTCGTCGACCTGGCAGAGCGTGACCGAGGCACCGGCCATGTCCAGAGAGGTGACGTAGTTGCCGACCAGTGTGCGGGCCACGCTCACCCCGCGCTCGGCGAGCACCCGCTGCACCTCGGCGTTGAACCCGTACAGCTCGAGGAGCGGGGTCGCGCCCATGCCGTTGACCAGGACGAGGACCGGGTCGCGCGGGGGCATGTCCTCCAGGACGGCGTTGACCGCGAAGTCGGCGATCTCGCCGGACGTCATCATGGCGCGCCGCTCCCGGCCCGGCTCGCCGTGGATACCGATGCCCAACTCCAGCTCGCCCGGCGGCAGATCGAAGGTCGGGGTGCCCTTGGCCGGGGTGGTGACGGCGCTCAGCGCGACACCGAAGCTGCGGGAGTTCTCGTTCACCCTGCGCCCGACGGCCTCCACCCGCTCCAGCGGCTGCCCCTCGGCGGCGGCCGCACCGGCGATCTTCTCGACGAACAGGGTGGCGCCGGTGCCGCGCCGGCCCGCAGTGTAGAGACTGTCGGTGACGGCCACGTCGTCGTTGACGAGCACCTTCGCCACCTGGATGCCCTCGTCCTCGGCGAGTTCGGCGGCCATGTCGAAGTTGAGCACGTCACCGGTGTAGTTCTTCACGATGAACAGCACACCGGCGCCGCTGTCCACGGCCGCGGCGGCCCGGGCCATCTGGTCGGGGACGGGGGACGTGAACACCTCGCCCGGACAGGCCGCCGACAGCATCCCGGGGCCCACGAACCCACCGTGCAGCGGCTCGTGGCCGGAACCGCCGCCCGAGACCAGCGCGACCTGCCCCGCGACGGGTGCGTCCCGCCGTACGATCACCCGGTTCTCCACGTCCACGGCGAGGTCGGGATGCGCCGCCGCCATGCCCCGCAGCGCGTCCGCCACCACGGTCTCCGGGACGTTGATCAGCATCTTCATGGGTGCCTCCTGGCGATGTTAGCAGATGGGCCTCTGACGTGAGTCATTGCTGGTCAGGACGGGTGAAGCCGATGTGCGATCTTGGCCGTTGGTGGCGGCTGCAAGCGGGTCCTGGCGGTCCAGATGCTGACTCGATGCCGACTTTCCTGATGAGGTGTCAGGTATCCGTGGGTGATCGGTGGCGGGTGCGGTTGTCATCCTGCTGTCGGCAGTATCGACCTTGCAGCAGCGAAGGTCACGCCGAGTGGAGCGGATGCCCGCGAATGACTTCTGGTGGCGTCGGCCGGTCGCAGTTCGGGGTCGGCACCGCGAGTGATCTTGAGGCGGATGCGAGACACGTCAGCCTGGCGATGCAGAGGCGAGAAACGATCCGGCTCATGTGGTGGCACCAGGCCAGGCCGGGCTCCACAGGGCGAGCGAGTGACGTGAGCGCCATCGACGAAAGACCTGGTCGGGCGATACTCGTAACGAATATCCCGAATATCCACCCCATACCCGGCGATCGGCCTTCGCAGCGCTGCTGACCCGGATGGGCCACCCCGACGTGCGCAGCCTCCCGGCGGCGTCATCGCCTGGCGGGACGCGGGCGCGCCGCTGATACGGGAATGAGCGTCGCGCATCGCGGCTTCGGGGAGGAGCGGGCCGAGGTGGCCTGGCAGCGCGAGATGCGGGAGCAGTTCCCCATCGTCACCGCGCACCCCGACCTGGCCTGCCTCGACAGCGCGGCCACACGCAGAAGCCGCGGGCGGTACTGGAAGCGGTCCAGTCGTATCTGACGACGTCGAACGCCGACGCGGGGCGGGGCACCCACCCGTGGGCCAACCGGCCCACGGGTACCGTCTGCTGGGGGTCTGACGGCCCGGCGTCACTTCAGGTGTCGGGTGAAGAACTGGGCCGCGGCGTCCCCGGCGAACTGCGGGACGCCGGTGTGCCCGCCCATATTGGCGTGCAGCGTCTTCTCCTCGGAGCCGAAGGCGTCGAACAGGTCCAGGGCCGCCTGCCGGTCGTTGCCTTCGTCGTCCCACTGCAGCAGGACGTGCAGAGGAATGGTGACCTGGCGGGCCTCCTCGAAGATGGCGCGAGGGACGAAACTCCCGGCGAACAGAACAGCAGCCGAGATGCGCGGCTCGACCACCGCCAGCCGGGTCCCGATGGAGATCACTCCCCCCGAGTACCCGACCGGGCCGCCGATCTCGGGCAGCGGCAGGAGGGCGTCCAAGACGGCCTGCCATTCCGGGACGGCGTGGTCGACCAGGGGGAGGACGAGGGCGTCGATTGTCTCGTCGCTGACCGGCTCGCCGGCCTCCATAGCCCGGCGCAGGCCGGCGCGGGCCTGCTCGGCGGCGGGCAGGCGGGGCCGGTCGCCGCTTCCGGGGAGCTCGATGGTGGCCGTGGCGAAGCCTTCCGCCGCGGAGTGCCGGGCTCGGGCCACCAGTCGGGGGTACGTCTTGCGCAGCCCGAGAGGAGGGGGGCCGAGCAGGATCAGCGGCGCCGGTGCGGAGGTGGATGCGGATCCGGGCGTCCACAGGATGCCTGGGATCTCGCCGAGGGTGAATTCGCGCTCGAGGACAGCGTCGTCGAGACGCCGTTCAGAAGTGAATCGCATGGTCGTGCCTTTCGGGAGTGCCATGGAACGGCGCTCCCGGACGACCTATCGCCCGACCGTGACCCCGGAGGGGAGCACCCATGTCGATACGTTCACGGGTACCACCTCCTCGCTCTCTTGCACGGCCTCCGGAAACGTAGCAGCGGCTGCCGTGGTTCCGCCAGCGGGTTTCGTGGAGGCTCCGTGGCCGAGCACCTGTGCCGGGCCTTTCGCCGCAACGACTGGCTGCGAGGCCGGAGTGTGGTCCGCGCGTACGGCGGAACCCGGATGCCCGAGGGCGCCGAGAAGGCGATCCCGACTCGCGGACCGCGGAGGATTCGTGACCCGGACAGCTGACGCCGTGTACCGGCGCATCCACGCTGAAGTCATCGGCCGGGCCGATGACTTGTGGCGGGTGGCGACGACGCTGCACGGTGATCCGGAACTCGCCTTCGCCGAACGGCGCGCCGCCGCCCTGCTGAGCGGTGAACTGCAGCACGCGGGTTTCCGGGTGCAGCAGGGCACCGCGGGCCTGCCCACGGCGTTCGTGGCCCGCGCGGGGGAGGGCCGGCCGGCGGTCGCGCTGCTGCTGGAGTACGACGCCCTGCCCGGGCTGGGGCATGCCTGCGGCCACAACCTGATCGCCGCCGCCGGCCTGGGAGCGGCGCTCGCCGCCCGCGCCGCGCTGCCCGTCGAGGAGGGATCGGTACTGGCCGTGGGCACCCCGGCCGAGGAGGGCGGCGGCGGGAAGGCCCTGGAGGCCGAGGCCGGGGTGTTCGACGACGTCGACGCCGCGCTCATGTTCCACCCGGGCGTCCACGACTGGGTACACGCGCCCCTCACGGCCCAGGAGCAGTACCGGGTCGGCTTCCACGGACGGGCCGCCCACCCCACGGGCAACCCCGAGGAGGGCATCGACGCCCTGGCGGCCCTCATCGAGTTGTTCAACGTGCTGTCCGCGCTGGGGCGCCGGCTGCCGGAGGCCTCCCACATCCAGGGCATCGTCACGCAGGGCGGCACGGCCACGAACCTCGTCCCCGCCTACGCGGAGGGCCTGTTCGGGCTCCGCGCCGCCACCACCACGGCGCTGGACGGCCTGGCCGAGCAGCTCGGCACCTGCGCCACCGGCGTGGCCCGGGCCACCGGCACGACCGTCACCGTCGAACGGGCCACGGTCCGCTACGAGCACTTCCGCGACAGCCGGCCCCTCTCCGACCGCTTCGCGGTGCACCTGGCCAGGGCGGGGGGCATCGCCCTGACACCGCCCGAGCCCGGCGTGTACCTGGGCTCGTCCGACATCGGGAACGTCAGCGGACGGGTTCCGGCCATCCACCCCTTCGTAGCGATCACGGACGAGAGCGGCTCCGACCACACCCCCGAGTTCGCCCTCGCCGCGGCGTCCGCGCGGGCCCGGGACGTCCTCCTCGCGGCCACGGAGGCACTGGCCTGCACGGCCGCGGACATCCTCGGCGACGTGAGGCTGCGCGAGTCGGCGTGGCAGGCGCACGGGTCGGCCGGCGCCGGCCGGCGCTGAGGTCCGCCCGTCCGCCGGACCGGCTTTTCCGCTGGTTGCAGGTCTGGTGCCAGGGGTACCCGTCGGGCCCGTGGCCCACGGCCCGGACGCACCCTGATGAGCGCGACACGGCGTGACATGGCTTGAGGAGGAAGGATGGACCACTCGCGAGCCCCCGTACTGGAGGCGCTGGCGGAGTTCCGGCGCCGTGGAGACGTGCCCTTCGGACCGCCCGGCCACAAGCAGGGCCGTGGCGTGGACCCGCGGGTCGCCGAGATCCTCGGCATGGACGTGTTCCGGTCCGACGTCCTCTCCCTCAACGGGCTGGACGACCGCCGGCAGTCCCAGAACGTGCTCGGCCACGCCCAGGAGCTGATGGCGGACGCGGTCGGCGCCGAGCAGACGTTCTTCTCCACCTGCGGCAGCTCGCTGTCGGTCAAGACCGCCATGCTCGCCGTCGCCGGCCCCGGCGAGAAGCTGCTGCTTTCCCGCAACGCCCACAAGTCCGTGATCGCCGGTGTCATCGTCAACGGTGTCGAGCCGATCTGGGTCCACCCCAAGTTCGACGGCGAACGGCATCTCGCCCATCCCCCGGAGCCCGACGACGTACGCGACCGGCTGCGTGAACATCCGGACGCCAAGGGGATGCTGCTGATCACCCCCACGGAGTGGGGGACGTGCGCCGACATCCGCGGCGTGGCCCACGTCTGCCACGAGTTCGGTGTCCCGCTGATAGTCGACGAGGCGTGGGGCGCCCACCTGCCGTTCCATCCCGACCTGCCGCCCTGGGGCATGGACGCCGAAGCGGATCTGGTCGTCACCAGCGTCCACAAGATGGGCAGCGCCGTCGAGCAGAGTTCCGTCTTCCACCTCCAGTACGACCGGGTGTCGCCCGAGGCCCTCAAGCAGCGCGAGGACCTGCTCGGCACCACCAGTGCCTCCTCTCTGGTGTACGCCTCCCTCGACGGCTGGCGACGGCAGATGGCCGAGCAGGGGCACGAGCTGCTGGAGGCGGCGCTGCACCGCGCCGGCCGGATCCGCGAGACGATCGCCGAGCTCCCCGGCGTGCGGCTGCTGGGCCAGGACGTCGTCGAGGAGGGGCACGCCGCGTCCTTCGACCCGCTGAAGCTCGTCATCGACGTACGGGGTCTGGGCATCAGCGGCATGCAGGCCGCCGAGTGGCTGCGGGCCGAGCGGCACGTCGATGTCGGAGGCTCCGACACCTGCCGTATCAGCGCCTCCGTCACCCACGCCGACGACGACGAGACCGAGAAGGTCCTGCTGGACTCCCTGCGCGCGCTCGTCGACGAGGCCGAGTCCTTCGAACGGCGGCCGTCGGTGCACCTGCCTCGCCCCGGGGCCCTCGAGCTGGAACAGGCGATGCTGCCGCGCGACGCGTTCTTCGCACCGGTCGACCACGTTCCGGCGGAACGGGCGGCAGGGCGCATCGCCGCCGAGATGATCAGCCCCTACCCGCCGGGCGTGCCCGCGGTCGCGCCCGGTGAGGTGATCACCGAGGAGGTACTCGACTACCTGCGCACCGGTGTGGACCACGGCGTCCTCATCCCCGACGCGTCGGACCCGTCGGTTCGCACCCTGCGGGTGGTGGCCCGCTCCTGAGAGCGGGCCCGGGCCGCAGCAGACATGATCCACCAGTTCTCCGGGCCGGCAGAAATCTTCCGGACGGGCCGGCGCGGCCGGCGTGCCGCCGCGTGTGCCGCACCCCGCCCGGATCCGGGCCGGTCTGCACGTCAGGGACTTCCGTGGCACCGGCCTCTACGTGCAGACGACGCCCTGGCCCCCTTCCTGGCACTGGGTCACCGACAACCCGCCACGGCGACCGAGGAGTTCGGCCGGTCCCGGCGGGACCTCTTCCGGCACCCTGCGGCGGCGCTGGCTGATCACTTCGCCGTGAGTTGACCCGGCCCGGCAGGCTCCTCGCGAGCAGGTTGCGCTGTGCGGGCGGGGCCGCCGGTGCCGGCCGGTGGTGAAGCGGCCTACACCACGGACCCGGGAGTGGGCTTCCTCGTGCCGGTGAGCGGGCGCCGGGATCGTGGAGGCGGGAGATCGGCCGAGGTCACAACGGACCCGCCGGTCGCACCGTCCCGCCGCATCCCTCTACCGAAGGACAGTTCCATGCACCCGCTCGCCCGTGTGAAGGCGTTCGTCTCCGATCTGCTGCTGTGGTCGTGCTTCGCCGGCGGACTGGCGGCGAGTTCCGCCTCCGGCGCCGTCCTCGACGGCACCCAAAAGGACGTCGCCACCTGTGTTGGTATCGGCGTCTCGCTCCTGACGGGCTCGCGCATCGCGAAGAAGCCGAGGATCAAGGCGTTCCTGGCACGGCGGGGCACACTCTGGTTCCTGTTCCTGTTCAACGGAGCCACCGCCGTCGCCCTGTACGTCGCCATGGACGGGGTGAAGGGGATCATGGGCGCCGCGTGCATGGGCCTGGTGTCCCTGGGCGCCGCCGGCGGCCTGCTCGCGAGCCGCCGCAAGCCGAAGCCGGGCAGGGTCAGGGCGGCCGACCAGCCCTGGTCCTGAGTACCGCGACGACCCCCTGCGGCGCCCTCGCCGTCCGTACGGCGAGGGCACCGCAGGGGGTCGCTGCCGAGCGGCCCTCCCGCCGCCCGGCCCTGCTCACACCCGTGGCGCGTGGGCCAGGTAGGCGAGGACGGCCAGCACCCGGCGGTGGCCGCTGTCGCCAGGCGGCAGGCCGAGCTTGAGGAAGACGTTGCCGATGTGCTTGTGAACCGCGCGTTCGGTGACGACGAGGGTGCCGGCGATCGTCGCGTTGTCGTGGCCCTCGGCCATCAGCCCCAGCACCTCACGCTCGCGGGGCGTGAGCGAGTCAAGCGGCGAGTCCCGGCGGCGGCTGAGGAGTTCGGCGACCACCTCGGGGTCCAGCGCCGTACCGCCGGCGGCCACCCGTTCCAGCGCGTCGAGGAACTCTTCGACCCGGCCGACCCGGTCCTTGAGCAGATAGCCGATCCCGCTGGTGCCGCCGCCCAGCAGCTCACTCGCGTACGACTCCTCGACGTACTGCGAGAGCACCAGCACCGGCAGCCCGGGGATCCGCTCCCGGGCCTCCAGCGCCGCCCGCAGCCCCTCGTCCCGGAAGTCCGGGGGCATCCGCACGTCGAGGACGGCGATGTCCGGGCGGTGCTCCAGGAGGGCGGGCATGATCTCGGGCCCGCTCCCGGCGACGGCCACGACCTCGTGCCCGGCCGAGCCGAGCAGCAGGACCAGTCCCTCCCGCAGGAGGGCGTTGTCCTCGGCGATCACCACACGCACGGCAACTCCACATCGATCACGGTCGGCCCCCCGGCCGGGCTGGACACTTCCATGGTTCCGTCGAGCGCGGCGACCCGCCGCCGCATGCCCAGCAGCCCCGAGCCGCCGGCCTCGTCGGCGCCGCCGCACCCCTCGTCGCGGACCCTGACCCGCAGGCCGCGCCGGACCCGGCCGAGGCGGACCTCGGCCCGGGACACCCCGCTGTACTTGGCGACGTTGGTCAGCGACTCGGCCACCGCGAAGTAGGCGGCGGCCTCCACCGCCGCGGGCGCCCGCACGCCCTGGCCGAGGCCCCCGTCGTCCACGGTCACCTGCAGTCCGCCCCCGCTCCCGGCGTCGCCCGAGCGGGGGGATCCCCAGCTCGCCGCCAGCGCCCGTACCGCGCCGGTGAGACCGCGGTCGCTCAGGACCGGCGGATGGATGGCGCGGACGACGTGCCGCAGTTCGGCCAGCGCCTTCTCGGCCTGTTCCTGGGCCTCGTCGAGGAGCCGGAGGCCGGTGTCGCGGTCCCCGCCGTAGGCACGCCGCGCGAGCCCGATGCGCACGGACAGGGCCACCAGCTGCGCCTGCGCGCCGTCGTGCAGGTCGCGCTCGATCCGGCGCAGTTCGGCCTCGTGCGCGGCGACGGCGCCGGCGCGGGTCGCCGCCAGTTCCCGGACCCGGGCCGTGAGCTGTGCCTGCGGGGACGGTTTGAGCAGCGCGGTCGACCAGTCGGCCTCCAGGTCCGCGAGCCGCACGATCAGCGGCAGGACGACCGCCTCGCGGCGCAGCAGCCCGCACCACAGGCCGTCGACGACCAGGCCCACCGGCCACAGGGGCAGAGCGAGCGCGAGCAGCGCGCCGTAGAACCAGTGGGCGGCCATCCAGCGCGCGTCGGTCCTGGTGCCGGGGTCCCTTACCGCCGTGACCACCCGTTCGCGGACCGTCCCGGTCAGGGGCCGGTAGGCCTCGGGGATCCGCACCCCGGTCCGGGCGGCGGTCAGGCTGCGCTTGGCCCCCGCGATCCGCCGGATCAGCAGCACGGTCTCGGGCAGCAGCCAGACACCGACGACCGCCACCGTGCCGACCGCGGTGATCAGCAGGACGGTGATGAAGATCCACGTTCCGAACGCCATCGCGGCCGCCAGGAAGAGGTGGACCGTGGCCCACCAGGCGCGCCGAACCGATTTCCACATGAAAGGAAGCTAAGGGTTTTGCTTGAGTCAAGCAAGTTTCTGCTGGTGGCACCGCGTGGACCGGAAGCCGGGGTTGACCTCAAGTCCGGTTGAGTTTCTAGCTTTGGCGGTGTCGATGCCGGCCCGGCTGGAGAGGAAACAACCATGAGGACACTGGTGCTCGGACGGACGCCCGCCAGGGTGACGGCGGTCCTGGCCACGCTGCACGCGGACGGCTTCGACGCGGAAGGGGTGAGCACCGACGAGGAGGCGCTGAAACTCCTGGCGACCGAGGAGTTCGGAGTGCTGATCATCGGCGGGGGAGTGGGGCCCGAGTCCCGCGTCGCGATCAAGGAGTTCGCGGCGGAGCACCGGGTGCGGCACGTGATCGACGGCGCGCTGTCGGCGCCGTTCGACGTCTACGTGCGACGGGAGTTCGAGCCGCTGATCCGCAAGGCCGCCGCCGAGAGGTGACGGCCTCGCGCCGCGCGTCCCTGACAGCCCCTAGACCGCCCGGACCTGCTGCGCCTGCGGGCCCTTGGTCCCCTGGCCGACCTCGAACTCGACGCGCTGCCCCTCGTCCAGGCTCCGGAAACCGCTGCCCTGGACCTCCGAGTAGTGCACGAACACGTCAGGACCGCCGCCGTCCTGCGCGATGAACCCGAACCCCTTCTCCGCGTTGAACCACTTGACGCTGCCCTGAGCCATGCGTGTTTCCCTCGTCTCGTTGCCACGGCCCGGAACGTCGCGGACCCCGACGATCCTCCCCGCACACCGGGCGGGGAAACGCCGTCGCGCGGCAACCACCCGGATGGGTCAGGCCCGCCCGGGCCGGACACGGTGGAGCAGACTGCACCCCGGGTCCGGGGGCCCGCTCCCTCGTCACCGGGTGCGGCCGACGGAATCGTGGTCGGTACAGACCGCCGGAGCGCCGAGCTCCCGCCGCCAGAAGGGACCGACCCCATGGCCGTCGAACGACGCCGACGTACCACAGCCCTCGCCACCGCCGCAGCAGCCGTCGCCCTGACCACAGCCCTCGCCACCGCGTGCACCCCTTCCGGCGCCTCGCTGGACTGCCTCACCGAGGCCGACTCGGTCGCGGACGGCATCACGGCCGTCGACCGGGCGGCCGCCGACGCGGTCAACGACCCGGCGCGGACCGCGGAATCCATCACCACCCTCGAGAACGACCTGGACAGGATCAAGGACAGGACGGACGACGGGAAGGTCGGCAGAGCGGTCGACGACCTCGACAAGGCGGTCCGGGACTACGACAAGGCCGTCCTCGCCGGAGACACCGATCCCGACCCGGGCAGGATCGACGCCGCGGCGGACCGGCTGAGGGAGCTCTGCACGCCGTGACATGACGCGCAGGGGCCCTGCGGCGCTCCGTCAGTGCTTTCCGGCCAGGCTCTGGGTACCGAGCACCGAGATCAGCTCCAGCTTCTCGGCGGCCTCGGTGCCCGGCTCGGCCGAGTACACGAGGATGCGCAGGTCGTGCTCCTCGACCCGGAGATGGTCGCAGTCCAGCGTGAGAACGCCCACCTGCGGATGCACGACCGTCTTCCGCGACGCCTCGAGGCGGCCCACCACCCCCGCGTCCCACAGCTCGGCGAACCGCCCGCTCTGCGCCCGCAACTCGGCGATCATCCGCCGCAGCTGACGGTCGGCCGGATAGCGGGCGGCCGTCGAGCGGAGCTCGGCGACCATGCCGGCCTCGAAGGCCCGCCGCTCCTCGGGGGTGTGCCGCACCCGGGTCGGCCGGCCGAGGAAGTTGCGCCACACGCCGTTGCGCTCGAAGCCGCGCAGCCCGGACGGATCGCCCATCAGCGCCGCGTACATCGGGTTGGTCACCAGCAGGGTCAGGGCGGCGTCGGACACCGCGACGGGCGTGCCCGCCAGCCGGTCGAGGAGCCGCTGGACGCTGGGCGTGAGGTAGGCGGGCACCACGTCCGGGCCCGGCGGCACCAGCCCCGCCAGCCCGAACAGGTATGTCCGCTCGTCCGCGGACAGCCGCAGCGCCCGTGCCAGCGCCTCGACCACCTGCACGGACGGGTTGCTCGCCCGGCCCTGTTCGAGGCGTGTCACGTAGTCCACCGAGATCCCG
This sequence comes from Streptomyces sp. NPDC104761, assembly GCF_055583445.1. NCBI lineage: Bacteria > Bacillati > Actinomycetota > Actinomycetes > Kitasatosporales > Streptomycetaceae > Streptomyces > Streptomyces sp. NPDC104761. Next base: position 9,228 of record NZ_JBVJNZ010000009.1, on the reverse strand, counting down.
GCCAGCAGCGCCAGCTCCTCGCGCCGCAACCCCGCCGCGCGCCGCTGACCCCCGGCCGGCAACCCGGCCGCGTCCGGCGCGACGCGATCACGCCAGCGCCGCAGCGCCCGTCCGAGTTCCGTAGCCGTCATGCCTCCCAGTCAACACGGCCGGCCCCGGACGTGCCTGGTACCCGTAGTCCCAGGCTGCCGGGTCCGCCGCACCGCCTTTGCCCTTGTTGGCACGGGGCGGGGCCGAGTCCTGACTACCGTCTGGCCGTGCCGGTGGAGTTTCCGGAGGGACAGGCGACGGCCCAGGCCGCCTCGATCATCTGAAAGACCTCGCCCACCGCGGCCTGCGGATCGGTCGCCTCACGGGCCAGCGCATAGGCATCGATCACGAACCTCGCGATCGCCCGGGAGGCCGTCGGGGTCACCGACAGGTCCGGATCGGCAGCGATGGTCGTTGCCAGCGACTCCGCGTGGCGCAGCCGCATCGACTCTTCGTACTCCCGCAGGGCGGGTGATGCGTCGATCATGCGCCAGATCGGGGCGGCGCCCTCCGCTGTGCAGTGCCGCACCAAGGCCTGGATCTCGCGGCGCAGCGCGGGGATGAGCGGCTCGTGCGGCGCCCGGTCGGTGACCGCCCTCGTGAGGCGCTGCTCGAAGTCCTCGTCCTGCTCGAACACCAGGGCCTCTTTCGAGGCGAAGTGAGTGAAGAGGGTGGTGACGGCCACGTCTGCCTCGGCGGCCACGTCACGGATGCCCACCGCGTCGTACCCGCGCTCCAGGAAGAGCCGCAGGGCGGCGTCAGCGATCTTCTGGCGGGTCGCGGCCTTCTTGCGCTCACGGCGTCCGGTCGGCACGGTCATGCCCTCACACTATCAGGTGCAAATCTGTAACCGATTCAAAATACTAACGGTTAGTGTTACGGTCGCCGCATGAAGAAGGTGGGCTTCGCCGAATTCGGCGGTCCGGACGTTCTGCACCTCGTAGATGCCGAGGATCCCCATGCGGGACCCGGCCGGATACGCATCGCCGTACGGGCGGCAGGCGTGAACCCCGTCGACTGGAGACTCCGTGAAGGCCAGGTCCTGGGGGCCCATCCGATCGAGTTGCCCGCCGGAGTCGGGCTGGACGCCGCCGGGGTGGTCGACGAGGTCGGTGAAGGCGTCGAAGGGGTCGAGGTCGGCGACCGCGTCTTCGGCGAAGGCGCGAGCACGTATGCCGAGTTCGCCGTGCTGTCGGCCTGGGCCCGTATGCCCGACGGTCTGACGTTCGAAGAGGCGGCCGGCTACCCCTCCGTGGTGGAGACCGCGCTGCGGATCATCCGCGAGGTCGGTGTGCGGTCCGGGCAGACGCTGCTGGTCAGCGGCGCGTCCGGGGGAGTCGGATCGGCAGTGCTGCAGATTGCCCGCGACCGCGGTATCACGACGATCGGGACTGCTGGGGCCGCGAACCAGGACTACCTGCGCAGCCTGGGCGCCCTCGCCACGACATACGGCGAGGGCTGGGCCGAGCGGGTGCGACAGCTCGGCCATGTCGATGCGGCCCTCGACCTGGCCGGCTCGGGCGTGATCCGCGAACTCGTCGAACTGACCGGGGACCCGCAGAAGGTGATCTCCATCGCCGACCTCGGTGCGCCGGAGCTCGGTGTCCGGTTCTCCGGCGTGGCAGGGAGCGTGCCGGAAGCGCTCGCCGAAGCCGTCGGCCTCATCTCCCGGGGAAAGCTCCACATCCCGGTCGAGAAGTCGTACACGCTCGCCGAGGCCGCGGCGGCGCACATCGACAGCCAGGCCGGTCATACCCGCGGGCGCCGGGTCCTGGTCATCTGAAAACAGCTGCGCATCGTCACCAAGCGGGAACTGAGGCTGACTCCCAGCACCGCGAACAGGGCGGGCAGGTGTTGGCGCACCAGCCTCGGCAGAAGCCGATGCCCCGCCCCCTGCGGCCACGTCAGGCTGAGAGTGCTCTCTCAATGGAGTCGCGCACCGCGTCGTCCGTCTCGTTCGCCAGGTGCCGGCTGAGGGCCTCGCGTCGCTGGGCGGGTAGCCGGCGGCCTTCCGGAACGCGCGTCGTCATCAGGGTGGCCGCGAGGGATCGGATGCCGGGGACCGGATCGGTGAGTGCCGTGGCGAGTAGATCCCTGCCGTGCTCCCCCTGTGCGGCCAGGGCGCGGAGGATCGTTTCCCGGACGGCTGGGTGAGTCTCGGTGGTCAGTGCCTGCAGCAGCGTGCCGGGCAGGTCGACGCTCGGGTCCGGGTGGGTGATGAACGTACAGGCGGCGGCTCGCCGCCTTGCCGGGAGTTCGTCATCCAGGAGCGTGGCCACAAGCTGGGCCTCGTCGCCGGACATCTGATCGGCGAACCAGGTGAGAGCCCGGTGTCCGGTCAGGACGAAGTCGAGCCACCGCTCGTACCAGGACAGGAAGTCGGAGTCGGTGTGAAAGCGGGGAGGGAAGAATCCCTCCCCGTTGACCTCGACCAGGCGCCCGCGACCGGGGCCTGTGACGACAAGCAACGTGAAGTCGCTGCACCCTCGGTGGACGACCCTGATGGTGCCGGGAAAAGAGCCTGTGAACCCGCCCTGGTCATCGCGGCCTTGGAAGATGTCCCGGTCGGGGACGACTGGGAACGACTCGGCGAGCTGCCCCACGCCGGCCTCCCGGCTGACCCACTGCTCCATTGTCAGCAGCCCATAGGTGGGGCCATATCCGCCGTGGCCGATCCGCGTGAGGAACTGGCGGAACTCCTCGGGCAGCCGGACCCCGTGGCTGTTCTCGAAATCCGAGAGCTGTGCTTCGGTGAGCGGGGGGCCGAGTACGGCCTGCTCCGTTGCCTGCAGGACGGCGAGTTTGGTCTGGATCCGGGTGATCCTGGCGTTCACCGGTACGTCTTCTCATGTCGGACGAAGGTTCGAGGCGACCATAGTGCATGATCGGGCTGCCTGGTTGGCTCACCTTCTGTGGTGCTCACCGGCGGACAGTGCCCCGGCGAGTCGCACGGCCGGGTCGCCGGCGAATCGATGCTGCGACTGTCCGGTCGGCCAGGTGGAGATGCCATCGTCGGGCCATCGAGGAACGACGTGGAAGTGCAGGTGGCGTACCGACTGTTCGGAACCGGGACCGCTCGCGTTGAGGACGTTCACCCCCGTCGCGTTCAAACCGACGCGCATGGCCCTTGCCAGACGCCGGACCAGGTCGACCGTCTCGGCCAGTACCTCGGCGGGTGTGTCGAAGACGTCGGCGTGATGAGCCGTCGGCACCACCAGGGTGTGCCCGGGAGCAAGAGGGGCGAGCGGGGTGAAAGCACAGGTGGACGGTTCACGGGCCACCCACTGCGCACTGTCTTCGCGGATGAGTCGGCAGAAGGGGCACGGCATGCGGTCGACCCTGCCACAAGCCGGCGGTTCGACATACAGGTGAGCTCGCCGGGGACCGCCAGCAGGACACGCCACAAGTCGGAGAACCTCCGTGGTGATGAAGGTGGGAGCGACTGCGCTCGTTCGCCACACGCCGCCTCGCGCAGGTACGCGTCAAGGCGAAGGTACGGCCGCGTGATCACTTCGGAGGGGTGCGACGGTGGTACCCGCAGTCCCAGGAAGAAGGGTCTTCTGGCTGCTCCCGCGGCCCGGGAGCAGTCTTGAGGCATGACGACAACACTGATCACCGGAGCCAACAAGGGCATCGGTCGCGAAACCGCCCGCCAGCTCATCGCCGCAGGTCACACCGTGTACATCGGGGCCCGGGACGCCGAGCGCGGACGCCGGGCCGCCGAGGAACTGGGCGCCCGGTTCGTCCTGCTCGACGTCACCGACGACGCCTCGGTCGAGGCCGCGGCCCAGCGGATCGAGGCCGACGGCGGCCTCGACGTCCTGGTCAACAACGCCGGGATCGAGAGCCGGAACGCGGACAACAGCGTCCCCACGGCCCGGACCGTGACCGCCGACCAGATGCGCAACACCTTCGAGACGAACGTCTTCGGTGTCGTCCGCGTCCTGCACGCCTTCCTGCCGCTGCTGGAGCGCTCGGCGGCACCGGTCGTGGTCAACGTCAGCAGCGGCCTCGCCTCGCTGACGGCCCTCTCCGACCCCGACCACCCCGCGCACTTCTACCCGGGCATCGCCTACCCGACGTCCAAGACCGCGGTCAACATGCTCACCGTGCAGTTCGCCAAGGCCTTCCCGGCCCTGCGGATCAACTCCGTCGAGCCGGGCTTCACCAAGACGGACCTGAACGGCAACACGGGCACCCAGACCGTGGAGCAGGGCGCCGAGATCATCGTCAGGATGGCGCAGATCGGCCCGGACGGACCGACCGGCGGCTACTTCGACGTCAACGGCCCGCTCGCCTGGTGAGTCAGGGCTGGACCGGCCGGGGCGCGGTCCCCTTCGTGGGCGGCAGCGCCCCGGCCGGTCAGCCGAGGCAGATCACGAGCAGGCAGAGGTGCGACGGCGAGGTCGGGGACGTGGTCGGCGCGGGGCTCGCCGACGACGAGGTGCCCGTGCTGGTGCTCGCGCCAGTGCCCGTGCCGGTGTCGGCGGACGTCGTCGTGGTGGCGGTGGGCGTGGCCGTCGGCTCGGCCGCCGTGCCGGTGGTGGTCCCGGAGACCGCCGCGGCGGAGTACGGCTGTGCGGCGGCCGAGGCCGCCGTGCCGGCCGGCGAGCTGCCGGCGTCCTGACCGGGCGTCGCCGTTGCGCGGGGCACGCCGGTGCTCTGCTCCCGCGGGGCGTTCGCGGTCGTCGTGCGGGCGGAGGGCACGGCGTCCGGGGCCCGGTGCCGGCCGGTCGGCACCGACGCCGCCTGGCCGGTGTCCGTGGCCGCCTCGTCGGCGAGACCCATGGGCCGGTTGTCGGGGGCCGTGGCCGCCTGGGCCCGGTCGCCGCCCTGCCGGTCCATGGAGGCGACGGTCAGCCCGCCGCCGACCAGGGCGACCGCGGTGGCCACCACGGCACGCCGCTGGTTCTTCTTCCAGCGGGCCCGCTGACGGCGCCGGGCCGCCCGGCCCTGCGAGGCGGGCGGTGCCGCGTCGGGGCCGTCGTACGGGCCTTCGGGGCCGTCGTACAGGTCCTCCGCGGCCTCATCGGCGTACGCGTCCGTACCGGACAGCGCGGGGTCGTCGGACCAAGCGATGTCGTCGGACCACGCGGTGTCGGCCGGGGCCGACTGCCAGGCCGCCGCGTGGGCCGGTGCCGGTGCCGGGACGGAGCGCGCGGCGATGTCCGGGGCGTAGGCGCCGCAACCGGGGCACGCCAAGGCGCCGTTGAGGTGCCGACGGCACGAGGAGCAGTAGTCCATCCGCGTCTTCCTGACTCGACTGCGCCGGCGGCAACCTGGGCCGTGGCCTGAACTCGATCGCACGTGGGATCGAATGGCCAGAACGGTAGCGACCCTTTGGCCAGGCAGTGTGCAGCCTGTGTGTCGCTTCTGCGCAGATGCCGTCCGCGTCCGCGCACAGCCAGTTTCGGACGGCGCCGGGGACTCCGCCCCGGAGACGGTTCCCCGGCGGAGCGGGGAGCGGCCGTCAGCGGCGGCAGGGCGGATCGGCTGGCACCTGATCCCGCTGGCGCTGAGGGGGAACGGCGTTCCAGCAGCACCGGCGCCCTGGCGATGACGCCGGGACTCGCCGTCGGCATCGACTGCGCGCTGTTCGTCGTCTCCCGCTACCGGGAGGAACGCGCCCAGGGCCGGGCGCCCCAGGAGGCGGCCGGGCTCGCGGTCGGCACGGCGGGGCCGGCGGTCGTACTCGCCGGCCTGACCGTGGTCGTCGCCCAGGTCCACCCTCAGCACGCCCGGCGGGGCACCCGCTGCGATACAGGCGTGACAGCGACCGGAGTTCGCCGCGAGCGCCCCGTCCTTGCGGCGGGCACGCATCGCGGCATCTCGTTCCGGGGGTCATGAACACCGGTCCGGCGCGCCGGAGGGCAATTCGGTTGCCCGGTCGCCGGACGGCCGTGGAAGCTTGCCCGGTGAGATCCGTGCTCTGGCCGTTCGATCTGTCCTGGGATGAGGTGGACCCCGCCCGTCATCCGTTCGACCACGCGGCGGCGGCGCGGGAGGTGCGCTCACTCGGTCCGGCCCGATGTGTCCCGATTCCTCCCGTCGTATCGGTCGTCGATCCGGCGATGAGCACCTGGAGCCACGGCGAGGGCGATCTCTGGGCGAGATCCATGTCGTACGCCCTGATGGAGCGTTACGGCCGCTGGGCCGTGGGCTGGCGCTGGGCGCACGACGAGGGCGACCTCGACGGCGGGCCCGTCGGGAGCTGGTGCTGCCCGCGGGACTCGATCACCACCCCCGAGGAGACACTCGACCGGGTCGTCGCCGCACTGCGCGAGTGGCGGGAATGGCTGGAGAGTCTCGCCGGGCGGTTCGACGCGTACCCGCTGGATCCGGCACGCCTCGAGGACCAGCGCATCCTGTGGGAACGCGCCGCCCGCAACCTGATCCTCCAGGTGGTCGACCGCACCGGCTGCGGCAGCGGCTGGTACGGGCACTGCGAGCAGGTGCTCCACCTGTTCCTCGACCGCTGGGGATTCGCGCCGGGCCACGCCCGCGACCTCGTCGACGAGGCGGTCGGCGGCCGGTTCCGCAGCTGGACCAGCCCCGACACCGTACTGGTCGACGACATAGCCGAGCGGCTCGCGCGGTCGTTGCCGCAGTCCCTCGCACCGCGGCCGCCCGCCGGTCCGGGCGTCGACCACCTCGCGCGGTGGCTCGCCGTACGCGAGACCGTGCCCTGGCAGGAGGCCTACGACCGTGGTGGGGAGGGACCGGTGACACCGGTGCGCGACGGCGCGGGCGAGGACATCCGCGTCTTCGACCATGCCCTGGACCCCGCCCGCGCCGAGGGACTGCTCACCGCCCTCGAACGGCTCCGGGCCGACGCTGCGCACGGCGCGCCCCTCGACTTCGCACTGCTCCAGAGCTGGCAGCAGCACGTCCTGGGCACCGCACGACCGCCCGCGTTCCGCACCCTGCCCGCCTTCGCCAAACAGGGCCGGGAACGCTACGGCATCGCCCCGGACACCCGGGCCCGCCTCGACGCCTGCCTGGCCGAGAGCGCCGGTAATACCGGGAGCGCCGAGCGTGCCGGGAGTGCTGAGCGTGCCGGGAGTGCTGAGCGGGCCGGGAGTGCTGAGCGTGCCGGCAGTGCTGAGCGGGCCGGGAGCGCCGGAGGTGCCGAGGACGCCGACGTGCCGCTCCGGCTGGCGGCCCGTGCCGCCCGCGCCTGCCTCGACGTCTGCTTCTTCCACCCGTTCGACGACGGGAACGCCCGCTCCGCCTTCCTCGCCCTGGTCTTCGTCCTCGCCCGTGAAGGCGTCACGCTCGACGGCGTCAGCCTGCTCCGCCGCGTCACCTTCCAGGCCGACCACCCCCGGGACGCCCTGGCGCTCACCAACTACGTCGACCTCCACCTCGCGGAGACCCGGCGCCGGGCCGCCGCCCCGGCCTCCTGACCCGGGCGCCCCGGCTCAGGGTGAGGTGCCCTCGCCCGGCTTCCAGCCCCAGGCGGTGAGCATGCCGGCCGACAGCGCGGCACATTCCTCGGAGGCCAGGTACCGGATCGCCGCGTCCACGGCCGCGTCGTCCACCAGGCCGGTGCCGAGCATCGCCGCCCGGCTCCGTTCCCAGGTGTCCGCCCAGAAGCGGCTGACGGGGCTGCCCGGCAGCAGCGGCGGCACATGGATCTCGGCGGCCACGGATCCGAGCCCCGCACCGCGCAGCAGCTGCGGATACGACGGCACCCACGACACGTCCGTGCCGATGGTGGCCCGCAACCCCTGCCACATGGCCCGCATCACCGTGGTGTACGGCGTGTCGGGCGTCCGGTCACTCGTCAGGTCGACCGCGTCGCCGAGCACCAGCACACCGCCGGGCGCGACGAGTTCGGCCAGCGCCGAGATCACGCGCTCGTGCTCGGGCAGGTGCATCAGCACGAAGCGCGCGTGGACGAGCCGGAACCGGCCGGGCACGAGGTCCGGGGCGGTGAGGCCGGCGGTGATGTCGGCCTCCAGCACGTCGAGCCCGGGCCGCCCGGCGAGGAACCGTACGTCGCGGTCCACGGCGAGCACGCTCCGCACCCCGGCCTCGTCCAGCAGCCGGCCGGAGACGGTGCCCGTACCGGCCCCCACATCGAGGCAACGCCACCCCGGCCCGACGCCGAGCGCCCGCAGCCGTGCCATGGTGACGTCGTCGTAGGTGAGGGCGCCGAGGTCGATGCGCCGGTCCTCGCCGGCCTGTTCGGGGCGGAAGACGGCCTCGCCGTAGCGGCCGCCGTCCGGCGCGGCGGTCACACCGCCACCCGGCGGACGCCCGGACCGCCGTCGGACCGGGACAACGGGAACAGCGGGGCGTCGAAGAGTCTCATCGCCGGGCCTTCGCAGGTGGTGAGCGGGGGGGGTGTACGGCCCTGTCCCGGGCCGTGGCCCCGTCCGGGGCCGTACGCCCCACCGATCCTGCACCGCCGCCCGCACGCAGGGCCGAGGCGCGCCGCGCGAGCGGCCGAGCGGCCGACCGGCCGCTCGGCCGAAGGGGCGAGCGCGTGATCCACGACCCGCCGGATGTCCTGACCGGACGGGCCCCTCCGGCGGATCCCCGGCAGGATCCCCGGCAGCTCCCCGGCAGATCGACGGCTGATACAACTAACTCCGCCGCACACGAGCACACGAGACGTGCCGGGGGTGACCGTCACAGCGGAACACGGTCGAGGAAGCCCGCCGGTCAAGAGGATCAGGGTCCCCATGCCGCACATCACCGTCGACTACTCCCCGCGGATCGCCGACTCCTTCGACCTGCGGGTCCTCGCGGCCGAACTGCAGCCGGCGGTTCTGGAGGGGAGCGGTTCGGCGGGCACCTGCAAGATGCTGTTCCGGCAGGCGGCGGGGGCCCGGGTGGCGGACCGGCACGGCGACGCGGCGGCCTTCGTGCACGTGGAGGTGGGGCTGCTCCCCGGGCGGCCCGACACGGTCAAGGCCGGGCTGTCCGAGGACGTGCTCCGGCTGCTGGAGAAGCACCTGGGGGTGGGCACGACCCCTCCCGTGGTCTGCTCCGTGGAGGTGCGTGAGCTGGGCGGCTCGTACCGTCTGCGGACCTTCTGAGCCGCGCTCGACATGCCGCCGGACGTCGAGTGGAGTGACGTCAGGCGGTGTGGAGTGCGGTGTGCAGGGTGCGTACGGCGAGGGTGATGGCGGCTTCGGCGGCGTGGGTCTCGCGCAGGGCGTTGAGCATGACGAAGTCGTGGATGATGCC
>NZ_JBVJNZ010000008.1:277046-448184 GCF_055583445.1 Streptomyces sp. NPDC104761 | reverse complement strand
CCCCCCCCCCCCCCCCCCCCCCCCCCCCCCCCCCCCCCCCCCCCCCCCCCCCCCCCCCCCCCCCCCCCCCCCCCCCCCCCCCCCCCCCCCCCGCGGCCGGGCGCGGCTCAGGCCGCGGGCTTGCCCGCCGGAGTCAGCGGGCCGACCGGCTTGCCGCCGGACTGGAGGAACTTCTGCAGGGCGAAGTTGTCGACGATGCCCCAGCGCTCGGCGATCCGGTCGCCCTCGAAGCGGAACCAGATGATCGCCTGGTGCTGCACCTGCAGTCCGGTCGGCTGGATGCCGATGAACGGGCCGGTGTGGCGGCCGTGCATGACCCAGCGGATGGCGGCCTTGTCGCCCATCGATATGAAGTCGAGGATCTCGTACTTGATGTCGCTGAACGCGGACTGCTGGATCCGGATGGTGTGCTTGAACGCCTCCGGGCCGCGCATGGAGTCGTCGTGGCTGCCGTGGTTGCGGAAGTCGGCGGTGAGGTAGCGGTCGGCGGCCGCCAGGTCGCCGAGGTCGAGGCCCTCGTGGAAGACCTTCTCGATCAGTTCCTTCTGCTGGTCCGCGGTGAGCGTGGTCGGCATGGGTGGGTTCTCCTTGGCTGAAGTGAGCGTGTTTCCTCGGGTGTCGAGGGTCTGCCGGTCGACCTGGGTCACTCCCCTGGGCACGGCGCCGGTCGTCCACACGATCCGCAGCCGCAGCCGGTCGAAACGCCAGCCGCCGGGGGTGCGCCGGGCCGTGCCGGTGAAGCGGCCGCCGAGCTGGAAGTACCGGGTGGGGTCCGGCGGCAGCGGCGAGCCGTGGTGCACGTGGGAGGCGATCAGGCTCCAGCTCAGTGCGGCCCGGTCGCCGTCGACGTCGACCTGGGTCTCCGAGCCGTGGTGGTGGGTACGGCCCCAGCGCGCCATGATCTCGGTGGTGAAGCCGGCCACCCCGGCGAGGCCCTGGTGGCTGCCCACCGGGAACGTCATCTCGATGTCCTCGGTGAACAGGGACCTCGCCCAGGTCTCGTCGAAGCCGCCCTCGTCGAGGCCGGCCAGATAGCGCCCGGCCAGGTCCCTGAGGCTCAGCACGTCGGTGAGCCGGGCGACCTCGGCCGTCATGACACCCGGCGCGCTTCGGTCCGGGCGTCCGTCGCGTAGATCACGACGTCGTCGGGGCCGTGCACGACGGCCTTGCCCTCGCCGGTGAGCGCGTCGCCGTCGTGCCGCGCGGTGATGTCGATCTGGATGTACGCGGCCCGGTGGCCGTTGGGGCTGATCTGGGTGACGTCGAGGTTGAAGTCCTCGCGCAGGGAGAACTCCAGCGAGTCGTCGCCGGTGACGGTCCAGGCGCCGGTTCCGGTGCTCTTGCGCGTGGTGACCGAGAGCGAGCCGTCCGGGGCGAAGGCGACGGTGTACTCGTCCACCTCGCCGTCGTGCGTGACCGTACCCGTCCATTGTCCGACGGGTGTCCAGGTGGAAACAGGCATCGACCACACTTCCTCAAGTCGGGGCGGAGGGAAAACAAAAAATCCGCGCCCCGGTCGGGGCACGGATTTCGGGATGGACGCCACGGGCTCGAATGCAGAGGCCCGCGAGAAGCGCCGCCGCCGTCAGGGCATGGGGGCGCCGAAAAGAGTGTGACACCTCTGTTCGGATGCGTCAACTTCCCTTTGAATGAAGCGAGTTGATAATCAGGGCGGGCAACCGAAGCAGCCCCCGCGGCCGGGGGGACGGGCCGCGGGGGCTGCTTCGCACCGGATCCCCGCACGGATCCGGTTTCTTGCGGGTGATGGTCGGTGAATTCCGCGCGGCAGCGCGGAGTTACTCGAATTCACTGCGGTCGCGGGGTCTCGCGCCGGTTATTCGGTCTCGCTCCTGCGTGCCAGTGCGAACAGTTCGTCGAGGTCGTACTCGGCCCGCCGGGGGCCGCCGTGGCGGGTGAGTTTGCCGCGGCTGGCCCATTTGCGGATGGTCGCCTGGGTGACGCCCATCGCGAGGGCCGCCAGTTCCGTCGGGACCGTGCGCGGCTTCGCCGCCGCGGACGCCGTCCCGCCGTCACCGTCTCCCGTGCCCGTCATGTCGTCACCGCCTCCCGCGCCCGGTTCGCGACCAGCAGCCACTGGCGCGGCGGCAGCGCGTGCCCGGCGTCGCACGCGACCTGGTCCGGCACCCGGTCGCCGCCGTCCGCCGGCAGGATGCCGTGGAGCGTCCCGGTGCACCCCGGCCGGGTGCAGGCGCCGAGGGCGAACCGGCGGACCGGGCCCGGCCCGAGCAGGTGGCCGAAGTCGGTGAGGAGTTCGCCGAGTTCCTCGTCGAGGTCGGCGCCCGCCGGGTGCCCGGCGAACCAGGGCAGTTGCCCGCGCAGGAACCCGACCAGTGCGGGCACCCCGCGGCCCGCGGGCCGGGCGCCGGTGCGCTCGTCCACGACGAGCCGCGCCCACAGCGCCATGACCTCGGCCGCCCGGGCCCGCAGGGCCAGCGTCCGCTCGTCGAGCACGATGCCGACGGTGGCACGGCTGCCGCTCACCCGCTCGCGCAGCACCGGCGCCCCGGGCGCCAGCGCCTGGTCGCTCTCCCGGTACAGGTCGAGCAGGGTACGCAGGCCGCGGTCGATCCGGTCCAGGCAGCGGACGCAGATCCGGCCGCAGCGCCTGCGGCAGTCGCGGCTGACGTGGTCGTCCGTGAGTCGCTCCGGCTCTTCCATTCGGATCCCCCGAATCCTCGGTCCGTGTGGAACTGCGTCCAGTCTCACGGGGGCGGGCGGCCTGCTTCAACGGACGGCGGTTCAGGCTTCCCACAATCCTCCGCAGCTCTGTCAGCGGAGTGTCAAACCTGTGTCAACTGGCCGGATTTGAGCCCTTTTACAAACAGACCTGTCTGATTGAGGATGCGTCCGGGACTCCGCTCACCGCGCATGTTTCCGGACATCCACCCCTGCCGCCAGGGACGTTGGGATCCTGTGGAGATCATGCGGAGGTGGACGACTACCGGGGGCCTCCCTCGAAACAGGCATGGTTGTATGATTCTTACCACCATTGGCACCGGTGCCCGCAGGGAGTGCATGTACCGGGCACACTGCTGGCAGGGAAGGCGGGTACGACCTGATGCAGGCGCGATCCGAGCACACGCGTCAGGCTCTCGTCCATGCCACCGCCGAGCTCATCGCGGACGGTCGGCTGTCCGACGCGGGACTGGTCAACATCTGCCGCCGGGCCGGGGTCAGCCGGGGGGCGCTCTACCACCACTTCGCCTCCACCACCGCGCTGACCGCGGCCGTGTACGAGGAGGCGAGAGCGCGGGTGGAGGCGCTGACCGAGGAGGCCTTCGCGGGGCCGGCGGCGGACGCGCCCAGGCGCTTCCTGTTCGCGCTCGGCGAGGCCATGCGCACCGAGAAGGTCGTCCGGGCGGGCATGCAGCTGGCCGCGGACGGCTCGGCCGGACCGCCCCGGCTGCGCGACGACCTGCTCGCCGCGGTCCACGAGCGGGTGGCGGAGGCGCAGAAGGAGTCCGCGGAGCAGGCCGAGGACCTCGCCGACCTGGCGGTGGTGATGGCCGCGGGCATCGAGACCCTCGGGCACACCAACCCCGGCTGGTGGGACGGCGACATCACCCAGCGCCTGTGGCGGCTGCTGCGCCCGCTGTTCGACCGGGACCGGCCGCCGGGCCGGGGCGGCGAGCGCAGGATCTGAGAGCGGGCCGCTCACTCCTCGGGCGGCGTCGTGCGCAGCCGCCCGACCAGGCCCGGCGTGGCGAGTCCCGGCAGCAGGAACTTCCACAGGACGCTGGTGCGTTCGGGCAGGTCGGCGCGGCCGGTGTAGGCCTGGGACATGATCTGCAGTCCGGTGAAGGAGCCGACGATCAGGGAGCTCACCTCGCGCACGTCCACGCCCGGCAGGATCTCGTCCCGCTTCTCGGCTTCCTGAAGCAGCGTCAGGACGGTGTCCATGGACTGCTCGTAGGTGGTCTGCGGCGGGCAGTCGAACGACGTCTGCTCCGTCGTCAGCCGCACGCTCGCGCGCAGCACCGCGTCGTGCTGCAGGCGCCGGGCGAACTCCAGGGTCAGGTCGATCACCGACTGCAGCCTGATCGGCCGTTCCGGCACTTGCAGGGCCTCGGCGTGGGCCTGCACCAGGGCCAGCGCGATGGCTTCCTTGGAGGGGAAGTGATGGTAGAGGGACCCCCGGGTGAGTCCGGTGCGGGCCAGGATCTCGTTGGTGCTGGCGGCGTCGTAGCCGCGCTCGTCGAAGACCTGGGCCGCCGCCTCCAGGATCGACCGCCGTGACCGCTTGCCGCGTTCCTGCTGAGCCATGCCAGATCCTTACGCTCTCCCGCTGAATTCAACAGACTGGTCTGTATCGTAAGCCGCACAGGCGGCCCACGGTCAGTACCGCGGCGGGAGTTGTCAGAAAGCGGTTCCGGGGCCGTGCGCCGGGACCGGGCGTGACCTGGGAGAACGCGGGAGAGGACTAGGGACTGCCGATCCGGAAACCGACTCCCCGGACGGTGACGATCCAGGCACTGGAGCCCAGTTTGCCGCGCAGGGTACCCACATGGGTGTCGACCGTGCGACCGCGCGGCGACCACGCGTCGTCCCACACCTGGGCCATGATCTGACGGCGCGGGATCACCGTGCCGGGCTGCGAGGCCAGCAGGTGGAGGAGGTCGAACTCCTTGCGGGTCAGGTCGAGGGGCCGCCCGTCGAGCATGGCCGTGCGGGCACCCGGGTCGATGCGCAGCGGCCCGTGGGTGACGACCCGTCCGGCCGCCGGTGCGTCCGCCGGCCGGACCCGCACCCGGCGCAGCACCGCCTCCATCCGGGCCAGCAGTTCCCGGAAGCCGTACGGCTTGACGAGATAGTCGTCCGCGCCGGCCTGCAGGCAGAGCACGCAGTCGAGTTCCGAGCCGCGCGCGGTCATGGCGATGATCGGCAGGTCGCTGACCGCCCGGATGCCGCGGCACACCTCGAGGCCGTCGAGGTCGGGCAGGTCGAGGTCGAGCAGGACGAGGTCGGCCTCGCGGTGGCCGCGCAGCGCCTGGGCGCCGGTGGTCGCGCCGTGGGTGGCGTAGCCGTGCCGGGCCAGCCCCTGCAGGAGGGGGTCGGCGGCCCGTGGGTCGTTCTCGACGACCAGGACGTGCAGCGCTCCCGCGCGGGGCGTGCCGTACGCGGGGGCCGGGTGGGCCGGGTGCGCTGCCGAGTGGCCGGCCGGGTGACCGGCCGGGACGAGCGGGCCGTGCGAGCGGTGGCGCCGCGGCGACGGCGCCACGAGGTCCGCGTACTGGCGGTTCATCTGCTCCCCCTGAGGCACATCCACGTCATCTCGGACTGCGGGTTCACGACGAGACCGTACCAAACAGACTTGTCTGATTGTCAACTGCCCAGGCCGGAAGGCGCGTCACCTGCGCCACCCTCTCACGCCCCTACCTTGAGCTGCGATTTCGTCGGAATACCGGACAAGTGGGAGGTCAGACTCCGTTAAGTCGCCCCACAGAAAGACTTGACCAAGAGCCACGCATCTCCGGTGAACCATACAGCCTTGTACGTTTCATGGTAACAATACCGGCATAACGGATCGTTGACATCGATGGCAAGCCCTCAAGCCTTCCCGACTCGCCCAAGAAATCGCTTCGCCCCTTGCAGAACCGGACCGACCTGTCTGTATCTTGTGGGGCAGAACGTCGGCCACGGGGGGTGACAGCCGGCGTACGGCTTGTTGCCCCCTCCTTCCCGTCACACCGACACAGGAGCGCTGCACATGCCGCACCTCACCGACCGGGCCATCGCCCCGAAGCCGCTGCTTCCCGGACTGACCACCACTGTGCCGCGTGAGTACGTCCACCGCGCGGCGGTCTCCGAAGTCCTGCTCACCGGCTGGGAGCGCGACGAGTCCCCGGGCGCCGACGGCTTCGACGGCTTCGTCGTCCGGGCCCAATGGCCGCGCAGCCACGCGCTGTTCGCCCCCGACGGCGGATACCAGGACCCGATGCTGCTGATCGAGTCGATCCGCCAGATCGGATCCCTGCTCGCCCACGCCGAGTTCGACGTGCCGTTCGGCTACCAGTTCCTCATGTCTGACATGTCCGTGACCGCCGAGCCCGACCTGCTCGTCGCGGACGCGGTCCCCACCGACGTCGAGATGCACGCGGTCTGCCGGGACGTCGTCCGCCGCGCCGGCCGGCTGCGGGAGATGCGCTACGACGTCACCGTGGTCCGGGAGAACGGGGCTCGCGCCACCGCCTCGGCCGCGTTCCGCTGCATGAGCCCGGAGGTGTACCGGCGCATGCGCGGGGAGCGCCCCACCACCACCGACCGCACCCCGCCGCCGGCCCTCGACCCGGCCACCGTGGGCCACGCCACCGCCCGGCACGTCGCCCTGTGCGAACCCGCGCCCGGCACCCGGGGCAGATGGGAACTGCGGGTCGACACCGCGCACCCGACCTACTTCGACCACCCGGTCGACCACATACCCGGCATGTTCCTCCTGGAGGCGGCCCGCCAGGCCGCGCACGCCCGCACCGGGGCACCCTGCGCCCTGCTGCTCGGCACGCGCAGCGAGTTCACGCGGTACGCCGAACTCGACGCGCCCTGCTGGATCACGGCCGACCCCGAACCCTACGGCGACCGCGGCGACCTGCTGGTGCGGGTGCGCGGCAGCCAGCGGCAGGAGACGGTCTTCACCGCCGAACTCGTCCTGCGGCCCCGTGTCCGCTGACCCCGACCGCTCCCCGGGAGTCTCCCCGTGCCCATCCTTCTCATCACCGGCGCGTCCGGGTTCGTCGGAGCCCACGTGACGCGCGAGGCACAGCGCCGGCGGGCCGACCTCAGGCTCATGAGCCACCGCCGGTCCCTGCCGCGGTCCTGCTCCGGGGCCCGGACCGTGCACGCCGACCTCACCGACCCCCGCTCGCTGCGCGGGGTGTGCGACGGGGTCGACGTACTCCTGCACTGCGCGGCACAGATCGGCGGCAGTACCGCGGCCAACGAGGCGGTCAACGCGCGTGGCACGGCGGCGCTGGTCGCCGAGGCGCGGCGGGCCGGAGTGCGCCGGATCGTCCAGCTCAGCACGGCCTCGGTGTACGGCCGCGGCACCTTCCGCGGTCACCGGCCCGAGGAGCTCACCCGCAATCCGTGCTCCGTCACCTCCCGCACCCGCGCGGCGGCGGAGGACGCGGTGCTCGCGGCCGGCGGCGTGGTGCTGCGGCCCCATCTGGTCTTCGGAGTGGGGGACCTGTGGGTCGGCCCGACCCTGGCACGGCTGCTGCGGGCCCTGCCGGGAGTGGTGGCCGGCTGGCTGTCACGGGCGTCGGTCATCGGCGCGCCGGACCTGGCCCG
This sequence comes from Streptomyces sp. NPDC104761, assembly GCF_055583445.1. Taxonomy (NCBI): domain Bacteria; kingdom Bacillati; phylum Actinomycetota; class Actinomycetes; order Kitasatosporales; family Streptomycetaceae; genus Streptomyces; species Streptomyces sp. NPDC104761. The sequence continues at coordinate 440,879 of NZ_JBVJNZ010000008.1, read as the reverse complement.
GCTGCTGGTCGCGACCGCGCTGGCGCCGGACGGGGTCCTGACCTCGCGCGTGTACCACGCCGCGGATCCGGCGCCGGTCACCGTGGGCAGTGCGCTGCGGGCGGTCGCCGGCTGTGCGGGGATCGACTGGCCGCGTGACAACCTCACCGTCGAGGGGGCCAAGGCGATCCTCGCGGCGAAGGGGGTTGCGCCGGGCACGCTCGACATCCTCACGACGGACCACTTCTTCGCGGCCGACGCGCTCTGGGCGGATCTCGGTCAGCGGCCGGGGGGCGGCTTCGACACGTGGTTCGGCCGCGCCGAACCGTGGTACCGCTCCATCCTTGCGACGAACTGACGTTCCGCCCGGCACCCGCTGCGCCTGGTACCGGGTCCGGTGGCCCCACCCACCGGACCCTTTTGCGCCGCCCTGCTTTCCGGGCGGCTTTTCTTGTGCGGGGAGTCCCTGTGCGCCAACGGGGGCGCCTGGATGGGTTGTCGGGCGGCTGCGGATGGATCTGGGCTGGTCGCGCAGTTCCTCCCCCAGCCTTCGGCTGGGGGTACCCCCAGCGCCCCTGAAGGGGCGCCATGAGTGCCCGGTACGGTGAAGCAATGGTTCTTCGCTGTGCTGTGATCGACGACTTTCAAGGGGTGGGCGGGGAGTTCGGGGACTGGGCCTCGCTCGCCGGTCGGGTCGAGGTGGTGTCGCTGCGGGAGCATCCCGGGGACGAGGACGAACTCGTCGCGGCTCTCGCCGGCTTCGACATCGTGGTGACCCTGCGCGAGCGTGTCGCCTTTCCCGGTTCGGTGCTCGAACGGCTCCCCCGGCTGCGGCTCCTGATCGCCTCCGGGATGCGCAACAGCGTCATCGACTACGCGGCCGCCGAGGCGCACGGGATCACGGTGTGCGGGACGGAGAGTTCCTCGGCGCCGCCGGTCGAGCTGACCTGGGCGCTGCTGCTGGGGCTGGCCCGGGGGCTGGTCCAGGAGAGCGCGGCGCTGCGGGGCGGCGGGCCCTGGCAGTCCACCGTCGGCGCCGATCTGCACGGGCGCCGGCTCGGGCTGCTCGGCCTGGGGAAGATCGGCGGCAAGGTCGCTCAGGTCGGACTCGCCTTCGGCATGCACGTCAGCGCCTGGAGCCAGAACCTCGGCAAGGAGCGCGCCGAGGAGGTCGGCGTCGGCCTCGCGCCGAGCAAGGAGGACCTGCTCGCCACCAGCGACTTCGTCTCCGTCCACCTGGCGCTCGGCGACCGCACCCGGGGGCTGCTCGGCGCCGCCGAACTCGCCCTCCTCAAGCCCACCGCCTACCTCGTCAACACCTCGCGCGCGGCGATCGTGGACCAGGACGCGCTGCTCGCCGCGCTGCACGAGGGCCGGATCGCGGGCGCCGGTGTCGACGTCTTCGACACCGAGCCGCTGCCCGCCGGCCACCCGATGCGCACCGCGCCCCGGCTGCTGGCCACCCCGCACCTCGGTTACGTCTCCCACGCCAACTACACCACGTACTACGGCCAGGCCGTGGAGAACATCCGGGCCTTCCTGGCCGGCGCCCCGGTACGGCGGCTGCCGCAGGGGGTGTCCTGACTCCGGCCCTTGGAGTGATCGTCGGCTGATCGGCGTGACCAGCCGCAGGTCGGGGCGTTGAACGGGGAGTGCGGCGGCTGGTCCTGCCGCCGCACTCCCCGAGCAACAAGAAGGAGAACGTGATGTCTCGCATCGCGAAGGCCGCCGTCGTAGCCCTCGGCACCGGCGCTGTGGTGATCGGCGGGGCCGGCCTGGCCCTGGCCGACGCGGGTGCCAACGGCGAGGCCGTCAACTCGCCCGGCGTGGTGTCCGGCAACGTCATCGAGGTCCCGGTCAACATCCCGGTGAACGTGTGCGGCGACACCGTCGACGTGATCGGTCTGCTGAACCCGGCGTTCGGCAACGCCTGCGGCAACGGAGGCCACCTCAAGAGCGGTGACGGCAAGAACGGCGGCTACGGCTCCTGAGCCACCGCCTGCGAAGGAGCCCCGGCGCGCCCTGCGCGCCGGGGCTCTTCCCGTGTCCGGCGCCGGCTCAGGCGTACCGGTAGATCCGGCTCACGTCCTCCAGCGACTCGGGGGTGACGTCCCACGGCGGCAGCTTCCCGCCGCGGGCGACGATCCGGTCGCGCTGCGGGTCGCCGGGGCCCGGCGGCTGCGCCGGCAGGTACCGCCCGCGGTGCCGGGACTTCCAGCGCTCCCACTGGAGGTCGACGAAGGCGTGGTGGAACCAGAAGACGGGGTCGTTGACGGAGGCGCCGCCGAGCATGGCGCCGCCGACCCAGCGGTGCACCCGGTTGTGGTTGTGCCACGACGCCTTGCCGCTGCCGGTCCCCCAGCCCTCCAGCAGGTTGCGGAAACCCCGGGTGACCGTCGAGTCCCACGGCGGGACGTCGTAGGCGGGGTCGGCCAGCGCCCGGTCGAGTTCGGCACCGGTGGGCAGGTCGATCGGATCGCGGGCCCGGCCCAGGTCCCGGGCGAGGAACTCGCCGTCGGTGACGCCCTCCGTGATGGTCCAGTGCCCCGCCGCATAGGCGAACGGGCCGGTCATCACCTGCTGGTCGCGGGCCCGGCCGTTGCCGCCGAGCAGATCCCTCGTCCACGGCACACCGGACGCCGAACGGTCCCTCGTCCAGTCCCAGTACGGCACCGTCACCGACCCGTCGACCCGGCGCAGGGCCTGCTCCAGATCGAGCAGGAAGCGGCGGTGCCAGGGCAGAAAGGAGGGCGCCATGTGGGCGGCGCGCAGCCCGTCCTCGCCGTCGGGGGTGTAGTACTCGATGTGCATCCGCACGAACTCGTCGTACTCGCCGCGCCGTTTGACCTCCAGGAACGCCTTCACGAGCCGCCCCCGCTCGGCGGCCGTCAGCCTGCTGACGTCCTTACGCACGTACGCCATGGTCTCCCCCCATGTGCATGTGTCCCGGCCCCGGATCGCGCAGCCGCTGCCCGGGACCCATCTCGTCGACGGCCCCGCGGGTCGCCGCCAGCGGGGTCGGGTACGAGCTGTAGTGGTCCACCATGCTGAGCCAGCTGCCGTCGGCCCGCCGCATCAGATGCAGCGGCCGGCCGTCCACGGTGACCTGCCACTCGCCGCCGTCGACGGCCCGCTCGGCCGCCGGTACCAGCGCACCCCGGATGCGGCGTCCCCGGTAGGTCTCGTCGAAGGAGGTGCCCGCGGGCGCCCCGGCCGGGGGCGAGGGGCGGGAGGCGGCGACGACCGGGGCGAACGCGAGGGCGGCCACGGAGGCGAACAGCCCCCGCGTCAGCTCGCGCCGCGTCGGTCCGCCCGTCCCGGCTCTGCCCGGCTGCCCCGCTCCCGGCTCCGCGCCCACCGCCACACCACCGACTCCGACGACCATGCCCACTCCTCGTACGGTTCACCGACCACTGTCGGTACCGGTAACCGTCCAAGGGGGCGCCCGGTCACCACCGCACCGCCGTCCGGCGCGGGACCGGGCCGAAAGGGCCGTGTCCGAGGGGGGTTTACCGGCCGGTGCCGGAGCCGGCGCCCAGCTTGCCGCCGACGACCGTCTGCAGGACCGGGGCCAGCACCCCGACCTCGGGCATCTTCAGGTGCGGCACGCCGTAGTGCTGCGGGTCGGGCGCGCTGAGGGGCGCGTCCAGCGCCAGGCCGGGGGTGAGGGTGCGCAGGTCGGAGGCCGGGAGGTCGATGCCGACGTGGTCGAAGCCGGCGCCGAGGGCACGCGGGAGCGGCACGCCGAGGTCGACGCCGGGCAGCTGGCCGTTCATCGGCACCCGCGGCAGCGCGCCCTCCGGGATGAGCCGGCCCTCGACGTAGCGGGGCCCCTCGGGGACGCCCGGGATCAGCAGCGGCAGCTCCAGGCCGAGCTTGGGCATCTCGGTGCCGAGGGACTTCTCCGCGCCGTCCAGGGGCACGGGCACGGGGACCCCGCCGGTCGCGGCGGCGGGCGTGGCGGCCGCGCCCATGGCGACGGCGACGCCCGCGACGACGGCAAGGGTTCCTCGGGTGGTCGGCTTCATGTCAGGTACGGGCCTTTCGGGATACGGGAGCAGCGACGTCCGTACCGGGTAACGAGCCCGGAATCGGCATCAGTTCACAATTCGCCCGGGTGCAGCATTAGTCGGCTGTACGCCAGTCCGCGCTCGTCCGCTCCTCCGGAAATCTACTCCTCCGGAAGTCTGCTCCTACGACAATCCGCTCCTCCGGAATTCCGTTCCTCCGACATGTCGGCGTTCCGGTATTCCGATGTTCCGGCATTCCGGAGTTCCGTTGGTCAGCTCGTCCAGAAGTCCCACCATCGGGTCAGGACGAGCATGCCGACGACCCCGGTGTGCAGCACCGGCAGCACCCAGGTGAACTCGCCGAGGAACTCCCGCAGCGGGCGCGGTGCAGGCAGGAACCGCCGGCGTACGGCGAAGGCGGTGACGTACCAGAACAGGACGATGGTGGCCACCCAGGCCAGGCAGCACCACAGGCACAGCGCGCCGATCCGGTACAGCGACTCGAACTGCAGCCAGGACACGAATCCGATGCCGAAGGCGCAGCCGGCGTCGAAGGTCAGCCAGTACCAGGCGGGGAAGCGGGCGCCGGCCAGCAGGCTGGTGCCGACGCAGATCACCACGGCGTAGGCCACCAGGCCCAGCATCGGGTTGGGGAACCCGAACGCCGAGGCCTGGGCGCTCTTCATCACGCTGCCGCAGGACACCACCGGGTTCAGGCTGCACCCGGGCACGAAGTGCGGGTTCTCGAGGAGCTTGAACTTGTCGAGGGTGATGACCCAGGAGGCCAGCAGCCCGGCCGCCCCCGCGACCACCGTCAGCAGCGCGAACCCCCGCCCGGCCCCCGCGGCCCGGGCCATCAGCCGCGCAGGCTGCGGGCCGGCAGGACAACGTGTGCGGCGGCGGTCAGGGTCTCCTCGGCCCCGGCGAAGTCCCGCAGCGCCTCGGGGTCGACGGGCCTGCCCGGTTCGCCCTCGGGCCACGGGCGGGTGGTGAACACCAGGTAGGCGTAGCCGCGTTCGCCGACCGCGGCGAGCCACTCCGCGGGCGCGGGGCACTGGGCGTTGAGCGGGGCAAGGCTGAGGACGGCCTGGCCGGCCTCGACGAGCAGGGTGACGGGCAGGCTGGGCCGGGCGGTGCCGTCGACGAGGTCGCCGCCCACCGGCAGCCCGTTGTTCGCCAGCAGCGCCTCGATCGCGGCCGCGGTGGCCTCGGGACCGCCCTCCGCGTCACCGAGGGAGTAGGCCAGCAGATAGGGCATGTCGCCGCCGTCGGGGGCCTCGCCGCTCCAGGCCAGCACGACGAGCGTGCCGAGGTCGGCGAGGCGGAACGGGCGGGTTTCGCTTGGGGTTGAGGTCACCGCGCGACCCTACCGACGGGCCGTGCGGCGGCCGGGTGCCCGCTCACCCGGTCGGCGGACGCCCGCCGGACGGGCCACACGAACGAGGGACACCCCTCGGTGTCCCTCGAACACTCCCGGCCCGGCCCGCCCTCCGCCGGCTCAGCCCTGCAGCGGCAGGCCGCCGAGCAGCGGGTTGTGCTGGTTGAGGGCCGCGGCCGCGGTCTTGACCGTGTTGAGCGGGGAGCGCTTGTTCTCGGTGTTGAGCGCGTTCGACTGGTGCCGCAGCGGCATCGCCTGGTTCAGGTCAAGGCCGTCCTTGGTGATCGTGTTCACCGCGCCGTTGAGGCTGGTGGGCGTGAGGTCGGCGGTGTTGTAGGCGAACGCGGGCGCGGCGACGCCGACGAGGGCCACGGAACCGGCGGCGACGGCGACGGCCTTCAGCGAGTTCATCATGTTCCTTTCTTCGGCGACTTTCGGCAACGCAAGCCGCCCGGGGGAATTCGACGTCATGTCCAACGATGTCCCGGCGGACCGGAAACCCCGTTTTCGGAAGACATATGAGATCCCGAAGGCACCGGCCGGGCCGGGCGCGCTCCGGTGGACGGCCGGGAAAAACGGATCGGCCGTCCGCCCGCGGGATGCGCGGGTGGACGGCCGGCCGAAGGGAACAGCCGCTGCGTCAGTCGTTGGCGCAGGTGTTGCCGAAGCCGGGGTTCAGCAGGCCGATCACGTCGATGGTGTCGCCGCAGACGTTGACCGGAACGTGGATCGGAACCTCGATCACGTTGCCCGACAGCACGCCCGGGGAGTGGGCGGCGGCGCTGTTCGCGCCGCTGTCGGCGACAGCCGCAGCGGCACCGCCGGCGACGGCCGCGACGGCAGCGGTGGACAGGACCAGGCCCTTCGCGATACGCGACATGGAGAGGTCTCCTTGGGGTCGAAACAAACATACGGGCGGATGCCCAGCGCTGTGTCAACGCGTGGCGCCGCCCCGGGTTGTGCCGCCACACGAGTGATCTCCGGGGAGCCGCCTTCACGACTCCGACACACTTGCCCGGTTTTGACGGATTAATACGGATAGCGACTAGAGTTGCGAACCTCCCGACTTACCCTTATTGACATCACATCAGACTGTTCCGCCCGTCTCTCCGCTCCCCTGAAGGAACGAAGCCGGTCATGCGCAATCTCCTGGGCCCGCTGCTGTGCCGTGCGTCGGCGAGCGCGCTCGTCCTCGCCTCGGTCCGGGCACCGGGCACCGCCCTGACGACGGCTGAGCCCGCCCCCGAGGCTGCGCGCATCCCCTTCGCCGAGCGCCACCACGCGCTGCCGCGCGGCGGCGCCGGCGCCCTCCAGGCCTCGGCGGAGGTGACCGAGCCGGTCCGTTCCAGCGGCTCAGGACGGTGGACGGCCGGCCTCCGGGACGGCCTCGACTCCCTCGGCACACCGGCCGGGGTACGGCTGAACGGGCTACACGCCCCGCGTGGCGCCGGCGGCCGGACGGGTCTCGTGGCATACAACGGCGGCCGGAACGGCACCGGCGACTCGCTCACCTACACCACCGCCGGCCCCGCACCCGTCCCGCTCCAGGACTCCGCCGACCCGGCCGACGACGTACTCGACTCCACGATCAACGAACCCGGCCCGGTACGCGCCCGGCGTGAGCCCGCGTACGCCAGCACGCTCGGCTACGACTCGGATGTGTCCGATCCAGGTACCGGTCTCGCCCACGGCGGTGACCAGCTGACCTTCCGGCTCGTTTCCCAGCGCGACGCGGCGTGGGCGGGCGCGCTCTTCGCCGCCGTGGACGCGCGGTAGTACGCCGCGTCCCCGCCCGCAATCCCGAGCGCGCCCCCCGTGAGCGAGGAATCCGCGTATGCACCGATCAGCCACCGACCCTCGGCCACGGGTCCTCCACCTGGCGCAGCCCGTCGAGGGCGGAGTGGCCCGGGTTGTCCTGGATCTGACGAAGGCCCAGCTCACGGCCGGTCTGCGGGTCACGCTGGCCTGCCCCGGTGGTGACCTGGCCGAGCGCGCGCGGGCCCTGGGCGCCGAGGTGCGCGGGTGGCACGCCGACCGCTCCCCGGGCGCCGGTCTCCCGGACGAGGTACGCCGCCTCGGCCGGCTGCTCGACGAGGTACGGCCCGCACTGGTGCACGCGCACAGCGCGAAGGCGGGCCTCGCCGGACGGCTCGCCGTGCGCGGGCGCGTCCCGACCCTGTTCCAGCCGCACGCCTGGTCCTTCGAGGCCGTCGGCGGCGCCACCGCCGTGCTGGCGCTGCGGTGGGAGCGGTGGGGCGCGCGCTGGGCGCACCGGGTGGTGTGCGTCAGCGAGGCCGAGCGCACGACCGGCATGCGCGCCGGGATCCGCGCCCGGTACACGGTCGTCCCGAACGGCATCGACACCGAGCACTTCACCCCGGCCGGCCCGGTAGGCCCAGCCGGCCCGGTAGGCCCAGCCGGCCCTGGAGAGCGGCCCGCGGGGGCTCCCCTGGTCGTCTGTGTCGGGCGGCTGTGCCGGCAGAAGGGCCAGGACGTGCTGCTGCGGGCCTGGCCCGAGGTGCTGCGCAGGGTGCCGGACGCCCGGCTGGCCCTGGTCGGCGACGGACCCGACCGGGACGCGCTCCACCGGCTCGCGGCCTCGGTCTCCGCCGCCCAGGTCCGCACCGACTCGGTCGAGTTCGTGGGCCCCGTCGCGGACGTCCGGCCCTGGTACCGGGCCGCCGACCTGGTGGTGCTGCCCTCGCGCTGGGAGGGCATGGCGCTCGCCCCGCTGGAGGCGCTGGCCTGCGGGCGGCCGGTGCTGGTCACCGATGTCGACGGCGCCCGCGAGAGCCTGCCGCCCGGCCACGCGGCGCACTGCCTGGTCCCGCCGGGCCGGCCCGGCGCGCTGGCCGGGGCGGTCGCCGCGCTGCTCCTCGACCCGGAGCTGCGTGCCTCGCTCGGCGGCCGGGGGCGCCGGCACGTCCTGTCCACGCACGATGTGCGGCGCACGGCGGAGGCGGTCGCGGTGCTGTACCGCGAACTCCTCGGCGGGCGGCCGCTGGTGTCCTTCGAGCGCAGGGAGTCCATCCACTCGTGACCGCGGAAAGCACCGTCCCCTCCCCCGGCGCCAAGCCCCGGGACCACGGACTCTCGCCCGTCTCCGTGCTGCCGCCGCGCACCACCGGCGGCTTCCGGTTCCCGCTGCGGCGGCCGCCCGTGCGGCCCGCCTCCCCGGCGCCGCTGCTCGCCGCCGACCTGGGTGCCGCGCTGCTCGGCGCGGCCGCGCTCGACGGGGCCGTCCGCCGGCCCGCCCTGGTCGCCCTGCTGGTGGCCGGGGCGATACTGCTGCGCCCGCAGACCGTCCGGCGGATGACCGGGATCCTCGACGAACTCCCCGCCGTGTGCGGCCGGATCGCCGTCGTCTGGCTGGGCCTGGCCGCGGCCGTCGCCGCCTGGGACCCGGGCCGTGCGCTGTCCGTCCGCGCCCTGCTGCTCGGCTTCGCCCTGCACGCGGCGGCGGCCGGCGCGGGCCGCGGCCTGGTGCACTGGCGGCGCCGCCTCGCGCTGCTGCGCCGGCCGCGCGCCGCCCTGGTCGTCGGCCCGGCCGCCACCGCCCAGCGGGTCGCCGCCGCCGTGCTGCGCCACCCGTCCTGCGGGGTGCGCCCGGTGGGCGTCGTCGCCGAACACCCCGAGGGCGCCGAGGGCCTGCCCGTGCTGACCACCGGCGAGGAGGTCGAGCGTGCCCTCATCCAGAACGGGGTCCGGGCCGTCCTCACCGTCCACCCCGCCGTGCGCGCCGAACAGGGCCCGCTGCTGCGGGCGCTGGCCGAGTCCGGCTGCGTGGTCTGGGAGGTCGACGCGGACTCACCGGCGTACGAGACGCGCGACCAGCTCGCCGGGTTCTCCTGCCGCCGCCTGGAGATGGGCTCGCGGCGGCGCGGCAGCGTCGGCAAGCGGGTCCTGGACATCGCCGTCTCCGGGGCGGCGCTGGTACTGGCCGGACCGCTGCTGCTGGTCTGCGCGACCGTGCTGCGGATCACCGACGGGCCCGGAGTCGTCTTCCGGCAGGAGCGGATCGGCAAGGACGGCCGCCCCTTCACCCTGCTGAAGCTGCGCACCCACCGCCCGGTCGACGAGCACGAGGCCGCCACCCGCTGGAGCGTGGCCGGCGAGATCAAGATGAGCCGGTTCTGCCGCTTCCTGCGCCAGACCTCCCTGGACGAGCTGCTCCAGCTGTGGAACGTGCTCTGGGGCGACATGAGCCTGGTCGGCCCGCGCCCAGAACGGCCCTTCTTCGTCGGCCAGTTCAGCCAGACCTACCCGGGCTACGCGGCCCGCCACCGGATGCGGACCGGCATCACGGGACTCGCCCAGATCAACGGGCTGCGCGGCGACACCTCCATCGAGGACCGGGCCCGCTTCGACAACGCCTACATCGACAACTGGTCGCTGTGGCAGGACGTCTGCATCCTGCTGCGCACCGCGGCCGCGCTCGTGCGCTCGACGGGGAGCTGAGAATGAGCTTCGCACTGTCACCGGCCCGGCCGCTGCGGCTGCCGCCGGTGCTGGCCGCGGTCGCCGTGCTCGCGGTCCTCGCGCTGCCGCTCGCCCCGGGCGGCGACGAGGGCGGTGCGGGGCCCGCCGACGCGGTGTCCGCCCTCGTGGTGCTGTACGCCGCGCTGCGCACACTGCGGGAGCGGCGGCGCCCGCTGTCCGCCACGACCGTGGCGGTGCTCGGCATGCCGGTGGTGGGGCTGGCCGTCGCGGCGATGGGCGCGGCCTCGCCGGGCGCCGGGCTGACCGGCCTCGGCCGCTACCTCCAGGTGTTCGTCCTGGTCCCCGCCGCCGTCGTGCTGCTGGTTCGGGACCGCGCCGACTTCCGGCTCCTCGCCTGGTCGTTCGTGGGGCTCGCGGTCTGGCAGGGCGCGGTCGGGGTGCACCAGTACGTCACCGGCACCGGGGCGTCGTACCAGGGCGAGGAGATCCGCGCGGTCGGCACCTTCGGGGCGCAGGACGTGATGGGCATGGCCACCGTCGTGTCGTTCGGTCTGGTCTGCGCTCTCGGGCTGGCGCTCGGGCGTTCCCCGGTACGGCAGCGGGTGGCGGCGGGCGCGTGCGCGCTCGGGCTGCTGCTGCCGCTGGCCGTCTCCTTCAGCCGGGGCGCCTGGATCGCCACGGTCCTGACCTGCGGTGTGCAGCTCGCCCTGGCGGGGCTGCGGCGGGCGCTGAAGGTGGCGGCGGTCGCGGTCGCGGCCGGCGTGGTGCTGGTGGGCGGCTTCGGGGTGGGTACGGCCATGCTCCAGGAGCGGCTCAGCAGCATCGGGCAGGTCACGGACGCGCCGGACCAGTCGGTGGTCGACCGGTACACGCTGTGGGCGGCGGCGACGGGGATGTGGCGGGAGCACCCGGTGACCGGCGTCGGCCTGAAGAACTTCCCCGCGTACCGGGACGCGCACGCCTCGCTGGCGCTGTCGTCCGGGAGCGACACGGAGGGGGCGGGGGCGGCGTACCGGAAGCAGCCGCTGCTGTCGCCGCACAACATGTACCTGCTGGTCCTCAGCGAGCAGGGGCTGCTCGGGCTGCTCGCCCTGGCGGGCAGCTGGCTGGCGCTGCTGGCGTGCGGGCTGCGGGGGCTGTGGCGGGCGCGCGCGGGGGACGGGCTCGACTGTGCGCTGGTGGGGTGCGGGCTGCTGATCTGGCAGCTCGTCGATTTCGCGTACGCCGACATCGGGGGGCCGTCGACGGTTCTCACGGCGGTGGTGTTCGGGGCGGTGGCATGGTGGGCGTTGGTGGGGGCGGAGCGGGACGCGAAGGCTGCGGCGCGGTGACGGTGACGCCGGGGGTGGAAGGGTCGGACGTCGACTGCGGGTCGGTGGGGGCTGAGCGCGCCCACGCGGCGGAGCCGCAGGTGTCACAGCCCCGCGCCCCTGAGGGGGTTGCCGAGCCCGGCGTCGAGAACTCACCCCCCACGCGCGGATTCCTCGCCAAGGCCGCTCTCGGTACCGCCGCGTTCTCCGTGCTCGGGTCGCTTCTCGGGCTGATCCGCGACCAGTCGCTCGCGCGGCTCTTCGGGGCCGGGCGGGACACCGACGCGTTCCTGGTCGCGTGGACCGTGCCCGAGTTCGCGGCGACGCTGCTCATCGAGGACGGGCTGGCGTTCGCCCTCGTGCCCGCGTTCAGCCTGGCCCTGGCCCGGCGGACGCAGGGGACGCCCGGCGATCCCGTACGGGCCCTCGTCGCCGGGACGCTGCCCAAGCTGGCCCTGGCCTTCGCCGGCGTCGGCGCCCTGCTGGTCGGCGGGGCCCCGCAACTCGTCGAGGCGCTCGCGCCGGGGCTGCGGGACCCCGGCCTCGCCGTCGGCTGCACCCGGCTCACCGCCACCTGCGTGCTGACCTTCGGACTGGCCGGGTACTGCAGCGCCGCCCTGCGCGCGCACCGGCGGTTCCTCGCCCCGGCCTCGATCTACGTCGCCTACAACGCCGGGATCATCGCGGCGATGTTCGCGCTCGGCGGCCACTGGGGCGTGCGGTCGGCGGCTTTCGGGGTGGCGGCCGGGGGCGCCGTGATGGTCGCCGTACAGGTGCCGTCGCTGCTCGGGCAGTTGCGGCGCAGGCCCAAGGCGCGGGAGGAGGGCGCGGCCGGTGCCGCGGAGCGGCCGCTGAACGTGGCGCTGATGGCCACCGTGCTGCTGTTCGCGCTGTGCCGGCAGTCGCAGGTCCTGATCGAGCGGTTCCTCGCCTCGCACCTGCACTCCGGGGCCATCTCGCACCTCAACTACGCGCAGAAGGTCGCGCAGATCCCGATGACGATGTCGCTGATGCTGTGCACGGTCACCTTCCCCGTGGTGGCCCGGGCGCTGGCCGAGGGCGACACCGAGCGGGCCCGGAGCCGGGTCGAGCGGGACCTGTCGGTGGCCGCGAGCGTGGTGCTGCTCGGCACCGCCGTGGTCGTGGCCTGTGCGCCGCAGCTCATCCAGCTGCTGTTCCAGCGCGGCGCGTTCACCTCCGTGGACACCGCCGCCACGGCCGGGGTGATGCGCGTCTACGCGCTCGGGCTGCTCGGGCAGACCCTGGTCGGGGTGCTGGTCCGCTCGTACTTCTCGGCGGGCCGCGCCTCCTGGTACCCGGTGGGCGCCATGGCCGCCGGGATCGTGGTGACCTCCTGGATCGGCGCCCTGACGGTCGGCCCGTACGGCGTCACCGGCATCGCCGCCGCCAACGCCGCCGGCATCACCGCCACCGCCGTGCTCCTGCTCGCCGGGACGGGCCCGCGCAGCGTCCCGATCCGTACCCGGCGGGTGCTCGCCGAACTGAGCCGGCCGGTGCGGGCGGCGGTCGCCGCGACCGCCGCCGGGCTCTTCGCCGCCGCGCGGCCGGCGGACCCGTTCACCGGTCTGGCCGCCGGCGCCACGGCCGTCACCGTCGTCTTCGTCCTGCTCGGCTGGGCCCTGGGCGCCCAGGGTTTCGCACCCGCACTCCGTTCCGTAGCCACCGTCACCCGAAGGCTCGCGCATGCCGTCTTCCATTGAGTCCGCCGTGAGAGCCGGACGCCTCACCGGCCCGGTCCCCTGGGTCGCCATGTACCACTCCGTGGGCGACTGTTCCGACGACCCGTACCGCGTCACCGTCTCCCCCGGGCGGCTGGAGAAGCAGCTCGGCTGGCTGCGCCGGCGCGGGCTGCGCGGGGTGTCGGTGGCCGGGCTGATCGCCGCACGGGCCCGCGGCGAGGGACGCCGGCTGGTGGCGCTGACCTTCGACGACGGGTACGCCGACTTCCTCGACCACGCCCTGCCCGTGCTGGACCGCTGGGGCTGCGGCGCCACCCTCTTCGTGCTGCCCGGACGGCTCGGCGGCGACAACGCCTGGGACCCGCTGGGCCCGCGCAAGCCGCTGCTCACCGCGGACGGCGTCCGGCGGGCCGCCTGCAGCGGGGTGGAGATCGGCTCCCACGGGCTCACCCACGTCGACCTGACGAAGGCCGACGCGGAGACCCTGCGGGCCGAGACCGCCGACAGCCGGGCGCAGCTGGAGGAGCTGGTCCAGTCCCCCGTCGAGGGCTTCTGCTACCCCTACGGCAGCGTCGACCAGCGGGCCGTCGACGCCGTGCGGGACGCCGGATACGGCTACGGCTGCGCCATCGACCCGGGCCCGCTGGGCGGCCCGTACGCCCTGCCCCGCGTGCACATCGGGCAGAACGACCACGCCGGGCGCCTCTTCCTGAAGTACCGGCTGCACCGGCTGCGCCGCCGTCCGGTCCAGGGGCTGTGAGATGAAGGCCCTCCACGTCATCACGGGCCTGGGGACCGGCGGCGCGGAGCAGCAACTGCGGCTGCTGCTGCGGCACCTGCCGGTGGCCTGCGACGTCGTCACGCTCACCAACCCGGGGCCGGTCGCGGACGGGCTGGCCGCGGACGGGGTGCGGGTGGTCCACCTGGGAATGACCGGGAACCGGGACCTGGCCGCGCTGCCCCGCCTGGTGCGGCTGATCCGCCGGGGCCGCTACGACCTCGTCCACACCCACCTGTACCGGGCCTGCCTGTACGGCCGGATCGCCGCGCGGCTCGCGGGGGTGCGGGCCGTGGTCGCCACCGAGCACTCGCTCGGCGACTCGCAGCTGGAGGGGCGCGCACTGACCGCGGGCGTGCGGGCGCTGTACCTGGCGGGTGAGCGGCTCGGGCGGTCCACGGTGGCCGTCTCGCCGACCGTCGCCGACCGGCTGCGCCGGTGGGGGGTGCCGGGGCCGCGGATCGAGGTGGTCCCGAACGGCATCGACCTGGACCGGTTCCGCTTCGACACGGACCGGCGCCGGCGTGTCCGCGACCGCCTGGGCATCCCGCAGGACGCCTGGGTCGTCGGCGCCGTCGGGCGGCTCGCGCCCGGCAAGCGGTTCGGCGTCCTGGTCGAGGCCCTCGCGGCCCTCCCCGCCGACTGCAGGCTGCTGCTGGTGGGCGGCGGTCCGGAGGAGGACGCCCTGCGGCGCGCCGCGCGGGCGGCCGGGGTCGCCGGCCGGGTGCTGTTCGCCGGCGAGCGGCCCTACACCTCCGACGACGCCCAGGACCCCGACCTGCCCGCCCTCACCTCCGCCATGGACGTGTTCGCCTCGCCCTCCGCCGAGGAGGCCTTCGGGCTCGCGGTCGTCGAGGCGCTGGCCGCGGGGCTGCCCGTGCTCTACAGCGCCTGCCCGGCCGTCGAGGACCTGCCGACCGCCGCCGCGCCGGGCGCCCGCCGCGTCACGGGCGGCGCCGCCGCCTACGCCGCGGCGCTGTCCGCCGCCCGCGCCGCCGGACCCGGCCCGCGCGGCGCGCCGGACGCCGCCCGTCACTACAGCATCACCCGCAGCGCCGCCCAGCTCATGGACGTCTACGCGGCCGCACTCGCCACCACACCTCAGGGAGCCAGCACGCCATGACCGAGAACACCGTCCGAGCACCCCGCCCGTTCCCGCGCGCCATCCCGCCCTGGTCGCTGCTGGCGGCCGGGGTCCTGGCCGGCGGGCTGCTGGGCGGCGCCTACGGCGTGCTGACGCCGCCCAGCTACACGGCGACCGCCTACGTCATCGCCGTCACCGCCGACAAGTCCGACACCGCGTCCGCGCAGGGGTTCGCGCAGGCCTACGGCCGGGTCGCCACCCAGCTCGCGGTGCTCGGGGACGCGCAGATGTGGGCCGGGGTGCCGCTGAAGACGCTGCAGGACAGTGTGCAGACGGAGACCTCGCCGGACGCGCCGATGGTCGCCGTCTCGGCCAGCTCGCCGCACGCCCTCCAGGCCACCGACATGGCGAACGCGGTGGCCCGCTCGCTCATCCAGCACGCCAACGACACCAAGAGCGACACCAACGTGGAACTCCTGCAGTTCTCCCGGGCGCCGAAGCCGACGGCGCCGACCTCCGCGTCCTCGAAGGTGACCGCTCTGGTGGGCGCGAGCGCGGGCGGACTGCTGGGCGGTCTCGCGCTCCTGGTGCGCCCCCGGCGCCGGCCGGCGGAGTCCGCGCTGCAGGCCTCGGTGCCCGGTCCGGCCGTCGCCGCCGACGTACACGGACAGCTGTGACCACGACGGCCCACCCGACGCTCGCCGCGTACACCACCGAACTCGTCACCGACGAGGACGCGTTCGCCGGGCTGGCCCCGGCCTGGGGCCGCCTGTACCGGCGGTGCGGCACGGCCACCCCGTTCCAGAGCCACGCCTGGCTGCACTCCTGGTGGCGCTCCTACGGAACCCCCGGCCGGCTCCGCCTCGTCCTGGTCCGCCACGGCGGTGAGCTGGTCGGCGCGGCCCCGCTGATGCTGGTGCACCAGCCGCTGCCCACGCTGGTGCCGCTCGGCGGGGCGATCTCGGACTACGCGGACGTGCTGCTCGCCGACGCCGACGACGGCCGGGTGGCGGACGCCCTCACCCGGGAGCTGGCCGAGGCGGCCCGGACGGCGCTGATCGACTTCCGCGAGGTACGGCCGGGCGGCGCGGTGGAGCGGGTCTACGACCGCTGGCGCGGCCCGTGCCGGAAGGTGCCGGACTCGGTCTGCCTGGAGCTGCCGGCCGTGTCGATGGACGAGCTGGTCGGCAGGCTGCCGTCGGGCAAGGCCCAGCGGGTCCGCGCCAAGCTGCGCAAGCTGGGCTCGCTGGGGGTGCGCCGGGACGTCGTGCCGCCCGACGGGGTGGACGCGGCGCTGCGCCGCCTCCTCGACCTGCACCGGCTCCAGTGGCAGGGGCGGAAGGTGACCACCGAGCACCTCCAGTCCCGCTTCCAGGAGCATCTGGTGCGCTCGGTGGGGCCGATGGTGCGGTCCGGGGACGCGGTGGTCACCGAGTTCCGGCTCGACGACGAGGTGGTCGCCGTCGACCTGACCCTGCTGGCGCCGAGTCTCGCGGGCGGCTACCTGTACGGGGCGCATCCCCGGCTGCGGGAGCGCAAGGCGGACGTGGCGGTGATGCTGCTGGACGCCTGCACCCAGCACACCGGCACCGGGGAGCGGGGGGCGCTGAGCCTGCTGCGCGGCGACGAGCCGTACAAGCACCACTGGCGGCCCGAGCCGGTCGTCAACCAGCGGCTGCTGCTGGCCCGGCGGCGCACCGCCCCGCTGCTGACGGCGGCGCTCTGCGACGCCGCCGCCCGGCAGCGGATCAAGGAGGTGCGGCAGCGGTGGAAGGAGCGCCGGCAGGAGTAGCGGACGCCGGGCGCATCCGTGCGTCAGTCGAGGCCGAAGCAGAGCTTCCCGCCGAGCCAGTACTCGATCCAGGCGCCCAGCTCCATCGACGTGCAGGAGGACGTGGGCGTGGCACTCGGCGTGGCGGCCGGGCTCGGGGACGCGGACGGGGTCGGGGTCGGGGTCGGGGTCGGGCTGGGGGTCGCCGGCGTCGGGGTCGTGGTGTCGGTGCGGCCGAAGAGGGCCTGGCGGTAGACGTGCGCGGAGCGCGGGTTGACCGAGCACTGCCAGACGCCGTGCGGGCAGTAGTCGGTCAGCGTGTTGTACAGCGGCTTGTGCTGGTCCATCCAGGCGAGCATCCGGCGCATGTACTCGGCGTCGTCACCGTTGCGGAAGAGGCCCCATTCCGGATAGGAGACGGGCTTTCCGTGGGCCTTCGCGAAATCGACGTGCTGCTGGAGTCCGTAGGGCTCCCGCACCTGCTCGTCGAAGGAGAGTCCGGTCGGCTGGTCGTACGCATCCATGCCGACGATGTCGACCGTGTCGTCCCCGGGGTAGCACTGCGTCCACGGAACGGCGTCGCGGCCCCGGCTCGCCGTGAAGTCGAACCGGAACTTCTGGCCCGGCACCGCGCGCATGGTGGTGACGATCCGTCTCCAGTACGTCTTCCAGGCCTCCGGGTCCGGCCCGCAACGATGGGTGTAGGTGATGCCGTTCATCTCCCAGCCGAGCACGATGACCGTGTCCGGGACCCGCAGGGCCACCAGCCGCTCGGCCAGGGCCCGGAAGTGGTGATCGAACGCCCCGGCCGCGCCCTGCCGCAGCAGCGAGCGGACCTCGTCGTCCCCGATGCCCTCCTCGTTGCGCTCCTGCATGGGCACGTTGAGGACGAGCATCCGGTCGGCCTTCCCCCGTCGCCAGTGCGCCCAGACGTCCAGGAAGCCGGGGGCGCCCTCGATGTCGGCCCAGCGGTTGCCGGGCAGATACGTGTGCGCGACCTTCAGCTCGGTGCCGCCGAGCCAGCTGCTCAGCTGGGCCATGCGCGCGACACCGAGCGGGCCGGAGTCGAGGAACGCCCCGAAGGCGGGCGGCGTCGCCCTGGCCGGTGCGCCGACCGCCGGTGCGTCGGCGGCCGGGGTCGGGGTCGGCAGGGGTGCGGCGGATGCCGGGACGGACGTCGTGGGCGTCGGGGCGGCTGTCGTGGGTGCCGGGACGCCTGTCGCGGGTGCCGGAGCCGGTGGGCCGGTGAACCGCGCCGCCCCCGCACCCGCGGCGAATCCCGGGCCGGTCGCCAGGGTCGCCGAGGCGACGGCGACGGCGAGGGCCGCCGCGGCCACGGCCGGCCGGTACCACCGGAACCGCGTTCGCTCTCGCCGCTGTGGGGTCATGCCTGCTCCTTTCTCCATCGTTGTTCGTCCGTCCACTCGTCCGTTCGCAGCACTCCTGAGTAAGTGCCACTTACTGACACTCAGTCATATCAATATGAATTCCGCCAGTGCGGCTGCGGCTTTCGGGTGCCCCGGACGACCGCACGGGTGAACCGACGCAAAGGAAATGGTCCGTGTCGCTGCTAGACATCCGGGTTCCCGCGGTTCTGCTGCGGATCGACCGGAACCCCTTCCACCACGGCACCCTGGGGGCCGTGCGCTCGCTCGGCAGAGCCGGGGTGGAGGTCCACGTGGTCGCCGACTCCGCGGGCAGCCCGGTCCGCAGGTCCCGCTACGTAAGGCGGCTGCACCCGCCGCTGGCGCCGGGCGCGTCGCCCGCCGAGATCGTCGCCGTGCTGCACCGGGTGGCGGCGCGGATCGCCCGCCCGGCCGTGCTGATCCCGATGGACGACGCGAGCGCCGTCGCGGCCGGCCGGTTCCGCGCGGACCTCGCGCCCGCCTACCTGCTTCCGCAGCAGCCCGGCACCCTGCCCGAACGCGTCGCCGACAAGGCGGAGCTCGCCGAGGTGTGCGCGGCGGCCGGCATCCCGCACCCGCCGACGCTGGTCCCGGACAGCACCGGGGAGACCGCCGCCGCGGTCCGGCGGCTCGGGCTGCCGGTGATCGCCAAGTGGAGCCGGCCCTGGCTGCTGCCGGCCGGGTCCGGGCTGCGCAGCACGGTCGTGGTGCGCTCGGCGCGAGAGGCGGTGGAACTGTACCTGCGCAGCGAGGAGGCGGGCAGCAGGCTGCTGCTGCAGGAGTTCCTGCCGCCGGGCCCGGACCGCGACTGGTTCTTCCACGGCTACGCCGACCGCACCGGGCAGCTGCGCGCGGGCGGCCCCGGCCGCAAGCAGCAGGCCTGGCCGCGCGGCGCCGGACTGACCGCGGTCGGCCTGTGGACGCCCAACGCGCAGGTGCGGGCGCATGCCGAGCGGCTCATCGGCGAGCTGGGCTTCCGGGGCATCTTCGACCTGGACTTCCGGCGCTGCGGCAGCACCGGCCGCTACCACCTCCTCGACTTCAACCCCCGTCCGGGCGCCCAGTTCCGGCTCTTCGCCGACAGCGCCGGCCTGGACGTCGTACGTGCCCTGCACCTGGACCTGACGCACCGGCCGCTGCCGGACGGGGTGCCGCTGGCCGGGCGGTCGTTCGTGGTCGAGAACTACGCGCCGCTGAGCGCGCTGCGGCCGGCGCCGCGCGGTCGGGAGCTGGCCTGGTCCGCGCCGGACGACCGGGGTCCCGGCCTCGCGATGTGGGCGCTGTGGGGCCGGCACGTGGCGGGCCGGCTCCTGGACCGGCTGCGCGACGGGACCGCCGACCGGGCGCCGCACCCGCACGTGCCGGTGGTCCGCCAGGCCGGGGAACCCCTCGTGCCCGCCCCCCAGACCGCGGAGCCCCTCGTGCCCGCCGCCCGGGACGAGGAACTCACCGGAGCGGCCGGTGTCCCCGCCGCGCCCGGCGTCTCCACCCTCTCCGGTCAGCCCGACCGGTCCGACGACGAGAAGGCGAGCAGTTGCTGATGTACGACCTGCTGGTGGTGGGAGCGGGCCCGTACGGCCTGTCCATCGCGTCCCACGCCGCCGCGGCGGGCCTGAACGTGCGGGTCTTCGGCCGCCCGATGGCGTCCTGGCGCGACCACATGCCCCGCGGGATGTTCCTCAAGTCCGAGCCCTGGGCCTCCAACCTGTCGGACCCCGAGGCGCGTTGGCGGCTGGACGTGTACTGCGCGGGCCGCGGAGTGACCGCCCGGCACGGGCAGCCGATCCCCCTGGAGATGTTCGCCGAGTACGGCCTGTGGTTCGCCCGCAACGCCGCGCCGCCCGTCGACGAACGCATGGTCACCCGTGTCGCGCCGCACACCGGCGGCTTCGAGGCGACGACGGCGGACGGCGAGGTGCTGCGCGGCCGGACGGTCGCCCTCGCCGTCGGCGTGCTGCCGTTCGTGGAGATCCCCGCGGCCCTGCGCGGCCTCTCCCCCGGCCTGGTCACGCACAGCAGCCACCACGCCGACCTGGGCCGCTTCCGGGGCCGGGACGTCACGGTGGTCGGCGGCGGCCAGGCGGCCCTGGAGACGGCGGCGCTCCTCGCCGAACTGGGCAGCCGGGTACGGGTGCTGGTGCGCGCGGGCGAGCTGTTCTGGAACGAGATGCCGCCGCCCTGGCAGCGCCCCTGGTGGCAGTCGGTCCGCGCCCCGCGCAGCGGGCTCGGCCCCGGCTGGCGGAACTGGTTCTACTCCGAGCGGCCCGGCCTGTACCGGCGGCTCGCGGAGCCCACCCGGACCCGGATCGCGGCGAGCGCCCTCGGCCCGGCCGGCGCCTGGTGGGTGCGGGAGCGGGTGGAGTCCGGGGTGGAGGTGCTGCTGGGCCGCGAGGTGACGGCGGCGCGCGCGTCGGCGGGCGGGGTGCGCCTGGACACCGCGGTACGCGGTGGCGGGGTGGGCACCCTGGAGACCGAACACGTCATCGCGGCAACGGGGTTCAGGGCGACTCGCGGACGGCTCGCGCTGCTCGCCGACGAGTTGCGGACGACCCTGGTGACCGGGGCCGACGGGGCGCCCGAGGTGGGCCGGGACTTCGAGGCGTCGTATCCCGGGCTGTTCCTGGCCGGTCTGGTCACGGCGGCGGGCTTCGGTCCGGCGATGCGCTTCGTGCACGGCGCCGGCTTCACCGCCGGGACGCTGGTGCGCGGGGTGCGGCGGCGGCTGCGCTCGGGGCCGGCCGGCTGGGGCGTCCCGGCCGGGCGGCGGGAGTCCGCGCCGGACGCGGTGCGCGGCTGACGGGCGGGGGCCGGACCTCGCGGGCTGACGGCACGGCCCTCCTGGCCGAAGAACGGAAGAGCCGGCCCCGGAACGCGGATGCGAAGGATCGGCGTTCCGGGGCCGGCCGTGCCACAGCCGGGAGGGCTGGTGCGCCGTGTGACGTCGTCAGCTGTTGGCGCAGACGCCGGCGAACGCCGGGTTCAGCAGCGCGATGACGTCGACGGTGTCGCCGCAGGCGTTGACCGGGACGTGCACCGGGACCTCGATCACGTTGCCGGAGACGACGCCCGGGGAGTTGGTGGCAGCGCCCTCCGCACCGGCGGAGGCGAAAGCGGGGATGGCACCGCCCAGCGCCAGGAGCGCGCCGGCGACCACAGCAGCGGTCTTCTTCATGAACTTTCCCTTCTCTGCGGTCATGCCCGTATGTCGGCCGAAACCGAGCGAGCACAGCATGAACGGCTCGCACCATGACCGGCAGGCTGTAGAACGAGGAATAGACGGCGGAAGAAACTACGGAACGTTCCTCTTCGATCAATTCACTCGAACGCCCGCCGGGAATTGACACGGAGAGAGGAAACGCTTCGCCTTGCGAGGGGAATTTCAGGAGCACGACGAAAGCCCGCGCGGGCGGCGCGGTCACGCGCACCGCCCGGGCGGGCTTCACAGGACCGGGGTCACTGGTTGGCGACGCCGTTGGCCGCGAGGACCGCGATGTCGTCCAGGATGTGCGACGCCGGCTCGTCGCCCTTGGCCTGCGTGGAGTTCTCGGCGCACTGCTGGTTCTGCGGCGCGGACAGGACCGGGATGTCCTGGGCCACCCCGACGGCGGCGATGAGGCCGAGGATCCCCTGGGCGTTCGCCTTCGCGGGGAGGCCGACGCAGAGCTTGTTGAGCGAGCCCTGGACCAGGGTGGCCTGCGGGCTCATCTTGCCCTTGGTCACCGAGTTGCCGAACGCCTCCTGGGCGCCGTTGCCGCTCGCGGAGGTGGTGCCGTGGTCGTTGCCGGTGGCAAGCGCCTGGGGGGCTGCCGCCGCCGACACACCTACGACGGACACGGCGACCGCCGCCGCGGCCATTGCCTTCTTCAGCATTTCGCTTTTCCTTTCCCGGCACTCAGGCCAAGACGGACGTTCCTGTCCGGCATCAACCGCCCGCGTCCGGAATGGTTGCGGCACCGCGCGCCACGTCACCCGTTCGGACCGGCGGCCTCCCGGAATTCCCCGGAAAACCGGGCCTCCCCGCAAACGGCTGATTTCCCGGTGTGGGCCGTTGGAGTGAAGCGGAGCAACCAACCGGAGCGCGCGCAGTTGACCAGTGCGCTCCGGTGGACGGGGTGTCCTCAGAAGGGAACTGACAAGTGATCAAGAAGGTACTGGCCGCCGCCGCAGTCGCAGCCTCCGTCGTCGGCGTCTCCGCTGCCGCCGCCTCGCCGGCCCTGGCCACCGGCAACGACACCGGCACCACCTCCTTCAGCGGCAACGACGCCCAGCAGGCGTTCGGCAACTCCGCCACGTACGGCAACATGAGCCCCCAGCTGGCGCTCATCCAGGGCTCCTTCAACAAGCCCTGCATCGGCCTCCCGGCGAAGCTGAACCTCCAGGGCCTGGCCGGCCTGGGTGCCGTCGGCGTCCTGCAGGACGTGCCGATCCTGTCCGCGCCGCAGAACCAGCAGTGCGTCGAGAACTCCACCCAGGCCAAGGGCGACGAGCCGCTGTCGCACATCCTGGACGACATCTCCGCGCTGTCCGCGAACGGCACCGGCAACAAGTAGTCCGGGAGCACTCCGGGCCCCGGTTCGAGGGCGCGCCGGTCGGCTGATCGGACTGCGCTCCGCCAATCGGGGCATACCACGCAACTTCGGCGAATCCGGGTAAGTTGACGATCACGCAGCTCCTCCCCGGAGCCCGCCTTTCGAAGGGAACAATCATGAAGAAGCTGTGGGCGACCGCGGCTGTCGCCGTCACCGTCGCCGGTTTCGCGGCCACGGCCGCTCCCCAGGCCCTGGCCACCGGCAACGACACCGGCACCACCTCCTTCAGCGGCAACGACGCCAAGTCGGAGTTCGGCAACTCGGCCACCTTCGGCGACCTGAGCCCGCAGCTCTCGCTGGTCCAGGGATCGCTGAACAAGCCGTGCGTCGGCCTCCCGCTCAAGGCGAACCTGCAGGGTCTCGTCGGTGCGGTCGCCGTCGGCGTCGCCCAGGACGTGCCGGTCCTGTCCGCGCCGCAGAACCAGCAGTGCGTGGAGAACTCCACCCAGGCCAAGGGCGACGAGCCGCTGTCGCACGTCCTGGACGACATCTCCGCGCTGTCGGCGAACGGCACCGCGAACCAGTAGTCCTCGGACGCCGCGGGCGGCGGGCCACCGGTTCCCTCCGGTGACCCGCCGCCTTTTGCTCACCTGCGGTACAGCGCCTCGATCTGGGACGCGTAGCGGGCCGTCACCGCGTGCCGCTTGACCTTCAGGGACGGCGTGAGCAGGCCGTTCTCCTCGTTGAACTCTCCCTCCACCAGGGCGAAGGCACGGATCGACTCGGCGCGGGAGACGGCCAGGTTGGCGTGGTCGACCGCCTTCTGCACCTCGGCCCGCATCCGGTCGTCGCGCACCAGCTCCGCGAGCGGGGTGTCCGGCGGGAGCTTCCGTACGGCCAGCCAGTGGGCGACCGCCTCGGGGTCCAGCGTGATCAGCGCGGCGACGAACGGCCGGTTGTCGCCGACCACCAGGCACTGACCGACGGGCGCCCGGCTGCGCAGCCGGTCCTCCAGGACGGCCGGGGAGACGTTCTTGCCGCCGGAGGTGACCAGGATGTCCTTCTTGCGGCCGGTGATGGTGAGATACCCGTCCGCGTCCAGCGTCCCGAGGTCGCCGGTCCCGAACCAGCCGTCGTCCGCCAGCACTTCGGCGGTCGCGGCCGGGTTGTTCCAGTACGACCCGAACACCACCGCACCCTTGACCAGCACCTCGCCGTCCTCGGCGATCCGGACGGCCGCCCCCGGGATCGGCTGCCCCACCGTGCCGGGCCGCGGGGCGAGCGGCGGCACGATGGTGGCGGCCGCGCTGGTCTCGGTCAGGCCGTAGCCCTCGTAGACGACGATGCCGGCCGCGTGGAAGAACAGGTTCAGGTCGCGGTCGAGGGGCGAGCCGCCGCTGATGGCGTACCGCATCCGGCCGCCGAGCTCCTTGCGGATACGGCGGTAGACCAGCAGGTCGTACAGCGCCCAGGCCGCGTACAGGCCGGGCCCCGGCCCCTTCCCCCGGCCGAGGAACTTCTCCAGGTGGGCCGCGGCGAACCGCACCCCGATCCGCTCGGCCCGGTCGAAGGACGCGGCCCGCCCGATCTTCTCCGCCGTCGCCCGCCCGGTGTCGTGGATCTTCTCGAAGAGGTACGGCACCCCGACCAGGAACGTCGGCCGGAACTCCCGCAGCGCGGGCCGGAGTTCGTCGGGCTTCACGCTCGGGAAGTGACCCATCTCGATCCGGCCCAGCAGGCAGGCGATCTGGAGCGTACGGCCCAGGATGTGGGCGAGCGGCAGGAACAGCAGGGTGGACGCGGTCCGGCCGGTGACCGCCTGGAAGACGGGGTGCAGCAGCTCGACCGTGTTGGCGGCCTCGGCGTGCAGGTTGGCGTGGGTGAGGACACAGCCCTTGGGGCGGCCGGTGGTACCGGAGGTGTAGCAGATCGTGGCCGTGGTGTCGGGGGTGAGGCCGCCGCGGCGCTTGGCCACCTCATCGTCCGGGACGTCGCGGCCGAGGGTGGTCAGGTCGGCGAGTGCGCCGGCGTCCAGCTCCCAGACGCGCGGCGGGTGTGCGTGGGGGGCCGTGCCGGTGGTGACGGTGGCGGTGTTCTGCGGGGTCTCGGTGACGACGTGGCGGGCACCGGAGTCCCGGACGATCCACTCCACCTGCTCCGCGGAGGAGGTGGGGTAGACCGGGACGGTCACGCCGCCGGCCGCCCAGACGGCGAAGTCGAGGACCGTCCACGCGTAGCGGGTGCGGGACATGACGGCGACGCGGTCGCCTGCGGCCAGGCCGGCGGCGATCAAGCCCTTTGCCGTGGAGGTTACTTGGGCGGCGAACTCGGCTGCCGTGACGGTGCCCTCGCTGCGGCGGACGGCTGTGGCGTGGGGTTCCTCTGCCGCGTTGGTGTACGGGAGGTCGGCGAGGGAGCCGGTCGTGAGCGGAGCGGCGAGGGGCGGGCGGCGCGCCTCCCGCACGACCCCGGCCTCGTCCCTGATGACCTCTACCTTGCCCCGGTTGGCCAAGTCGGTTCGTTGACGTGCTCGTTTGAGGTCGCTGCGTACGCTCATGGGGCGTCAACTTACTCGGAAGTAAGGGGAGGTCAATGGGTCTCGCCGTAGGAGGTGCGGTCGGGCGCCGGGTGCGGGTGCGTCGTGGCTGGTCGCGCAGTTCCTCCCCCAGCCTTCGGCCGGGGGGACCCCCAGCGCCCCTAAGGGGCGCGCTTCAGTCCGCGGCGTCAGAAAGTCGCGCCTCCCGGATGGCCGTGGCCAGGTCGGAGACTTGCTTGTCCTCTGTCGTCCTCGCCAACGTCGCGGCCCAAGAGCGCAGTTCGGTCGGGCTCGGTGCTCCCGGGATGTCGTACTCGCCGTCTGCCAGGGCGTCCGCGAAGTAGGCGGCCACCGCCGTCACCTGGAAGCGGGGGGAGGCCGACCAGATGTCGTCGTGCAGGGCGTCGGTCTCGATCGCGCCCGTGTTCTCGTGCGGGGTGCGGGTGTCGGGGTCGAGCCAGCGGACGGTGGCGGTCGCCAGGTGGCCGTCGGTCCCGGGGTTGGTGCGGACGGCGTAGAGGGCGGTGACCGTGTGACCGGGGCCGACCTCGCCGCCGTCCACGGCGTCGTTGCGGAAGTCCTGGTCGGCGACCTTGCGGTCCTGGTAGCCGATCAGGTGGAACTCGGCGACCGTGTGCGGGTCGAAGGCCACCTGGGCCTTGGCGTCACGGGCCACCAGGTCGATGTTCTCGGGGAGTTGACGGCAGAAGACGTCGGCGGCGGTCGCGGTGTCGGAGACGTACACCGTGTGGCCGTCGCCCTTGTCGGCCAGGCGTTCCATGAGGGCGTCGCCGTAGTCGCTGCCGACGCCGACGCCGAACAGGGTGATGCCGTACTCGCGACGGTCGCCGTCGATGCGCCTGAGGATGGCGTTCGGGTCGGTCTCGCCGTCGTTGGCGAGGGCGTCGGAGATCAGGACGACGCGGTTGGTGGCGTTCTTGCGCAGGCCTTCGACGGCGGTGGCGTAGCCGGTCTCGACGCCCTCGCCGAGGTTGGTGGAGGAGAGGGGGGCGAGACGGTCGACCGCGTCGTGGATCTCGGCGCGGTGGCCGCCGAGGCGGGTCATCGGGAGGTCCGTCTCGGCGTGCTCGCTGAAGGTGACGAGCGCGACCGAGTCGTCGTCGCGCAGCCGGTCGGTCATCGTGTCCAGGGACTTCTTGGCGAGGTCGAGGCGGCCCGGTTCGCCCATGGAGCCGGAGACGTCGATGACGAAGGTGAGAGCGGCCGGGGGACGGTCGCCGGGGTCGTCGGCGGGGCGGGTGGCGAGGCCGACGCGGACCAGGGACCAGTTCGGCCTGCTGGTGCGGGCGCCGTCGACGGTGACCGTGAAGCCGTTGTGCTCGGGGGTGCGGTAGTCCTGGCGGAAGCTGTTGACGAATTCCTCGGGCCGGACGGTCGTCGGGTCGGGTCGGCCGCCGTCGGCGAGGGTGCGGCGGGCGTAGCCGTAGGAGGCGGTGTCGACGTCGAGGGCGAAGGTGGAGAGGTGGTCGGAGGGGGCGGCGGTCTCGTCGCCCGCGGCCCGGGTGGGGGCCGGGGCCCCGGTGGCGGTCGTGTGGTTCGGGCCGTTCGCGTGGGTCTCGTCCGCGCTGCAGGCGGTCAGCAGCAGGGCGCTCGCGGCGGTGGCGGCGAGGAGTGTCGCGCCCGTCTGCCGTCGGGTCCGGTGTCGGTTCATGGCTGTGCCCCCTGTGCCGGTCGGAGTCGACTTCCTGGCTTGTCGTCGACTGTGACGGCGCAGGGGGCCGGAACGTGCGCCCCGATGCGTTGCGGATGGATCTCGAAGCGGCCACGGACCAGGGGCTTCGAGGCCGGAGGGAGATCGTCCGGTGACCTAGGAGACGATGTCCTTGCGCGCGAAACCCCGGAAGGCCAGGGCGAACAGCACCAGGGCGTACGTTATCGAGACCGCCGTGCCCTGGATCATGCCGGACCACTCCAGGTGGGGTTGTACGGCGTCCGCCCAGGCGTACTGCCAGTGGGCGGGCAGGAAGTCACGCCAGTCGCCGAGGGCCGTCACCTGGTCGAGGACGTTGCCGACGATGGTCAGGCCGACCGCGCCGCCGACCGCGCCGAGGGGGGCGTCGGTCTTCGTGGAGAGCCAGAACGCCAGCCCCGCGGTGACCAGTTGGGACAGGAAGATGTACACGATCACGACCGCGAGGCGCTGGGTGGCGGTGGTGGTGTCGAGTGCGCCGCCGGTGGGGATCTGCAGGGGCCCCCAGCCGTAGGCGACCGTGCCGACGGCCAGGGCGACCAGCGGCAGCAGGACCATCGCGGCCAGGCTGAGGCCGAGCGCGACGACCAGCTTGGACCAGAGCAGCCGGGCCCTCGGCACGGGGGCGGCGAGCAGGTAGCGCAGGGAGGACCAGCCGGCCTCCGAGGCGACCGTGTCCCCGCAGAACAGGGCGACCGGGATGACCAGCAGGAAGCCCGCCGACACGAACAGGTTGACCGCGGCGAAGTTGGCGCCGGACGCGGTGGCCGTGTCGAGGAGGGTGACCTGGCCGTTCTGCCGGCCCGGCTGACCGCCGATCGCGAACGCGATCAGCAGCACGACGGGCAGGGCGGCGAGGATGCCGCCCATCACCAGGGTGCGGCGCCGCTTGAGCTGGCGGACCAGCTCGACGCGGAGCGGCAGGGTGCGGCCCGCCCGGTAGCCGGAGGCGACCGCGGCCCTCTCGGTCAGCGTGCTCACGCGGAACCTCCGATCAGGGTCAGGAAGGCGTCTTCCAGACGGCGGTGCGGGCCGACCGACGCCACCGGCACGTCGAGCCGGACGAGTTCGGCGACCAGGCGCGGGGCGCTGCCGCCGGGCTCCATGCGGACGAGCAGGCCGTCGGCCGTGCTGGTCACGGAGGCCACGCCGGGCAGCGCGGCCACCTTCTCCACGACCGGCTCCTCCACCGGGGTGCCGGTGCCGACGAGGAGGGTGTCGCCGGTACCGACGATGTCGGCGACCGGTCCGGCCTGGACGAGCCGGCCGCGGTCCATCACCACGAGGTGGGTGCAGGTCTGCTCGACCTCGGCGAGGAGATGGCTGGAGACGATCACCGTGCGGCCGGCGGCCGCGTAGCGGATCATCACCTCGCGCATCTCGCGGATCTGCGGCGGGTCCAGGCCGTTGGTGGGTTCGTCGAGGATCAGCAGGTCCGGCAGGCCGAGCATGGCCTGGGCGATGGCGAGGCGCTGGCGCATGCCCTGCGAGTAGGTGCGGACCGCGCGGGCCAGCGCGTCGCCGAGGCCGGCGATCTCCAGGGCCTCGTCGATGTGGGAGTCCTCCGGCGGACGTCCGGTGGCCTGCCAGTACAGCTCCAGGTTCGCCCGGCCGGACAGGTGCGGCAGGAAGCCTGCGCCCTCCACGAAGGCACCGACCCGGGAGAGGACGGGTGCGCCGGGGCGGATGGCGTGGCCGAAGACCCGGACCTCGCCGCCGTCCGGCTTGATCAGCCCCATCAGCATGCGCAGGGTCGTGGTCTTGCCCGCGCCGTTGGGACCGAGGAGGCCCAGCACCTGGCCCTTCTCCACGCGGAAGGACAGCTCCTTGACCGCGTACCGGTCGGTCGAGCCCTTGTAGCGCTTGCTCAGGTCCGTTATCTGCAGCGGCACTTCGGCGAGCGCCGGGTCGGCGGCGGGGCCGCCGGTGCGGCGGCGGCCGGTGAGCAGCAGGGCCAGGGCGGCCAACGCGCCGGCTGCCGGCAGCCACCACACCCAGGCGGGCAGCGGCGCGGCGGCCGTGTCCACCTGGGGTGCCGTCGGCACGCTCAGGGGGCTCTTGAGGGAGACGGTGTAGGTGGCCGGGGCGGTCGGGGAGGCGTAGCCGAGGTCGGTGGAGGCGAGGACCAGGCGCAGCCGGTGGCCCTTCTGCACCTCGTGGTCGATGGCCGGGAGGGTGATGGTGACGTCCTGGCCGGACTTGGCGCCCTCGACGCGGACCGGGGCGACCAGCTGGGAGGGCAGCACCTGCTGGGTGCCGTCGGGGCCGACGTCGTAGACCTTGCCGAAGAGCACGGCGTCGTCGGTGCTCGAGGTGAGGTGGACGGTGGCCGTGGGGGTGCCGGTGATCTGCAGGGAGTCGGTCATCGGCGCCGAGTCGAAACGGGCGTACTGGCCGGGGAAGTCGAGGGAGACGCCGACGCCGAGGGAGGAGAGCTGGGCGAGGCCGCCGCCGCCGAGGCCGGGCAGCGCGGAGACACCGGGCGGGCTGGCGCCGGCCGGGTTGGCGACGCGCTGGGTGCCGCCCTTGAGGGCGATGTCCTTCCGGTCGCTCTCCAGGCCGGGGTAGCTGCCGGCGGTCGCGCCGCGCAGCAGGGCGGCGCCGTCGGTGGAGTCGACGCCGCCGGTGCGGGTGATCCGGAACGCCGGCCCGGTGTCCGTGTTCCTGTCGCCCTTCAGATACCGGTCGAACCACGACGTCACCCGTCCCTCGACCCGGCTGGTCTCCAGGTCGCCGCCGTCGTGGCCGCCGGCGATCCAGTCGACGTCGACGGGGGCGCCGTTGGCCTTGATGGCCTTCGCCGCGGCGTCGGACTGGGAGAGGGTGAAGAGGGAGTCGGTCTGCCCCTGGAAGAGGAGCGTCGGCACCCTGATGCGGCTGCCGACGGCCGAGGGCGACCGCTCTTCGAGCAGCTTCACCGCCGCCGCGTCCGGCTTGCCCGACTCGGCGACCCGGTTGTACATCGCGCACAGCTCGGGCTGGAAGTCGGCGCAGCCGCCGCCGGTGTTGAAGAAGATCCCGGCCCAGAGCTTCTTGAAGACGCCGTTCGGGAACAGGGCGTCCGCGAGGTTCCAGTACGTGATGGACGGGGCGATCGCGTCGACGCGGTCGTCGTGACCGGCGGCGAGGAGGGAGATCGCGCCACCGTAGGAGCCGCCCGCCATCCCCACGCGCGGATCACCGGGCTTGTCGAGCTGGACCTGCGGCTGCTTCGCCAGCCAGTCGATGAGCCTGGAGACGTCGGCGACCTCGCCCTTCGGGTCGTTGAGGCCGATCTTGCCGGTGGACCTGCCGAAGCCGCGGGCGGACCAGGTGAGGACCGCGTAGCCGTCGCGGGCGAGGTCCTCGGCCTCGGCGCGCATGTCGTCCTTGCTGCCGCCGAAGCCGTGGGCGAGGAGGACCGCGGGGCGCCGGCCGGTGCCGGACGTGGTGAAGAACGAGGTGTCCAGACGCACCCCGTCCACTGCCATGACCTTGTCGGTCCGGTGCACCGGGGGCGGGGCGTCGGAGGCGACGGCCGTCCACGTACCGGCGCCGCCGAGCACGACGACGGCGGCCGCGGCAGCCACCAGCCGCCGCGGCCGCCGGAGCAGTGCTCGCAGGCCGGGGGGTCGAAGATCCATGCTTCAACGGTACGGGCCCGCACCGACATCCGATGCCGACGGTGGGCTGAACAGCGGGCCATCCCGGAGGAGTAGGAGTACTCCGCCACGTACTTCGAGTGCGGTACACCACGACAGCGGCACCGGCCCGGACGCTGGGTCCCCGCGGGTCCGGCGGGGGCCGGTCGCGCAGTTCCCCGCGGGCCGGCGGGGGCCGGTAGCGCAGTTCCCCGCGCCCCTTCAGGTCGGCCGATCGGCCCGGCGCTCGCGACCCGTCGGCCCACCGGCCTACCTAGTCCCGCGGCCTCACCCCATCCCGCCGCAACGGCGATCAGCCGCGACGGCGGATTCCGGCGGTGCCGGACCGGACGGTGGGTCCCCGCGGGTCCGGCGGGGGCCGATCGCGCAGTTCCCCGCGCCCCTTCAGGTCGGCCGGTCGGCCCGGCGGTCGCGAGCCGTCGGCCCACCGGCCTGCCTAGTCCCGCCGCCTCACCCCATCCCGCCGCGACGGCGGATTCCGGCGGTGCCGGACCGGACGGTGGGTCCCCGCGGGTCCGGTGGGGGCCGATCGCGCAGTTCCCCGCGCCCCTTCAGGTCGGCCGGTCGGCCCGGCGGTCGCGAGCCGCCGCGACGGAGTTACTGGTGGGGCGTCACGTCGTCCGGGAGGGAGACGACCCAGTGGGTTGCCTTGCGGGGGCGGAGGTAGAAGGCCCAGTAGAGGGTGGCGGCGGCGGTGATGCCGCCGGTCCAGAGGAGGTAGGTCGTTTCCTGCTGGGTGAGGATGTAGCCGAGGACGGCGATGAGGAGGATCGGCATCGCCGGCCAGAGGGGCATGCGCCAGGCCGCGGTGTGCTTGTGGTGGCCCCGGCGGGAGAGGAGGGCCGCTACGGCGACCAGGAGGTACATGCCGGTCACCGAGACGCCCGTCACGCCGTACAGGGTGTCGAGGTTGACGAAGCAGAGGAGGGCGCCGGGGACGCCGACGGCGAGGGTGGCGACCCAGGGGGAGCCGAAGCGGCCGAGGCGCGAGAGGGCGCTGTTGACCGGGGCCGGCCAGGCCTTGTCACGGGCGGAGGCGAACAGCACGCGGGAGTTCTGGATGACCATGACGATGCCCGCGTTGATGATCGCGAGGGCTACGCAGAGGCTGACGAAGGTGCCGACCGCGGAGTTCGACCAGGCGGTGACCATGGAGCTGATGTCGCCGCCGGTGAGGGCCTTGAGGTCGGTCGCGCCCATGGTGATCGCGGCGACCGGGACGAGGATGATCACCGTGGAGATCGCGAGGGTGGCCAGGACCGTGCGGGCGACGTTGCGGCGCGGGTTCTCCAGTTCCTCGGAGAGGTAGACGGCCGTCGAGAAGCCCTGGGTGACGAAGAGGGCGATGGCGAGACCCGAGACGACCAGCATGGCGGTCACGGTCGTGGTGTGACCGGCGGAGTCCGCGACCTGCATGGAGGTGAGGCTGCCGACCCCGCGGTGGCTGTGGGAGAAGCCCAGCACCGCCACCACGCCCGCCGCGATGACCTCCAGGACCAGGAAGACGCCCGTGATCCAGGCGTTCGCACGCAGGTCCAGGAGGCCCGCGAGGGTCGCGAGGAGCATCACGCCCGCGCCGGTCATGGCCGGGTCCAGGTGGACGATCGGGGCCAGGTAGTCGGCCGTGCCCATCGAGATCACCGGCGGCACGATCATCACGACGAGAAGGGAGAGGACGAAGACCAGCCAGCCGGCGAGGCGGCCGGCCATCGTGGAGACCATCGCGTACTCGCCGCCCGCGCTGGGGATGAGGGTGCCCAGCTCCGAGTAGCAGAACGCCACGGCGATACAGAGGAGCGAGCCGATGGCGATGGTGAGGGCGGTGGCGGTCCCGAGGGAGCCGAACAGGTCGGGGACGACCACGAAGAGCGTGGAGGCCGGCGTGACGCAGGAGAGGGTGAGAAGGGTGCCGCCGACCACTCCGATGGAGCGCTTGAGCGTCTTGGGACTGTCAGGCGCCTCTACGACGGCGTTCTCGACAGGGCGGAGCGTGTCGGTCATGCGGCGGTTCCGATCGACTGGAGCGGCGAGAAGTTTCGGCCAGGAGCGCTATCGCCTCCGGCGGCTCGTCTCTTGCTTCCTGCGTCCGCTCCCGGTTGCGATGCATGGAACCCCGACGAAAACCGTCACGTCAATGGCCGTTAACCTACGGAATCCGTAGATCCACTCGCCGTATTCCGCGAATACGTCAATACGAGGTAGGCCATTCCACGCTGTCGGCCTCTACGAGAATCGCAGCGCGGGCGTCAAAAAAACGTGAGGACGTCCGGTATCCGGACCTGTCAGTGTGTCCCGTTAGAGTCATCGACAGCAGAACTCACAACCGAATCACAGCAATGGGTGGGGACTCATGAAGCTGAAGTACACCGCTGCCTGGGTGGGGTTCACGGCGGCGGCACTGGTCGCGGTGTCCGCGTGCGGCTCCGACGGCGTGAAGACGGCCACCTCGGCCGTGAACAACGCGGACAAGATCATGGCGGCGCTCTCGCACGCCACCGACCGGACCGACCAGCTGGGCTCGGCGAAGGTGAGGATGAGCACCGTCATCGGCACGGGCGCCCCGGTCACGATGAACGGCACCTTCTCCTGGGGAGACGGCCTGGCGATGGACGTCCTGATGGACACCAAGGCCGCGAAGATGGAGGCTCTCCAGCACAGCTCCACCATCCGCACCCTGTTCGTGGACGGCGCCTACTACTACGACGTCGACCCGCAGGCCTCCGGCCCGCTCAAGGGCAAGCAGTGGATGAAGATCGACGCGTCGGCCCTCTTCGGCGACAAGGGCGCCCAGGCCTTCAGCGGGAACAGCGCGGGCAACCCGGCGGCCACGCTGAAGTACCTCAAGTACGCGAAGGACGTGAAGGACTTCGGCACGGAGACCGTCGACGGGCAGCGCACGACCCACTACCAGGCCGTCGTCGACCAGGCGCAGCTGGGGAAGTTCAAGGACGCCTACGGCAGTGACGGCATGACCGCGATGACCGGCGGCGGCTCGATGACGATGAACCTGTGGCTGAACTCCAAGGACCTGCCGGTCCGCCTGAAGGAGCGGATGGGCAAGATGACCGTGACCATGGACTTCGAGAAGTTCGGCGCCACCGCCCCGGTGAAGGCCCCGCCGGCCGCCCAGACCGGCGACCTCACCCAGGTGATCGAGGATTCCCGGAAGCAGCAGGGCTGACCGCGGACACACCGGTGCCCCGCTCTCCCGGGAGAGCGGGGCACCGTACGTCATCAGTGGTTGCGCGGGAAGCCCAGGTCGACGCCCGCGGGGGCGTCGGCGGGGTCGGGCCAGCGGGTGGTGACGACCTTGCCGCGGGTGTAGAAGTGCGTGCCGTCGTTGCCGTAGATGTGGTGGTCGCCGAAGAGCGAGTCCTTCCAGCCACCGAAGGAGTGGTAGCCGACGGGGACCGGGATCGGCACGTTGACGCCGACCATGCCGGCCTCGATCTCCAGCTGGAAGCGGCGGGCGGCGCCGCCGTCCCGGGTGAAGATCGCGGTGCCGTTGCCGAAGGGGGAGGCGTTGATCAGGGCGACACCCTCCTCGTACGTGTCCACGCGCAGGACACAGAGGACGGGGCCGAAGATCTCGTCCTGGTAGGCCTTGGCGGTGGTGGGCACCTTGTCGAGGAGCGAGATGCCGATCCAGTGGCCGTCCTCGAAGCCCTCGACCGTGTAGCCGGTGCCGTCCAGGACGACCTCGGCACCCTCGGCGGCGGCGCCGGAGACGTAGGAGGCCACCTTGTCGCGGTGGACGGCCGTGATCAGCGGGCCCATCTCGGAGGTGGGGTCGTTGCCGGGGCCGATCTTGATCTTCTCGGCGCGCTCGCGGATCTTCTCCACCAGCTCGTCGCCGATCGAGCCCACCGCGACGACCGCGGAGATGGCCATGCAGCGCTCGCCTGCCGAGCCGTAGGCGGCGGAGACGGCCGCGTCGGCCGCCGCGTCCAGGTCCGCGTCGGGGAGGACCAGCATGTGGTTCTTGGCGCCGCCGAGCGCCTGGACGCGCTTGTGGTTGGCGGAGGCGGTGGTGTGGATGTAGCGCGCGATCGGGGTCGAGCCGACGAAGGAGACCGCCTTGACGTCCGGGTGCTCCAGGAGCCGGTCGACGGCGACCTTGTCACCGTGGACCACGTTGAAGACGCCGTCGGGCAGCCCGGCCTCGGCCAGCAGCTCGGCGAGCTTGATCGACGCCGACGGGTCCTTCTCGGACGGCTTCAGCACGAAGGTGTTGCCGGTCGCGATGGCGATCGGGAACATCCACATCGGGACCATCGCCGGGAAGTTGAACGGCGTGATGCCCGCGACCACACCGAGGGGCTGGCGGATCGAGGAGACGTCCACGCGGGACGCGACCTGCGTGGACAGCTCTCCCTTCAGCTGCACGTTGATGCCGCACGCCAGGTCCACGATCTCCAGACCGCGGGCGACCTCGCCGAGGGCGTCGCTGTGCACCTTGCCGTGCTCGGCCGTGATCAGCTCGGCGATCGCGTCCCGGTTCGCGTCCAGGAGGGCGCGGAAGCGGAACAGGATCTCCGTGCGCCTGGCCAGCGAGGACTGGCCCCAGGTGACGAACGCGTCCTTCGCCGCGGCGACCGCGGCGTCGACCTCGTCGACCGACGCGAACGCGACCTTCGTGGTGACCGCACCGGTGGCCGGGTCGGTGACCGGCCCGTAGGTGCCCGACGTGCCGTCGACGGACTTGCCGCCGATCCAGTGGTTGACGATCTTCGTCATGACCGGTTACTCCTTCACAGATGGCGGCGTCGGGTGGAGACGTGCCGTTCGTAGAGCTCACGTGCCTTGACCGCGGAGGATCGGGTCGCGGTCTCGGCCACAGGTACATCCCACCAGGCCTGCGCGGGAGGCGGGCCCGACACAGTGTCGGCCGTTTCGGTCTCCACGTAGACACATGTGGGAGTGTCGGCGGCCCGCGCCTCGGCGAGCGCCGCGCGCAGGTCCCGGACAGTCTTCGCGCGCAGGACGCGCATGCCGAGGCTGGCCGCGTTGGCGGCCAGGTCGACGGGGAGCGGGGCGCCCGTGAAGGTGCCGTCGTCCGAGGTGAAGCGGTACGCGGTGCCGAACCGCTCGCCGCCCACCGACTCGGAGAGTCCGCCGATGGAGGCGTAGCCGTGGTTCTGCACCAGCAGCACCTTGATGGCGATGCCCTCCTGGACGGCGGTGACGATCTCGGTCGGCATCATCAGATACGTGCCGTCGCCGACCAGCGCCCACACGTTCCGCTCCGGTGCCGCGAGTTTCACCCCGATGGCGGCAGGTATCTCGTAGCCCATGCACGAGTAGCCGTACTCCAGGTGGTACTGGTCCCGTGACCGCGACCGCCACATCCGGTGCAGGTCGCCGGGGAGCGAGCCGGCCGCGTTGACCAGGACGTCCGTCTCGTCGACGAGCGCGTCCAGGGCGCCGAGGACCTGCGGCTGGGTCGGCCGGATGTCGGGCTCGTCGGCCTCGTAGCAGGCGTCGACGCGCTGCTCCCAGCGCTCCTTGTCCTCGGTGTACTCGGTGACGTACGAGTCGGCGGTCCGGTGGCCGTCCAGGGCCCTGGTCAGCTCCGTGAGGGCGCTGCGGGCGTCGGCTATCAGGGGCAGGCCGGCCAGCTTGTGGCCATCGTACGCGGCGACGTTGAGGTTGAGGAAGCGGACGTCCGGGTTCTCGAAGAGGGTGCCGGAGGCCGTGGTGAAGTCGGTGTAGCGGGTGCCGACGCCGATCACCAGGTCGGCGGTGCGGGCGAGTTCGTCGGCGGTGGCGGTGCCGGTGTGGCCGACGCCGCCGACGTCCTGCGGGTGGTCCCAGCGCAGCGACCCCTTGCCGGCCTGGGTGGCGGCGACCGGGATGCGGGTGGCCTCGGCGAACTCGGCGAGCGCGGCCTCGGCACGGCTGTGGTGGACCCCGCCGCCCGCGATGACCAGCGGCCTGCGCGCTGCCCTGACCGCCTGCACGGCCGCGGCGAGTTCGCCGGGGTCGGCGCCCGGGCGTCGTACGGTCCACACCCGCTCGGCGAAGAACTCCTCCGGCCAGTCGTACGCCTCCGCCTGCACGTCCTGCGGGAGGGCGAGGGTGACGGCGCCGGTCTCGACGGGGTCGGTGAGGACCCGCATGGCGGCGAGGGCGGCGGGGATCAGCTGTTCGGGGCGGTTGATCCGGTCGAAGAACTTCGAGACGGGGCGGAGGGTGTCGTTGACGGACACGTCGGCCGCGTGCGGGACTTCGAGCTGCTGGAGGACCGGGTCGGCGGGTCGGGTGGCGAAGACGTCGCCGGGCAGGAGCAGGACCGGGAGGTGGTTGATGGTGGCCAGGGCGGCCCCGGTGACCAGGTTGGTGGCGCCCGGCCCGATGGACGTCGTCACGGCGTGTGTGGCGAGACGGTTCGATTGACGCGCGTAGCCGACCGCCGCGTGCACCATGGCCTGTTCGTTGCGGCCCTGGTGGTACGGCATCTCGTCCCTGTGCTCCAGGAGTGCCTGGCCGAGGCCGGCCACGTTGCCGTGGCCGAAGATGCCCCAGGTGGCGCCGATCAGGCGGCGGCGCTCGCCGTCCCGCTCGGTGAACTGGACGGCGAGGAAGCGGACAAGCGCTTGCGCGACGGTCAACCGAATCGTCATCGGTAACCCCCTGTGCCTTCTACGTGGGCCGGATGGAAGCAGATCCGCCACTCCCGCGTCGCACCGGGCCCCGCCATGACGTTCAGGTAGTACATGTCGTGACCGGGCTGCGCGATCGACGGGCCGTGCCATCCGTCGGGAACGAGCACGGCGTCGCCGGAGCGGACCTCGGCGAGGACGTCCGTACCGCCCTCACGGGAGGGGAATACGCGCTGATACCCGAATCCGTTCGCGCCGTCGATCTCGAAGTAGTAGATCTCCTCCAGCTCCGACTCCTCGCCGGGCCGGTACTCGTCGTGCTTGTGCGACGGG
The DNA here is from genome assembly GCF_055583445.1 of Streptomyces sp. NPDC104761. NCBI lineage: Bacteria > Bacillati > Actinomycetota > Actinomycetes > Kitasatosporales > Streptomycetaceae > Streptomyces > Streptomyces sp. NPDC104761. The sequence goes on along the minus strand of NZ_JBVJNZ010000008.1, from coordinate 403,671 downwards.
TACGAGGACCAGTTGCCGCCGGGGGTGACGACCTCCACGGCGATCAGCTTGTCGCAGTCGAACGCGTCCGCGGAGGCGAAGTTGCGCACCTGCCGGGCGGCGGTGCCGCTGCCGCGGTCTTCGACGGGAACCTCCGGCGCGGGGCCGTAGCGGGCGGGGAGTCGTCGCTCGCACTTCGCTCCTGCCAGGGCGAAGCGGCCTCCCGCGCCGGAGGCGATCTGGACCTGGGCGTCCCGGGGCACGTACACGAAGTCGGAGACTCCGCTGAACACGCTCTCCCGGCCCAGGATCTGGAACTCGTTTCCCTCTGTTTGCACCGTACAACCGCCCTGCAGCGGAAGCACGATCCATTCGCTGTCCCCGGTGGTGAACAAATGCGTTCCCCCCGGGGCCAGTTCGACGATCCGCAGGCTGCTGTGCGCCCAGCCGGCCCGCTTGGGGTCGATGTCGAGCGCGTACTGGGCGTTCGCGGTCGAACCCTTGGTGAGATGCAGCTCGTTGGTCGTCATCTTCGCGCCCTCACAGCAGTCCGACGGCGGTGTCCACGGCGGCGGCCACGTCGCCGTCCGCCGGGTACAGCAGCGAGCGGCCGACCACCAGGCCGCGCACGGTGGGGAGTTGCAGGGCGCTGCGCCACTTCTCGTACGCACCGTCCTGGTCGTCCCCGACCTCGCCGCCCAGCAGCACGGCGGGGAGGGTGGACGTCTCCATGACCCGGGCCATGTCGTCGGGGTTCTCGGTGACCGGCAGCTTCAGCCAGGTGTAGGCCGAACTGCCGCCGAGGCCCGAGGCGATGGCGATGGACCTGGTGACCGCCTCCGCGGACAGGTCGTTCCTGACCTTGCCCTCGGGGGTGCGGCGGCTGATGAACGGCTCGACGAAGACCGGCAGCCGGCGCGCGGCCATGTCGTCGATGGCACGGGCCGTGGACTCCAGGGTGGTGAGGGAGCCCGGGTCGTCGTAGTCGACGCGCAGGAGCAGCTTGCCGGCGTCGAACCCGAGGCGCTGTATGTCCTCGGGGCGGTGACCGGTGAAGCGGTCGTCGAGCTCGAAGGAGGCGCCCTGCAGTCCGCCGCGGTTCATCGAGCCCATGACGACCTTGCCGTCGAGGGCGCCGAGCAGGAGCAGATCGTCCAGGATGTCGGCGGTGGCGAGGACGCCGTCGACGCCGGGACGGGACAGCGCCAGGCAGAGCCGCTCCAGCAGTTCGGCCCGGTTGGCCATGGCGAGCTTGTCGCCGCCCACACCGAGGGCGCCACGGGCCGGGTGGTCGGCGGCCACGATCATCAGCTTGCCGTCCTCGTTGAGGAGCGGACGGCGGGAGCGCCGGGCGGCCGCCTCGGCGATCGCCTCGGGGTGGTGGGTGCGGGTGTGGACGAGGGCGGAGATGTCCACCTTCACCTGCGGAGCGGGGGCGCCCGCGCCGCCCTCGTGGTGCGCGCCCGCGACGCGGCCGGCCCTCACAGCACCGCTCCGGCGGCGAGCGCGGCGTCGATCTCGTCGCCGGTCGGCATCGCGGAGGAGCACTCCAGGCGGGAGGCGACGATGGCACCGGCCGCGTTGGCGTGCCGCATGGTCTTCTCCAGGTCCCAGCCTTCGAGGAGGCCGTGGCAGAGGGAACCGCCGAAGGCGTCACCGGCGCCGAGGCCGTTCAGGACGTTGACGGGCAGCGGCGGGACCTCGGCGGCGTCGCCGTCGCGGCTGACGGCGAGGACGCCCTTGGGGCCCTGCTTGACGACGGCGATCTCGACCCCGGCGTCGAGGAGGGCCTGGGCGGCGGCCTGCGGCTCGCGCACGCCGGTCGCCACCTCCACCTCGTCGAGGTTGCCGACGGCGACGGTGGTGTGCTTGAGCGCCTCGGCGTAGAACGGCCGGGCGGCGTCCGGGTCCTGCCAGAACATCGGGCGCCAGTCGAGGTCGAACACGGTCGTGCCGGCCTTGGCCCGGTGGGCGAGGGCCGCGAGGGTCGCCGTGCGGCTGGGCTCCTCGCTCAGGCCGGTGCCGGTGATCCAGAAGATGCGGGCCGCGCGGACGGCGTCCAGGTCCAGCTCGTGGGCGTCGATCTCCAGGTCCGGGGCCTTGGGCTGCCGGTAGAAGTACAGCGGGAAGTCGTCCGGCGGGAAGATCTCGCAGAACGTGACCGGGGTGTTCAGGCCGGGGACCGGGGTGACCCAGCGGTCGTCCACGCCGAAGCCCTGGAGGGCCTCGTGCAGGTAGGCGCCGAAGGCGTCGTCGCCGGTGCGGGTGATGACGGCGGTGCTGCGCCCGAGCCGGGCGGCCGCCACGGCGACGTTCGTCGCCGACCCGCCGAGGAACTTGCCGAAGGACGACACCTGGGCGAGCGGGACTCCGGTCTGGAGCGGATAGAGGTCCACCCCGATCCGCCCCATGGTGATCAGGTCGTACGCCATCGGCTTCCCTTCGTCATTGCTCTCCCGTGGTTTGTAGTCCGGGAGGGGAGGTCGTGTCAATGGTTTGTCCGGACATTCTGACGAGAAGGGGTTGAGGCCGAGGCACCTACGGGGGCGGCAGGACCGGTGAGTGCGCGGGTGCGGGCCGGGGGTGTGGCCGGCCGCACAGTTCCCCGCGCCCCCAGAAGGGGGCGCTTCGCCCCGATGTCAACGCGCCCCGCGCAGGAGCCAGCGGGCCGCTGTGGCCCGGCCGTGTCACAAAAACCTCTCTTGTGTCACACATGTCACGCATACGCGGGCTCTCGGTCACACCCGGCCCACAGGCGCTTGCGCACAGTCACTCTCCGTCGTTCACCGGGCACAGGCTTTGTGATCGCCAGCGCAGCGCCCGGCTCCCCCGACGACCGACTCCGGTCGCCCCCGCGGCGCGCGCAGGGAGGTGCATCTCATGACCGACCGACGGCTCTGGTCATACAAGGAGATCGCGGCACACATCCGGGTGCAGCCGGACACCGTGCGCTCCTACCGCAAGCACGGGCTGCTCCCGCCGCCCGACCACGTCGAGGGCGGCAAGCCCTACTGGTACGCCGACACGGTCCGTGCCTGGGTCGCCTCCCGGCCGGGCAACCGGGGGCGCAGTGACCTCTGAGGCGGGGCGCCGCCGGGTCAGGCCCAGGGCTCGACGACCGTCACCCCGGCCGCCGGGGCCCCGTCCATCGCCGCCAGGGCCGCCGGGGCCGCGTCCAGGGTGATCGTCGAGGTGACGAGGAGGTCGGGGCGGAGGGTGCCGGAGCGGACCAGTTCGAGCATGGCGGGGTAGGTGTGGGCCGCCATGCCATGGCTGCCGAGGAGTTCCAGCTCCAGGGCGATCGCGCGGGCCATCGGCACGGGGGTGTGGCCGTCCGGGGACGGCAGCAGGCCCACCTGGACGTGGCGGCCGCGCCGGCGCAGCGAGTTGACCGAGGCGGCCGAGGTGGCGGGTGAGCCGAGGGCGTCCAGGGAGAGATGGGCGCCGCCGGAGGTCAGGTCGCGGACCGCTGCCGCGGGGTCCGCGGTCTGCGACGCGTTCACACCGTGGGCCGCGCCGAACTTCCGTGCCAGGTCCAGGGCTTGGGGCGACACGTCGACCGCCGCCACCCGCGCCCCCGACGCCGCCGCGATCATCACCGCCGACAGGCCCACGCCCCCGCAGCCGTACACCGCGACCCACTCCCCCGCCGCGACCCGGCCCTGCTGGACCACGGCACGGAAGGCGGTGGCGAAGCGGCAGCCCAGGGAGGCGGCGGTGGCGTACGACATGTCGTCCGGGATCGCCACCAGGTTCACGTCGGCGTGGTCCAGCGCCACGTACTGGGCGAAGGAGCCCCAGTGCGTGAAGCCGGGCTGGGTCTGGCGTTCGCAGACCTGCTGGTCGCCGGCCGCGCAGGACGGGCAGCTGCCGCAGGCGCAGACGAAGGGGACGGTGACCCGGTCGCCGGGGTGCCAGGCGGTCACCCCGGCGCCGGTCTCCTCGACGACCCCGGCCAGTTCGTGGCCGGGGACGTGCGGGAGGGTGATGTCCGGGTCGTGCCCCCTCCAGCCGTGCCAGTCGCTCCGGCACAGGCCGGTGGCCTCCACGCGGACGACCACGCCGTGGGGGGCCGGGCGGGGGTCGGGGACGTCCCGTACCTCGGCCGGGGTGGCGTAGTGGTCGAAGACGACGGCTCGCATCGCGCGTGCTCCTTTCGGGGGCTGCGCGAAGGGTAAGCGCTTCGCTGGGGGGGCCGTGGTGTGCCGGTTGCTGTTCGCCTTGTGCGGGATGCAGCTGCCGGGTGCTGGGTGCCGAGTGCCGTGCCGGGTGCCGGGGCCCGATGCCGGGTGCCGGGTGCCCGACGCCGACTGCGGCGCCGTCGTGGCTGGTCGCGCAGTTCCCCGCGCCCCTTTGGGGCGCGTCCAGCTCAGGCACGTCCGACCCGGGCCGCGGCCGGCTCAGGCACGTCCGACCCGGGTCGCGGCCGAGTGGGGCGCGTCCAGCTCAGGCACGTCCGACCCGGGCCGCGGCCGGTTCAGGCGCGTCCGACCCGGGTCGCGGCCGAGTGGGGCGCGGCCGGCTCGGGCACGTCCGACCCGGGCGCGGGCGGTTCAGGCGCGGCCGGCCGGTTCGGGCGCGGCCGAGTGGGGTGCGTCCGCCTGGGGCGGCCGCTGTTCGCCCTCGCTCAACCCGAACCGGTCGTGGAAGCGGCGCAGGGGGCCCGGTGCCCACCAGGTGGCCTTGCCGGTGAGGCGCATGATGGCCGGGACCAGGAGGCTGCGGACGACCATGGCGTCCATCAGGACCGCCAGGGCGATGCCGAGGCCGAGCATCTTGGTGTTGGTGACCCGGGAGGTGCCGATCGCCACCATCACGACCGCCAGGATGATCGCCGCCGCGGTGATCAGGCCCCCGGTGCGCTGCAGACCGAGCCGGACCGCCCGCTCGTGGTCGCCGGTCCTGTCGTACTCCTCCTTGATGCGGGAGAGCAGGAACACCCCGTAGTCCATCGAGAGACCGAAGGCGACGCAGAACATCAGGACCGGGAGCGTGGTCTCGATCGAGCCGGGGCTGGTGAAACCGAGCAGGTTCGAGAGGTGGCCGTCCTGGAACACCCAGACCACCGCGCCGAACATCGCCGTGAGGCTGAGCGCGTTGAGCAGGACCGCCTGTACGGGGATGAGGACGCTGCCGGTGAGGAGGAAGACCAGCAGCAGGGTGACGATCGCTATGATCGCCGCCGCCCAGGGCAGGCGCTCCCCGATGGCGTGCTTGGAGTCGACCAGGACCGCCGCCGTGCCCGTCACCTTCGTGTCGAACGGCGTGTTCAGCGCGCGCAGTTCGCCCACCACGCGCTGGGCGCCGTCGCCCACCGCCTCGCCCTTCGGCTGCACCGTGAAGTACGCCGCGTCGCCCTTGACCAGGGGCCCGGCCACCCCGGACACCTGCGGCAGGGCCGCCACCCGCTCCTTGTACGCCGCGTACTGCGCCCGGGTCGCCCCGCCCTCGGCCAGGACTTCGAGGTCGCCGCCGGGGTTGCCGGGGAAGCCGTCCCTGATGTGCTGCTGGACGACGTGGGACTCGGCGCCGGCCGGGAGCTGACGGTCGTCGGCGGTGCCGAACTTCACGCCCAGGAACGGCAGTCCGAGGACGATCAGGAAGGCCGTGGTGGCGACGGCGAAGAGCGGGGCCCGGCGCATCACCAGGCTCGCGGCGCGGGCCCAGGCCGTGCCCCCGGCGCCGGAGGGCCGGGCTTGCCGGCCCCTGCGGAACAGCCGGCGCAGGTCCAGCGCGTTGACCCGGTCGCCCAGCAGGATCAGCGCGGCCGGGAGCAGGATCAGGGCGGCGGCCGCGGCCAGCAGGACCACCGCTATGCCGGCGTAGGCGAACGAGCGGAGGAAGTACTGGGGGAAGACGAGCATCGCCGCCAGGGACACGGCCACCGTCAGGGCCGAGAACAGCACGGTGCGGCCCGCGGTGCGCAGGGTGGTGCCGACCGCCGTCAGCGGGTCGGCGCCCGTGGCCAGTTCCTCGCGGAAACGGCGGACGATGAAGAGCGCGTAGTCGATGGCGAGGCCCAGGCCGAGGGCCGTAGTCAGGTTCATCGCGAAGACCGAGACGTCCGTGAAGGACGTGATGCCGCGCAGGACCGCGTTCGTGCCGAGGATGGCGACGATGCCGATGCCCAGCGGGAGCAGGGCGGCGATCGCGCTGCCGAACACCATCACCAGCAGGACCAGGGTGATGGGCAGGGCGATCAGCTCCGCGCGGGCCAGGTCCTCCTTGATGATCGTCTGCATGTCGCTGCGGACCGCCACCATGCCGCCGACCTTCACGGTCACCGGTCCGTGCGCGCCCCGGTAGTGCGGGGCGATGCGGTCCAGGGTGTCGGCGGCCGCCTTCTCGTCACCGGTGATGCGGGCCGCGATCAGGGCCTCGTGGCCGTCCTCGGCGCGCAGGGACGGCGACCTGGTCTGCCAGTACGAGCCGACGCCCATGACGCCCTTCTCGCCGGACAGCCGGGTGACGAGGGACTTCGCCTCGGCCGCCACCGCCGGACTGTCCACCGAGCCGCCCCGCGCGTCCACCAGGAGGAGCAGGTTGGGCTGGGAGTCCGGGAACTCGCGCTCCAGCGCCTTCGTCGCGTACGTCGACTCGGCGGCCGGGTCCTCCCAGCCGCCGCTGCCCAGCCGGTCGGCGACCCCGCTGCCGGCCAGCACGGCGAGCGCGGTGATCACGAGGGCGAGCAGCAGCGAGAGCCGTGGGCGGGCGGTCACGAACCTGGTCCAGCCCCCTGGGCGGGCCCCGCTCCCGGCCGCCGAGGGCCTGTTGACTTCGGTCATCCTGCGGTGTCCCCTTCACCCTGACCACTGCCTGCCGGTACGCATCCGCTTCGTGCACAGGGCAGCATGGTTCGGCCATTGCCTTTTAGACTGGCAAACACGAGCCGTCGCTCGCGTTTTCCAAGAATGCGAGCGACCGCTCGTGTTTGTCAATCGCGTTCGGAGAGCTGGGGATAACGCGTGTCCGACAAGCCCGACATGCCAGAGCAGCCCGACGGCCCCCACGGTCCCGACGGCACGGCCACGGCCACGGCCAAGGAACAGCCGCGCCGCCGGCAGGCCCGCGGCGAGCGGCGCATCCAGCAGCTGCTCGAAGCCGCCGCCTCGGTCTTCTGCACCTCGGGCTACACGGCCGCCAGCACCAACGCCATCGCCCGGGAGGCCGGCGTCTCGCCCGGCACGCTCTACCAGTTCTTCCCGAACAAGGAGGCGATCGCGGTCGAGCTGGGCGACCGGCTCATGCACGACCTGCGGGACACCTACGGCGAGGCGCTGGCGCCGATCGACCCCGGCACCTCGCTGACGGACGCGGTCGGCGCCACCGTGGACCGCCTCACCGCCTTCAACACCGAGCACCCCGTGTTCTTCGCGCTGATGCACGGCCCCGACGTGCCCGGGGGGATCACCGAGGCCCACGACGCCCTGCACACCAACCTGCTCGGCCGCGTCGAGGGCCTGCTCGCCTCGCTCTTCCCGCCGGACGCCGACAAGGCCCGCATCACGCGCGCGGCACACGTCAGCCTCGGCATCTACAAGGCGGGACTCGAGCTGGTGCTCAGCCACGAGGGCGCCGAGCGCCAGGCGTACATCCAGGAGATCAAGGACGTGCTCACCCGCTACCTGGAACCCCTGGTAGGCGAACGCCCAGGCCGCTCCGCCGGCTGACCCGCCACCCGCTCGAACCCCCCAGACTGCGACATGCGGTACATCTGCCTAAAGTGCGGGTAAATCGCACCGGTCTCGCGCCGATCCCGCGCCGATGCCGAGCCGACGAGCGCCACCCGCACCCGCAGGAGCACAAGGGGGACCCGCCGTGACCCACTCTCCGCCGCCCGGCCGCCCGCAGGCCCGGATCCCCGGTCCGCAGCAGCCGCCACCGCCGTACCCCCGGATCCGCGCCGGCCTGTGGCGGCGCTGCCTCGGCGGCGGGCTCGCCCTGTGGGCGCTGACCACGGTGGTCACGTACACGACGAGGGACACCACCCTGCTGCCGACGCTGATCCTGCTCGGCAGCTTTCTCGTCCCGGTCGTCTTCGTGCTGTGGGCGTACGAGCGGCACGGCCGCGACCTCGGGGTCAGCGCGATCCTCGGCTGCTTCCTGACCGGCGGCACGCTCGGGGTGCTGGGCGCCTCGGTGGTGGAGTCCTACCTGGTCCGCCCCTCCTGGGGGATGTTCGTCTGCGTCGGCCTGATCGAGGAGGCGGTGAAGCTCGGCGCGCTGGTGTTCGTGCTGCGCCGGCTGCCCGGGATCCGGGGCATGCGGGCCGGGCTGGTGCTCGGCGCCGCGGTCGGCTTCGGCTTCGCGGCCCTGGAGAGCGCCGGGTACGCGTTCAACGCGGCCGTCTCCACCGCGGGCGTCGACCTGCGCGCGCTGATCGAGACGGAGATCCTGCGCGGGGTGGTGGCCCCCTTCGGGCACGGCCTGTGGACGGCGATCGCCGGCGGCGTCCTGCTCTCCTTCCGCCGGCCGAACGGCCGCTTCCGCGTCACCGCCCCCGTCGTCGCCGCGTACGTCGGGGTCGCCCTGCTGCACGCCCTGTGGGACTCCACGCACGGGATCGCGATCTGGCTGGTGGCGCATCTGGTGGGGACCGGGATGGAGCCGCAGCTGTTCGCCGAGGGGTACATCCCGCGTCCCAGCGCGGCACAGGAGCACCTTTTCTCGGTGTTCTCGGTCGGCCTGCTGGTACTCGTCTCGCTGTTCGGCGTCGCCTGGGTGATCTCGCTGGCGCGCCGCGACCCCTCTTGGAGAAATACCCCCTAGGGGTATAGTGTGACGAGAGTGGGGTTCCCTCGTGGGCCCCATCGGCCCCACCCGCCTCGACGAGGAGAACGACATGACCGCCCAGACCGACACACCGGGCTCCGTGACCGCCGTCTACAAGGTGACCGGCATGAGCTGCGGACACTGTGAGGGTTCCGTCTCCGCAGAGATCTCCGCCCTGCCCGGCGTCAGCTCGGTGACGGCCGTCGCGGCCAGCGGCGAGGTCACGGTCGTCTCCGCCGCCCCGCTCGACGAGGAGGCGGTCCGCGCCGCCGTCGACGAGGCGGGCTTCGAGCTCGCCGGCCGCGCCTGAGGGCCGCGGCCACCCGCACCGACACGCACCACGAGCAGTACGTACGACGGAAACGTATCTCTCCGCCGGGCCGTGCCGACCAGCTGATACTGGCTCCGCGCGGTCCGGTCCGTTGTCTGGAGTCCGGACATGACGACCAGCACCACCACCAGCACCACCGCACAGACACCGATAGCCCTGCCGCGCCCGGCCGGGGGCGAGTCCGAGGTCGAGCTGCTCATCGGCGGCATGACCTGCGCCTCCTGCGCCGCCCGGGTGGAGAAGAAGCTCAACCGCATGGACGGCGTCACCGCCACCGTGAACTACGCGACCGAGAAGGCGAAGGTCACATACCCCCAGGGGGTTCAGGTCGCCGACCTGATCGCCACGGTCGTGAAGACGGGTTACACCGCCGAGGAGCCCGCACCCCCGCAGCCGCAGCCGGAGCCGGCGCAGGAGGCCGGGCCGGAGCGGGACCCCGAGCTCGCCGCCCTGCGCCACCGCCTCCTGGTCTCCGCGCTGCTCGCGGCCCCGGTCGTGCTGCTCGCGATGGTCCCGGCGCTGCAGTTCGACAACTGGCAGTGGCTGTCGCTGACGCTCGCCGCCCCGGTGGTCGTCTGGGGCGGCGCACAGTTCCACCGGGCCGCCTGGACCAACGCCCGGCACGGCGCCGCCACCATGGACACCCTGGTCTCCGTCGGCACGCTGGCCGCGTTCGGCTGGTCGCTGTGGGCGCTGTTCCTCGGCGACGCGGGCATGCCGGGCATGCACGACGCGTTCCGGCTCACCGTCGCCCGGATGGACGGCGCGTCCACGATCTACCTGGAGGTGGCCTCCGGGGTGGTCGCGCTGATCCTGCTCGGCCGCTATCTGGAGGCACGCTCCAAGCGGCGCGCGGGCGCGGCCCTGCGGGCGCTGATGGAACTGGGCGCCAGGGACGTGGCGGTGCTGCGGGACGGGCGCGAGGTGCGGGTCCCGGTGGCGTCGCTGGCGGTCGGCGACCGGTTCGTCGTACGGCCCGGGGAGAAGGTCGCCACCGACGGGACCGTGGTCGAGGGGGTGTCCGCGGTGGACGCCTCGATGCTGACCGGCGAGTCCGTCCCGGTGGACGTGACCGTCGGCGACGCCGTCACGGGCGCGACCGTGAACGCGGGCGGGCGGCTGGTCGTCGCGGCGACCCGGGTCGGCGCCGACACGCAGCTCGCCCGGATGGCGCGGCTGGTGGAGGACGCGCAGAACGGCAAGGCCGAGGTGCAGCGGCTCGCCGACCGGATCTCGGCCGTCTTCGTGCCGGTCGTCATCCTGATCGCGCTCGGCACCTTCGGGGTCTGGCTGGGCGTCACCGGGGACACGGCCGCCGCGTTCACGGCCGCCGTCGCCGTCCTGATCATCGCCTGCCCGTGCGCCCTGGGCCTGGCCACACCGACCGCGCTGATGGTCGGCACCGGGCGGGGCGCGCAGCTCGGCATCCTCATCAAGGGCCCGGAGGTCCTGGAGTCCACGCGCCGGGTCGACACCGTGGTCCTCGACAAGACCGGGACGGTGACCACCGGGCGGATGAGCCTGCAGGAGGTGTACACCGTCCAGGGCACCGACGAGCACGAGGTGCTGCGGCTCGCCGGCGCCCTCGAACACGCCTCCGAGCATCCGGTGGCCCGGGCGATCGCCGCGGGGGCCGAGGAGAAGGCCGGCGCACTGCCCGCGGTCGAGGACTTCGCGAACGTCCCCGGACGGGGCGTACGAGGGCGCGTGGAGGGCCGCGAGGTGGCCGTGGGGCGCCTCTTCGACGTGGTGCCGGAGGAGTTGGCCCTGGCCCGCTCCCGGGCCGAGCAGGAGGGGCGTACGGCCGTCCTCGCCGGCTGGGACGGGCAGGCCCGGGGCGTCCTCGCCGTCGCCGACACGGTCAAGGAGACCAGTGCCGAGGCGGTCCGGGAGCTGCGCGCGCTCGGGCTGACGCCGGTGCTGCTGACCGGGGACAACCGGGCAGTGGCCGAATCGGTCGCGCACGCGGTCGGGATCACCGAGGTCGTCGCCGAGGTGCTGCCCGAGGACAAGGTGGACGTCGTACGGCGGCTGCAGTGCGAGGGGCGGACGGTCGCCATGGTCGGCGACGGCGTCAACGACGCGGCGGCGCTGGCCACCGCCGATCTGGGGCTGGCCATGGGCACCGGGACGGACGCGGCGATCGAGGCCGGCGACCTGACCCTGGTGCGCGGGGACCTGCGGGTGGCGGCGGACGCGATCCGGCTGTCCCGGCGGACCCTCGCCACCATCAAGGGCAACCTGGTGTGGGCTTTCGGCTACAACGTGGCCGCGCTCCCGCTGGCCGCCGCCGGCCTGCTCAACCCCATGATCGCGGGGGCCGCGATGGCTTTCTCGTCGGTCTTCGTGGTGACCAACAGTCTGCGGCTGCGCACCTTCCGCTGAAAGTTACCGGCGGTTCGGCTCGGTGGATGTATGAGTCCCCCTAGAGTCCAACGCGCACCTCACATAAGCTCTTCACAAGGCTCGCGCATCATCCTTACGCTTGAGCTCCGATCGCCATATCGGGGCTCTTGCGCATCTATCGGACAGATGCAAGAGACGCAGATCACAGTGATGTGAACGTAACCATCGAAGGGGTTCGAAGGTCTAAGTTGGCGATGTCAGAGATGCGTCTTGGGGGGCGCTGACCTGGCATCTGGGGATGTCTTGGGGGACTTCCTCAGAGATGCGTTGCCGGGGCACGTACGACGGGAAGCTTTGAGCGGCCCTCCCGTGCGGTACGGGTCCCGGCAGATCGCACCGCATCACTGGATGCAGTAGTACGGCGAGCTCTGCTCGTTGTGCTCAAAGCAGCGATTCAGGCGCTGCCGCACCGAGCGCCCGGCCGGATCCCGTGGGGGGAATCCGCACCGGGACACGGGAAGGCGCCCTGGTCGCCGGCCCGTGGGGGGACCGGCGCTCCAGGGCGCCTTCTGCTACGCCGGTACGGCCTGGGCCTGTCCGACGGATCACGCCGCAGACGCGGGGCGTGGCACGCGCATCTGCCGCGTTGTCGTCAGTCGCCGACGTCCCCCAGCCTTCGGCCGGGAGGTGCCCCCACCGCGTCGACTCCCTCCTCCGCCTTGCAGCTGCACGCACCACGCCCCGCTCACCGCGTCAATCAGCGGCCGTCACTTTCCTGCGCCCCGATCCGCCGGACAGGCCCCGCGCGTTCAGCGCTCCTCGACCGGCACGAAGTCGCGCTCGACGACGCCCGTGTAGATCTGGCGCGGGCGGCCGATGCGGGAGCCGGGCTCCTTGATCATCTCCTGCCACTGGGCGATCCAGCCGGGCAGCCGGCCGAGGGCGAACAGGACCGTGAACATCTCGGTCGGGAAGCCCATGGCGCGGTAGATCAGGCCGGTGTAGAAGTCCACGTTCGGGTAGAGGTTGCGCGAGACGAAGTAGTCGTCGGAGAGCGCGTGCTCCTCCAGCTTGAGCGCGATGTCCAGCAGCTCGTCGGACTTGCCGAGGGCCGAGAGGACGTCGTGCGCCGCGGACTTGATGATCTTGGCGCGCGGGTCGAAGGACTTGTACACCCGGTGGCCGAAGCCCATCAGACGGACGCCGTCCTCCTTGTTCTTCACCTTGGTGATGAAGGAGTCGACGTCGCCGCCGTTGGCCTGGATCCCCTCGAGCATCTCCAGCACGGACTGGTTGGCGCCGCCGTGCAGCGGGCCCCAGAGCGCGGAGATGCCGGCGGAGATCGACGCGAACATGTTCGCCTGCGACGAGCCGACGAGGCGGACCGTCGACGTCGAACAGTTCTGCTCGTGGTCCGCGTGCAGGATCAGCAGCTTGTCCAGGGCCGAGACGACGACCGGGTCGAGCTCGTAGTCCTGCGCCGGCACCGAGAACGTCATGCGCAGGAAGTTCTCCACGTAGGAGAGGTCGTTGCGCGGGTAGACGAACGGGTGGCCGACCGACTTCTTGTACGCGTACGCGGCGATGGTCGGAAGCTTGGCGAGCAGGCGGATGGTGGAGAGGTCGCGCTGCTTCGCGTCGAACGGGTTGTGGCTGTCCTGGTAGAACGTGGACAGCGCGGAGACCACCGAGGACAGCATGGCCATCGGGTGGGCGTCGCGCGGGAAACCCCGGTAGAAGTTCTTGACGTCCTCGTGCAGCAGGGTGTGCCGCGTGATCTCGTTCTTGAACGTCGTGAGCTCGTCCACGGTCGGCAGCTCACCGTTGATCAGCAGGTAGGCCACCTCCAGGAAGGTGGAGCGCTCCGCCAGCTGCTCGATCGGGTAGCCGCGGTAGCGGAGGATGCCCGCCTCGCCGTCGAGGTAGGTGATGGCGGATTTATAGGCAGCGGTGTTGCCGTAGCCGCTGTCCAGGGTCACGAGACCGGTCTGGGCGCGGAGCTTCCCGATGTCGAAGCCCTTGTCGCCGACGGTGCTGTCGACCACCGGGTAGGTGTACTCGCCGTCGCCGTACCGCAGTACTACAGAGTTGTCGCTCACGTCTTCCCTCACCGACGTAGTGCCTCATCTTCGAGGTGCCCTGACTGTCTCTACCATCCCCCATTTGGCTCAGGAGAGTGCACTCGGGGTCGACCGTTGGGCCCATTGGCGGCACTCAGTGCCGCCAACCTGCTCATCCTGCCCCCTTGTCTCTCTATGTGGAAGGGCTCTGTGACCTTCACGACTCATTTGATCGATCATTTTTCCGGAGATCGCTCCGGGCGAGCCGGAAGTCCAGCGCCGTACAGCGCCGACCTGCCGATACCGTGCGTACCGCCTGGCCGATCGCCTTGCGCGAACCGACGAGGACGACCAGCTTCCTGGCCCGGGTGACCGCGGTGTAGAGCAGGTTCCGCTGCAGCATCATCCAGGCTCCGGTGGTGACCGGGATCACCACCGCCGGATATTCACTCCCCTGTGAACGGTGAATGGTCACAGCGTAGGCATGGGCCAGTTCGTCCAGTTCGTCGAATTCGTACGGCACCTCCTCGTCCTCGTCGGTCAGCACGGTGAGGCGCTGGTCGACCGGGTCGAGCGAGGTGACCACTCCCACGGTGCCGTTGAAGACGCCGTTCTCGCCCTTCTCGTAGTTGTTGCGGATCTGGGTGACCTTGTCGCCGACCCGGAACACCCGCCCGCCGAACCGCTTTTCGGGCAGCTCGGGCCGGGCCGGGGTGATGACCTGCTGGAGCAGGCCGTTGAGCACGCCGGCGCCGGCCGGTCCGCGGTGCATGGGGGTGAGGACCTGCACGTCACGCCGCGGGTCGAGCCCGAACCTGGCCGGGACCCGACGGGCGGCGACGTCGACGGCCAGCTTGCCGGCCTCCTCCGTCTCGTCCTCCACGAAGAGGAAGAAGTCCTTCATGCCGTCGGTGACGGGGTGCTGTCCCGCGTTGATCCGGTGCGCGTTGGTCACCACCCCGGACTGCTGGGCCTGCCGGAAGACCCGGGTGAGCCGGACGGCGGGGACGGGACTGCCTTCGGCGAGCAGGTCGCGGAGCACCTCACCGGCGCCGACGCTGGGCAGTTGGTCGACGTCCCCGACGAAGAGGAGATGCGCGCCGGGGGGCACGGCCTTCACCAGTTTGTTGGCGAGGAGGAGGTCCAGCATCGAGGCCTCGTCGACCACGACCAGGTCGGCGTCGAGCGGCCGGTCCCGGTCGTAGGCCGCGTCCCCGCCCGGCTTCAGCTCGAGCAGCCGGTGCACGGTCGACGCCTCGGCCCCGGTCAGCTCGGCGAGCCGCTTGGCCGCCCGCCCGGTGGGAGCGGCGAGCACCACCTTCGCCTTCTTCGCCCGCGCCAGCTCCACGATCGACCTGACGGTGAACGACTTGCCGCAGCCGGGCCCGCCGGTCAGCACCGCGACCTTCTCCGTCAGCGCCAGCCTGACGGCCGCCTCCTGCTCGGGGGCGAGGTCGACGCCGGTGCGGTCCTTCAGCCAGGCGAGCGCCTTGTCCCACGCGACGTCGTGGAACGACGGCATCCGGTCGTCGTCAGTGTGCAGCAGGCGCAGCAGCTGGGATGCGAGGGCGACTTCGGCCCGGTGGAAGGGGACGAGGTAGACGGCGGTGACGGGTTCGGCGTCCGGGGCCGGGCCGGGGAGCTTCTCCCGTACGACGCCCGGGTCCTCCCCGTCCTCGGGCGGCGCCGCCAGCTCGGCGAGGCACTCGATGACAAGGCCCGTGTCGGCCTGGAGGAGTTTCACGGCGTCCGCGATGAGCCGCTCCTCGGGGAGGTAGCAGTGCCCCTGGTCGGCGGACTGGGAAAGGGCGTACTGCAGACCGGCCTTGACCCGCTCCGGACTGTCGTGCGGAATCCCGACGGACTGGGCGATCTTGTCGGCGGTCAGGAACCCGATGCCCCAGACGTCCGCGGCGAGCCGGTACGGCTGGTTCTTCACGACCGAGATCGACGCGTCCCCGTACTTCTTGTAGATCCGCACGGCGATCGACGTCGACACCTCGACGGTCTGGAGGAAGAGCATGACCTCCTTGATCGCCTTCTGCTCCTCCCAGGCGTCGGCGATCTTCTTCGTCCGTTTCGGCCCGAGCCCCGGCACCTCGACGAGCCGCTTCGGCTCCTCCTCGATGATCCGCAGGGTGTCCACCCCGAAGTGCTGGGTGATCCGGTCGGCGAACACCGGCCCGATGCCCTTGACCAGCCCCGACCCCAGGTAACGCCGTATCCCCTGCACGGTGGCGGGCAACACGGTCGTGTAGTTCTCGACGGTGAACTGCTTCCCGTACTGCGGATGCGACCCCCAGCGCCCCTCCATCCGCAGCGACTCCCCCACCTGGGCGCCGAGCAGCGCACCGACGACCGTGAGGAGGTCACCGGCGCCTCTGCCGGTGTCGACGCGGGCGACCGTGTACCCGTTCTCCTCGTTCGCGTACGTGATCCGTTCGAGCACGCCTTCGACGGTGGCGAGCCGCCGTTCGCCGGTGGGGGTCCCCGTCTGCTGAGCCATGGTCCGACGGTACCGGGGCGGTCTGACAGCGATGCCGTCGAGCGGCGGCGGGTAGGTGGGGGCTTGTCGCGCAGTGCCTCCCCCAGCCTTCGGCCGGGGGTGCCCCCAGCGCCCCTCATGGGCGCCCGTGCAGGCGCCCCTCCGCTGCCGGGCACCAAAAGTCGCACAGCTGTACGGCGATCACACCTTATGATCACCCCGCCCCGGCGTCCGCCACCGCCGCACACACCTCCGAGACAGGCCGAAGACGATGACGAGCGCCACCCGCACAGCTCCCCGCCGCCTTGCCCGCGCCGCGCAGACCGCGATCGCCGCGGCGGCCGTGACGGACGTGTTCCGTACGGTGGCGCTCCGGGACCACTATCTGCACCCCTCGGACGCGTCCCTGCGGAGGTCGGGCGACGTCTCCATGGTCTTCGTCGATCTGATGACCCTCACGACCGTCCTGTTCCTCGTGTGGCTCGCCCGGTCCCGGCGCAACGCCCAGGAGTTGTCCCCCGGGGCCACGGTTCCGAGCCCGGGCTGGACGATCGGCGCGTGGTTCATACCGGTGGTCAACCTCATCGCCCCGCGCGGTTGCGTCCTCGGCATCGGGCGTGCCGTCTCCCCCTCGTGGGAGAAGCGGGACACGACGCTGGTGAATCTGTGGTGGGCCGCCTGGGTCGGGCACGCGCTGGTGCTCACGGCGGCGAACCTGGCGGCCCCCGGCTCGATGGCCCTCCTCGTGGTGACGGAGGCGCTCTTCCTCGCGGCAGCCGTGCTGGTGGGGCTCGTCATCGAGCGGATCACGGCACTTCAGGGCGCCGCCCTCCGCGTCACGGTTCCTGTCGCCGCCCCGCAGCCTTGATCCCCTCGACGAAGCCGGCGAAGGCTCCGGCCGGGAAGGTGAGGGTGCGAGCGGCCGGGGCCTTGGAGTCGCGGACGGCGGTGTGGGTGGGGGTGGTGGATATCTCCACGCAGTTGTTGCCGTCGCCCTCGCCTGAGTAGGACGACTTGCGCCAGTTGTCCATAGGGGCCTCACAGCTCTTTCAGTAGCCGGTTGATGAAGTCGCGCGAGCGATCCGGTTCGAGCGATACACCCTCCACCTTATGGAAACGTGTTCGATAGGTGCCGAGTTGGGCCTCGGAATCGAGGAAGACCGAGCCATGGGGAGCGTCGCGGGAGACCGTGTCCAGCTTGGGTACAGGACCGCCTACGTACGTCATCGTGCTGGACGCCACAGCGAAGCCATCCAGGTCGAAGGGAATGGCTCGCAAGATGATGCGCTCCGTTTCGGACAGCTCCAGGAGTCGGATGAGTTGAGCCCTCGCGGCGGCACGGTCACCGACTCGGATGCGCAGCGCCGACTCGTGGATCACGATCTCGTGCGGGAAGTCGACTTTGGTCTGGCGGGCCATTCGGTGACTGACACGCAACTCCAGCTCCTCGCGGGTCAGTTCCGGGAGTCGGGAAGAGAAGACCGCGCGAGCGTACTCCTCCGTCTGCAGCAGGCCCGGCACGTACAGGATGGCCACGTCTTTCTGAAACGCTGCATGGTGGTCGAGTTCCGACAGGTCCATGAACGAGGTGGGCAGCAGTCCCCGGTACTCCTCCCACCAGCCCCGCGTCCGGTCGGTGGCCATCTCGACCAGCGCTTCGACGAACTCCGCGTCCGTGCAGGCGTAATGGGACGCCAGTCGACGCACCCGCTCCTCGCTGACGCCCGTGAGCCCCAGCTCGATGTGGCTGATCTGGACCCTGTTCGCCCCGAGAAGGGCTGCCGCCTGCGCACCGGTCATTCCGGCCGCCTCACGGAGCCTGCGCAACTCGACACCCAGACGCACCTGACGGGCTGTCGGCTCACGCCTCTGGACCATGAGTTGCTCTCCTCTTTCGGGGGCGGATCACGCGATCAGCTTGCCACGGGTAACAGATTACCCATACCGTCGGTGACGCAACGCTCACGCAGCGGAAGTGCACCGCCCCGTCCTGCCACGACGGGCGCGGCAACGCCACCGCGAGTGAAACTCCCCCACGATCACCGGAGTTGATGACGCATGCCCGAAGCCTGGGAGTACACGCTCACCATCCCCAACGACCTCCGCGCCGTCACCGTCAGCCGGCACACCCTCAGACTGATCCTCACCGCGCATCAGCTGACCCGGTTCCTCGACGTCGGCGAACTCCTCGCCACCGAGCTGGTCTCCAACGCCGTACGGCATACGAAGGGGCCCGCCGCGCTGCGGGTCCGCTGGTCACCGCCCGGCACCCTCCGGATCGGCGCGTGGGACGCCGACCCGGAACCGCCGGAGCCGCCCGCGCGGTTGGAGCGGCTCGGGGATGTGGAGGAGGGGCGCGGGCTGGCGCTCGTCCGGGCCTGTTCGGATCTGTGGGGGTGGCAGCCGCTGTCGAGGTTCGGGAACCGGGGGAAGTACGTGTGGTGCGAGCTGGCCGCGGCGTAGGCCGACCGCCGGCCCGCACCTCCCGCCGCTGGAGTCAGGCCACGGTGAACCCTCCGTCGACGGGCAGGATCGAGCCAGTGACGTAGGTCGCGCCGATGAGATAGCGGACCGCGTCGGCGACGTCCTCAGGCCGGCCGATCCGCTTCGCGGGCACGGTGTCGGCGGCCGCCGCGAACTGTGCCTGCTTCTGTTCTTCGGGCAGGAAGGACCACCACGGAGTGTCGATGGCCCCCGGCGAGACGGCATTGACCCGTACGGGCGCGAGTTCGGCGGCCAGGGGCGACACGCTGCGCTCGATCGCGCCGTTCACCGCGGCGAACGCCACCGTCCCGGCCAGACCCGACCGTGCTGTCGAGGCGGAGATCAGCGTGATGGAGCCGGTCACCCGGGCCTGCTGAATGGCGAACAGGTACGGGAAGAGTTTGCCGTCGAACGCCGCCCTGACGTCCGCCAACTTGGTGCCGGCGAGTGGTCCGAGGCCGACGGCGCCCGGACTGAACGCAAGGACCAGGTGATCGAACGTGCCGATCCGGCCGAAGAAAGCCGTGACGTCGTCCTCGGATGTGCCGTCGAGCCGTTCCGCGACAGCCGCGCACCGCTTGGCCGCGGCCAGCTTCTCCGGATCACGGCCGGTGACGATCACCTCGGCACCGTGGGCCGTCAGGTTCTGGGCAGTGGCCAGACCGATACCGGACGTGCCGCCCATGATGACAACGCGCATCTCGCCCCTCCTTTTCGAGTCGTAGCGTCTCGTTTCTATATCGAGACGTCGCGTCTTGTAAAGTGGGATCCATGACGAGTGATCGGCGACCAGGACGACCGCGCAGCGAGACGGCACGGCGGGCCATCCTCAGCGCGGCCATGGATGAGTTGCAGCAGCACGGGTATGCCGCGCTGACCATGGAGGGGATCGCCGGCCGCGCCGGGGTGGGCAAACAGACGATCTATCGGTGGTGGCCGTCCAAGGCGGACGTCGTGCTCGACTCTCTGCTCGACCTGGCAGCGGAGAGAATCACGGTTCCGGACGAGGGTTCCCTCCCCGCCGATCTGGTGGCGTTCCTGAGCGAGACCTTCGAGCAGCGCGGTCAGCGTCCCGTCCTGATCGGCCTGATGGCCCAGGCGCTGCTCGATCCGGTCTTCGCCGCGGCGTTCCGGGACCGGTTTCTGTTCGGTCGTCGGGCCGCGCTGCGGGAAATCCTGGATCGGGCGATCACACGCGGGGAGATCGCCCCGGACGTGGATCCCGAGCTCCTGATCGACGTCGTGTACGGCGTGCTGTGGTACCGACTGCTGCTGGACCACGCGCCGTTGGACGCGGTGGCGGGCCGACAGCTCGCCTCGCTGGTCGTCCGTGCGGTGCGCTGAGCACGGGCCCCGAGCCGCCCGCGGCGTAAGCCAGTCCACTTTGTTGGGACTGGCCATGTCCTCGCGGTCCGGGCGCCCGCTGTGATGGCGCTGATGCCGTCGACGAAAGGCCGTGATGACCATGCCGCCACGCACCCGCCCGTTCGTCCAGGTCGACGTGTTCTCGACGAGGCCCTATCAGGGCAACCCGGTCGCGGTCGTCCTCGACGGGGTGGATCTGACCGATGAGGAGATGCAGCTCGTTGCGCAGTGGACGAACCTGTCCGAGACCACGTTCGTGGTGGCTCCGACCCTCGGCGGGGCGGACTACCGGCTGCGGATCTTCACGCCGGATGGTGAGCTGCCGTTCGCGGGACACCCCACGCTCGGATCGGCCCGTGCGTGGCTGGACGGCGGCGGTGTGCCGCGGCACGCGGACCGGATCGTGCAGGAGTGCGGCGCCGGTCTGGTCACCGTGCGCCGCGGGGAGGGTGTGCTGTCCTTCGCCGCGCCGCCGCTGGTGCGGGACGGTGCGCTCGACGAGGGGTATGTGGAGCAGATCGCCGGCGCGTTCGGGATCGGGCGGGAGCGGGTTCTCGCCCATCAGTGGGTCGACAACGGGCCTGGGTGGGCCGTCGTCCGGCTGGCCACCGCCGAGGAGGTGCTGGCGCTCGAACCCGACCTGTCCCGGATCCCGGACGCGATGGTCGGCGCGATCGGGGCCTACCCCGAGGGGTCGCCGTACGACTTCGAGATGCGGACCTTCGCGCCGCGCTGCGGTGTGCCCGAGGACCCCGCCTGCGGCAGCATGAACGCCGGCGTCGGGCTGTGGCTGACCTCCACCGGCGCGGCCCCGGCCGCCTACCGGGTCTCCCAGGGCGCGCGCGTGGGACGGGCCGCGACCATCGAGGTCGGCGCCGACGCGGACGGCACGGTGTGGGTGAGCGGTGCGACGACCGTCTGCATCCGGGGCACGATCACCGTGTGAGCATGAAATTGCGCAGAATCTGCTACTAGCACAATCCTGCGCCCCGGTCGCCGCGCAATATACTGCCGATGTTGCCGGGATTCGTTCGCCTCCCCGGTTCCGTCGGTCACGCTTGACCGCGTCACACCGACCGACCACGGAAGGGGCTCGCAACCATGCCGGGCAGCAGCACAGTCACCGTCCACGCCGATCGCGAGGTCCTTCCGCAGCGCGCCGTGGCCCCGCCCATCTACCAGACGGCGGCCTTCTCGGCCCCGGACGGCGAGACGTTCGCGCGGGCCGCCGTGGACCCGCGCGGCCAGGACTTCTACACCCGCTTCGGCAACCCGAACCACGCCCAGGTCGCGGCCGTCGTCGCGGAGTTGGAGGGGACCGAGGCGGCCATGGTGACCGCGTCGGGGATGGCCGCGCTCACCACCGCCGTACTGGCTCTGGTCTCCGCGGGTGACCATGTCGTCGGGCAGCGGTCGACCTACGGCGGGACGGCCTCGGTGCTGCTGAACCTGCTGCCCCGGTTCGGCGTGACGACCACGCTGGTCGACCAGACCGATCCGGGCGCGTTCGACAAGGCGCTGACCCCCCGGACCCGCCTGATCCTGGTGGAGACGCCGAGCAATCCCCTGCTCCAGATCACCGACCTGCGCGCCGTCACGGACCTCGCCCGCGCGCACGACGTGCCGACCATGGCCGACAACACCTTCGCCACCCCGCTGAACCAGCGCCCGGCGGACTTCGGCGTCGACCTGGTCTGGCACAGCGCGACCAAGTACCTCAACGGCCACACCGATGTGTCCGCCGGAGTGCTGGCCGGTCCGGCCGAGCTCCTGGACAAGGTCTGGGACACCGGTCTGCTCACCGGTGCCGTACTCGGGCCGTTCGACGCGTGGCTGCTGCTGCGCGGGATGCGCACCCTGCCGTTGCGGATGCCCCGGCACAACGCCAACGGCCAGGCGCTCGCGGAGGCGCTGGACGCCCATCCGGCCGTGAGCCGGGTGCACTATCCCGGCCTGGCCTCCCACCCGCAGCACAAGCTGGCGGCCGATCAGATGACCGGGTTCGGCGGAGTGTTGAGCGTCGAGTTCACCGGCGGTTTCGAGGCGGCCGACGCGTTCCTCGGCCGGCTGCGCTACGCCCGCCGGTCGGCCAGCCTCGGCGGCGTGGAGTCGCTGGCCGTGCACCCGGCCTCCATGTGGCGGGGCATGCTCGACGAGGAGCAGATCGCCGCCGCGGTCCCACCGGGTCTGGTCCGGCTGGCCGCGGGCACGGAGGACACGGCCGACCTGGTCGCCGACGTGGTCGCGGCGGCCGACTCGGTGGCCGCGGGCAGCCGCACCTGAGTCAGAGCGTCTTCATGGTGACGTAGCTGCTGACCGTGGCGACTCCGGGCAGGTCGGCCAGCCGGTTGGCGTGGAAGGCCTCGTAGGCCGGCAGGTCGGCGACCTCGACCTGGAGCAGGTAGTCGTAGTTGCCGGTGACGTGGTGAACATGGACCACCTCGGGAAGCTGGACGACCGCGCGTTCGAACGCGGCCACGTCACCGCGGTTGTGCCGCATCAGGCGGACACCCGCGAACACCCGGAGACTGCGGCCCACGGCCGCCGGGTCGATCTCCGCCCGGTAGCCGCGGATCACCCCGGTCTCCTCCAGGCGGTGCACGCGCCGCAGGCACGGTGACGGCGACAGGCCGACCCGCGCGGCGAGCTCCGCGTTGCTGATCCGCCCGTGCTTCTCGAGCACGGCGAGGATGGACCGATCCACATCATCCATGGGGGCAGATTATTGCTTCACCGCCTCCCTTTACCACCATCCAATGCCCTGCCTCGGCGCAATTTCCTGCCGACGTTGCCAGGATCGGCTTACATCCACGCGCCGCGCGACAAGACTTGTCCGCATCGTCAATGCGGACGAACCACCACTTTTCGCAGAGGAGTTTTCTGATGAGGATCCTGCTCACCGGCGGCACCGTGGTCAGCATGGACCCGGCCGTCGGCGATCTCGCACGCGGTGACGTACTGATCGAGGACGGTGTGATCGCCGAGGTGGCCGAGGACGTCGACGCCCCGGACGCCGAGGTGATCGACGCGACGGACCGGATCGTCATGCCCGGCTTCGTCGACACCCACCGGCACACCTGGCAGACCGCCTTCCGCGGGGTCGGCGCGGACTGGACGTTCCCCGAGTGGGCGCAGGCGATGCACAGGACGCTCAAGCCCCGCTACCAGCCCGAGGACGTCTACCTGGGCACCCTGCTCGGCCGCCTGGAGGCCCTGCACTCTGGGGTGACCACGATGCTCGACTGGTTCCACTGCGCGCGGAGCCCCGAGCACGCGGACGCCGGTGTCGCGGCACTGCGCGACGCTCCGGGGCGGTCGGTCTTCTGCCACGGTGCCGGGTGGGGCACCGCCGACCCGGTCGAGGCCGAGATCCGGCGCGTACGGGCCGTGCTCTCCTCGGACGACGGCCTGCTCACCATGTCGTTCGGGCTGCGCGGCGCGGAGGACACCTCCTTCGACACCGTCGCGGACGAGCTGAAGCTGGCGGCCGAACTCGGTCTGCGCAGCAGCCTGCACGTCGAGTCCGAAGGGGTCCGGCGCCCGGTCGCCGACCTGCACGAGCACGGACTGCTGCGGGACACCACGACGTTCGTGCACGCAAACGGGCTCGGCGACGACGAGCTGCGGATGCTCGCCGACGCCGGCGCCTCGGTGTCCGTCAGCCCGGACGTCGAGCTGAAGATGGGGTTCGGGTGGCCGATGACCGGCCGCATGCTCGCCGCCGGCCTGCGCCCGACCCTGTCCATCGACGACGTCCCGTCGGTCGGCGGCGACATGTTCTCCACCATGCGCACCACCTATGTCGTACAGCGCGGCCTGGACGGCGGCCTCGACTCCCGTGACCTGCTGGAGTTCGCCACCGTCGACGGCGCCCACGCCCTGGGCCTCGCCGCCCGCACCGGCAGCCTCACTCCCGGCAAGGACGCCGACGTGATCCTGCTGCGCACCGACGACCTCACCGTCTTCCCGGTCACCGACCCGGCCGGCACGATCGTCGCCGCCGGTCACCCGGGCCTGGTCGACACGGTTCTGGTCGCGGGCCGCGTGGTCAAGCGCGACGGCGTACTGGTCGACGTGGACCTGCGGGCACTGCGGACCCGCCTGCTGGAGTCCCGCGACCGGGTCGCGGCGGCCGCCGGCGTACCGCTGGACGGCACCTGGCAGCCACAGCCGCAGCCG
Organism: Streptomyces sp. NPDC104761; assembly: GCF_055583445.1. Classification (NCBI taxonomy): domain Bacteria; kingdom Bacillati; phylum Actinomycetota; class Actinomycetes; order Kitasatosporales; family Streptomycetaceae; genus Streptomyces; species Streptomyces sp. NPDC104761. Next base: position 379,670 of record NZ_JBVJNZ010000008.1, on the reverse strand, counting down.
AAGTCGGCGTGACCGCAGCTCATTTCGTATCGGCGTCGGCGTCGGCGTCGGCGTCGGCGTCGGCGTCGGCGTCGGCGTCGGCGTCGGCGTCGGCGTCGGCGTCGGCGTCGGCGTCGGCGTCGGCCAGGGTGAAACCGGCCCGGGTGAACTCCCGTCGGCTGTGCACGATCAGCTCGCGGACCGGCGGGTTGTGCGCGCCCCGCCAGACCAGGGCCAGCAGCGCCGGCGTCTCGACGTCGTCGACGGTGCGGGCGACGAGCCGGTCACGGTGGCCCGCGGCCATCGACTCGCTGAGGACTGCCACGCCGAGCCCGCGCGCGGCGAGGTCGGCGATGGCGTCCGGGGCACTGGCCTGCAGTGCGATCGTGGGCCGGAGATTCTGCGTGGCGCAGGCCTGGTCGAACACCGCGCGCAGGCCGGTCCCGGTCGGCATGCACACGATCGGATGGCTCAGCAGGTCCCGCAGGGCGAGGCGCTCCCGGCCGGCCAGGGGGTGCCCGGCCGGGACGGCGGCGACGATCCGCTCGCTGATGACGGTCAGCGCCTCCAGCCCGTCGGGGGTGGCGCTCGCGGTCCCGACGAGCGCCAGGTCCACGGCCCCGCTGCGGACACCGTCGACGAGCCGGTCCGAGCCGTCCTCGAGCAGCAGGAGCTCCACACCGGGATGCGCCCCGTGGAACGCGGCGAGGGCGTCGAACAGCGGGGTGAGGGTGCAGCCGATGACCATCCCGACGGTGAGCCGCCCCCGGATCAGGCCGGTCACCTCCCCCACCGCCTGGCCGACGGCCCCGGCCGCGGTGAGCGCGGCGCGGGCGTAGTCGAGCGCGGCCTGGCCCGCGACGGTGAGGGTGACCGTGCGGGCCGACCGGTCGAACAGCTCGGCACCGAGCTCACGTTCGAGCTGGCGGATCTGGGCGCTGACCCCGGACTGGCTGATGCGCACCCGCTCGGCAGCCCGTGTGAAGTTCCGCTCCTCGGCGACCGCGACGAAGTACTCCAGCTGCCTCAGCTCCATGACCTCAACTCCCGAACTCCCACGACCGCACCCGCACCCGCACCCGCACATCCATGACTGGGAATTCTAGTTCACAGAAGATCTATCTGTTGGAATTCTGGCACTTCGCCGACCACCCTGGAGGACACCGAAGTCCGAGCCGAGGAGGCGTCCCATGACGGAGTACGAGAAGGCCATGCGGCCCGAGGACATCACCCGCCTGTTCGTCGAGCGGTCCAACGCCGGCGACGCGGCCGGGGTCGCCGCGCTCTACGAGGAGGACGCGGTGCTGGCCTTCCCGCCCGGCGAGCTGACGGTGGGGCGGGAGGCGATCCGCGCGCTGTGGGAGAAGGTGCTGGCCGGCCGTCCGCGCTTCGAGCCGGAGCAGCCGCTGCCGACGCTGCTCAGCGGCGACATCGCCCTCACCTCGACCCCGCCGAAGGACGGGACCGGCGCACGGGCCCAGGTCGTCAGGCGCCAGCCGGACGGCAGCTGGCTGCGCCTGCTGGACCAGCCCGAGTTCCTGGCGCCGCCGCAGCGCCGGGGGGCGTGACCCGGCCGGGGACCGCCTCCCGGTGAGCGGACCGTAAAACCCCGGCCGTTCCGGTGGCGGAAACCGGCCAGGGCGGTGAGGGTGGGCGGCGGGGAACTTTTTCGCGCGCAGGGAGAGCTGGAGATGCCCGAAGTCACTACTCCGTACCCGACCGGAACCCCTTGCTGGGTCGATCTGATGGCGCAGGACCAGCAGGCCGCGCTGGACTTCTACCGTGACCTGTTCGGCTGGCAGGGCGAGGTCGGCGGGGCCGACTTCGGCGGGTACGCGGTCTGCACCCTGCACGGCAAGCCGGTGGCCGGCATCGGCTCGGCCATGGCACCCGAGGGGCAGCCGGAGCCGCCGACCGTCTGGACCACCTACCTGGCCAGCACCGACGCACAGGCCACCCAGGACACGATCGTCTCGGCGGGCGGCACGCTGATCGCCCCGGTGATGGACGTCGGTGACATCGGCCGGATGCTGATCGCGGCCGATCCGCAGGGCGCGGTGTTCGGGGTGTGGCAGCCGGGCGACTTCCACGGCGCGGGGATCGTCAACGAGCCGGGCGCGCTGATCTGGAACGAGCTGAACACCAGCGACGTACCCGCCGCCACCGGCTTCTACGGCGAGTCCTTCGGGATCGAGATCCAGCCGATGGAGGGCGCCGACGGGACCTACTGGTCGCTCAACGTCGGCGGCCGGAGCGTCGGCGGGGCCGCCCAGCTCGGCGACGACCGTCCCGGCGTCCCGCCGCACTGGCTCACCTACTTCGCGGTCGACGACGTCGACTCCACCGTGGACGCCCTGGTCAAGCGCAACGGCACCGTGTTCGCACCGCCGTTCGAGATGATGGCCGGCCGCATGTCCGTGGTCGCCGACCCGCAGGGCGCGACCTTCGCGGTGTTCAAGCCGAAGGAGATGTGAGCCACCGCGAGACACCTCCGGCAGAGCAGCCCCCTGCCGAAGGCGCCAGGTCCTGACCCCCTTCCGCTTTCCGCACGGCCCGGGATACCTCTGAGGAGACCTGCGGTACGGGAACGGAAGGGGACCGGGTCATGGGAACCGAACAGGCCGGGCACGGCTGGCGGGTGGACGGGCGCTGCACCAACTGCGATGTGGCGCGGCAGCTCGCCCCGGGGCTCGTCGGGGAGGTCGCGGGAAGGTCAGCCGTACTGCGCCAGCCGCGCGACACGGCGGAGGCGGCGCGGCTGCACGCGGCGGCGCACGCCTGCCCCACCCGGTCCGTCCGGCCACCGGGCGGGCGGCTGGACCCGGCCCGGGACCCGTTCCCGATGCCCCTGGACGACACCGGCACCGTGCTGCTGTGCGGCCACAACTCCCCGCACACCGCGGGCGCCAACTCCTACCTCCTGCGCCGCCCCGACGGCACGTCGATGATGATCGACACCCCGCGTTGGAGCCCGGCGCTCGCCGCCCGTTACGAGGCGCCGGGGCCCGTCACCGACGTACTCCTCACCCACCGCGACCACGCCGCGCACGGCCGCAGGTACGCCGACCGCTTCCACGCCCGGCTGTGGATCCACGAGGGCGACCTCGCCGCCGCCCCGGACGCCGACCGGGTACTGCGCGGCCCCGAACCGGCCGAGATCGCCGACGGCGTCCTCGCCGTCCCCTTCCCCGGACACACCCGGGGCAGCGTGCTCTACCTCGCCGACGAGCGGTACTGCTTCAGTGGCGACAGCTTCTACTGGTCGCGTACGACGGCGGACATCGAGGTGGCCGACAGCGTCACCTGGTACTCCATCCGCGAACTGGCCACCTCCCTGACCCGGACCGCCGACCGGCTGCACTTCGAGTGGCTGCTGCCGGGCCACGGCGACCGCCGCCACCTCCCCCACCAGGAAATGGCCGCGCGCATAAGGCACTTGACGACACGGACTCGCAAACTCACGCCCCGCCCGGTGGACTTCACCGCAGTCCGCTGGTGAGTTCGGCCCCGCCCGCCGCCGCTCGGTGGTAGGACGGGTCTGTGAACCGGTCTGCCGGGAAGGGGAACTGGGCATGACGGCACAGAACATCGACGACGTGGTGGACGGACTCGCCGGGATCGTGCGGGAGGCCGAACGCACCGGTGACCGGATCGGGTACTTCGCGGCGCTGTACCGGCAGGTGACCGTCGAGATCCGTACCGCCATACACGACGGGCTGTTCGACGACGGCCCCCGCATGGACCGTTTCGACACGCTCTTCGGCAACCGCTACTTCGACGCGTACGACGCCTGGCGCCGGGACCGGAGCGGGCCGCGCTGCTGGCGCGAGACGTTCGGGCTGCTGGACGACGCCGACACCGTCATCGTCCAGCACCTGGTGCTCGGCGTGAACGCGCACATCAACCTCGACCTCGCCGTCGCCGCCGCGGGCACCGACCCGGGCACGGACATACAGGCGCTGCGGCACGACTTCCTGCTGATCAACGACATTCTCGCGCGCGTGGTGCTGACGGTGCAGGACTCCGTCGACGCCCTGTCGCCCCTGCTGTCGCTGCTGGACAAGGTCGGCGGCCGCACGGACGAGCGGATCCTCGACTTCAGCATCCGCGAGTCCCGCGCGGAGGCCTGGTACAACGCCGTCCTGCTGGCCGGCCAGAACGCGGCGGAGCGCGCCGCCACCATCGAACGGCTCGACACCCGGGCCACCGTGCTCGCCCGGCTGATCGCACGCCCCGGCGGCATCGTCCGGCCGGCCCTGGAAGTGATCCGGCACACGGAGAGCACCGACGTACCGGCCGTCATCAGGCACCTGGACGGTGCCACGGCGGCGGCGACCGCCTAGCGGCCCTGGCGACGCCGGACGAGGTCCCGCACGTAGACCGCCAGGAACACCAGGTACAGCACCGACACCGTGACCGCCCAGGCCGGGGAGAGCTTCCCGGTGGCGATCAGGGAGCCTTCCATGAGGGCGACGAACAGCAGGAGCGCGCCCTCACGTCGTTCGCTTCGCGTCATCGTCATCGCCATGCCCGCAATCCCACAGGTCAGGCCGCAAGTGAGCCAGTCCCCTCCGGCTCACCTTCGGTCACGATTGGATTTCGGCCACCTCCAGGGCCTTGCCCCGGCGTCGTGTAATCGATTCCAATCCTCGGTACACGCAGCCGTGTAATCGATTCCACAAGGAGGTGGAGCGGCGATGGCGAGCATCAAGGACGTCGCCGCCGAGGCGGGGGTTTCCGTCGCCACGGTGTCCCGGGTCCTGAACGACCATCCGTCGGTCAGCGCCGACGCCCGTACCCGCGTCCTGGCCGCCGTCGCGACGCTGGGCTACCGCCCGAACGCCGTCGCCCGCTCCCTGCGCACCGACCAGACCCACACCCTCGGCCTGGTCATCAGCGACGTGATGAACCCCTACTTCACCGAGCTGGCCCGCTCGGTCGAGGAGGCGGCCCGCGCCCTCGGCTACAGCGTCATCATCGGCAACGCCGACGAGCGGCCGGAACTGCAGGACCACCATGTACGGACGCTGCTCGACCGGCGGATCGACGGCCTGCTCGTCTCCCCCACCGACGGCGGCTCGCCGCTGATGCTGGAGGCGGCGCGGGCCGGGACGCCGATGGTGTTCGTCGACCGGTGGATCCCGGGGGTGGACGTCCCCGTCGTGCGGGCGGACGGGCGGGCCGCGATCCGCGATCTCGTCGCCCACCTGTGTGGGCTCGGGCACCGGCGGGTCGCGATCATCGCCGGGCCTGCGGCGACCACCACCGGCAGCGAACGCGTCCAGGCCTTCCGCGAGGCACTCGCCGAGTACGGCGTCCCCCTCCCCGACGCCTACATCGGCCAGGGCGACTTCCAGGCGGAGAGCGGGCGCCGGGTCACCGAGGGGTTCCTGGACCTGCCCGAGCCGCCCGAGGTCGTGTTCGCCACCGACAACCTGATGGCGCTGGGGGCGCTGGACGCGGTGCGGGCGCGGGGGCTGCGGGTGCCATGTGACATAGCACTGGCCGCCTTCGACGACATCCCGTGGTTCGTGCACACCGACCCCCCGGTCACCGCCATCGCCCAGCCCACCCGTGAACTCGGCCGCGCGGCCGTACGCGCGCTGGTCGACCGCATCGAGGGACGGCCCCCGCAGTCCGTCACACTCCCGGCCCGGCTCGTCGTCCGCCGCTCGTGCGGCGAGGGCCGCGTCCCCCACCCCCCGCAGACCCCCACCCCTGTCCCGCAGACCCCCACCCCTGTGCAAAGGAGCACGTCGTGAGCAACCCGGACGAGTTGCTGCGCATCGAGGGCATACGGAAGTCCTTCCCCGGCGTGGTCGCGCTCGACGGCGTCGACTTCGACCTGCGCCGGGGCGAGGTGCACGTACTCCTCGGTGAGAACGGCGCGGGCAAGAGCACCCTCATCAAGATGCTCTCCGGCGCCTACACCCCCGACACGGGGCGGATCCTGGCCGGCGGCGAGGAGGTGCGCATCCACGGTGCGCAGGACTCCGAGCGGCTCGGGATCGCCACCATCTACCAGGAGTTCAACCTCGTACCCGACCTCACGGTCGCCGAGAACATCTTCCTGGGCCGGCAGCCGCGCCGCTTCGGGATGATCGACCGCAAGCGGATGGAGGCCGACGCCGAGGTCCTGCTGAAGCGGGTCGGTGTGAACGTGTCGCCGCGGGCCCGGGTGCGTGAACTCGGTATCGCCCGGCTCCAGATGGTCGAGATCGCCAAGGCCCTCAGCCTGGACGCACGCGTGCTGATCATGGACGAGCCGACCGCCGTCCTCACCTCGGAGGAGGTGGAGAAGCTCTTCGCGATCGTGCGGCAGCTGCGGGACGACGGCGTCGGGATCGTCTTCATCACACACCACCTGGAGGAGATCGCCGCCCTGGGCGACCGGGTGACGGTGATCCGCGACGGGAAGAGCGTGGGCCAGGTGCCCGCCACCACCCCGCAGGAGGAGCTGGTACGCCTCATGGTCGGGCGGTCCATCGAGCAGCAGTACCCGCGCGAACGCACCGAGACGGGGGCCGCGCTGCTCTCCGTCCAGGGGCTGACCCGCGACGGGGTCTTCCACGACGTGAGCTTCGAGGTGCACGCCGGAGAGGTCGTCGGGATCGCGGGCCTGGTGGGTGCGGGCCGTACGGAGGTCGTACGGGCCGTGTTCGGGGCCGATCCGTACGACAAGGGGGCCGTGCAGGTCGCCGGTACGGCGCTCAGGCGGTACGACGTCAACGCGGCCATGGCGGCCGGGATCGGGCTCGTCCCCGAGGACCGCAAGGGGCAGGGGCTGGTCCTGGACGCCTCCGTCGAGGAGAACCTCGGGCTGGTGACGATGCGCAGGGCCACCCGGGCCGGGATCGTCGACCTCAGGGGCCAGCATGTGGCCGCCGAGCGGATCGCCGGGCAGCTGGGTGTGCGGATGGCCGGGCTCGGCCAGCACGTGCGGACGCTCTCCGGCGGCAACCAGCAGAAGGTCGTCATCGGCAAGTGGCTGCTCGCCGACACCAAGGTGCTGATCCTCGACGAGCCGACGCGCGGCATCGACGTCGGTGCCAAGGTCGAGATCTACCAGCTGATCAACGAACTCACGGCAGCCGGGGCCGCCGTACTGATGATCTCCAGCGACCTGCCGGAGGTCCTCGGGATGAGCGACCGCGTGCTGGTGATGGCCCAGGGACGGATCGCGGGCGAACTGACCGCGGACGAGGCCACCCAGGACTCCGTGATGGCACTCGCCGTCAGCGCCCCCGGCACCCCGGGCACCCCGGGCACCCCCACCACCACAACCGACAAGGAGGCCGGACGTGGCCACTGACACGCTCAAGAGCGGGAGCGCGGGCGCCGGTGGCGTCTCCGGCGTGCGCCGGCTGCTCCTCGACAACGGCGCCCTCACCGCGCTGATCGTTCTCGTCATCGCCATGTCGGCGCTGTCCGGGGACTTCCTCACCACCGACAACCTGCTCAACGTCGGCGTCCAGGCGGCCGTGACCGCCGTCCTCGCCTTCGGCGCGACCTTCGTGATCGTCGCGGCGGGCATCGACCTGTCGGTCGGCTCGGTGGCGGCCCTGTCGGCCACCGTGCTGGCGTGGAGCGCCACCTCGCACGGGGTGCCGGTGTTCCTGGCCGTCGTCCTCGCCGTCGCCACCGGCATCGCTGCCGGTCTCGTCAACGGCTTCCTCATCGCCTACGGCAAGCTGCCGCCGTTCATCGCGACGCTCGCGATGCTGTCGGTGGCCCGCGGCCTGGCGCTGGTGATCTCGGAGGGCTCCCCCATCGCCTTCCCCGGCTCGGTCTCGCACCTCGGTGACACCCTCGGCGGCTGGCTGCCGGTGCCGGTGCTGGTCATGGTCCTCATGGGGCTGGTCGCGGCCTTCGTCCTCGGCCGGACCTACATCGGGCGCTCGATGTACGCGATCGGCGGCAACGAGGAGGCCGCCCGGCTCTCCGGGCTGCGGGTGAACAAGCAGAAACTCGCCATCTACGCGCTGTCCGGGCTGTTCGCGGCCGTCGCCGGCATCGTGCTGGCCGCCCGGCTGTCCTCCGCGCAGCCGCAGGCCGCCAACGGCTACGAGCTGGACGCGATCGCGGCCGTCGTGATCGGCGGCGCCTCGCTGGCGGGCGGCACCGGCAAGGCGTCCGGCACGCTGATCGGCGCGCTGATCCTCGCGGTGCTGCGCAACGGCCTCAACCTGCTCAACGTGTCCGCGTTCTGGCAGCAGGTGGTCATCGGTGTCGTCATCGCGCTGGCCGTGCTCCTGGACACCGTCCGCCGCAAGGCCGGGGCCACCCCGCTCGCCGCCGGCACCGGGGGCAACAAGGGCAGGCAGGCCGGGACGTATGCGCTCGCCGCGGTCGTGACCGTGGCCCTGGTGGCCGCGACCTCGCTGCTGCACACGGGCTCCTCGTCGGGCAGCACGAAGATCGGCCTGTCCCTGTCCACGCTCAACAACCCCTTCTTCGTGCAGATCCGGGCCGGTGCCCAGGCGGAGGCGAAGAAGCAGGGCGTGGACCTGACCGTCACCGACGCCCAGAACGATGCCTCGCAGCAGGCCAACCAGCTGCAGAACTTCACCAGTTCCGGGCTCGGCGCGATCATCGTCAACCCGGTCGACTCGGACGCGGCGAGCAACTCCGTGAAGGCCGCCGGCAAGGCGGACATCCCGGTGATCGCCGTCGACCGCGGTGTGAACAACGCGAAGACGGCGACGCTGGTCGCCTCCGACAACGTCACCGGCGGCGAACTGGCCGCCAAGACGATCGCCGAGAAGCTCGGCGGCCAGGGCAAGATCGTGATCCTGCAGGGCCAGGCCGGTACCTCCGCGGCCCGGGAGCGGGCGCAGGGCTTCGCCAACGGCCTGAAGGCCTACCCCGGCATCCAGGTGGTGGCCCAGCAGCCCGCCGACTTCGACCGCACCAAGGGCCTCGACGTGATGTCGAACCTGCTCCAGGCCCACCCGGACGTCCAGGGCGTCATCGCGGCCAACGACGAGATGGCCCTCGGCGCGATCAAGGCGCTGGGATCCAAGGCCGGTTCCTCGGTCTCGGTGATCGGCTTCGACGGCACGCCGGACGGGCTGGCCGCGGTCAAGAACGGCACGCTGTACGCGTCGGTGGCCCAGCAGCCCAGCCAGCTCGGGAAGATCGCCGTGGACAACGCGCTGAAGGCCGTCAAGGACCAGAAGATCCCCTCGGCGATCAAGGTGCCGGTGAAGGTGGTCACGAAGGACAACGTGGCCGGTTTCACGGGCTGACACACCGGAGCGGCGGCCGGGCGGTTGAATTGACCCCCCGGCCGCCTCACTCCGTCCGCCGTTCAGTCGTTTAGGGAGTCAACTGATGTACGACTACGACCTCCTGGTCGTGGGATCGGCCAACGCCGACCTGGTGATCCGTGTCGAGCGGCGGCCGGGCGCCGGTGAGACCGTGCTCGGCGGCGATCTCGCCACCCATCCCGGTGGCAAGGGCGCCAACCAGGCGGTCGCGGCCGCCCGGCTCGGTGCCCGCACCGCCCTGCTGGCCCGGGTCGGCGACGACGCGCACGGCAGGCTGCTGCTCGACTCGCAGCGGGCGGCCGGTGTGGACACGGTGGGTGTGCTGGCGGGCGGGGCGCCGACCGGGGTCGCCCTGATCACCGTGGACCCTTCCGGCGACAACAGCATCGTCGTCTCGCCGGGCGCGAACGGGCGTCTCACGCCCACGGACGTGCGGGCCGCGGTCAGCCTCTTCCACGCCTCCCGGGTGGTGTCCACGCAGCTGGAGATCCCGCTGGAGACGGTCCTCGAGGTCGTACGGAACCTGGCCCCCGGCAGCCGTCTCGTCCTCAACCCCTCCCCGCCGCGGCCTCTTCCCGGCGAGGTCCTGGCGGCCTGCGACCCGCTGATCGTGAACGAGCACGAGGCGCGGGTGATCCTCGGCGAGGCGTGCGTCAGCGAGGAACCGGCCGACTGGGCGCGGCTCCTGCTCGCCAAGGGCCCGAGGTCGGTGGTGGTGACGCTGGGCGCGGAGGGTGCGCTGGTGGCCGACGGCCACGGGGTCTCGCACGTCGCCTCCGTGAAGGTGGACGCGGTGGACACGACCGGCGCCGGGGACGCGTTCACGGCGGCCCTCGCGGTACGGCTCGGAGCGGGCGCGTCGCTCGCCGAGGCGGCGGCGTACGCGGCGCGGGTCGGGGCGGCGGCGGTGACCAGGCGGGGTGCGCAGGAGTCGTACCCGACGGCGGCGGAGGTCGAGGCGCTGTGAGGCGGGCGGGAATCCTCAACCGTCATCTCGCCGGTGCGCTGGCGGAGTTGGGGCACGGGCACCTGGTGCTGGTGTGCGACGCCGGGATGCCGATCCCGCAGGGCCCGCGGGTCGTGGACCTCGCGTTCCGGGCCGGGGTGCCGTCCTTCGCGGAGGTGCTGGAGGGGCTGCTGGCGGAGCTGGTCGTGGAGGGCGCGACGGCCGCGACAGAGGTGCGCGAGGCCAACCCGGCCGCCGCCGCCCTGCTGGACGGCCACTTCCCCGACCTGGCCCTGGTCCCGCACGAGCGGCTGAAGACCCTGTCCGCACAGTCCCGCCTGATCGTACGAACCGGCGAGGCCCACCCGTACGCGAACGTACTGCTGCGGTGCGGCGTGTTCTTCTGAACGCCGACCAGGTGACGCGCCCCGAAAGGGGCGCGGGGGTCCTTCTGCACCCCGGCCGCGGCCAACGCGCCCCAAAGGGGCGCGGGGAACTGCGCGACCAGCCACGACGGCGCCGCAGACGAAAGACGGCGGAGCGCTCAGGGCTCGGGAAACACCAGGGTCACGCCGTACCGCCGCTCCGCCGCCCGCAGGGCAGGGAAGAGCCGCTGGCGCAGGGTGCGGACCTCGGCGGCGTGGTCCGCGAGGAAACGCGTGCGCAGGCTCAGCCGGGCGGGGTCGCGGACGGCCTCGACGGGACGCATGCAGTCCGCGTAGACACGGCCCATGGCCCGCTCGGTGGCGGGGAGTTCGGCGGGGGCCACGGCCTGCTCGCGGGCGTCGGCCACCCCCATGAAGGCCCTCTCGTCCTTGGCCGGGGCCCCGTGCCCGGCCAGGCAGCCGGGCAGGCCACGCCGGGCCCGGACCGTGGCGGGGGTGCGGTCCACGGCGCCGAGTTCGCCGAACCACCGCTGCTCCAGGGGGAGATAGAGGTCACTCAGCGCGGCCGCGGCCTTCGCGCCCTGTGCCTGGCAGCGGCGCACCTGTGCCGCGCTGCCGGCGCGGGCCGTGGTGGGAGCGGCGGCGGCCGCGGGCACGTCGGCGCTGGCGCTCAGCCCGTGCCGGGCGACGAAGTCCAGGTCGGGCAGGGCGAAGAAGCGGATGAACGCGAGGGGGGGCTCGGCGGGCATCGCGAACCCGCCCTCACGGGCGCAGTCGGCGGCGGCGACCCGGGTCACCTGCTGCCCGAACACGTACAGGCCCTGGGTCCACCGGGTCTCGGCCCCCGTCGCCGGCAGGACCATGCGCACCGGGTCGTCGGGCAGGGTGCGGCCGAGGCGGGCCGGGGCCACGGTCGCGGCCGACGGGCCGGACTGCCGCACGGCGTCGGTGGCACACGCGGTGCCGAGCAGGGCGACGGCCGCCGCGAGCGCCGCGCGCACCAGGACCGGGCGCCGGAACATCCGGACCACTCCTCTCCCCTCCACTTCCTGTGTGTCCTGCGTGTCCTGTGTGTCCTGCGTGTCCTGTGTGTCCTGCTTGTCCTGCGTGTCCCGCACGCGGCGGACAGGGCCTCCGGACCCGCCGGGGACCGGAGGCCCTGGAGCCGGGTCAGTGCACGACGTGGACCGTGTCGCCGCCGTTCGCCGCACTCGCCACGGTGAACGTGGTGTTGTCGGAGACGTCGGTGCACAGCAGCTCGCTGTTGACGGCGTAGGAGCCGTCGTAGAGCCAGATGTAGCCCGCGTCGCACGTCTTCCAGGTGCCGGTGGAGCTGTGGTACAGGCGGCCGGCGTAACCGTCGTAGCCGTAGACCGTCGTGTCGTTGACGTAGGTCAGGTTGAGGTCGCTGCAGCTGCTGCTGGCCGACTTCTTGACGTGGGTACCGCCGGTGCCTTCGTACGCCGAGGTGGTGAGCGTGGACGTCACGCAGGCGTCCGGGGCGGCGGACGCGGCGGGCGCGAACACCAGACAGCCGGCGGCGGCGACGAGCGCGAACGCGCCGGCGGTGATGGCCTTCCTCATGGTTTCCCCCATCTGGTTCGGATGTGAGGTGGATCGGGCACCCGAAACGCTCGCAGAGCACGTGTCCCGCGGACCACACCCTTCGACAGGGGTCTAAAGTCCCCCGCCGGTCGCCGGAGTTCGCCGCTCCGGTGGTACGGGAGACACTCACGTGGCTCGTGGGGCGCGCCCCGAGGTCGACCTGAGCAACGCGGCCCCGAGCGGCGTGAGGGTGTGCAGCACGGTGTTGTGGCGGCGCCGGCTGATGACCAGGCCGGCGTCGCGCAGGACGGTCGTGTGATGGGTGGCCGTGGGCGTCGAGACGCCCAGCAGGCGGGCCAGTTCGGAGGTGGTCGCGCCGAGCGCGAGGAACCGCAGGGCGGCCGCGCGGGTACGGCCGAGCAGTGCGGCGAGCGTGGCGTCGGGCGGGAGTTCGGGGACGGTGCGGCGGGTCCCGTGCACGGGGTAGACCAGGACGGGCCGCAGGGTGTCGTCCGCCATCGAGACCGGTGACTGCCAGCAGAAGTACGAGGGGACCAGGCGCAGCCCGCGGCCGGCGAGATGCAGGTCCCGGTCCTCGACGTAGTCGACCTGGAGGACCGGCGGCTGCCAGCGGACGGCGGGCGACAGGCCGCGGAGCAGTCCGTCGGCCCCCGTGTCGAGGGCGTCGCGCGCCAGCAGGGCACGCTCCGCGGCGACGGCGGCGGCGACCCGGCTCTCGTGGGGTGCGATCACAGCTTCGTGGTAGGTGCGCAGAAGTTTGGCCAGTTCTTCCCTGGTCTGGCGTTCCACCAGCCGGGGCGCCCAGTCGGGGGCGCGGCTTGACCGGTCCAGCATCCGGACCTCGTGGGCGACCCGCTCGGGCGGTGTGTCGACGACGGCCGCGAGTCCGCGGTCCAGGCCGTCGGCGGCCTCGTGCGGGGTGAGGAAGTCGGGCAGGTAGCGGGCCCGGGGCAGGATCGGGATCAGGAGCCGGCGCACGGCCGCGCCGAGCGGGGTGTCGGCGAGGGTGGTCCGGGTCTCGCGGTACCAGTCCGCGTAGGCCCAGCGGCCTCGCGAGGTCTGTAATCGGTGCAGGCTACAGGTGATCTCCCAGAGCGGGTCCGGGGCGCTCGCGACCTCGATGCGGGTCAGATCACGAGGCGTGAAGTGGATGCGCAGCACGAGAACCGCCCCCCGAGTCGAACAGCAGTCCGGTCAGGAGCAGCCTGGAGCACACGGCTCCCGGGAACAACTCAGGAATCGGCCGCACCGGCGCCGGGACGTGCCCGGCCCGCCCGGGCAGGCCCGGACACCCCCGGGCACGCTTCGAGGGGGCCCGGTCCGTCGACCGAACCCCCTCGGCTCTTCCCCCTCCGCGTCAGAACCCCCACGATCCCCCCGGATCCCCCTCCGAAAGCCCTGACGCCAGCTATGACCAGCGGGGCGCCGCGACGGTTGTACGCCGGTCCGAGATTTTCCGTCCGGGGTCGTGTGTACCGCCCGGCGGGGCACCCGACCGTTCCGCAGCGTGCTCACGGGTCACGGGACGTAGCGCGCTCCCGGTCCTCCTCCGGGAGTGATGCGAACCCTGTGCCCGCCGTGCAGTCTGGAGGTGGGAGCGCGTCGTGCGACCGCGAGCGGCGTGGCCGGCAGCGGCGACGTCACCGCCGGCGCCAGACGCAAGGGGAAAGAGGCCCCATGAGCGAACGCCCGCTGATCGAACGCCATGGAATCATCGGTGACCTGCAGACGGCCGCGCTGGTCTCCACCGAGGGGACCATCGACTGGTTCTGCAGCCCGCGATTCGACTCGCCGAGTGTCTTCGGGGCGCTGCTCGACACGGAGAACGGCGGCCACTGGACGATCGCGCCGCGGGCACCGACGTACGCGACGCGGCAGCTCTACTACCCGGACACCTGCGTGCTGCTCACCAGGTTCATGACCGAAGAAGGCGTCGGATCGGTCGTGGACTTCATGCCGCCCGCCTCGCCACGGGCTCCGACGAACCGTCACCGGCTCGTCCGCATGCTGCGGTGCACACGCGGTGAGATCTCGTTCGACATGGAGATCGCCCCCCGGTTCGACTACGCACGCCAACCGCACGAGGTCACCTCGCACACGGGCGGCTGGCACTTCGCCGGCCGCGACACGGAGGTGACCGTCCACACGGTGGACACACCCGGCGAGGAGTGCGTGGGCGACCGGAGGATTCGCGACGACGACGTGTGCATGACCGTGAGGCTGCGGGCCGGCATGACCCGGGGCCTGGTGCTGGAGACGTTCGCCGACGGCCCGCCACGCACCGTCCCACCCGAGGAGTGTGAACGGCTCCTGGAGGACACGATCACCTTCTGGCACCACTGGCTGGCGCGTTCGCGTTACACCGGGCGGTGGCGGGAGATGGTCAACCGCTCCGCCATGACGCTCAAACTCATGACGTACGCCCCGACCGGGGCGATGGTCGCGGCTCCGACCACCAGCCTGCCGGAACAGGTCGGGGGCGAGCGCAACTGGGACTACCGCTACGCGTGGGTACGCGATGCCTCGTTGTCCCTGCACGCGCTGCTCGGGCTGGGATTCACCGAGGAAGCCGTGGCGTTCACCGAGTGGCTGGGCAACCGCGTTCAGGAGTACACCGGTCCGGGCGAGCACCCCCTGAAGGTCATGTACCGCATCGACGGCTCCTCCGACCTCGCGGAACAGACCCTGGGTCACTGGGAAGGCTACCGAGGCTCCGCCCCGGTACGGGTCGGCAACGGGGCCGCCGACCAGTTGCAGCTCGACATCTACGGGTCGGCACTGGAATGCCTCCATTTCGCCGACCAGCAGGGTCTGCCGACGACCTGCCGCATCTGGCAGGCGCTGATCAACACGGTGGACTGGGTGTGCAAGAACTGGGACCGTCCCGAAGCCGGCATCTGGGAGACCCGGGGCGGCGACAAGGACTTCACCTATGGACGGCTCATGAGCTGGACCGCGCTGGACCGGGCCGTCCGCATGGCCACCCGCAGCGGCCGCCCCGCCGAGGTGCAGCGCTGGACGAAGGAACGCGACGCCATCTACTGGCAGATCCTGCGGCGGGGGTGGGATCCGCAGCGGGCGGCGTTCACGCAGTACCTGGGCAGCGACGTCCTGGACTCCGCACTCCTGCGGATGCCCGCGGTGGGGTTCATCCCCCCACAGGATCCGCGGTGGCTCTCGACCCTGGACGCGATCAAGAATGACCTCGTGTCCGACGGCCTCGTGTACCGGTACGACCCCGCTGCCTCTCCCGACGGACTGCTCGGTTCCGAAGGCACCTTCTCCGCATGCACGTTCTGGTACGTCGAAGCCCTCGCCCGCGCCGGACATCTGCGGGAAGGGCGCCTCGTCTTCGAGAAGATGCTCACCTACGCCAACCACCTCGGCCTGTACTCGGAGGAGATCGGGCTGACCGGCGAGCAACTCGGCAACTTCCCACAGGCGTTGACCCACCTCGCCCTCGTCACCGCCGCACTGAACCTCGATGCCCATCTCGACGCCGCCAGGCCCGGCTTCCCTCCCACCTCCCCGTTGCCGGTTCCTTTCCTCGTCGCCCAGCCGATGTCGGCGGCGGCCGAAGGCACACCCCTCACGCCGACCACTCCGTACCCGTCGGACCACGTCATCCGCAGGTGAGCACACCGCCCGGCGCAGTCTCAGGCCGCCGCGTGGCGGCGGGGGCGGTGACGGGAGGCGATGGTCGCGGTCAGGGCTTCCACGGCGTCGACGGTCGCGGTGCTCAGAGCGACGGCGCGGCCGGCCGTGACACTGCCGGAGCCGTCGGTCGTCTCGGCCGGCAGACCCGAGCGGGCGGTGAAGGAGTCGAAAACACGCCGCAGTGCCCCCGGGGCCACGGTCTCGGCTCCGGCGGCGGCGCGGGCCAGGGCGGTGAGGTGTTCATGCAGCGGATCGACCAGTTCGGTCAGCTCCGGCACGGTGTCCTGCGGGGTGCGCGGCAGGTTCTCACCCAGCAGGGTGGCGCATCGGGCAACCGTGGACACCTGGGTCCTGATCTGCTCCAGCTGCGCACCCGACCAGGGGCAGCGGTGCTCGGCCGGCTCGGCATGCGACTGCTCGACCGCTGCTGTCAGGTGCCCCCTGAGCTGCCGTGACCGGGTGCGCAGTGCGTCGACGGCGGCCCGGTCGGCCGCCCCGACGTCGGCGTAGCCGGTCAGCAGCTCGGGCAGCAGCCGGTCCTGCACCCGTAGCCACTCCGCGAGGAGGCCCGGCACCCGCCGAGCGGACCAGGTCGGCCAGACCAGGAAGACGAGTACGGCGAGCACGGCGCCGACCACCGTGTCGGCGGCGCGCGCCCACGCCGTCGGCCCGGGCAGCCCGCCGACGTGGTGGATCAGGAAGACGATCCAGGTGGTCAGCCACAGGTTGAGCATCAGCTGCCCGGTCCGCAGGGTGACGAACGACGCCGCGGCCAGCACCACCGACAGGGCAGCGAGGCCGCCGGGCGACCAGTGCGGCAGGGACAGCGCCCAGGCGAGGACGCCGCCCAGCACGGCCCCGGCCGCCCGTCCCCAGGCGCGGGCGACGGTGTGTCCGTACTCGGGGAAGAGCACCAGCATGGTGGTCAGGGACACCCAGAATCCGTGCGCGGAGATGCCGAGACCACCCCACCCGCCGATCGAGCGGCCGATGACCTCGGCGACCACCACGGCGACCGCGAGCCGCACCGCATGGCGGAAGATCGGTGACTGGGGACGCAGCTGCGCCCGGATCCGCCGGGCGGTGCGCGCCACGGAAGGGGTGCCCGCGTACAGACCCGGCACCTCTGCGTGGGGCTCCAGCACATCGCCGAGGCGGTCGTCGGTCGAGGACCGGGCCAACTGCTCGGCCTGCCGCAGCCGCGCGGCCAGGTCGCGCGGGCCGCGCACGGGCGAGGCGGCCGCCCACGACTCCAGGAGGGTGCCGGCCGAGTCGGCGGGGCGGTGCCCGCGGCCGGAGGCCACCGTACGGGAGACGGCGCCCAGCACCTGCGCGGCGGCGGCCAGCGCCTCCTGGTTCCCGGCCGCCGGTTCCGTCAGCCGGACGGTGTGCAGCGCCCTGCGGATGCGCTCGGCCTCGCCCAGCAGCCCGAACAGGGGCGCCGCGGCCGGCCGGCTGAACTGGGGCAGCAGGTCCAGCATCTGCCGGGCCGTCGTGAACGGAGCGGTCCCGCCCAGGGCGGCGGGTTCGGCCGCGACCGAGGCCTCGGCGAGCGACCGGTACAGGGCGGCGAGGGCGCGGCGCTGGGCGGCGAACCGTGGCCCGTACGGCGGGAGCAGCTGCACCACCACGACGAGCCCGGTCCCGACCGCGATCCACCCGGCCATCACCAGCCCGCCGTGTACGCCGGGAGCGAGATCGGCCGTGATCATCAACCCGATGACCGCGAGGCAGCCCCGGATGCCGGACGCGACGCCCAGCGTCCGCCAGAGCCCGGTGGCGAACGCCGCGACCCCGAGCAACAGCAGGAACGCCCAGGTGGTTCCGTGCACCAGGGCCCCCAGCACCGCCATCGCGCTGAAGGCCGCGGCCATCCCGAGCGCGTTGACCACGGGGTGACGCAACGGGCTCACCATCGTGCCGATGCCGCAGATGAACGCACCGACTCCGGCCATGGCCCCGGCCACCGGGTCGTCCAGCAGCAGGCCGAGGACTGTGGCGAGCAGGACCCCGAGTACGGCCCGCGCGATCGCCGACGGGGCCGCGAACGCCCGCTGGATGCGCAGCCCGTCCCGGCCGATCCTGATCAGCGACGACCACCAGCGCATGTCCGGGCCTCCTCAGCGGCACGGCGCGGGAGCAGCGTTCCCATCCTCCGTCGGCCCCGGCGCGGCCGCCACTCGCCGTACCCAGCCCACAGGCCCCCACGACACCTGCCCCACCCCGGATCGGACGGGGTGGGGCAGGATCTCGGGGCACCCGTCAGTTCTCCAGCCGGACCGGCATCAGGAGCGAGAAGGCGTCCTCGCCGTCGGGCCGGCGGATCGCGATCGGCGCCGTGGGCGCGCCCAGCTCCAGAACCAGCCGGTCACGGGCCCCGGCGGCCAGCGCGGCCAGCAGGAACTCACGATTGACGGCGACGCGCTCGGGGTCGTCGTCGGCGTCGGCGCAGAGGGCGACCGTGCCGTCGTCCGCCACCCTGAGCACGCTGAGGTCGGGTGCCCCGGCCTCCGCGGAGCGGACGGGACCCGTCTCCAGGGCCTGCCGGAAGGCCGCCACCTCGACGACGGCGCGGCGCCCGCCGGGCCGGGGCAGGAGACGGCGGTAGTCGGGGAAGTCGTGGTCCAGGCAGCGGCCGGCCGCCTGCCGGTCCCCGGCCTCCAGTGCCACCCGGTCACCGTCGACGGAGAGCCCCACGGCTGTCTCGCCGTCCAGCAGCGGCCGCATCGCGTCGGCGAGCGGAGCGGGCACGACGACCTGCACCCGGCCGCCCTCGTACCCGGCGACAGCGGCCCGCGCGACCGCCATCCGGTACCGGTCGGTGGCCACGGCGTGCAGGCTGTCGCCCTCGATGTCGAACAGGATCCCGCCGAGCATGGGCAGGTCGGGGTCGGTGCTGGCCGCGAAGCGAACCGTGTCCAGCGCGGCCGCCAGCTCCGGTGCGGCGACGGACAGGCGGACGGCGGCGGTGCGGAGTGAGGTCATGACGTTCTCCCGGTGGTCGAGTAGGGCTCGGAGCGCGGAGAACTCGGTGCGGGCGTCGGACAGCCCCTGTTCCAGACGGCGCAGGTGCACCGCGAGCAGCTTGCGGACCAGGTCGGTGTCCGGGCCGGACCAGCCGGCCAGTACCAGCCGGACGTCCGCCAGCGGCATCCCGGCCCGGCGCAGGCGGGCCAGCAGCCGGGCCTCTTCGAGCTGCGCGGGTTCGTACCAGCGATACCCGCTCACCGGATCCACCCAGGCGGGGACCAGCACACCGGCCCGGTCGTAGAACCGCAGGGCACTCACGCCGAGGCCGCTGTCGTGGGCCATCTCCCCGATGCTGCGCATGTCGTTCTCCACACCCGGCACTCTGGGCCCTGCACCAGGTCGAGGGTCAACCCGCGGGGGCGTGGCCTGCCCGTCGGCACGGGAGCCGGGCAGGCCACCGGCCCGTCAGTCCGAGGTGTGCTCGAGGAAGCGTTCCGCCGTCTCCGCCAGCACCTCCCGTCCGTCCCGCGCCCACAGCCCGTCGTTGAAGAGCTCCACCTCGATGGGGCCGGTGTAACCGGCCGCCTCCACGTATCCCTTCCACTCCCGCATGTCGATCGCGCCGTCGCCGAGCTGGCCGCGGCCGTTGAGGACGCCCTCGGGCAACGGGGTGGTCCAGTCGGCGAGTTGGAAGGTGTGGATACGGCCGCCCGCGCCGGCCCGCGCGATCTGCTCGGGCGCCCGGTCGTCCCACCAGATGTGGTACGTGTCGACCGTGACCCCGACCTGGTGGGCCGGGAAGCGTTCCGCGAGGTCCAGCGCCTGGGTGAGGGTGGAGACCACGCAGCGGTCGGAGGCGAACATCGGGTGGAGGGGTTCGATCGCCAGGCGGACGCCGTGCTGTTCGGCGTAGGGGCCGAGTTCGCCGAGGGCGTCGGCGATGCGTTCGCGGGCGCCGTGCAGGTCCCTGGAGCCCGCGGGCAGGCCGCCGGAGACCAGGACCAGGGTGTCCGTGCCGAGGGTCGCGGCCTCCTCGACCGCCCGGCGGTTGTCGGCCAGGGCCGCCGCGCGCTCGTCCGGGTCGATCGCCGTGAGGAAACCGCCCCGGCACAGGGTGGTGACCGTCAGGCCGGCCTCGCGGACCAGCTTGGCGGTCGCGTCGAGGCCGTAGGACTGGACCGGCTCGCGCCACAGGCCTACGCCAGGTACGCCCAGCTCCTGGCAGGCGTCGGCCAGTTCGGGCAGCGTCAGCTGCTTGACGGTCATCTGGTTGATCGAGAAACGGGACAGGTCGCCGCTCACTGGTTGACTCCGTACAGGGCGAGGAGGGTCCTCATGCGGTCCTCGGCCAGCTTCGGGTCCGGGAACAGGCCCAGCCCGTCGGCGAGTTCGTAGGCGCGCGCGAAGTGCGGCAGGGAGCGTGCCGACTGGAGGCCGCCGACCATCGTGAAGTGGGTCTGGTGTCCGGCCAGCCAGGCCAGGAAGACCACGCCCGTCTTGTAGAAGCGGGTGGGGGTCTGGAAGAGGTGCCGGGAGAGCTCGACCGTGGGGTCCAGGAGGCCTCGGAAGGCAGCCGTGTCGCCCGTGTCCAGGAGCCGTACCGCCTGCGCCGCCAGCGGTCCCAGCGGGTCGAAGATGCCGAGCAGGGCGTGGCTGAAGCCCTGCTCGTCGCCCGCGATCAGCTCGGGGTAGTTGAAGTCGTCGCCGGTGTAGCAGCGGACCCCCTGCGGCAGGCGGCGGCGCAGCTCGACCTCGCGCTGCGCGTCCAGCAGGGAGACCTTGATGCCGTCGACCTTGTCGGGGTGGGCGGCGATGACCTCCAGGAAGGTCTCGGTGGCCGCGTCGAGGTCGGCCGAGCCCCAGTAGCCCGCCAGCGCCGGGTCGAACATCGGGCCCAGCCAGTGCAGGACCACCGGCTCGGCGGCCTGGCGCAGCAGGTGGCCGTAGACGTCGAGGTAGTCCTCGGGGCCGGTGGCCGTGGCGGCGAGCGCTCGGGAGGCCATCAGGATGGCCTGGGCGCCCGACTCCTCGACGAGCGCGAGCTGCTCCTCGTACGCGGCCCGGATCTCGGCGAGGGTGCCGCCGGTGATCTGGTCCGTGCCCACGCCACAGGCGATCCGGCCGCCCACCGCACGGGCCTCGGCGGCGCTGCGGCGGATCAGCTCGGCCGCACCCGCCCAGTCCAGGCCCATCCCGCGCTGGGCGGTGTCCATCGCCTCGGCGACACCCAGGCCGTGCGACCACAGGTGGCGGCGGAAGGCGAGGGTGGCGTCCCAGTCGACGGCAGCGGGCGCGTCGGGGTTGGTGTCGGCGAAGGGGTCGGCGACGACGTGCGCCGCCGAGAAGACCGTACGGGAGGTGAAGGGGGTGCCCGGGGTGACGGCGAGCGGCTCGGTGCGCGGCTCGTAGGCCCGCACCGACCCGTCCGCGGCCGGGAGATGGATGGTCACAGCGCGATCTCCGGGACCTCGATGCGGCGGCCCTCCGTCGAGGACTTCAGGCCCAGCTCGGCGAGCTGCACGCCACGGGCGCCGGCCAGCAGGTCCCAGTGGTAGGGGGCGTCGGCGTAGACGTGCTTGAGGAACAGCTCCCACTGGGCCTTGAAGCCGTTGTCGAACTCGGTGTTGTCGGGGACCTCCTGCCACTGCTCGCGGAAGGCGTAGGTGGCGGGGATGTCCGGGTTCCAGACCGGCTTGGGGGTGGCGCTGCGGTGCTGGACCCGGCAGTTCCGCAGGCCGGCGACCGCTGAGCCTTCGGTGCCGTCCACCTGGAACTCGACCAGTTCGTCGCGGTTGACGCGGACCGCCCAGGAGGAGTTGATCTGGGCGACGGCGCCGCCGTCGAGCTCGAAGATGCCGTACGCGGCGTCGTCCGCCGTCGCGTCGTAGGGCTTGCCGTCCTCGTCCCAGCGCTGCGGGATGTGGGTGGCGGTGAGGGCCTGGACGGACTTCACCCGGCCGAACAGCTCGTGCAGCACGTACTCCCAGTGCGGGAACATGTCGACGACGATGCCGCCGCCGTCCTCCGCCCGGTAGTTCCAGGACGGGCGCTGCGCCTCCTGCCAGTCGCCCTCGAAGACCCAGTAGCCGAACTCGCCGCGGACCGAGAGGATCCGGCCGAAGAAGCCGCCGTCGATGAGCCGCTTCAGCTTCAGCAGGCCGGGCAGGAAGATCTTGTCCTGGACGACGCCGGACTTGACGCCCTTGGCATGTGCGAGCCGGGCCAGCTCCAGGGCGCCGTCGAGGCCGGTGGCCGTCGGCTTCTCGGTGTAGATGTGCTTGCCGGCCGCGACGGCCTGCTGGATGGCCTCCTCGCGGGCGGAGGTGACCTGCGCGTCGAAGTAGATGTCGATGGTGGGGTCGGCGAGCACGGCCGCCAGGTCGGTGGAGATGTGCTCGTCGGAGAGGCCGTGGCGGTCGGCGATCTCGCGGAGCGCGTGCTCGCGACGGCCGACGAGGACCGGTTCCGGCCACAGCACCGTGCCCTCGCCGAGGTCGAGTCCGCCCTGCTCGCGCAGGGCGAGGATCGAGCGGACGAGGTGCTGGCGGTAGCCCATGCGCCCGGTGACGCCGTTCATGGCGATACGCACCGTCTTGCGGTTCACGTGTTTCCCTTCGTCCGCGTGCGTCTCAGCAACGCAGCAAGCGCTTTCTATATGGTCTGAAGTTAGCCTTTGACCCCTGGCCTGTACAAGACCGTGATGCGGTCGAGTTGTTCGAGGGGGCGAACAACAGGAGTGAATGGCCTTATGGTCTGCACGGCAAGGGGGCTTCCTTTGAGCAAGCTGTTGATCGCTCTGTCGATCAGGCTGGGTACGACGGCGTACGACGAGATGCGCGACCGGAGGACGACGAGATGACGGTGACCCTGGCGGACGTGGCGGCCCGCGCCCAGGTCTCGCCCGCGACGGTGTCGCGCGTACTGAACGGCAACTACCCCGTGGCGGCGACCACGCGGGAACGGGTGCTGCGGGCGGTGGACGAGCTGGACTACGTCCTCAACGGGCCGGCGAGCGCGCTCGCCGCGGCCACCTCCGACCTGGTCGGCATCCTCGTCAACGACATCGCCGACCCCTTCTTCGGAATCATGGCCAGCGCGATCCAGGCCGAGATCGGCGGTCCGGGCGGACGCGCGGGCGGCGAGCGGCTCGCGGTGACCTGCAACACCGGGGGGTCGCCGGAGCGGGAGCTGACGTACCTGACCCTGCTGCAGCGGCAGCGGGCGGCCGCGGTCGTCCTGACCGGCGGGGCCGTGGAGGACGCGCCGCACGCGGCCGCGGTGGCGGCGAAGCTGCGCAAGCTGGCGGACGCGGGGACCCGGGTGGTGCTGTGCGGGCGGCCGCCGGCGCCGGACACCGACGCGGTGGCGCTGACCTTCGACAACCGCGGCGGCGGCAAGCAGTTGACCGAGCACCTCATCGGGCTGGGCCACCGGCGCCTCGGCTACATCGCGGGCCCCGAGGAGCGGACGACCACCCGGCACCGCCTGGAGGGCCACCGGGCCGCGCTCGCCGAGGCCGGCATCGAGGAGGACCCGCGCTGGACCGTGCACGGGCGCTACGACCGGCGGGCGGGGTACGAGGCGACGCTGGAGCTGCTGCGCCGGGACCCGTCGCTCACCGCGGTGGTGGCGGCGAACGACTCGGTCGCGCTGGGCGCGTGCGCGGCGCTGCGGGAGTCGGGGCTGCGGATTCCGGCGGACGTGTCGGTGGCCGGCTTCGACGACCTGCCGTTCAGCATCGACGCGGTGCCGTCGCTGACGACGGTCCGGCTGCCGCTCGCGGAAGCGGGGGCGCGGGCCGGCCGCATCGCGATGGGCCGCGAGGAGCCGCCGCCGGGCGGCATCGCCACGGTGCGGGGGGAGCTGATGGTGCGCGGGTCGTCGGGGGTGCCGCGCGGCTGACGGGCGTTCCGCCAGAGCGGTCCGCCGGGAGCGCCGCGACCCACCGTCCGGCGACCGTCGTCTGCGGCACCGTCGTGGCTGGTCGCGCAGTTCCTCCCCCAGCCTTCGGCCGGGGGTACCCCCAGCGTCCCTTCGGGGTGCTGTCTCACCGGGGGCACGGCTCAGATGCCCCGGACGCCCGTGGGGCAAGAGGTTGCACGCACGGATCCGGGTGCCCGAAGGCCGGGCACCCGGATCCGTCCTTTGCTGTCAGCGAGTGTCACTCACCGGTGCTGTCAGGGAGTGTCACTCACCGGCCGCCACCGCCACCGCCGCCGCCGTGGCCGCCGCCACCGCCGCCGCCGTGACCGCCACCGCCATAACCGCCGCCGCCGTGACCGCCGCCGCCATAACCGCCGCCGCCGTAGCCGCCGCCGCCGTAGCCGCCGCCGTAGCCGCCGTGATCGCCATAGCCGCCGTGGTCGCCGTGGCCGCCGTAGCCATAGCCGTAGTCGTCGTCCCAGCCGCCCCAGCCGCCCCAGCCGCCGTAGCCGCCGTGGCCGCCGTAGCCGCCGCCGTAACCTCCGTGACCGCCGTAGCCGCCGCCACCGTAGCCTCCGCCACCGTGACCGCCGCCGCCGTAGCCTCCGCCGCCATGGCCGCCACCGCCGCCGCCGTGGCCACCGCCACCGCCGCCGCCGTGACCGCCGCCGCCACCGCCACCGCCGTTGTCCTGGTAGGTGACGACGTGGTCGGGCGCCGCGTGGGTGGCCGCACTGGCGATGCCGGCTCCGGCGCCGAGCGCCAGGATGGGTGCCGAAATCGCAGCGATGGCGACCCTCTTCATACGTGTGGTGTGCGCGCGCATGGTTTCGCCCCTCTCCGAGGGTGTGGGTTGTTACGACGGCCGCCGTGTCAGAAGGGCCGGCCGCCCTGTTTTGCGTTCCGGAGCCTGCGCGCAGCTCCGGGCGCGTCCGCCGCCCGTGATGCCGGTTCTCCGCACCCGTCCGGGCTGTCCGGCGGACCACGTCACCTTCTCGTTGAAACGGACATAAGTGACGTTCGTGTATAAACCTACGGCGCGGGCGCGGCGAAGTCAAAAGCAGGGCCACGGCTGCGCAAAAAAGAACAAGTAAAGCCTGCGGGGCCGCCGTTCGGGCCGAACGCCTTCCGGCCGGGCGGGGTGGCGGGATAGCCTCGGAGGCACGGTATCTCTGACTCAGTCAACCATCGGGGTCCAGCCATGACCGTCCAGGACGTCCGTGCCTTCAACCGCTTCTACACCAACCTCATCGGTGCCCTCGACTACGGCCGCCACCTCTACGCCCCGTACACCCTCACCGAGGCCCGGGTGCTCTACGAGCTCGCGCACGCCGCCGACACCGACGCGGCCGACCTGCGCTCCGATCTCGCGCTGGACGCCGGGTACTTGAGCCGGATCCTCAACAAATTCGAGGAGGCCGGGCTGATCGAGCGCGCGCCCTCCGCGAAGGACCCGCGGCGGCGGCGCGTCTCGCTCACCCCGGGCGGCCGGTCCGCGGCCGGGCTGCTGGACGAGCGGGCCCGGGAATCGGTCGGCTCGCTGCTGGGCGCGGTCGACCCTGGCGAGCGGGCCCGCCTCGCCGAGGCGATGCGCACCATCCGCACGATCCTCGGCGACGGGCACGCCCCCGAGGGATCCGGCGAGGTCGTGCTGCGCGAGCCGCACCCCGGCGACCTGGGCTGGATCGTGCAGCGCAACGCCGCCCTGTACGCGGCCGAGTACGGCTGGAACACCGACTACGAGGGCCTCGTCGCCCGGATCGTCGCCGACTACGCCGAGGACCACGACCCGCACCTGGAGCGGACCTGGATCGCCGAGTGGGCCGGGCGGCCGGTGGGCTGCGTGATGTGCGTGCGGGACGACGCCCCGGGCACCGCGCGGCTGCGGCTGCTGCTCGTGGAGCCGGAGGCCCGCGGGCTCGGCATCGGCGACCGGCTGGTCACCGCCGTGACCGACTTCGCGCGCGGGGTCGGCTACCGGGAGCTGGTCCTGTGGACCAACGACGTGCTGTCCGCCGCCCGCCGCATCTACCAGCGGCACGGCTTCGTCCTCACCGCAGAGAAACCGCACCGCTCCTTCGGCAAGGACCTGGTCGGCCAGGACTGGCGCCTGGACCTGCACGGAACCGGTGAGTGAGAAGTAGGTTGGTGGGCATGAAGTTCGCCTTCTCCACCCTCGGGGTTCCCGGTCTGCCGGTGCCCGACGTCCTGGCGCTCGCCACGGCCAACGGCTACCACGGCGTGGAGCTGCGCGCCCACCCGGAGGAGCCCGTCCATCCCGGCCTCGGCCCGGCCGCGCGGTCCGACGTGGCCGCCGAGTTCAAGGCGACCGGGGTGGAGGTCCTGGGCGTCGCCGGGTACGCGCGCCTCGCGGCGCCGGGTGACGACGCACCGGTCCTCGACGAGACCCGCCAACTCCTCCAGCTCGCCCACGACCTGGGCGCCTCCTACGTCCGCGTCTTCCCGGGCGCCGACCCGGACCTGCCGGCCGCCGAGTCCGACGCGATCGCCGCCCGGCGGCTCGGCACGGTCGCCGAGGACGCCGCCGCGCTCGGCGTACGGGTCCTCCTCGAGACCCACGACTCGCACCCCACCGGCGCCGCCGCGATCCGCGTCCTCGGCCCGGTCGGGCACCGCATGGTCGGCTCGCTCTGGGACGTCATGCACACCTGGCTGGGCGGCGAGCAGCCCGCCGAGAGCTACGCGGCGCTCGCCCCGCACCTCGGCTACGTCCAGGTCAAGGACATCGCCTCGGCCGACGACACCACCCCGCTGCCGCTCGGCGCCGGGGTCCTCCCCCTCTCCGAGTGCGTGGAGGTGCTCTCCCGGCACGGCTGGGACGGCTGGCTGTGCTGGGAGTACGAGAAGCGCTGGTACGAGGAGGCGGCCCCGCTGCCCGGGCTGCTGGCGGCGGGCCGGGAGCACCTGTCCCGGCTGCTCAACGAGTCGGCCTGACCTCCGCGATCACACGCCGGCGGCCGGGATCCCCCACCCCGCGGCCAGTTCCCCGAACGCCTCGTGGAAGCCGGGGAACGTCTTCCGCACGCATCCCGGGTCGTCGAAGGAGATCCCGGGCGTGCGCAGCCCGGTCACCGCGAAGGACATCACGACGCGGTGGTCGCCGTAGGTCTTGATCTCGGCCGGGGCGGGCGTGCCGGGCCGGATCTCGATCCAGTCCTCGCCCGTGGCGGTCTCGATCCCCAGCCGGCGCAGGTTCTCCGCGCAGGCGTCGAGCCGGTCGCACTCCTTCACCCGGGTGTTCGCCACGTCCTCGATCCGGACGGGACCGCTCGCGAAGGGGGCGATGGCCGCGAGGGTGGGCATGGTGTCGGAGATGTCCCGCATGGCGACGGTCAGGCCGCGCAGCTCGCCGGTGCGCCGGACGGTCGTCCGGTCCTCGCCGATCTCCACGTCCGCACCCATCCGCCGCAGGACGTCCACGAACCCCAGGTCGCCCTGGAGGGCGCCCCGCCCGAGCCCCGGGACGGTGACCTCCCGGCCGGTCACGGCCGCCGCGGCGAAGAAGTAGCTCGCGGTGGAGGCGTCGGGCTCGATCGCGTAGGTCGTGGCCCGGTAGCCGCCGGACGGCACGACGAAGACGTCGCCCTCGCGCGCCACCTCCACCCCGAACGACCGCATCATCGCGAGGGTGATCTCCACGTACGGCGCGGACACCAGGTCCGTCACCCGGATCCGCAGGCCCTTGCGGGTGAGCGGGCCGAGCAGGAGCAGGGCGGTGAGGTACTGCGAGGACTGCCCGGCGTCGAGCGTCACCTCGCCGCCCTCGACCCCGGCCGCCTCGATGCGCAGCGGGTGGTGGCCCTCGGCCGCCTCGTGGCGCAGGTCGACACCGAGGTCGCGCAGGGCGCGGGTGAGCGGGGCGAGGGGACGGCGGCGCATCTGCTCGGAGGCGTCGAAGCGGTAGCTGCCGTGGCCGGCCGCGGCGAGGGTGGGCAGGAAGCGGGCGGTGGTGGCGCCGTCCCGGCAGTAGACCTCGGCCTCGGGGAGGGCGGGGCCCTGCGGGCGGCCGTCCACCTGCCAGGTGTCGGGGGTGCGGCCGACGCGGTAGCCGAGCCGGGCCAGGCCCTCGGCGAAGCCCTCGGTGTCGTCGGAGCGGAGGGGGCGGACGAGGGTGGTGACTCCGTCGGCGGCGGCCGCGAGGAAGAGGGCGCGGGCGGTGACGGACTTGGAACCGGGGATGTCGACGAAGGGCATGCCGCCATGATCGCTTGCCGGGAGGCTCGGGTGGGGGTGTTTCCAGGGGCTGGAACAGGTCGTTCGTCGGGTGCGGGCGGTGGGGGCCGGCCGCGCAGTTCCTCCCCCAGCCTTCGGCCGGGGACCCCCGGCGCCCCTGACGGGAGCTGTCCCTGGCGTAACTTCCAGCTCCCCCCTCCCGAATTACGGAAACGGACCGCCCGACGGGAACCCCTCCCCCGTCCCGTCCGTCCAAAGCCCAGGCTGCCGGAAGAGTCTCCGTGGTGTGGTGTCGGCCCTCGCTGCTGGCTGCGATCGCTGACCTACCCTCTCCGCCGCACCACGGCCGTCGGCCCGCCGCCATCGACGTGCCCCCCTCCAATGCGCCGATGGCGGCCCCTTTCTGGTTACTGTGCATTCCCCACCAAAAGGAGCGCACGTGCCCTCCAGACGCAGCGTCCTCACCGCGACCGCGGGCGTCACCGCGGGACTGGCCGTCGGCACCGGCACGGATGCCTTCGGCTCCGACGGCAAAAGCCCCGGCGGCACAGGCCGCGACGACCGGAGGCCCGACGACCGGAGGCCCGACGACCGGAGGCTCCGCGCGATCGTCTCCCGGATGACGATCGAGGAGAAGGTCGGGCAGCTGTTCGTGATGCGGGTCTACGGGCATTCGGCCACCGACCCCGACCAGGCCGACATCGACGCCAACCTCAAGGAGATCGGCGTCCGCACCGCCGCCGAGCTGATCGCGAAGTACCGGGTCGGCGGGATCATCTACTTCACGTGGACGCACAACACCCGGGACCCGCGGCAGATCGCCGAGCTGTCCAACGGGATCCAGCGGGCCTCGCTGACGCAGCCGCGCGGCCTGCCCGTGCTGATCTCCACCGACCAGGAGCACGGCGCCGTCTGCCGGATCGGGAAGCCCGCCACCCTCTTCCCGGGCGCCATGGCCATGGGGGCCGGCGGCTCGCCGGCCGACGCCCGCACCCTCGGCCGGATCTCCGGCGCGGAGCTGCGGGCGATGGGCATCCGGCAGGACTACTCCCCCGACGCCGACGTGAACGTGAACCCGGCCAACCCGATCATCGGCGTACGGTCCTTCGGGGCCGGCCCGGAGGCGGCCGGGGCGCTGGTCGCCGCCGAGGTTCAGGGGTACCAGGAGGCGGGGGTGGCGGCCACCGCCAAGCACTTCCCCGGGCACGGCGACACCGCCGTGGACAGCCACACCGGCTTCCCGGTGATCACGCACAGCCGGGAGCTGTGGGAGAAGCTGGACGCGGTCCCGTTCCGGGCGGCGATCGAGGCGGGCATCGACTCGGTCATGACCGCGCACATCCAGTTCCCGGCCCTGGACGGCTCCGGCGACCCGGCCACCCTCTCGCACCCCGTCCTCACCGGCATCCTGCGCGGCGAACTCGGCTACGACGGGCTGGTGGTGACCGACTCCCTTGGCATGGAGGGGGTCCGGACGAAGTACGGCGACGACCGGGTGCCGGTGCTCGCGCTGAAGGCCGGCGTCGACCAGCTCCTCGACCCGCCCACCCTGGACGTCGCCTGGAACGCCGTCCTGAAGGCCGTACGGGAGGGCGAGCTGACCGAGGCCCGGCTGGACGAGTCGATCCTGCGGATCCTGCGGCTGAAGTCCCGGCTGGGGCTGCTCGACCGGCCGTACGTCGACACGAAGGACGTCGGCCGGGTGGTCGGCACGGCGCGGCACCTCGCCGCCGCCGACCGCATCGCCGAGCGCACCACCACCCTGCTGGTCAACGAGGGCGGGCTGCTCCCCCTCTCGCGCCGCACGCACCGCACGGTGCTGGTCGCCGGCGCCGACCCGGACTCGCCGTCCGGCACGACGGGCCCGCCGACCGGCGTGCTCGCCGCCGCCCTCACCGAACTGGGCTTCTCGGCAACCGCGTTGCCCACGGGCACGGCCCCCTCCCCCGCGACCGTCGACCAGGCCGTCGCGGCGGCGCGGTCGGCGGACGCGGTGGTCGTCGGGACGTACAACGTGACGGCGGGCAGCGGACAGCAGCAACTGGTGGAACGGCTGGTCGCGACCGGCGTCCCCGTGGTGGCGGTGGCGGTGCGCAATCCGTACGATGTCGCCCAACTCCCCTCCGTCAAGGCCTGCTTGGCGTCCTACTCCTGGACCGACGTCGAACTGCGGGCCGCGGCACGGGTGATCGCGGGCGAGGTGGCACCGCGGGGCCGTCTGCCGGTACCGGTGCAGCGGGCGGACGATCCGGCCCGGGTGCTGTATCCGATCGGCCACGGGCTGACGTACTAGACGTACGCCACAGAACCGGGCGTAATGCCCCCAACAGGCGGAAAGCCTCCCGTACAGCTGACGCGGACCGTGATCGCGGGCCACGCTGGCAGGGGGGTCGCTATGCGGAACAGGCGTTGTGCGGGGGTACTGGTGGCGGTGGCCGTCGTGCTGCTGCCGGCCGGTTGCCGGACGTCGTCGTCCGGGGCGCCGGCGGGCAGCGCGCGGTCGACGGCGAGCCCGGCGCCGGCCGGGTACGGCGCGCAGTTCCTCGCGGTCGGCGAGTGCAGCTCGTTCGGGACCGCCGGCTTCACCGAGGTGCCCTGCACCGGGGAACGCGCGGCGGCCCGGGTGATCGCCCGGTACGACGGCACCGTGGCCGACGGGCCGCTGTGCCCGGCCGTCACCGACTTCGTGCTCCACATAGGCGCCCAGCGCACGGGCGGCGGCGAGGACGGCGACGGAACGATCCCGCAGGGCTACGCCTGCATGCGCAACCTGGAGCCGCCGCACCCCGGTGACCCGGGCGGGGGCGGCGGGCCGCGCACCGTCGTCGGCGACTGCGTCTACGGTTCGGGCCACGGCCAGGTCCGCGAGACCGCCTGCGACGGCTCGGGGAAACGGAAACCGCAGTACCGGGTGGTCCGGGCGGTGACCTCGCGGGACGCCTGCCCGGCGTCCACCGCCCTGTACGTCCAGCTGGGCGGGGAGCAACCGGTGGGCTGCGCACGGCGGTTGTGAACGCCCGTGTCGGCCTGGACCGGGGTGTGCGGAGCCCGGGCCGGAAAGCCGGCGGGCGTCGCGGTCATCCTGCGGGCACCACCACGGTCACCACGACTCGGCCTGCCGGAACAGCGCGACCGCCGCCGCGAAGAACCACACGCAGAACACCAGACACGCACCCCACAGCGCCCACAGGACCCACCGGACCTCTCGTCGTACGCGCACCGGCGGTTCGTCCTTCCTCAGCAAAGGATCCAGCCCGAGCTCACCGAGCTCCCCCCGACCGTGCCCCGCACCCACACGCAGCGGTGTCCCGCGTGGACCGTGACCGGGCCCGCGCGGTGGCTGTACCTGCCCTTGTCGACGACCGGCCGGTTGCCGCGGGCCTGGACGCTGACGGACATCGTCCGCCTGCCGCCGGAGCTCTTGGGCAGGGTGATCGCGCAGACGTAGCCGCCCTGCCGGTAGACGTGCACGGTGCCGCCGGCGAAGGACAGGGTCCGCACCTCGCGTCCGGCGCAGTTCGTGGCCGTCGCGGCCTGCGCCTCGGCCGGTACCACGAGCGCGAGCGCCCCGGAGGCGGCCAGCACGGCCGCACCGAGCGCCAGCCGCCGGCGTATCGCACCACTGTCCACAGTCGTTCCCTCCCGTACCGCAGCCGTGCCCCCACCATGACCGTACTGATGTACGGACGCCCGACATGTGTCGGATGGTTGCACGGCCGTCAGGGAGGCGAGCTCACCGGGTCGCGCCCACCGGCTCCTCCGGCTCCTCCTCGGGCCGGCCGATGAAGGTGCGCCACAGTTCGGCGTACCGGCCGTCGAGGGCCAGCAGTTCGTCGTGGGTGCCGTCCTCGGCGACCCGGCCGTGGTCCATGACCACCACCCGGTCGGCGCGGGCCGCGGTGGTCAGCCGGTGGGCGACCACGAGGGTGGTACGACGCCCCGTCAGCCGGTCGGTGGCCATGTTGACCTGGGCCTCGGTGGCCAGGTCCAGGGCCGCCGTCGCCTCGTCGAGGAGCAGCACGTCGGGGTCGACCAGCTCCGCGCGGGCGAGGGCGATGAGCTGGCGCTGGCCCGCGGAGAGGTTGCGGCCCCGCTCGGCCACCTCGTGAAGGTAGCCGCCCTCGAGGGTGGCGATCATCTCGTGGGCGCCGACCGCGCGGGCCGCCGCCTCCACCTCGGCGTCGGTCGCGTCAGGGCGGCCGTAGGCGATGGCGTCCCGGACGGTCCCGGGAAAGAGGTACGCCTCCTGCGGGACGACCCCGAGCCGGTGGCGGTACGAGGTGAGGTCGAGGTCGCGCAGGTCCGTGCCGTCGACCGTCACCCGGCCGCCCGTCGGGTCGTAGAACCGCGCGACCAGCTTGACCAGGGTCGACTTGCCCGCGCCGGTCTCGCCGACGAAGGCGACGGTCTGCCCGGCGGGGATGGTCAGGTCGATGCCGCCCAGAGCCGCGTCGCCCTCGTCGGCGGCCCCGTATGCGAAGTGCACGTTCTCGAAGGCGATGTCGCCGTGGAGCGACCGCACCTCCCGCGGTCGCTCGGCCGGCCTGGTGGAGGTCGGCTCGCGCAGGAGTTCCTGGATGCGGCCGAGGGAGACGGTCGCCTGCTGGTATCCGTCGAAGACCTGGGAGAGCTGCTGGACGGGGGCGAAGAACAGGTCGATGTAGAGGAGGTAGGCGACCAGGGCGCCGGTGGTGAGGGTGGCCGCCTCGACCCGGTGGGCCCCCGCCATCAGCACGCTCGCCGCGGCCACCGACGACAGCAGCTGGACGAACGGGAAGTAGACCGATATCAGCAACTGCCCCCGGATACGGGCCCTGCGGTAGCTCTCGCTGCGCTCGGTGAAGCGGCGGCCGCTGTCCCGCTCGCGCCGGAAGGCCTGCACGATCCGCAGCCCGGCCACCGACTCCTGGAGGTCGGCGTTGACCACCGACACCCGCTCCCGGGCGAGTTCGTACGCCTTCACGCTCGCCCGGCGGAAGAAGAAGGTCGCGACGATCAGCGGCGGCAGGGTGGTGAAGACGACGAGCGCGAGCTGCACGTCGATCACCAGCAGGGCGACCATGATGCCGAAGAAGGTGACGACCGAGACGAACGCGGTGACCAGACCCGTCTGCAGGAAGGTGGAGAGGGCGTCCACGTCGGTCGTCATCCGCGTCATGATCCGGCCGGTCAGCTCCCGCTCGTAGTAGTCGAGACCGAGCCGCTGGAGCTGCGCGAAGATCTTCAGGCGGAGGGAGTAGAGGACCCGTTCGCCGGTACGGCCGGTCATCCGGGTCTCGCCGATCTGGGCCGCCCACTGGGCGAGCACCGCGAACAGACCGAGCAGCGCGGCCGCCCACACCGCGCCGAGCGCCAGCTTGCTGACGCCCTGGTCGATGCCGTGCCGGATCAGCACCGGGAGCAGCAGGCCCACGCCGGCGTCCACGGCGACCAGCGCGAGGCTGACCAGCAGGGGCGCGCCGAAGCCGCGCAGCAGGCGGCGCAGGCCGTAGGAGTCCTCGGGGCGGACGGCGCCGGCCTCGTCGATGTCGGGGACGTCGGTCGCCGGGGGCAGCGCCTCGACCTGGGCGAGCAGTTCGGGCGTGGCCGGGGTGCCGGCGAGGGCGAGGTCACGGGGCGTGCGGTCGCCGGTCCACAGCCGCGGCGTCACGCCGCGCTCGGCGTCGAACTCGGCGTCCAGCTCGTCCCGCACGGAGGTGTCCTCGCGCGGTTCGAGGGGCAGGGCGTGCCCCGGGGAGACCCCGCCGAGCTCGTCCGGGTCGGTGAGGAGCCTGCGGTAGAGGGCGGACCGCTGCTGGAGCTCCTCGTCGGTGCCGATGTCGGCGAGCCGGCCGCCGTCGAGGACGGCGATGCGGTCGGCGAGGTTGAGGGTGGAGCGGCGGTGCGCGATGAGCAGCGTGGTGCGTCCCCGCATCACGTGCGCGAGGGCCTCGTGGATCTCGTGCTCCACGCGGGCGTCGACGGCCGAGGTGGCGTCGTCGAGGACGAGGAGCCGGGGGTCGGTGAGCAGGGCACGGGCGAGGGCGATGCGCTGGCGCTGGCCACCGGAGAGGGTGAGGCCCTGTTCACCGACCTTGGTGTCGTAGCCGTCGGGCAGATCGGCGATGAACCGGTCGGCCTGGGCGGCGCGGGCGGCGGCGAGGATCTCGTCCTCGGTCGCCTCGGGACGGCCGTAGGCGATGTTGTTGCGGACCGTGTCGGAGAAGAGGAACGAGTCCTCGGGGACCAGGCCGATGGCGGCCCGGAGCGAGTCGTGGGTCAGCTCGCGGACGTCGTGGCCGCCGATCAGGACGGCGCCGTGGGTGACGTCGTAGAAGCGCGGCAGGAGGAGGGAGACCGTGGACTTGCCGGAGCCGGAGGAGCCGACGACTGCGAGGGTCTCGCCCGGCCGGATCTCGAAGCTGAGTCCCTTCAGGACCGGGCGCTCGTCGTCGTACCCGAACGACACGTCGTCGAACTCGACGGTCGCGGGCGCGTCGGCGGGGAGGGTCTTGGTGCCCTCCTTCATGGTGGGCTCGGTGTCGATCAGCTCGAGCACCCGCTCGGTGCCCGCGCGGGCCTGCTGGCCGACGGTGAGCACCACGGCGAGCATCCGGACCGGGCCGACCAGCTGGGCGAGGTAGGAGGAGAAGGCGACGAAGGTGCCGAGGGTGATGTGACCGCGGACGGCGAGCCAGCCGCCGAGCGCGAGCATGGCGACCTGGCCGAGGGCCGGGACCGCCTGGAGGGCCGGGGTGAACCTGCTGTTCAGCCGTATCGTGCGCAGCCGCCCGGCGAAGAGCCTGCGCCCGACCTCCTTCAGCTTCCCGGTCTCCTGCTCCTCCTGCCCGAACCCCTTCACCACGCGCACGCCGCTCACCGCGCCGTCGACCACCCCGGCCACGGCCGCGGCCTGGGCCTGGGCGTACCAGGTGGCGGGGTGCAGCTTGCTGCGGCTGCGCTTGGCTATCCAGTACAGGGCCGGGGCGACGGCGAGGGCGACCAGGGTGAGCGGCGGCGACAGCCAGGCCATGATCGCGAGGGAGATCAGGAAGAGGAGGACGTTGCCGATGGTCATCGGCAGCATGAAGAGGAGCC
Organism: Streptomyces sp. NPDC104761; assembly: GCF_055583445.1. Lineage (NCBI taxonomy): Bacteria > Bacillati > Actinomycetota > Actinomycetes > Kitasatosporales > Streptomycetaceae > Streptomyces > Streptomyces sp. NPDC104761. Next base: position 344,703 of record NZ_JBVJNZ010000008.1, on the reverse strand, counting down.
CCTGGATGAGCTGGAGGTCGCTGGTGGCGCGTCCCACCACCTGGCCCGTGGACAGCTCGTCCTGCCGCCGTCCGTCGAGCCGGGTGAGGGTGCCGTACATCTCGGTCCGCAGGTCGTGCTGGACGTCGAGGGCGAGCCGGCCGCCGTAGTAGCGGCGCACGAAGGTGGCCGCGTAGACGAGGACGGCGGCACCGACCAGGGCACCGGCCCAGGGCCCCATGGACCGGCTGTGGTCGCCGATCACGTCGTCGATGATCACCTTGGTGATCAGGGGTACGACGGCGAGCACCGCCATACCGGCCAGCGAGGACCCGAGCGCGAGCACGACGTCCCGGGGATGCCGCCAGGCATACCCCGCCAGCCTGCGCGCCCAGCCGCCCTGCTGCCGCTCCCCCTGTTGCGCTGCCACGCGGGTGCCCTCCGTTCGCCCTGTTCTTCCACAAGGTCCCAACACGGAACGAAGCGGATTTCATCCTTCCGCAACAAAACGGGGGCGGGGCGCAGGGGGGCTCACCGCGGACGCCTACTCGCGGGGCGCCGATCACCCCGCTCGCGCCGAGCACGACGGACACCCCGTCGGCGTCGAGCCCGGCGTCCCACCTTCGTGACCTTGGCGCAGCGGCGGCGATTGCCGCCAGGGCCGCGGAACGGCCGGTACGGCAGGCACCGCGCGTGGTCGTCGTCGGGATCCCCCTCGGCCATCAGGACGCTCTGTCCTGCGCCCGGTGAGACGGCGCTCGGGCAGGGGGGTGTTCATCGGGTTCCGTCCGGGTTCGGTAACAGGAACGGCCGTCCCGGTGCACGGAGAGTCGGTCGTCCGCGTTCGCTGAATCCCGGCCGAGTCACCAGGATGCATGCTCAGGGGAGCGTGTCGGTGCCGCCCCCGCAGGAGGACCGAGGCGTTCCGGGCCGGCGAGGAGGTGTCCGTCGTCGTCTCGGAGGTCGATCGGTCCCGGCGCAGGGTGTTTCTCGCCGCGCCGGAGCCGCTAGGAACCTGACCGGCCGGCCCCGCCCCGGCGGCCGACCGTGATCGCCCACCGCACGCCCGCCGTCGCGGTCACCTGCACCGTGCCCGGCGTGTGGGGCCGTACCCCGCCGCCGTTCATGTTCATCTCGTTGTCGATGGTGCTGACTTGACCGTCGACGCAGCCGAACGGGAAGTGGAGGCCGAGCGGTTCGACGGTGACGGTCAGTCTGCCCCTGCCTTCGCAGTTCACCTGGACGGAGAGGACGCCGCTGCCGACCCCGCCCTTGATCTCCATCTCCCGGCCGCCGGTGGCGTTCGCCGCCCGGGCGACGACCTCGCCTTCGAGGAGCGCCGGCGCCTTGGTGACGGAGTCATACGTCCTGGCGACGGAGGTCGTCGCCCTCGTCGCCGGAGTGGGCGATGCGGGGGTGGGCGCGGCGTGGCCGGGTCCGCCGGTGCAGCCGGCGGCGAACAGCACGACCGTGGCCGCGGACATCGTCACGGCCGGCACACTCGGGCTTCTCATGGCGCCATCCTCGGGCACGGACCGGACAGCGAGGCACCCGGCCCAGATGACGGTTGCTTAAAGCCCTGACCGCTCGTACAACCATTCGTGCGAATCCGTGTGTCAACGAGGGTATGACTCACAGACGAAGGAGAGGGCTGGTCGCCACCGCGCTCGGCACCGGGTTTCTCATAGCCGGCGTGGCCGCCGCCGCGCCCGCCTCCGCCGCCGCGCCCGCCGTCAGCTGTACGTCCGCCAAGGCGGCTCTCGCCACGAAGCTGAAGAAGGACATCACAGCGGCCATCGCGAACCGCAAGGGGACGATCGCCGTCGGCCTGTACGACCGTTCGACGAAGACGACCTGCACCCTGCGCTCCACCACCCACTACGACTCGGCCAGCACGGTCAAGGTGACCGTCCTCGCCACGCTGCTGTGGGACGCGAAGAAGCACAACCGGTATCTGACCACCACCGAGCAGACGCTCGCCAAGGCCATGATCACCAAGTCGGACAACGACGCCACCACCAAGCTGTGGAAGCAGCTCGGCCTGACGAAGATCAAGGGCTTCCTGAGCGCGGCCGGGATGACGCAGACCACCCCGGGTGCCAACGGCTACTGGGGCCTGACCCAGATCGACGTGCACGACGAGCAGCGGCTGCTCGCGCTCGTCACCGCCAAGAACAGCGTGCTCAGCGACAATTCGCGCGCCTACATCCTGAAGCTGATGGGGCAGGTCGTCTCGTCCCAGCGGTGGGGCACCCCGTACGGCGCCCCGTCCGGTGTCGCCGTGCACGTCAAGAACGGCTGGCTGCAGCGCGCCACGCACGGCTGGCGGGTGCACAGCCTCGGCACGTTCACCGGCGGCGGCCACGACTACCAGATGACCGTCCTGACCCAGGACAACAGCACCATGAGCTACGGCATCAACACCATCCAGGCCGTCGCGAAGGTCGTCCACAAGGACCTCGCGGCCTCCTGAGGCGCGGCGCCGGTTCGCGCGGCGAAGTGCGGTCCCGGCGGCCGGAAACCGACCCTTTCCTTCACGGGGCGGTCTCCACCCCGTCACCGGTTCCCCCTACGGTGACCGCCATGCGCCTGCGAACCGTACTCGCCACCGTCACCGCCGGCCTGGCGGCGGCCACCTGTCTGTCCGCCGCCGGGTCCGCCAACGCCGTCGCGACCCGCACCGACGCGGCCAACACCGCCTCCGCTCACGCGTGTTCGTCCTCGGTCTCCCTCGACAGCTTCTCCGACGCCCTCGACAAGACGACCTTCGGCGGCTACTTCGTCGGCAACCTCTCCGCGCTCGCCGTGGACAAGGACGGCTCGCTCGCCGCCCTCGCCGACCGGTCGTACCTCTTCGACCTGGACGCCAGGACGCTCGCGCCGAGGAAAGTCGTCGGGCTCGCCGACGAGAACGGCGCCGCGCTCGATTCCGAGGGCCTGGTCGTGGACCGGGACGGCACCCGGCTGATCACCTCCGAGACCGAGCCGTCCGTCCGCCGCTACTCGGCGGACGGCACGATCCTGGACCGCCTCCCCGTGCCGTCCTCGCTCCTCGTCTCCCCTGCCGGACGGGCCACCTCCAACCAGACCTTCGAGGGCCTGACCCTCCTGAACGGCGGCCGCACCCTGCTGGCCTCCATGGAGTACGCCCTCTCCGGCGACACCGCCGGGATCGTCCGCTTCCAGACCTGGACCCGGACCAAGGGCGACCACTTCAAGCTGTCGGCCCAGTACGCCTACCGCACCGACGACCCGGTCCTCGGCGTCCCCGAGGTGCAGGCGCTCCCCGACGGCCGGCTCCTCGTCCTGGAGCGCGGCTTCACCTCCGGCGTCGGCAACACCGTCCGCCTCTTCCTGGCCGACCCGCACCGCGCCACGGACACCAGCCGCATCGAGAACCTCACCGGGCAGACCGGCGTACGGCTGATCAAGAAGACCCTGCTCACGGACATCGCCACCTGCCCGACGCTCGGCGCCACGGCCAAGCAGCCGCAGCCCAACCCGCTCCTCGACAACATCGAGGGCATGGTCGTCACCGGCCGCGCGAAGGGCGCGTACCAGGTCCTCCTGGTCAGCGACGACAACCAGAACGCGGCACAGACGACGCGGTTCTACCGGCTGTCGGTCCGCGTGCACTGACGCGGCGCTACAGCGGTACAGCAGGCGCGGAGGGCGGTCGTACCGGCCGTCCTCTTACCGACATCTCACCCATCCACAGCCTGTGCCCAGGATCGGCACAGCCCGCGCCCATCGGCCGCACGCAGGGTGGCATGGTGACATCTGCCACCGATCCCACCCCCCACTCGCCCGTGTCCCCCGACTGGGGCCCGCCCACGGCGACCCCCGCGCCGGCCTCCGCGGCTCCCCTGCCGGGCAAGGCGCCGCGCTGGTCGCTCCCCGCGCTGATCGCGATCCTGATCCTGGCGGCGGTGCTCTACTCCTGGAACCTCTCCGGTTCCGACATGAACACCTTCTACAGCGGCGCCATCTGGGCCGGTACGAAGAGCTGGAAGGCCTGGTTCTTCGGTTCGCTGGACCCGGGCAACTTCCTGACCGTCGACAAACCGCCGTTCGCTCTCATGGTCATGGGCCTGTCCTGCCGTATCTTCGGCTTCGGCACCTGGCAGATGATGGCGCCCGAGATCGTGGTCGCGCTCGCCACGATCTGGATCCTGCACTCCACCGTGAAGCGGGTGTGGGGGCACGGCGCGGCGGCCGTCGCCGCCCTGGTCCTGGCGCTGACCCCGATCACCGTCGCCATCAACCGCGACAACAACCCGGACACCATCCTCGTCTTCCTGATGGTGTCGGGCGCGGCGCTCGCGTTCCGCGCCACCCGTGACGAGAAGCTGCTGCCGCTGCTCGGCTCGGCGGCGTGCTTCGGACTCGCCTTCAACACCAAGCTGCTCGCGGGCTGGATCGCGCTCCCGGCCGTCTTCGCGCTCTACCTCTACGCGTCGAAGGCCACCTGGGCGAAGCGCGCCGTCAACCTGGCCCTCGCCGCGGTCGTGCTGGCCGTCTCCAGCTTCTGGTGGGCGGTCGCCGTCTCCCTGGTCCCGGCCTCGGACCGGCCGTACATCGGCGGCTCCACGGACGGCTCCGCCTGGAACCTGATCATGGGGTACGACGGTCTCGGCCGCGTCTTCGGCGGCGAGGGCAACGGCGGGGGCGGCGGCGGAGGCGCCAGCTTCGCCGGCTCCGCGGGCCTCGGCCGGATGTTCAACGACGTCCTCGGCGGCCAGATCTCCTGGCTGCTCCCCTTCGCGGGCATCGCCCTGGTCGGCGGCCTGGTGCTGTGCGGCCGCGCCCCGCGCACGGACCTGAGGCGGATGGCGCTGGTCCTGTGGGGCGGCTGGACCTTGCTGCACTACGTGATCTTCGCGACCGCGCAGGGCACCATGCACCCGTACTACACGACCGCGCTCGCCCCGGGCATCGCGGTGCTGTGCGGCGGCGGTGGCGCGATGCTGCTGGAGGCGTTCCGCACCGACAAGCGGTGGATCTGGGTGCTCCCGGCCGCCTTCGGCGTCACCGGCATCTGGGCGATCGTGCTGCTGCGCCGGGCCTCGGGCTGGAACACCTGGCTGTGGCCGACGATCGGTGTGCTGACCGTGGCCGGCATCGTGGGCATGGTCCTCTTCCGGTCCGGCAACAAGGCCCGGCTGCTGGCGGCCTCGCTGGCGGCGGCCGTGGTCGCGGCGCTCGCGGGTCCGACGGCGTACGCGGCGACCCTGCCGTTCGGCAGCGGCAGCGGCGGCGGTATGCGCGGCGGCACCAACCCGACCGCCGGCCCCTCGACGGGCAGCGGCTTCGGCGGCGGACCCGGCGGCGGAAACCGGGGCGGCTTCCCGGGCGGCGGCGAGATGCCGGGCGGCACGCAGCAGGGTGGTGGCCAGAACAGCCAGGCCGGCGGCGAGACGGGCGGCGGCTTCCCGGGCGGCGCGAACGGCGAGGCCCCGACCGGCGGCACGAACGGCGGCTTCCCCGGCGGCGGCAACGGGCAGATGACGCCCGGCGGCGGCACCGGCGAACTCCCGAGCGGCGGCAGCGGCAACGGCGAACTGCCCGGCGGCAACGGGGAGATGCCCGGCGGCGGCACCGGTACCGACAGCACGCGCGGCGGCTTCGGCGGCGGCATGGGCGGCGGCGGTGGCATGGGCGGCGGCGTGAGCAGCGACCTGATCGCCTACCTGATGAAGCACATGGACGGAGCCACCTGGCTGCTCGCGGTCTCCAACTCCCAGTCCGCTTCACAGATCGAGCTGAGCTCGAACGAGCCTGTCATCTCCATGTGGGGATTCACCGGCACCGACGGGGCGATGACCGTCGCCAAGCTCAAGGAACTGGTGAAGGCGGGCAAGCTGCACTACATCCAGGTCGGCGGTGGCGGTATGGGAATGGGCGGCAACAACTCGCTCAGCTCCGCGGTGACCGCCTGGGTGGAGAAGAACGGCACGGCGGTCAAGGAGAGCGAGTACAGCAAGACCACGACGAGCGGCTCGACGTCGAACTCGAAGTCCTCCGGCTCCGCTTCGTCCTCGTCCTCCTCGTCCGCCACCTCGCAGAGCACCACCTCCACGCTCTACCGGCTGGACCCGTCGGACGTCAGCTGACGCACCGGCAGCCCCGGGGCCCCCGACCGCACGGTCGGGGGCCTCCTTCGTACGCCCCGTTGCGGACCGGGACCGGTCGTACTACTTCCCTCACACCAGTGAAGTCGATCTTGGGCTCGGGCGTGTCCGCGTGACCGCCAAGGAGCATGGGGGCGCCCCGGCAGCTGGGCCGGGCTCCCCCAACTCCCTTTTCCGGAGGCTCCCGTGAAGCTTCGCACCTGGTCCCTCGCCGCCGCCCTCGCCCTGACCGCGCTCGTCGTCCCCGCCCAGAGCGCCTCCGCCCACGCGGCCGCCGCCCCGTCCTGTCCCGACGGCTCGGTCTGCTTCTGGAGCGGCGAAGGCTTCGGCGGCGACTACTGGGAATGGACGGCCCGCAGCGGCTACCGCGACATGCCGGCGAACCTCCACGACAACGTCGGTTCCTTCGTCGCCTCCACCCGCGCCTGCTTCGTCAACTGGTCGCCGACCGAGAAGCGCGACGTCTTCAACGGCGACTGGCGCTCCCAGTACCGCGGCGACTTCGGGGGCCGGATCGACGGGGTGGGCGCGGGGGCCTGCTGAGCGCTCCGCCGGCAGTGCCACGACAGGCCGTCAGTCGACCGCGGCACCGTCGTGGCTGGTCGCGCCGTTCCTCCCCCAGCCTTCGGCCGGGGGTACCCCCAGCGCCCCTTCGGGGCGCTGGACCGGCTCAGTCCGCCAGGTGCGTCGGCGCGAACATCCGCAGCAGGGCCGGGAGTACGACCACCGAGGGGCCCGGTTCGGCGAGGGCCTTCGCCAGGTCCGTCTCCAGGGTCTCCGGGGAGGTGCGGATCCCCGGGACGCCGAAGGACTCGGCGAGGGCCACGTAGTCGGGGCGGGTCAGTTCCGTCGCGGTGGGCTTGCCGAAGGCGTCGGTCATGTACTCGCGGAGGATGCCGTAGCCGCCGTCGTCGACGATGAGCCAGGTGACCGGGAGGTCGTGCTGCCTCGCGGTCGCCAGTTCGGCGATGGAGTAGAGGGCGCCGCCGTCGCCGGAGACCGCCAGGACCGGGCGGCTCGGGTCGGCGGCGGCCGCGCCGAGGGCCGCGGGGAAGCCGTAGCCGAGGCCGCCGGCGCCCTGGGCGGAGTGCATGAGGTTCGGGGCCTGGGCGTCGAAGGCCGACCAGGCCCAGTACGCCAGGATCGTCATGTCCCAGAAGGACGGGGCGCCCGCGGGCAGGGCGCGGCGGACCGACGCCAGCACGTCCTGTTCCAGGGTGAGTTCCTGGGCGGCGATGCGGTCGGAGACCCGCGCGAGCAGGGTTCGTACGCGCTCCGGTGCCGTCGGGTCCTCGCGTTCGGAAACCGTCTCAAGGAGGGCCTGGAGCGCGAGCCGGGCGTCGGCGTGGATGCCCAGCGCCGGATGGTTGGACTCCAGCTTGCCGAGGTCCGCCTCGATCTGGATCACGCGGCCGCGCGGCTTGAACGTGTGGTAGTTGGAGGAGAGTTCGCCGAGGCCCGAGCCGACGACGAGCAGGACGTCGGCGTCCTCCAGGAAGTCCGTGGTGTGCCGGTCCTCCAGCCAGGACTGGAGGGACAGGGGGTGGTGCCAGGGGAACGCGCCCTTGCCGCCGTACGTGGTGACGACCGGAGCGTTCAGCGTCTCCGCCAGCTGCCGGAGCTTGCCGGACGCGTCCGCCCGTACGACTCCGCCGCCCGCGATGATCGCCGGGCGGGCCGCGCGCGAGAGCAGGTCGGCCGCGACCGCGGTCAGTTCGGGGCGCGGGGGGAGTTCGTCGGGGGTCGCGTCCACCGCCGTCACCACGGGCAGCGAGGTCTCCGCGAGGAGCACGTCCTGCGGGATCTCCACCCACACCGGGCCGTGCGGGGCCGTCAGCGCCGACTGCCAGGCGGCTGCGATCGCGGACGGGATCTGCGACTGGGTGCGGACGGTGTGGACCGACTTCACCACGCCCCGGAAGGAGGCCGCCTGGTCCGGGAGTTCGTGCAGGTAGCCGTGGCGGCCGCCGCCCAGGCCCGCGGTGGGGATCTGGCTGCTGATCGCGAGGACGGGCGCCGATGCCGAGGCCGCCTCGTGCAGCGCGGCCAGCGAGGTCAGCGCGCCGGGGCCGGTGGAGAGGAGCAGCGGGGCCGCCTCGCCCGTGATCCTGCCGTACGCGTCCGCCGCGAAGCCCGCGTTGTTCTCCACCCGCAGGCCGACGTAGCGCAGCGAGGAGCGGCGCAGGGCGTCGAACATGCCGAGGGCGTGCTGGCCGGGCAGCCCGAAGACGGTGGTCGCGCCGAGCCCGGCCAGGGTCTCCACGACCAGGTCCCCGCCGCCTCGGCCGGCGGGCGGGTTCAGGGCTGCGGCCGTCTGCGCCTCGGTCGGGCGGAGCACCAGGTCGTGGTCGTGCGTCACTTCGAACGAGCCTCGGCAATCTGTCGGGTCATGATCGTGGTCAGTTCGTACGCCGTGTGCGAGGCCGCCACCGAGGTGATCTCGGCGTGGTCGTACGCGGGGGCCACCTCGACGACGTCCGCCGAGACGAGGTGGCATGCGGCCAGGCCGCGCAGGATCTCCAGCAGCTCCCTGGACGTCATACCACCCGCCTCGGGCGTGCCGGTGCCCGGGGCGTGAGCGGGGTCCAGACAGTCGATGTCGATCGAGATGTAGAGCGGGCGGTCGCCGATGCGCTGCCGCAGCTGGTCGGCGACCTCGTCGGCGCCCCGGCGGTAGACGTCCGCCGAGGTGACGATGCCGAAGCCCATCTTCTCGTCGTCGGTGAGGTCCTGCTTGCCGTAGAGCGGGCCGCGGGTGCCGACGTGCGAGAGGGCCGAGGTGTCCAGGATGCCCTCCTCCACCGCCCGCCGGAACGGGGTGCCGTGCGTGTACTCGGCGCCGAAGTAGGTGTCCCAGGTGTCGAGGTGGGCGTCGAAGTGGAGGAGCGCTACCGGCCCGTGCTTCCTGGCGACGCTGCGCAGCAGGGGCAGCGCGATGGTGTGGTCGCCGCCGAGGGTCATCAGGCGGGCGCCGGTGCCGAGGAGCTCGTCCGCGGCGGCCTCGATGGTCTCGACGGCCTCGTTGATGTTGAAGGGGTTCACCGCGATGTCGCCGCCGTCCGCCACCTGCGCCAGTGCGAAGGGGGAGGCGTCCTGCGCCGGGTTGTAGGGGCGCAGCAGCCTGGACGCCTCGCGGATGGCGTTGCCGCCGAAGCGGGCGCCGGGCCGGTACGAGACGCCCGAGTCGAACGGCACGCCCACCACGGCGACGTCGGCGCGGCCGACCTCGTCGAGGCGGGGCAGCCGGGCGAAGGTCGCGGGTCCGGCGTACCGCGGTATGCGGGAGGAGTCGACGGGGCCGCGGGGCGTCTCGTTGCTGCTCATGGGGTGCTGCCTTCTTTCCTACGCTTCATCGCGTACGTACCGCTATGCACTGCTTCTCGTACGACTCTACTGGTGGGCCGGGACCGGTTCGGACACGAGTTCGGGACCACTGCGGCCGGCGAGCCGTTCCCGCCAGTTCGCCAGCACCGCCGCGTCGGTCGGCTTCGTCGCCAGCGAGACGGCGACGTACGCGACGAGGGAGGAGAGCAGGCCGTAGTAGACGGGTTCGTTGGCGAGGATGCCGTAGCCCGCCATCAGACCGATCACCGCGAGGCCGCCGACGGTCACGGCGGCCAGGGCGCCCTGGACCGTGCCGCGCTTCCACAGCAGCCCGCCGAGGATCGGGACGAGGAGACCGCCGACGAGCAGGTTGTAGGCCACGGTCAGCGCCTCGACCACGTCGTTGAGGGCGATGGCCGTGCCGATCACGCCGAGTCCCATGACCAGGATGAAGACCCGGTTGCCGCGCACCTCGTCGTGCGCCCGTCCGCCGGAACCGGCCCGCCCCCGCAGCCGCGACCAGATGTCGTTGTTGGCGACGGTCGCGCAGGCGATCAGCGCCCCGGAGGACGTCGACATCACCGCGGCCAGGGCCGCCGCCAGCACCAGCCCCCGCACCCCGACCGGGAGTTCGTCCTTGACGATGGTCGCGAAGGCGTCGTCCGGGCTGCCCAGCTTCGGGTACAGCACCTTGGCCGCCGTACCGATCACCGCCCCGGCGAGGGCGTAGACGAGGCAGTAGGTGCCGGCCACCGTGCCGCCCCACTTCGCCGTCCGGTCGCCGCGCGCCGTGAAGACCCGCTGCCAGATGTCCTGCCCGATGAGCATGCCGAAGGTATAGATCAGCACGTACGTGAAGATGGTCTCGCCGCCGATGCCCAGCGGGTCGAAGTACGTCGTGGGCAGCTTCGCCCTCATCGCGCCGAAGCCGCCCGCCTTCACGACCGCGATGGGCAGCAGGAGCAGCAGCACGCCGATCGTCTTCACCACGAACTGGACCATGTCCGTCAGCGTGATCGACCACATGCCGCCGAGCGTCGAGTAGGCGACGACGATCGAGCCGCCCAGGATGATCGCGACGGTCCGGTTCATGTCGAAGAGGACGTCGAAGATGGTGGCGTACGCGATGGTCGAGGTGACGGCGAGCATGAGCGTGTACGCCCACATCACGACACCCGAGATCACGCCCGCCCGGCCGCCGTACCGGAGGTCCAGCATCTCGGAGACGGTGTACACCTTGAGGCGGGCGATCCGGGCGGAGAAGAAGACGGAGAGGGCGAGCAGTCCGAGGCCGATGGTGAAGACCATCCAGGCGCCGGACAGCCCGTACTGGTAGCCCAGGCCGACCCCGCCGATGGTGGACGCGCCGCCGAGGACGATCGCGGCCATGGTGCCGGAGTACATGGCGGGCCCGAGCCGGCGCCCGGCGACCAGGAAGTCGCTCTTCGACCTGGCCCGGCGCATGCCCCACCAGCCCATGGCCAGCATGCCGGCCAGGTACAGGACGATCACGGTGTAGTCGACGGCCACAGGGCCCTCCTTCGCTGGGGATCTCGCCGGCGGGTGACGTGCCTCGACATTAGGTGGCCGTAAAGCGGCTGCGAAGTGTACGTTTCATCCATTCGAGCCGCACCGGATGGAGGAAACGCACACCATGCCGGATCCCGCGGTTCCCCCCACGCCACCCGTGCCCCTCGCCGCCCTGCTGGCCCGCGAGGACCTCGGTCTGCGCCGGATCGCCGGTCCTTGCGACCCCTCCCTGGTCATCCACGCGGCCCACACCTCGGAGATGGCGGACCCGTACCCGTACCTGCTGGGCGGCGAGCTGCTGCTGACGGCGGGCGTGCACATCCCGGACGCGGCGGGCTCGGGCACCTACTTCGACGACTACGTCTCGCGGATCGTCGCGGCGGGCGGCGCCGCCCTCGGCTTCGGGCTGGCCCCCGTGCACGACACGGTCCCGCGCGCCCTGGTCGAGGCCTGCGACAGCCACGGCCTCCCGCTCCTGGAGGTCCCGCCGCAGACCCCCTTCACCGCCGTCGCCCGCGCGGTCTGGCAGTTGCTGGCCCAGGCCCGCCTGACCGAACTGCGCCGCGTCACGGAGGCCCAGCAGAGCCTGGCCGCCGCCGCGGCCCGCCCCGACCCGGTGCCGTCGGTCCTGCGGCAGCTGGCCCAGCGGACGGGCGGCTGGACGGCCCTGTACGGCCCGGAGGGCACGGAGATCGCGTCGGCGGGCCGGCGCCCCGAACCACCGGTGACCACGTCCCTGGCCGAGCTCGCGCAGGTGGTCCGCCCCTCCGGCCCCGGCACCCCCACCTCCGCCACCCACGCCACCGCCGGCACCCACCTCGCCGCCTACACCCTCAGCACCGGCTTCGCACTCGGCATGGCCACCCCCAGCCGCGAACCGGGCGACCACACCATCGCCTCGGTCGCCACGGTCCTGCTCACCCTCCTCACCGGCGAACAGCAGAGCGGCTCGGGCGCGGCCCGCACCTCGGCGCTCGTACGGCTCCTGCTGGGCGGCACGGCGGAGGAGGTCGCGCCGCTGCTGGGCGGGGACGGCACCTGGCTCGTCGTGCACGCCTCGCCGGACCACCGACGGGACCTTCCCGCGCCCTCAGGGACGCGGGACCCGGTCGACATGCGGCTCCGCCGCGGGGCGCGACCGGCGCCCACGCACCCGCAGCCGCCCGACCTCCTGGCCGCCACCGCACTGGGCGCCGCACTGGGCTCGGCTCTCATCGACCCCGTAGGGGACATCGTCCAGCTCCTCGTCCCCGCCGGCCGGACCCTTCAGCCACAGCCCGGCTGGACCCTCGGCGTCAGCGCCCCCGCCCCCGCCCGGCAACTGGCCCTCGCCGGTACCCAGGCGGCACGCGCAATCGCCCGCGCCCGAGCGACCCGCACCCCCCTGGTCCGGCACGGCACCCGCCCCGCCCTCGACGACCTGGTTCCCCGCCGGGAGGCCCAGGCCCACGCCCGCGCCCTCCTCGGCCCCCTCGCGGAGCACCCCGCCCTCGTCGACACCCTGCGCACCTGGCTCTCCCTGCACGGCAGTTGGGACCGCACGGCGGTGGCCCTCTGCGTCCACCGCAACACCGTGCGGCAGCGCATCGCGCGGTGCGCGGCACTGCTCGGTGCCGAACTCGACGACCCGGACGTCCGGATGGAGCTGTGGTTCGCCCTCCGCCAGGAGTGAGTGACCCACGTCCCAGCGGGCGATACGCAGGGCGGACGCGCGGCGCCCTGCCTCACAATGGAGCCATGCCGATACCCGGGACGCCCAGCCGCGCCGAGCTCGTAGAGCACCTTGTGAAGACCCGTATCGCGGGCGATGTCGCCACCCCCCGCGAGAACAACCTGCTCCACTACCGCAAGCTGGCCAACGGCGAGCGCAACTGGTGGCTGGGACTGGAACTCGGCGACCGCTGGACCGACGAGCAGGACGTGCTGGCCGTGATGGCCGAGCGGGTCGGGGTGAACGACGACCCCGAGTACCGGTACGGCCAGGACACCATCGACCCGGAGCTGACCGTGGACGGCCTGGACCGGCTGGCGGCGCGGCTGCGCAAGGCGGCCGAGGGCCGCCAGCGGGTGCTGTTCGCGACCGGTCACCCGGGCGGCCTGCTGGACGTGCACCGGGCGACCGCGGCCGCCCTGCGCGGCGCCGGCTGCGAGATCGTGGTCGTCCCGGACGGTCTGCAGACGGACGAGGGGTACGTCATGCAGTTCGCCGACGTGGCCGTCCTCGAACACGGCGCGACGCTGTGGCACACGCACTCCGGGGAGCCGATGAAGGCCGTCCTGGGCGGCCTGGAGCGCGCGGGGCGGCCGCAGCCCGACCTGGTCGTCGCCGACCACGGCTGGGCCGGCTACGCGGCGCAGGCGGGCCTGGACTCGGTCGGGTACGCGGACTGCAACGACCCGGCGCTGTTCCTCGCCGAGTCGGAGGGCACCCTCCAGGTGGCCGTACCGCTGGACGACCATGTGCTCAGCCCGCGGTACTATGACCCGATGACCGCGTACCTGCTGGCCGCGGCGGGGCTGGCGTGACCCGATGTGCGCCGATGTGCGGCCCCCGGCAGCGGGAGCCGCACATCGTGGCCTGGCCCTAGACCCTTGGTGAGACCCTGGTTTCCCGGTCTGCTGTCGTCGGTCGCTCAGAACCCGATTCCGCCGAAGCCGAGGCCACCGAAGCCACCGAACCCGGCGGTGTAGCCGACGCCGACGACAGGGACGACCGCGACGGGGACGACCGCGACGGTGGCCGGGTAGTACCCGTAGCCGTAGCCGCCGTATCCGTACCGGCAGTTGAACCCCCCGCCGCGGAAGCCGTTGCAGCCGCCGAAGTTGCCGCCGGTGACGACGGACTGGTGAGTGGAGGCGGGAACCGCCGAAGCGGTACCCGCGGCGCCGATCGCGGCACCACCGGCCAGCAACAGGCCGGCGGCGGACATCGCGGCGAGACGCCTCGCGCGCTGTACTCGCATGGGAAATACCTTTCTGCCGGACTTACGTCCGCTACGCGGCACGTCCGCTATGCGGCACATGCATGGTGCGGCATTTCACTCATAGAGCTTAATTCGGGACAAAGACGACGGCCACCTCGGGCCGTCACCGCCCGTCATCGGCCCAGCTCACAGGCTCGAAATCGGGCCCGGGGCCGGAGCCGGAACCGGGGCCGGGGCCGGTTACGCGGCCGGCCCCGGAGTGGGGTCCGGACACAGCCCGGCGGCGGTGTCCGGCGGGGTGCCACCCGGCCGATCGCGGGGAACGCCGCCCGCAGCCGCTGCCCGGCCCGCCGGCACGCCCACTCGATCTCGGCCGCCGTCGACACGTCCCGGAAGTCCACCCCGGCGGCGAGCAGGGCCCAGACGTACCGCTCGGGGCCGTGGCCCAGCGGGCGCTCCTCGTCGGCCGGCTTCCCGCTGCGCGAGCGCGGTCCCGAGATCGGCGACGGCGGCGACGGTCACCGCGAAGGTGCTCTCGCCGCCGCCGTGCCGTGTCCTCGGGGCCTGCCGCGTCCCCGCTTGCGTCCCGCCCGTCAGTCTGCCCTGGGGACGCGGACCACACCCTCCTGGATCACGGAGATGGCGAGGGAACCGTCCTGCGTGTAGATCCGGGCCTGGCCGAGCCCGCGGCCGCCGTGCGCGGACGGCGACTCCTGGTCGTAGAGCAGCCACTCGTCGGCGCGGAACGGCCGGTGGAACCACATGGCGTGGTCGAGCGAGGCGCCCACCACGTCCCCGACCGCCCAGCCGCCACGGCCGTGCGCGAGCAGGACGGAGTCGAGGAGGGTCATGTCGGAGACGTACGTCGCGAGGACGACGTGCAGCAGCGGGTCGTCGTCGAGCTTGCCGTTCGTCCGGAACCACACCTGGCTGTGCGGCTCGCGGGGCTCGCCGTACTTGCCGAACGGCGGCTCCTCGACGTAGCGCAGGTCGATCGCCTCGCGGGCCTCCAGGAACTTCTCCACGACGGCCGGGTCGAGGTGGCCGTAGCCGCGGAAGCGGTCCGCCGAGGTGGGCAGGGTCGCCGGGTCGGGTGCGGCGGGCATCGGGGCCTGGTGGTCGAGACCCTCCTCGTCGAGCTGGAAGGAGGCCGACAGGGCGAAGATCGGCCGGCCGTGCTGGACGGCGACCGCGCGCCGGGTGGTGAAGGAGCGGCCGTCGCGGATGCGCTCGACGGTGTAGACGATGGGCGCGCCCGGGTCGCCGGGCCGCAGGAAGTACGCGTGCAGCGAGTGGGCGTGCCGGTCCGCCGGGACGGTGCGTCCGGCGGCGACCAGCGCCTGGGCCGCCACCTGTCCGCCGAAGACGCGCGGGACGACGGCGGAGCGGGACTGGCCGCGGAAGATGTTCTCCTCGATCTGCTCCAGGTCGAGCAGGTCGAGGAGATCACTTAGTGCCTGGTTCATGGCACCTTTTCTACTGGCGGGTTGTTGCGGCAGCCCTACAGGCCCATGTCCTTCGCGATGATCGTCTTCATGATCTCGCTGGTGCCACCGTAGATGCGGTTGACGCGGTTGTCCGCGTACAGGCGGGCGATCGGGTACTCGTTCATGAAGCCGTAGCCGCCGTGCAGCTGGAGGCAGCGGTCGATCACGCGGTGCGCGACCTCGGTGGTGAACAGCTTGGCGCTGGCGGCCTCGGCCGGGGTCAGCTCACCGGCGTCGAGCGCTTCCGTGGCCCGGTCGACGACGGCCTCGGCGGCGTCCACCTCGGCCTGGCAGGCGGCCAGCTCGAACTTGGTGTTCTGGAAGGCGGCGACGGGCTGGCCGAAGACCACCCGCTCCTGCACGTACTGCTTGGCGAACCGGACGGCGGCCTTGGCCTGCGCGTAGGCGCCGAAGGCGATGCCCCAGCGCTCGGAGGCGAGGTTGTGGCCGAGGTAGTAGAAGCCCTTGTTCTCCTCGCCGAGGAGGTCCTCGACGGGGACCTTGACGTCGACGAACGCGAGCTCGGCGGTGTCGGAGGTCTTGAGACCGAGCTTGTCGAGCTTCCGCCCGACCGAATACCCCTCCGCCTTCGTGTCGACCACGAAGAGCGAGATCCCGTGCCGGCGGTCTTCCTTGGTCGGCGCGGAGGTCCGGGCGCACACGATCATCCGGTCGGCGTGCACGCCGCCCGTGATGAAGGTCTTGGCGCCGTTGAGGACGTAGTGCGTGCCGTCCTCGCTGAGCTTGGCGGTGGTCTTCATGCCCGCGAGGTCGGAACCGGTGCCCGGCTCGGTCATCGCGATCGCCCACATCTCCTCGCCGGAGACGAACTTAGGCAGGTACCGCTTCTTCTGCTCGTCCGTCGCCAGCAGCTTTATGTACGGCAGGCCGAGCAGCACGTGCACGCCGGAACCGCCGAAGGCGACGCCCGCACGGGCGGTCTCCTCGTACAGGACGGCCTCGAACTTGTAGGAGTCGATGCCGGCGCCGCCGTACTCCTCGTCGACGCGGATACCGAAGACGCCGAGCTCGGCGAGCTTGTAGTAGAAGTCACGGGGGGCCTGGCCAGCGGCGAACCACTCGTCGTACACCGGTACGACCTCGGCCTCGATGAAGGCGCGGATGGTCTCCCGGAACGCCTCGTGATCCTCGTCGAACAACGTACGGCGCACGGCCGCCACCTCCACGGACTTCGGCATGTCTAAGCGCTTGCTCAGACACCCACGGTACCGGCGGGTAGGCCGACGGGTCCAGGCCACGAGGGGGAACGACCGGGGTAACGCTCGTCACGCCGCCCGTCGCGTCGGGAAGAGCGCGCGGCATTTCGACCGGCGGTGGTGGCGGCCGACGTGAAGGGGCGCGGGGAACTGCGCGCCGAGCCCCCACCGGCCGGTCTGGCACCGCCGGGCACCGGCGTGGTGGCAGGGCGCCGCTGCGGCGGGGCGGGGGGAGGCCGCGGGTATGAGGGAGCGGCGGGATGTGAGGGGACCGGCGGGGCGTTTCGA
This sequence comes from Streptomyces sp. NPDC104761, assembly GCF_055583445.1. NCBI lineage: Bacteria > Bacillati > Actinomycetota > Actinomycetes > Kitasatosporales > Streptomycetaceae > Streptomyces > Streptomyces sp. NPDC104761. The sequence continues at coordinate 327,823 of NZ_JBVJNZ010000008.1, read as the reverse complement.
TCGGCGGTGGGGCAGCCGACGTAAGGGGGCGCGGGGAACTGCGCGGCGAGCCCCCACCGGCCCGCGGGTGCCCACTGCCCGGTCTGGCACCGCCGGGCACCGGCGTGGTGGCTGGGCGCCGTTGCGGCGAGGCCGTGGATGTGAAGGAGCGGCGGGATGTGAGGGACCGGCGGGGCGTTGCAACCGGCGGTGGACCAGCCGACGCAAAGGGGCGCGGGGAACTGCGCGACGAGCCCCCACCGGCCCGCAGGCGCCCACTCCCCGGCTCGGCACCGCCGGATACCGCCGTTGCGACGGGGCGAGTAGAGGCCGCGCGAGGGACCGGCGGGGCGTTTCGACCGGCGGTGGGGCAGCCGACACAAAGGGGCGCGGGGAACTGCACGGCGAGCCCCCACCGGCCCGCAGGCGCCCACTGCCTGGCTCGGCACCGTCGGTGCGGCGGGGCAGGGGTGCGGTCAGTGGGCGGGGGCGGTGTCGTAGCTCGCCCTCACTCCCCCGCCGCCGCCTCGAACGCGCCCCTCGCCATGCGGTGGAGCAGGATCGCGGTCGCGCCGCGGCCGGGGAGGGAACCCGGTCGGCCCAAATGCGGGGTGGAGTTCAGGAGGCCGAAGACGGAGTGGACCGCGGAGCGGGCGGCCGGCTCCGGGAGCGCCGGGTAGACGCCGCGGACCACCTCCACCCACAGCTCGACGTACTGCCGCTGCAGCTGCCGCACCAGCTTGCGGTCGCTGTCGCGCAAGCGGTCCAGCTCCCGGTCGTGCAGGGTGATCAGTGGACGGTCGTCGAGGGCGAAGTCGATGTGGCCCTCGATGAGGGAGTCCAGGACCGCCGAGGGCCCGGTGTCGCCGTCGGCCTCCGCCAGGCGGCGCTTGGCCCCCGTCAGCAACTGCCCGCTGATCCCCACCAGCAGCTCCGCGAGCATCGCGTCCTTGCCCGCGAAGTGCCGGTAGAGACCGGGCCCGCTGATGCCGACCGCGGCCCCTATCTCGTCCACGCCGACACCGTGGAAGCCGCGCTCGGCGAAGAGCCGGGCGGCCTCCTTGAGGATCTGCTCGCGGCGCGTCGGGGCGTCGGTTCTCGTGACCATGAAGGCAATTCTAGACAGGGAGGTTAGCGGTCGTTAACCTGGAGGAAATGCGTTAACGCTCATTAACAAGAATGAGGGGTTCGCGGCATGGACCAGGCACCGGAGCTGACGAGCGCGGCGGACCCCGCGTCGGAGGCCTTTCGGGCCAACGAGGAGGCGCATCGCGTCCTCGTCGAGGAGCTGCGCGGCAAGCTCGCCGCGGCCGCGCTCGGCGGCGGCGAGAAGGCGCGGGCCCGGCACACCGCGCGCGGCAAGCTGCTGCCCAGGGACCGGGTGGACACCCTCCTCGACCCCGGCTCCCCCTTCCTGGAGCTGGCCCCGCTCGCCGCCGACGGCATGTACGACGGGGCGGCCCCGGCGGCCGGCGTGATCGCCGGGATCGGCCGGGTCAGCGGCCGCGAGTGCGTGATCGTCGCCAACGACGCCACGGTCAAGGGCGGCACGTACTACCCGATGACCGTGAAGAAGCACCTGCGCGCACAGGAGGTGGCCCTCGACAACCGGCTGCCGTGCGTGTACCTGGTCGACTCCGGCGGCGCCTTCCTCCCCATGCAGGACGAGGTCTTCCCGGACCGCGACCACTTCGGGCGGATCTTCTACAACCAGGCCCGGATGTCGGCGGCCGGCATCCCGCAGATCGCCGCGGTCCTCGGGTCGTGCACGGCGGGCGGGGCGTACGTCCCGGCGATGAGCGACGAGGCGGTCATCGTCAGGAACCAGGGGACGATCTTCCTGGGCGGCCCCCCGCTGGTGAAGGCGGCCACCGGTGAGGTCGTCACCGCCGAGGAGCTGGGCGGCGGCGAGGTGCACTCCCGCGTCTCCGGCGTCACCGACCACCTCGCCGAGGACGACGCGCACGCGCTCAGGATCGTCCGGAACATCGCCGCCACCCTCCCGGCCCGGCGCGCCCTTCCCTGGGAGGTCGCGCCCGTCACCGAGCCCAAGGTCGACCCCTACGGCCTCTACGGCGCCGTCCCCGTCGACTCGCGCACCCCCTACGACGTCCGCGAGATCATCGCGCGGGTCGTCGACGGCTCCCGGTTCGCCGAGTTCAAGGCCGAGTTCGGGCAGACCCTGGTCACCGGCTTCGCCCGCATCCACGGCCACCCGGTCGGCATCGTCGCCAACAACGGCATCCTCTTCTCCGAGTCCGCCCAGAAGGGCGCCCACTTCATCGAGCTGTGCGACCAGCGCGGCATCCCGCTCGTCTTCCTGCAGAACATCTCCGGCTTCATGGTCGGCAGGGACTACGAGGCCGGCGGCATCGCCAAGCACGGCGCGAAGATGGTCACGGCGGTGGCCTGCACGCGGGTGCCGAAGCTGACGGTGGTGGTCGGCGGCTCGTACGGCGCCGGGAACTACTCCATGTGCGGCCGGGCCTACTCCCCCCGCTTCCTGTGGATGTGGCCCAACGCCAAGATCTCCGTCATGGGCGGCGAGCAGGCCGCGTCCGTGCTGGCGACGGTCAAGCGGGACCAGCTGGAGGCCCGGGGGGAGTCCTGGGCCGCCGAGGACGAGGAGGCCTTCAAGGCACCCGTCCGCGCCCAGTACGAGCGGCAGGGCAGCGCCTACTACGCGACCGCCCGCCTGTGGGACGACGGGGTCATCGACCCCCTCGACACCCGGCAGGTGCTGGGACTGGCCCTGACGGCCTGTGGCAACGCGCCGCTGGGTGAACCCCGGTTCGGCGTCTTCCGGATGTGAGGAGGGGACTCGTGTTCGACACCGTACTCGTGGCCAACCGGGGCGAGATCGCCGTCCGGGTCATCCGTACGCTGCGGTCGCTGGGCGTGCGCTCGGTGGCCGTGTACTCCGACGCCGACGTGGACGCGCGGCACGTCCGGGAGGCCGACACCGCGGTCCGGATCGGTCCGGCGCCGGCGGGCGAGAGCTATCTGTCCGTGGCGCGGCTGCTGGAGGCGGCCGCGGCCGGCGGTGCCCAGGCGGTCCACCCGGGGTACGGCTTCCTCGCCGAGAACGCGGCCTTCGCCCGGGCCTGCGAGGAGGCCGGGCTGGTCTTCATCGGCCCGCCCGCGGATGCCATCGCGCTGATGGGCGACAAGATCCGCGCCAAGGAGACGGTGGCCGCGGCCGGGGTGCCGGTGGTGCCCGGCGGCCGTGACCCCGAACTCGCCGAGGCCGTCCGCGCGTTGGGGGCGCCCGTGCTCCTCAAGCCGTCCGCGGGCGGCGGCGGCAAGGGCATGCGGCTGGTGCGCGACTTGACCCTGCTGGACGAGGAGATCGCCGCCGCCCGCCGCGAGGCCCGCGCCTCCTTCGGCGACGACACCCTCCTCGTCGAGCGGTGGGTCGACCGTCCCCGGCACATCGAGATCCAGGTCCTGGCCGACGGCCACGGCAACGTCGTCCACCTCGGTGAGCGCGAGTGCTCGCTCCAGCGCCGCCACCAGAAGGTGATCGAGGAGGCGCCCAGCGTGCTCCTCGACGAGGCGACGCGGGCGGCGATGGGCGAGGCCGCGGTACAGGCGGCGCGCTCGTGCGGGTACGTCGGCGCGGGCACGGTGGAGTTCATCGTGCCGGGCGGCGACCCTTCGTCGTACTACTTCATGGAGATGAACACCCGCCTCCAGGTGGAGCACCCCGTCACCGAGCTCGTCACCGGCCTCGACCTGGTGGAGTGGCAGCTGCGGGTGGCGGCCGGGGAGCGGCTCGGGTTCGCGCAGGAGGACGTCCGCCTGACCGGGCACGCGGTCGAGGCCCGGATCTGCGCCGAGGACCCGGCGCGCGGCTTCCTGCCCACCGGCGGCACGGTGCTGCTGCTGCGCGAACCGCAGGGCGACGGCGTCCGCACCGACTCCGGGCTCAGCGAGGGCTCCGAGGTCGGCAGCCTGTACGACCCGATGCTGTCCAAGGTGATCGCGTACGGCCCGGACCGGGAGACCGCGCTCCGGAAGCTGCGCGGTGCCCTCGCGGAGACGGTCACCCTCGGCGTGCAGACCAATGCGGGTTTCCTGCGCCGCCTCCTTGCCCATCCGGCGGTGGTGGCGGGCGAGTTGGACACCGGCCTGGTCGAGCGGGTGGTGGACGGCCTGGTCACCGGCGACGTACCGGACGAGGTGTACGAGGCGGCGGCGGCCGTACGCCTGGAGGCGCTGCGGCCGGTCACGGCCAACGGCAACGTGGCGAGCGGCGTCGCGGCGACCGGCGTCGCGGCGACCGGCACCGGGGCGAACGGCGTCGCGGCGGACGGGCGCTGGACAGACCCCTTCTCGGTGCCCAGCGGCTGGCGCCTGGGCGGTACTCCCAAGCCGGTCGGCTTCCACCTCCGGGTGCAGGACCCGGTGGAGTACGCCCCGCGCGGCACGCACACCGTCACCGCCGACCGCGTGTCGGTCACCCTGGACGGCGTCCGGCACACCTTCCACCGCGCCGCCGACTGGCTCGGCCGCGGCGGCGACGCCTGGCAGGTCCGTGACCACGACCCGGTCGCCGCCTCGCTGAACCGCACCGCGCACGCCGGCGCCGACTCCCTCACCGCGCCCATGCCCGGCACGGTGACCGTCGTGAAGGTCGCCGTCGGGGACGAGGTCACCGCCGGGCAGAGCCTGCTGGTGGTGGAGGCGATGAAGATGGAGCACGTCATCTCCGCCCCGCACGCCGGCACGGTCGCCGAACTCGACGTGAAGCCCGGCGCCACGGTCGCCATGGACCAGGTGCTGGCCGTGATCGCCCCGCACGAGGAGGAGACGGCATGACCGCCCCGGAGAGCGCCCTCCCCATGGTCGTACCGGCCACCGATCTGCCCGCCCGGGTCCGGATCCACGAGGTCGGTGCCCGCGACGGCCTGCAGAACGAGAAGACGGCCGTACCGACCTCGGTGAAGGCCGAGTTCGTGCACCGCCTGGCGGACGCGGGCCTGACGACGATCGAGGCGACCAGCTTCGTGCACCCGAAGTGGGTGCCCCAACTGGCGGACGCGGAGGACCTGTTCCCGCAGCTCGCCGATCTCCGGGGCGTCGCCCTCCCGGTCCTCGTCCCCAACCAGCGCGGCCTGGACCGGGCCCTGACCCTCGGCGCCCGCCGGGTAGCCGTCTTCGCCAGCGCCACCGAGTCCTTCGCCAAGGCCAACCTCAACCGCTCGCTGGACGAGTCGCTGGCCGTCTTCGACCCGGTCGTCCGGCAGGCGAAGGACGCGGACGTGCACGTCCGCGGCTACGTGTCGATGTGCTTCGGCGACCCCTGGGAGGGCGCCGTCCCGTTCCACCAGGTGGTCCGGGTCTGCAAGGCGCTGCGCGACATGGGCTGCGACGAGCTGAGCCTCGGCGACACGATCGGGGTCGCCACTCCGGGCCATGTCCTGGAGCTGCTGTCCCTGCTCAACGAGGAGGGCGTGCCGACGAACGTCATCGGCGTGCACTTCCACGACACCTACGGCCAGGCGCTCGCCAACACCTACGCGGCCCTGGAACACGGCGTGACGACGATCGACGCGTCCGCCGGCGGACTCGGCGGCTGCCCGTACGCCAAGTCCGCCACCGGCAACCTCGCCACCGAGGACCTGGTCTGGATGCTCCGGGGCCTCGGCATCGAGACCGGGGTAGACCTCGGCAAACTCACCGCCACCAGCGTGTGGATGGCCGAACAACTGGGCCGACCCAGCCCGTCCCGTACCGTCCGCGCCCTCTCCCACCAGGAGTGACGACCATGGACCACCGCCTCTCCCCCGAACTGGAAGAACTCCGCCGTACGGTGGAGGAGTTCGCGCACGACGTCGTGGCGCCGAAGATCGGCGACTTCTACGAACGGCACGAGTTCCCGTACGAGATCGTCCGCGAGATGGGCCGCATGGGCCTGTTCGGCCTGCCGTTCCCCGAGGAGTACGGCGGCATGGGCGGCGACTACCTGGCCCTCGGCATCGCCCTGGAGGAGCTGGCCCGCGTCGACTCGTCGGTGGCGATCACGCTGGAGGCCGGGGTCTCCCTGGGCGCCATGCCGATCCACCTCTTCGGGACGGAGGAGCAGAAGCGCGAGTGGCTGCCGAGGCTCTGCGCCGGGGAGATCCTGGGCGCGTTCGGGCTGACGGAACCGGACGGCGGCAGCGACGCCGGCGCCACCCGCACCACGGCCCGCCTCGACCCGGCCACCGGCGAGTGGGTGATCAACGGCAGCAAGTGCTTCATCACCAACTCGGGCACGGACATCACGGGGTTGGTGACGGTCACCGCGGTCACCGGCCGCAAGCCCGACGGCAAGCCGCAGATCTCGTCGATCATCGTCCCCTCCGGCACCCCGGGCTTCACGGTCGCCGCCCCCTACTCCAAGGTCGGCTGGAACGCCTCCGACACCCGCGAGCTGTCCTTCGCCGACGTCCGGGTGCCGGCCGCCAACCTGCTCGGCGCGGAGGGCCGCGGCTACGCCCAGTTCCTGCGCATCCTCGACGAGGGCCGCATCGCCATCGCGGCCCTGGCCACCGGCCTGGCCCAGGGCTGCGTCGACGAGTCGGTGAAGTACGCGAAGGAGCGGCACGCCTTCGGCAGGCCCATCGGCGCCAACCAGGCCATCCAGTTCAAGATCGCGGACATGGAGATGAAGGCCCACACGGCCCGCCTGGCCTGGCGCGACGCGGCCTCCCGCCTGGTGGCCGGCGAGCCCTTCAAGAAGGAGGCGGCCCTCGCCAAGCTGTACTCCTCGACGATCGCCGTCGACAACGCCCGCGACGCCACCCAGGTCCACGGCGGCTACGGCTTCATGAACGAGTACCCGGTGGCCCGCATGTGGCGCGACTCCAAGATCCTGGAGATCGGGGAGGGGACGAGCGAGGTGCAGCGCATGTTGATCGCGCGGGAGCTGGGCCTGGTGAGCTGAGGCCGGCGAGTCCGCGCGCGTCAGGTCGCGGTGGCGGTGCCGGTACCGGCGCCGCTGCCACTGCCACTGCCGCTCCCGGTGCCGGTGATGTGGTGCGGCCGGTTGCGTATCAGCAGGGCCGAGACCACGGCCGCGCACAGGAACACGGCGGCGACGACGGTCATGCCGACGTGGACGCCGGAGGTGAAGGCGTCGCCGACCGCGGCGGTCACGTCGGGCGGGGTCGCCCCGTGACCGCCGGTGCCCGTGGAGACGGCGTGCTCGACGGCGGGCCAGGCCGCCCGGGGGACGTGGTGGGCGTCGAGCCGGCCGGGCAGCCGGGACTGCAGCCGGCTCGCGAGCAGGGCGCCGAGCAGGGCGGAGCCGGTGACGGAGCCGATCTGCCGGAAGGCGTTGACGGCTCCGGAAGCCATGCCGGCGTGTTCGTGGGAGACGCTGACCAGGGCGGCGGCGGTGCTCGGCGCGGCCACCATCCCGGACGCGGCGCCGAAGAGCACGTACAGCCACCACACCCGGCCGTAGGAGGTGGCCGGATCCAGCGTGGTGGCGAACCCGGCCGTGGCCGCGGCCCCGACGAGGAAGCCCACGGTGAGCGGGAGCTTGAAGCCGGTACGGCGGATCACGCGCCCGGTCGCGTAGGCGACGACGACGTAGACGCCGAAGAAGGCCAGCAGCCGCCAGCCCACGTCCAGGGCGGAGAGCTGCTGGACGCGCTCGTAGAAGAGCACCGAGAGGATGGCCACTCCGGTGAATCCGAACAGGGAGACGGCCGCGACGAACATGACGGCGCTGAACGACGCCGACCGGAACAGGCTCATGTCCAGCATGGGGGTGCGGGCGGCCCGCTCGACGAGGACGAAGCCGCTCAGGGCAGCGGCCGCGACGACCCAGGCGGCGATGATCCGGGGGCTGGTGTAGCCGTCGTGCCCGCCTTCGATGAGGGCGTAGACGAGGGCGGCGATGCCGAGGGCGGCCAGCACCTGGCCCGGTATGTCCAGCTTGCCGGCGGGGCCGCGCGACTCGGCGACGAAGACGGCGGCGGCCATGGTGACGACCGCGAGGGCGGCGGTCGACAGGAAGACCGTGTTCCAGTGGAAGTGGTCCAGCAGGGTGCCGGCGATCAGCGGTCCGGCGGCGAGTCCGATGCCGGAGGCGGCCGCCCAGGCGGTGACGACCTCGGTGCGCCGGTGGGGGTCCGGGAAGGCGGCGCCCAGGATGGCCAGGCTGTTGGGCAGGATGAGGGCGCCGCCGAGGCCGGAGACGAGCTGGCCGGCGATGACGCCCGCCGTCGACCCCGAGGCGTAGACGGTGAGCGACCCGGCGATCATGACCGCGGCCCCGGCCAGGAACGCGCGCTTACGGCCGTAGAGGTTGCCGATGGTGCCCGCGGACATCACCAGGCTGGCCACGAGCAGGGTGTACGCGGAGGGGATCCAGACGAGGCCGGTCGGGGAGACGTGCAGGTCGTCCTGGATGGCCGACAGCGCCGACACCGAGGCGGTGATCAGCAGGAAGGTCGTCATGGCGCCCAGGCACATCGCGACGAGGGTGAGCGCCGCCGCACGCCGGGAGGGCTGGCTCTGGCGGGAGTTCTGGTGAGAGTTCTGGTGGGAGGGGGGCCGGTCGCCGGGCTGCCGGTCGGTCGGCTTGAGCCGGCCCGGGGCGGGGGAAGGGGTGGAAGCCATCGAGTCCTCGTCTCGGCCGAGCTGCGGGCAGCGGGCAGCAGCGCCCGTGACGACCCGAGCTGACTTACGATTGCAGAAGTCAGCTGTGACGCTATAGGCTGACTTCGCATGAGGCAAGTCAGATGGAGGGTGGAGGTCGGAGAGATGACGGACCTGCTGCGGGAACGGGACGCCTGGTCCATGGCCAACTGCTCCGTCGCCCGGACCCTGGAGGTCGCCGGCAACAGGACGGCGATGCTGATCATGCGCGAGGCGTTCTTCGGCACCCGCCGGTTCGACGACTTCGCCCGGCGGGTGGGCATCGGCGAACCCGCCGCCTCGGCGCGTCTGAAGGAACTCACCACCGCCGGGCTCCTGGAACGCGTGCCCTACCAGGAACCCGGCCAGCGGACCCGGTACGCCTACCGGCTGACCGAGAAGGGACGGGACTTCCTGCCCGTCCTCACGGCGTTGCGGCAGTGGGGCGACACCTGGGCCACGGACGAACAGGGCCCACCGGTGGTCGTACGCCACCGCGACTGCGGCGCCGCGGTGCACGCGGTGCTGCGCTGCGACGACGGCCACGACGTGCAGCTCGGCGAATCGCTCGTCGACGCCGGCCCGGGTCTCATCCGCGTAGCCCCGCCTGCTCCCGACGCCGCCCCCGACGGCGACTGAGACATCCGGCGGGACGACCACGGTGGCGCCCGCGCTCACCCACCACGAGGAGTTGCCTTGACGCTCGACTTCCACCCCGGGCAGGACCCCAGGTCACGTACGTTCGGCTGGGAGGACCCCGCGATATCCGCCGGCGCCGTCCCGGACCACAGCGGCCTCGGCTTCCTCCGCGAGATCCTGGCCGGCCGCCTGCCCGCCCCGCCGATCGCCGCCACCCTCGGTTTCAGCCTCGAGGAGGCCGAGTACGGCCGGGCGGTCTTCGCCCTGGTGCCGGGCGAGGAGCACTACAACCCGATCGGCAGCGTCCACGGCGGCGTCTACGCCACGCTCCTCGACTCCGCGGCCGGCTGCGCGGTCCAGTCCGTACTCCCCCAGGGCACCGGCTACACCTCCATCGACCTGACCCTGAAGTTCCTGCGCCCGGTCACCGTCGACACCGGCAAGGTCCGCGCCATCGGCACCGTCCTCAACAGCGGCCGCCGCACCGCCCTCGCCCAGGCGGAACTCCGCGACTCCGAGGACCGGTTGCTGGCCCATGCGACCAGCAGCTGCATGCTCTTCCCGGTTACGGGACGCCAGGGCACGTAAGCCTGGGGAACGGTGTCCGGGACCCCTTCATCAGTCCGGCAGACAGGCGCGGAACCGGTGGAGCAGTTCGAGTGCGGCAGGGCTCTCCGCGTCGAAGGTCTGGCCCCGCTGGTCGGCAGGAAGACCCGGCGCCCAGACACGGGCGCCGTGGCAGCGGAAGCAGAAGGCGATCTCGAAAAGCGGACCGGCGATGCCGTGCGCCCGGATTCCCCAGCCCGGGAGGAAGCAACGGTACGGCTCGCTTCCTGGAAGGCCGGTGATCAGGGACAGGGCCTGCTGGGCCTGGTCCCCCTCCCAGATCGCGACGGTGTCGCCGTCCAGGTCCTCCGAACCGAGGTGCCGGACGGGGTCGGTGATGCGGACGACCTCGACGAGTTCGGTCTTCCCCTGGGCCGGTGGGAGCAGCATGCCCCCAGCCTCTCACCGACGGCGCCTGGACACCGGGCAGGCCACCGCAGACTGCTCCGGCCGTTCGGCCCAGCGCCGTAGGCCGGTCCGCGAGCGGCTCCTCGGACAGCCCGGACTCCGGGTTGATCTACCCTCTCCTGGTGGACGACTCCCCCTGCCTCTGCATCCTCTGCGAACCGCCCCCGGACGGCCCGGCCTTCGAAGAACGGGACAGCCGAATAGCCAGGAGTGTCACCGACTTCGGCTGGCACGTCATGGGTGTGGGCGCCGGCGGCGACGCACCCGCGGACTGGGCGTACTCCATCGGGCTGTGGCACACGCTGCGCAGTCCCGAGGTCTGCGTCTTCGGCCTGCGGACGGACGTCGCCATGCCCGTCGTGAACGCGGCCGGGGCCGGAATCCGCGGTGGTCTTCCACTAAAGCCGGACCAGCGCAGGGACGACGTCCTCAACGGCTACGACGTCGCCGTCCGGCCTGTCCACCCCAGCTGGTACCGGGACTTCTTCGGCGCCGGCATCGACTTCTGCCAGGCCCCTCCGTGGCCCGTCACGCAGTTGTTCTGGCCCGACAAGTCCGGACGCTTCCCCTGGGAGGACGGCGTGACCGACTACTGCCGCACGAGTCAACCACTGCTCTGGATCCCGAAGTCCGACACGGAGGGACCGTGGTCGCAGGTCACTTGAGGATCACCCGTGCTCCCTCCCGCACACATCGCACCGAGGGCAGCACCTTCTGATCCGTGGCTCAACGCCCCGCGGATGTCAGTGGCCTCGCCTACTCTCCGGCCATGAGCATGATCGGCGAGTACCTGCGTGTCACGGCTGCTGAGCTTGGCCGAGCGATCCAAGACCCCGACTGGGCTCTGGAACTCGTCGAAGAGGTCCAGGACGCAGAGGACGAGTCGGAGCCTGTGCCGGCCGAAGCGCGTCATTTCAGCACGTACAAGACCTGGGACATGCTCCGCTTCCTCCTGGAGCGCGCCGAGTTCCCCGTGAACGTGATCCACGGCGAGGAGCCGTTCGCCGAGGATGAGGATTGGGGGTACGGACCTCCGAGGTACCTGCGGCCTGAACGGGTCCGGCTCGCGGCGGAAGCCCTGCGGGCCACCACCTATGCCCAGCTGATCAACGGGGTGGACCCCGCTGAACTGACCAGCGCCGAGGTGTATCCGCTCGGGTGGAGTGAGCCCGGCTCGCTGGAGTGGGGCTGCTCCTGGTTCGACGGCCTCACACAGTTCTTCGAGGCTGCTGCCAGGGCGGACGACGCGATGCTCGTCTGGCTGGACTGACCACCACGGCAGAGGTGAGACCTCAGCTTGGGAAGCTGCGGTCATTTGTGGCCGGGTAGGGCGATGACCTGGGCGAACGGCCGCGGAAAGGCCTCGTGGTGCTCGGCATCTCTGACCGTGGCTCCACGCTGTTCCCCGCTCGATCTGGTGCGCCTATCGCTTCTGCGTTCGGTAGCGCTTCATCAGCGCGGTGATCTGCGCCTGGTCCGTCTGCCCGTTGAGCGCGGCCAGGAGACCGTCAGGGCACAACTCGTAGAGATCGCCCCACCACCGGCGTCCTCGGTTGTCCCAGATCCGGTAGCCGCCCGGCACACCCCGGGCAACGTAGCGTCTCCTGCTCACCGTCCCCCTGCTCCCGGCACAGCTCGTGCCCGTCACCGAACCTCGTCCTCGGCGCAGACCATACGCAGGGTGGGGCCGTCCGGCGAGGCAGTATGCAGCAGCCACCCCACGTTCACCTGCGTCCATGGATGGCCGATACGAGGATGCCGCCTGGCCACGCTTCGGCGGCCCTGGGTCCCATCAGCACCCGTAAACTCACGCCATGGCATTCACGAGTACCCCGCACTACTGCTTCCTCTGAGCGGAGGGTGTTGAGGGCGAGGCCGGTCGGCGTCGCCCTCCTTGGTGTGCCTGTGGTGTGAACCTCGTTGCTCTCGCTGCCCGTTGGCGGTCTCCTGTGTGTGCACGCAGGCACGGTCCTTCTCCCTCCGCCGTTGCCAGGAGTGCCTCGTGCCCGTGTCGCTTCCCCCTGCCCTCGAACTCGTCCTCGACCTGCTGTGCTGTCCGACGTGCCGCACGCACCGCCTCCGTCCCGACCGCGGCGCACTGCGCTGCCCGGCGGGCCACGCCTTCGACATCGCCCGGCACGGCTACGCCGGGCTGCTGACCGGCACCCGCGCCACCAGCGGCGACGACGCGGCCATGGTCCGGGCCCGGGAGCGGTTCCTGTCCACCGGCGGCTACGCACGCGTCCGTGACGTCGTGGCGCGGCTGGCGGCCACGGCCGCGGCCGCGGCCGAGCAGGCCACGGTGCTCGACGTGGGCTGCGGCACGGGCTACTACCTGGCCGGCGTTCTCGACCGGCTGCCGGGTGCCCGCGGCCTCGGGCTGGACACGTCGGTGCGTGCGCTGCGCGCGGCGGCGCGGGTCCATGACCGAGCCGGCACCGCGGCCTGGGACGTCTTCCGTCCCCTTCCGCTGGCCACCGGGATCGCCGATGTCGTGCTGGACGTGTTCGCCCCGCGGAACCCGGCCGAGTTCCACCGGGTGCTCCGCCCGGCCGGGCGGCTGATCGTGGTCCGCCCCACCGGGCGCCACCTGGCCGAACTGCGCGAGCGACTGCCTGCGACGGTGACCGTCGATCCGGCCAAGGAACGGCGCCTGCACCGGGCGCTGGATCCCTTCTTCGCCGTGGCCGCCACCGAACAGGTGGAGTACGGCGCGGCCCTGTCCCGGCAGGAGGTCCTCGACCTGCTGGCGATGACTCCGAGCGCACGCCACCTGAGCCAGGCGGACCTGGGCGGCGAGGCCCCGCTGCCCGGCCGGGTCACCGTCTCCGTGCTGGCCACCGCCTACCGGCCCAGGTCACCGCGAAAGGCCTGACCCAGCGGGAAGGAGGCCCGCCGTTCCCAGCGCCTCCCGTCGTCCGCCATCGCACCCTGTCTATCAGCAGGTCCCGGCCCCGGGGGGAGCCCTGCGGCGCAATGAGACGTGCCGGTGCGGGAGTTGGGCACGGGTGGACCGGCCTCGGGCGGAACGCCGGGGGCTGGAACTGGACGTGATCTGAGGTTAGGCTAACCTAAGCTTCATCCCGTCCGGCGGTGTTTCCGCACGTCCGAAAGCAGCCACCCCATGTCCAACGTCAGAGCAGCCCACCTCACCCGCCGTGGCATCCTCGCCGCCGGTGGCGCCGCCGGTCTCGGCGCCGTGCTTGCCGCCTGCGGTGACGACGGCAAAAGCGGTGGCTCCTCCGACAAGGAGACAACGGCAGCCGCCAAGTCCGGCCCCTGGACGTTCAAGGACGACCGGGGCACGACGGTGAAGCTGGACAGGGTTCCGGCGAACATCGTCGCGTTCGTCGGCGTCGCCGCCGCCCTGTACGACTACGGCGTCAGCGTCAAGGGCGTCTTCGGGCCCACGAAGACCAAGGCCGGCAAGGCCGACGTCCAGGCCGGCGACATGGACGTCAGCAAGCTGACCGTCCTCGGCAACGAGTGGGGCCAGTTCAACGTCGAGAAGTACGCGGCGCTCGCCCCGGACGTCCTGATCACCACCATGTTCGACGGCGCCGGCACCCTCTGGTACGTCCCGGAGGAGTCCAAGGACAAGATCGCCAAGCTCGCCCCGAGCGTCGGCATCTCGGCCTACGACCGCCAGTTGACCGTCCCGCTCCAGCGCGTCTGGGCCCTAGCGGAGTCGCTCGGCGCGGACATGACGGCGAGCAAGGTGACCGACGCGAAGAAGCGGTTCGAGGAGGCCTCGTCCCGGCTGCGCGCCGCGGCCAAGGCGCACCCCGACATCAGGGTGCTGGCCGGTTCCGCCGCCCAGGACATCTTCTACGTGTCCGGCTCCAACCTCTCCGTGGACCTGGAGTACTTCAAGGCCCTCGGCGTGAACCTCGTCGAGCCCTCGGCCTCCGTGCTGAAGGCGAGCGGCGGCTGGTACGAGTCGCTGAGCTGGGAGAACGTCGACAAGTACCAGGCCGACATCATCATGATGGACGACCGTACGGCGACCATCCAGCCCGCCGACATCACCCAGGCCACCTGGAAGAAGCTCCCCGCGGTCAAGGCCGGCCAGGTCATCGCCCGCTCCCCCGAGCCGATCTTCTCCTACGACAAGTGCGTCGCGATGGTGGAGAACCTCGCCAAGGCGATCGAGACGGCCAAGAAGGTCGGCTGACCCTCGAGCAGTAAGCACGTCCACACAACTTCCTGACTCTCAGGAGCTCATATGACGACGGCCGTAGCCGCCCCGTTCCGTTTCTTCTCCCTCCAGGTCGTACGGACGAGGCGGCTCGGTCCGTCCCTGGTCCGGGTCACCTTCGCCGGTGCCGATCTGGCGCACTTCCACTCCCACGGACGCGACCAGTCGCTCTCCCTGTTCCTCCCGGCCGAAGGGTGCGCCGAGCCCGTCGTACCGATCGAGCTCGGCGAGGGGTGGTGGCAGGGGTGGCGCGACCTGCCGGACGGCGTGCGGGCCGTGATGCGGTCGTACACGCTGCGGGAGATGCGCCGGGATCCCGACGAGGTCGACATCGACTTCGTGCTGCACGAGGTCGGGCCGGGGGCCGCCACCCCTGCCGGGCCCGCCTCCCGGTGGGCGTCGCGGGCCGCTGCCGGGGACCGGGTGATCCTGCTGGGACCCGCCGTCGCCGACAACCGGGCGATCCGGTTCCGGCCGCCCGAGGACACCGACCTGGTGGTGGTGTGGGGCGACGAGACCGCCGTACCCGCCGCGACCGCCATCCTCCAGTCGCTGCCCGCCGGCACCCGCGTGCGCGCCTGGCTGGAGGTGCCGTGCGCCGGGGACGTCCAGGACGTGGTCACCGCAGCGGACGCGGAGATCACCTGGCTGGTGGGCGGCCGCGACGCCGTCGAGGAGATCCGCGCCGCGCACCTGCCCTCCCACGCGCACCCGTACGCCTGGGTCGCCGGGGAGTCCGGGCGGGTGAAGGAGCTGCGCCGGCACCTCGTCGGCGAGCGCGGGATCGACCGGCGCCGGGTCACCTTCGTCGGGTACTGGCGGCAGGGCCTGACGGAGGAGCAACTCCGGGCGGCCGGCGGGTAGTTACGGCCACCGGTTGGTCGCGGCCGTCGACGTGACGGCCGTCACGGGAGGGCAGCGTTTCCCTCTCGTTACTTAGGTTAGGCTAACCTAAGTGGAGAGATCGCTCCCCTCCCCCGCACGGATCGTCCCGGAGGACCCCCTCATGCGCTCGCACCTGCTCAATGACCTCACCGCGGAGCAGTACCGCCGCTCCGTGACCGATGGAGTAGAGCGAGTGGCGGCCAAACTCGCCACTGCCGACCGTCCGTTCACGGGTGTCACCGTCGACGCCCTCTCCCTCCGCATCGACGGCATCGACCTCGACCGCCCGCTGCACGACACCACGGCGGTGCTGGACGAGCTGGAGGACGTCTACCTCCGCGACGCCGTCTACTTCCACCACCCCCGCTACCTCGCCCACCTCAACTGCCCGGTGGTCATCCCGGCGGTGCTCGGCGAGGCGGTGCTCTCCGCCGTCAACTCATCCCTGGACACCTGGGACCAGTCGGCGGGCGGCACCCTCATCGAGCGGAAACTGATCGACTGGACGACCGCCCGCATCGGCTTCGGTGCCGCGGCCGACGGCGTGTTCACCTCGGGCGGCACCCAGTCCAACCTCCAGGCGCTGCTCCTCGCGCGGGAGGAGGCCAAGGCCGAGAACCTCGCCGACCTGCGGATCCTCGCCTCCGAGGTCAGCCACTTCAGCGTGCGCAAGTCGGCGAAACTGCTCGGCCTCGGCCCGGACGCGGTGGTCTCCGTCCCCGTCGGCGCCGACAAGCGGATGCAGACCGTCGCCCTCGCCCGCGAGCTGGAGCGGTGCGGGAACGACGGCCTGGTGCCCATGGCGGTCGTCGCCACCGCCGGCACCACCGACTTCGGCTCCATCGACCCGCTCCCCGAGATCGCCGGGCTGTGCGAGCAGTACGGCGTGTGGATGCACGTCGACGCCGCCTACGGCTGCGGTCTGCTCGCCTCGCTGAAGCACCGGGACCGGCTCGCCGGCATCGAGCGCGCCGACTCGGTCACCGTGGACTACCACAAGTCCTTCTTCCAGCCGGTGAGTTCGTCCGCGGTGCTGGTCCGGGACGCGTCGACGCTGTGCCATGTCACATACCACGCCGACTACCTCAACCCCCGCCGCATGGTCACCGAACGCATCCCCAACCAGGTCGACAAGTCCCTCCAGACCACCCGCCGCTTCGACGCCCTCAAGCTGTGGATGACCCTGCGCACCATGGGCGCCGACGGCATCGGCGAACTCTTCGACGAGGTCTGCGAACTGGCGCAGGAGGCCTGGAAGCTGCTCGTGGCCGACCCGCGCTACGACGTCGTCGTCGAGCCGTCCCTGTCCACCCTCGTCTTCCGCTACATCCCGGCGGCCGTCACCGACCCGGCCGAGATCGACCGCGCCAACCTGTACGCCCGCAAGGCCCTGTTCGCCTCCGGCGACGCGGTGGTCGCGGGCACCAAGGTCGGCGGCCGCCACTACCTCAAGTTCACCCTGCTCAACCCCGAGACCACGACGGCCGACATCGCCGCCGTCCTCGACCTGATCGCCGGCCACGCCGAGCAGTACCTGGGAGAGTCCCTTGACCGCGCGTCCTGAACACCCGCCCAAGACCTACGACTTCGTGGGCATCGGGCTCGGGCCCTTCAACCTCGGCCTCGCCTGCCTGACCGAGCCGATCACCGGACTCGACGGCGTCTTCCTCGACTCGAAGCCCGACTTCGAGTGGCACGCCGGCATGTTCCTGGACGGCGCGCACCTCCAGACGCCGTTCATGTCGGACCTGGTCACCCTCGCCGACCCCACCTCGCCGTACTCCTTCCTCAACTACCTGAAGGAGAAGGGCCGGCTGTACCCGTTCTACATCCGCGAGAACTTCTATCCGCTGCGGGTCGAGTACGACGACTACTGCCGCTGGGCCGCGCACAGACTGACCAACGTCCGCTTCGGCACCACGGTGACGGAGGTCCGGTACGAGGCGGAGCACTACCTGGTCGCGACGGCGGCCGGCGAGACGTACCGCGCCCGGCACCTGGTCCTCGGCACCGGCACCCCGCCGCACGTCCCCGAGGCCTGCCGGGGCCTGGGCGGTGACTTCATCCACAACTCGCGCTACCTGCGGCACAAGCAGGAGCTCCAGTCCAAGGAGTCGATCACGCTGGTCGGCAGCGGCCAGTCCGCCGCCGAGATCTACCACGACCTGCTCGGCGAGATCGACGTCCACGGCTACCGCCTGAACTGGGTGACCCGTTCCCCCCGCTTCTTCCCTCTCGAATACACCAAGCTCACGCTGGAGATGACCAGCCCGGAGTACGTCGACTACTACCACGCCCTGCCCGAGGCGACCCGCTACCGGCTCACCGCCGAGCAGAAGGGCCTCTTCAAGGGCATCGACGGCGACCTGATCAACGAGATCTTCGACCTGCTCTACCAGAAGAGCCTCGGCGGCCCGGTCCCCACCAGACTGCTGACCAACTCCTCCCTGCGGGCGGCCGCCTACGACAACGGCACGTACACGCTGAAACTGCGCCAGGAGGAGCAGGGCAAGGACTACGAGATCGAGAGCCAGGGCCTCATCCTGGCCACCGGCTACCGGTACGCGGAACCGGAGTTCCTGAAGCCCGTCCGCGACCGGCTGCGCTACGACACGCACGGCAACTTCGACGTCGCCCGCAACTACGCGATCGACGTCACCGGCCGGGGCGTCTTCCTGCAGAACGCCGGCGTCCACACCCACAGCATCACCAGCCCCGACCTGGGCATGGGCCCCTACCGGAACGCGTACATCATCCGCGAGCTGCTCGGCTCCGAGTACTACCCGGTGGAGAAGACGATCGCCTTCCAGGAGTTCGCCGTATGAGCACGACGACGATGACCTTCACCTTCCGCCCCCTGGACCCCCTCCAGGACGCCGAGCTGCTGCACCGCTGGGTCACCCACCCCAAGGCGGCCTACTGGATGATGCAGGACGCGAGACTGGAGGACGTCGAGCGCGCGTACATGGAGATCGCGGCCGACGAGCACCACCACGCGCTGCTCGGCCTCGGCGAGGGCGGCGAGCCGGCCTTCCTCATGGAGTACTACGACCCGGCCCACCGGGAGCTGGCCGGGCTGTACGAGGCCGAGCCGGGCGACGTCGGGATGCACTTCCTCACCCCTGCCACGGACACCCCCGTGCACGGCTTCACCCGGGCCGTCATCACGGCCGTGGTGGCCCGTCTCTTCGAGGACCCGGCGACCCGCCGGATCGTCGTCGAGCCGGACGTCGGCAACAAGGCCGTGCAGGCGCTGAACGAGGCCGTCGGGTTCGTGCCCGTACGGGAGATCCGGAAGCCGGAGAAGAAGGCGTTGCTGAGCTTCTGCACCCGGGAGCGGTTCGAGACGGCGGTGGCCGCCGTATGACCCTCGCCGACGCCGTGGCCCACCTCTCCCCCGAGCGCTGGGAGAAGGCCAACCGACTGCTCATACGCAAGGCCCTCGCCGAGTTCGCCCACGAGCGCCTCATCACCCCGGAGCGGGACGGGGAGTCGTACGTCGTCCGCAGCGACGACGGGCTCACCCGCTACCGCTTCACCGCCGTCCGCCGCGCCCTGGACCACTGGCAGGTGGACCCGGACTCCCTCACCCGTACCCGGGACGGTGCCAAACTCCCGCTCGCCGCGCTGGACTTCTTCATCGAGCTGCAGAAGTCACTGGGGCTGAGCGACGAGATCCTGCCGGTCTACCTGGAGGAGATCTCCTCCACCCTCTCCGGCATCTGCTACAAGCTCACCAAGCCGCAGATCACGGCCGCCGAGCTCGCCGCAAGCGGCTTCCAGGCGATCGAGAGCGGCATGACCGAGGGCCACCCCTGCTTCGTCGCCAACAACGGGCGGCTCGGCTTCGGTGTCCACGAGTACCTGTCGTACGCGCCCGAGACCGCGAGCCCGGTCCGGCTGGTGTGGCTGGCGGCCCACCGGTCGCGGGCCGCGTTCACCGCGGGCGTCGGCATCGAGTACGAGTCGTTCGTGCGGGACGAGTTGGGCGAGGCGACCGTAGAGCGCTTCGACGGCGTCCTGCGCGAGCGGGGCCTGGACCCCGCCGACTACCTCCTCATCCCGGTGCACCCCTGGCAGTGGTGGAACAAGCTCACGGTCACCTTCGCCGCCGAGGTCGCCCGCGGGTACCTGGTCTGCCTGGGCGAGGGCGACGACGAGTACCTGGCCCAGCAGTCCATCCGGACCTTCTTCAACAGCTCGCACCCCGGGAAGCACTACGTGAAGACCGCGCTCTCGGTCCTCAACATGGGCTTCATGCGCGGGCTCTCGGCCGCCTACATGGAGGCCACTCCGGCCATCAACGACTGGCTCGCCCAGCTCATCGACAACGACCCGGTGCTCACCTCCACCGGCCTGTCGATCATCCGGGAGCGGGCGGCCGTCGGTTACCGGCACCTGGAGTACGAGCGGGCGACCGACCGCTACTCGCCGTACCGGAAGATGCTGGCCGCGCTGTGGCGGGAGAGCCCGGTCCCGTCCCTCCGGGAGGGCGAGTCCCTGGCCACCATGGCCTCCCTGCTGCACGTGGACCACGAGGGCGCCTCGTTCGCGGCCGCCCTGATCGAGCGGAGCGGGCTGCCGGCGAAGGAGTGGCTGCGCGCCTACCTCCGGGCCTACTTCACGCCCCTCCTGCACAGCTTCTACGCCTACGACCTGGTGTTCATGCCGCACGGCGAGAACGTCATCCTGGTGCTGGAGGACGGCGTCGTACGGCGGGCGGTCTTCAAGGACATCGCCGAGGAGATCGCGGTCATGGACCCGGACGCGGTGCTGCCGCCGGCGGTGGAGCGGCTGCGGGTGGAGGTCCCGGAGGAGAAGAAGCTCCTGTCGATCTTCACGGACGTCTTCGACTGCTTCTTCCGCTTCCTCGCCGCGAACCTCGCGGCCGAGGGGGTCCTGGCCGAGGACGACTTCTGGCGGACGGTCGCCGAGGTCACCCGCGCGTACCAGGCGTCGGCACCCGGACTCGCCGACAGGTTCGCTCGGTACGACATGTTCGCGCCCGAGTTCGCGCTGTCCTGCCTGAACCGGCTCCAGCTGCGCGACAACCGGCAGATGGTGGACCTGGCGGACCCGTCGGGCGCCCTCCAGCTGGTCGGAACCCTGGAAAATCCCGTCGCGGGGTTCTGATCCGGGCCGGTGGGCTCCCCCGAGTACGGTCCTCGGGGGAGCCCACCGGTCATGTCACCCTAGGCTGCGGGCCAGGGCACCTGCGGCGAGCGGTAGTAGGGGATGCCGAGGGCGTCCCAGCGCGGGGCCTGAGCGGCGAGCCGCACCTTGTACGCGTCCCAGGAGTGGGTGGCGGCCGGCGACCAGCCCAGCTCCGCCACTCCCGGCAGCCTCGGGAAGGCCATGTAGTCGATGTCGGCGTCCGTGACGATCGTCTCGGTCCACAGCGGCGCCTCGACGCCCCTGACGGCCGAGGCGGGGGCGCCGGCCAGGTAGCTGCCCGGGTCCCAGTCGTAGGACCGCCGCACCTCCACCAGTCCGGCCCAGTCCTGGCCCAGCGGGGTGTCCTCGGTGTACTTCATGTCGAGGTACGCCCGGTCGGCGGGCGAGAGGATCAGCCCGGTGCCGTTCCGGGCGGCGTTCACGACCTGGGCCTTCTCGTCGGCGCCGGTGTCGTCCAGGCCCCAGTACTGCGCCAGGGCCCCCTGCGCCGGGTGGGCACCGGTCAGCTGGTGCCAGCCGATCACGGTCTTGCCGTACTTCGCGACGACGGGCTGGACCCGGTCCATGAACGCGACGTAGTCCGCGTGGCTCGTGGAGTGCGCCTCGTCGCCGCCGATGTGGAGGTAGCGGCCGGGGGTCAGGGCGGCCAGTTCGCGGACGACGTCGTCCACGAAGTCGTACGTCACCTGCTTGCCGACGCACAGCGAGCTGAAGCCGACCTCGGTGCCGGTGTACAGCGGCGGCGCCGTGCCGTCGCAGTTGAGGCCGGCGTAGGAGGCGAGGGCGGCGTTGGTGTGGCCGGGCATGTCGATCTCGGGGACGACTTCGAGGTAGCGGGAGGCGGCGTACCTGACGATCTCCCGGTACTCGGCCTTGGTGTAGGAGCCGCCCTTGCCGCCGCCGACCTGGGTCGAGCCGCCGTAGCCCGCCAGGCGCGGCCAGGAGTCGATCGCGAGGCGCCAGCCCTGGTCGTCGCTGAGGTGCAGATGCAGCTCGTTGATCTTGTAGAGGGCCAGCTGGTCGATGTAGCGCTCGACCTGGGCCACGGTGAAGAAGTGCCGGGAGACGTCGAGCATCGCGCCCCGGTAGGCGTAGCGCGGGCGGTCGGTGACGGTGCCGCCCGCGACCAGCCACGGGCCGGGCTGCACGGTGTCCTTCTCGACGGCCGCCGGGAGGAGCTGGCGCAGGGTCTGGACGCCGTGGAAGAGGCCGGCGGGCTCGGCGGCGGTGATGGTGACGCCGCCGCGGCCGCTGTCGAGCCGGTAGCCCTCGGCGCCGAACGGGCCGTGGGACAGGACGAGCCGGATGCCCGCCGCGCCGTGGGTGGTCACGGGCAGCCGGTAGCCGGTCGAGGGGCGCAGCAGGTCCGCGAGGTACTCGGCGACCCGGTGGGCGGCTCCGGAGCCGTCGACGCGGATCGCGGTGGAGGGGGTGATGCGGTACGGCGTGCCGCCGGGGGTGACCGAGGCGGGCGCCGGGACGACCCGGCCGAGCGGGGCCGGCACGGACGCGGCGGAGGCCGGGGCGGCACCGGCCGTGAAGGCGCCGGCCGCCGCGACGAGCAGCAGGGACCCGAGGACGCGGCCCATACGGGGGGTTCGGGGAGTCGTTCTGTGGTGCGATCGCACATGCGCTCCCTTCAGCGGGGGTCGAGACCGACCAGGTTTGGTCGAGACCGACCAGGATTGGTCGAGACCACTCTCCCGCACTTCCGGTGGAACAATCCCCGGGTGGCGGAAATCATCCAGAAGGATGGCACTTGGGTCTTCGACGGCGCCGCGCTGCGGCTGACTCCCGGGCGGGACAAGAACGTCGGGGTGCTGCGCCGGGCCCTGGGTGAACTGGTCGTCCCGCTGGGCGCGCTGGCGGGGATCTCGTTCGAGCAGGGCCGCAGGCAGGGGCGGCTGAGGCTGCGGCTGCGGGACGGCGCCGATCCGCTGCTGCAGGCCACCGGGGGCCGCCTCGCCGAACCCCACGATCCCTATCGGCTGACCGTCGAGCCGGACCGGTACGGGGTCGCCGAGTACCTCACGGACGAGGTGCGCGACGCGCTGCTCCTGGAGGGGGTGCCGGGGACGCCGGTGACCGGGTACCTGCTGCCGGGGCCGCCGCTGCCGCTGTCGGTCTCCGCCGGGGACGGCACGGCGTCCTTCGACGGGGAGCGGGTGCGCCTGGAGTGGAACTGGAAGACGGAGGACGCCAAGGCCGCCGTGGGTCCGCGCACGCTGGCCCTGGCGGACATCCTGGGCGTGGAGTGGCAGCCGTCCGCCGGTCTTGAGAACGGTCATCTGCGGTTCCGGGTGACCGGCGCGCCGGTCCGGGAGCGGGCCAAGTACGACCCGAACGCGGTGGAGTTGTGGGGGTTCAGGCGGGATCCGCTGATGGCGCTGGTCGCGGCGGCGGTGCAGGCCCGGCTGCCGCACCCGTCGGCGGCCGCCACGGCGGCGGAGGCGTCCCGGGAGCCGGACGCGCCGGCCGGGGACGACCACGACGCGCTGCTGCGCCGGCTGCGGGAGCTGGGTGAACTGCACCGCGCGGGCGTGCTGACCGACGAGGAGTTCACGAGGGCCAAACAGGCGGTCCTCAAACGCTTGTGAGGACCGCCTGCGGGATGCCGTGCGCCCTGCCTCCGGCGCACGGCACTGCTGCCTGCTCCCGCCGGGCCCTACTTCGCCTTGCGGGCCACCGTGAAGTGGTCGATGCGGTCGCCGGTCTCGGCGATGCCCGACACCTTCAGCTTGGCGTACTGGCCGCGCGGAGCGGGCTCGACGTCGACGCGCAGGAAGGAGTAGTTGAGGTAGCGCACCCGGGACCAGGTGACGGTCTCGTTGACCTTGCCGTCCTTGGTGTTGATGAAGGAGGCGACGGAGTCGACCTCGTTCAGGTGGCCCTCGTAGGAGTCCGGGGCGGAGAACGCGTAGAGGCTGCGGCCGGCCGCGCCCGCGGTGACGTAGACGACACCCTCGGTCTCGGGGTAGGCGGTCTCGCCGATCGGGAGCTTCTTGACGACGGTGTTGCCCTTGATGACGTCGGTGCGCTCGTACTGGTGGTTGTGGCCGTTGATGACCAGGTCCACCGTGTACTTCTCGAACAGCGGCACCCACTCCTGGCGCACGCCCCCCTCCGAGGCGTGCGCCGTGGAGGTGCAGTAGGCGCAGTGGTGGAAGAACACGACGATGAAGTCGATGTCCTTCGAGGCGCGGAACTTCTTCAGCTGCGCCTCGAACCACTTGGTCTGGGTACCGCCCGAGATGCCCAGGTTCGCCGGGATCTCGAAGGAGACGTCGTTCGGGTCGAGCGAGATGACCGCCGTGTTGCCGTGGACGAAGGAGTAGACGCCCGGCAGGTGGTTCTTGTCCGGCCCGTTGTCGGGCAGGGTGAAGCGGGCCTCCTCGCCGCCGTAGCCGTTGGGCGAGTACCAGGCCTCCATGTCGTGGTTGCCGTACGACACCATCCACGGCACGGACTTGGCGACCGACTCGGTCTGGGCCAGGAACTGGTCCCAGGTGCGCGAGTCGAAGACCGTGTCCGAGGTCTTGCCCTGGCCGGCCGGGTCGGCGTAGGCGATGTCGCCGGCGTGCAGGTGGAAGCTGGGGTTCTGGCCGAGGATCAGGCTGTCGTTGGCCAGCGCGTGGTAGCTGACGCCCTGGTCGCCGAAGGCCGTGAAGGTGAACGGCTGCTTGTTCCGGGGCGCGGTGGTGAAGGTGCCTATCGTGCTGGCGAACTGCGGCGAGGCCGGGTCGAAGCCCTCGTGGCCGACGCCGTAGAAGTACTGCCGGCCCGGCTTGAGGTTGGCCAGCTTGGCGTGCACGTAGTACTGGGTGTGGTCGCCGCTGGCGCCGATGCCGGCCGGGGTGTAGAGGGTGCGGATCTCGGCCTCGATCTTGACCGAGAGGTGCGAGGCGTGGGTGCCGATGCGGACGAAGGGCTTCTTGACCGCGACCGGGACCTGCCAGGAGATCGTCATCTCCGTGCTGGCGTCGCTGCCGAAGGCCAGGTGACGGCCGAACGGCGCCACGTAGGCGCCGTCGACGTACTGGGCGGCGGGGGCGGAGGACTGCGTGGGGACGGCGGCCTGGGCGGTGCCGCCCAGGACGAACGAGCCGCCCGTGACGGCGCCGAGGGTCACGGCACCGCCTCTGATCATGGAGCGCCGGGAGAACTTGGCGCGGAGGTACTCGTGCTGCTCCGCCATGCTCATGCGGTCGGCGAGCTCATCGGGTACGCCCATACGAGGAATGTCCATGGCGTCTGAAAATCGTCTCCACAAGCAACGTGGCGCAAGACACAGGATGGACAGGCTGCGAACAGCACCCCATAAGAGATTCAACAGCCTGTTGCCCGGAATCGGGCAGGATTCTTGCGAATCCGGCGCCGGTACCCGAGGATCTACCGGGTGCACGACGAACTCGTTGATCATCTGATGCGGTCCTCGCCCCTGAGCCGGGGCGAGGCGCTGCGGGTGATCCAGGACGTGCTCGCCTACTTCGACGAGACGACCGCGGACTTCGTCCGTCGCCGCCACCGCGAGCTCCAGGCGGAAGGCCTGGTCAACGCGGAAATCTTCGATCGGATCGCGGCGGATCTGAAGTACCGGGCCGTCGCCCCGCCGGAGCTCACCCTCCGGCAGCTTCGTCGCATGGTCTACGGATGACTACGGCTTAGAGATACGGAACACCCATACATGTGCGGAATTGTCGGATACATCGGTAGGCGCGACGTCGCCCCCCTTCTCCTCGAAGGTCTCCAGCGGCTGGAATACCGCGGCTACGACTCGGCGGGCATCGTCGTGTCGGCCCCGAAGACGGCCGGCCTGAAGATGGTGAAGGCCAAGGGCCGGGTCCGCGACCTGGAGGCCAAGGTCCCGGCGCGCTTCAAGGGCACCACCGGCATCGCCCACACCCGCTGGGCCACCCACGGCGCCCCCTCCGACGTGAACGCCCACCCGCACATGTCGGCGGACCAGAAGGTCGCCGTCGTCCACAACGGGATCATCGACAACGCCGCCGAGCTGCGCCGCAAGCTGGAGGCGGACGGTGTGGCGTTCCTCTCGGAGACCGACACCGAGGTCCTCACCCACCTGATCGCCCGCTCCCAGGCGGAGACCCTGGAGGAGAAGGTCCGCCAGGCGCTGCACGTGATCGAGGGCACCTACGGCATCGCGGTGATGCACGCCGACTTCCCCGAGCGGATCGTCGTCGCCCGCAACGGCTCCCCGGTGGTCCTCGGCATCGGCGACAAGGAGATGTTCGTCGCCTCCGACATCGCGGCCCTGGTCACCCACACCCGCCAGATAGTGACCCTCGACGACGGCGAGATGGCCACCCTCAAGGCCGACGACTTCCGGACCTACACCACCGAGGGCACCCGGACGACGGCCGAGCCGACCACCGTGGAGTGGGAGGCCGAGTCGTACGACATGGGCGGCCACGACACCTACATGCACAAGGAGATCTTCGAGCAGCCCGAGGCGGTCGACCGCGTGCTGCGCGGCCGCATCGACGACCGCTTCTCCACCGTGCACCTGGGCGGCCTCAACCTGGACGCCCGCGACGCGCGTGCCGTGCGCCGGGTGAAGATCCTCGGCTGCGGCACCTCGTACCACGCGGGCATGATCGGCGCCCAGATGATCGAGGAGCTGGCGCGCATCCCCGCGGACGCCGAGCCCGCCTCCGAGTTCCGCTACCGCAACCCGGTCGTCGACCCCGACACCCTCTACATCGCGGTCTCGCAGTCCGGTGAGACGTACGACGTGCTCGCCGCCGTCCAGGAGCTGAAGCGCAAGGGCGCGCGGGTGCTGGGCGTGGTGAACGTGGTGGGCTCGGCGATCGCGCGGGAGGCGGACGGCGGCACGTACGTGCACGCGGGCCCGGAGGTCTGCGTGGTCTCGACGAAGTGCTTCACGAACACGACGGTCGCGTTCGCGCTCCTCGCCCTGCACCTCGGCCGCATCCGCGACCTCTCGGTCCGGGACGGCAAGCGGATCATCGACGGCCTGCGCAAGCTGCCGGCCCAGATCTCGGAGATCCTCGCCCAGGAGGCGGAGATCGAGAAGATGGCCGCGGAGTACGCCGAGGCCCGCTCGATGCTCTTCATCGGCCGCGTCCGGGGCTATCCGGTGGCCCGGGAGGCCTCCCTGAAGCTCAAGGAGGTCTCCTACATCCACGCGGAGGCCTACCCGGCGTCCGAGCTCAAGCACGGGCCGCTGGCCCTCATCGAGCCGGCCCTCCCCACGGTGGCGATCGTCCCCGACGACGACCTCCTGGAGAAGAACCGCGCGGCCCTGGAGGAGATCAAGGCCCGCAGCGGCAGGATCCTCGCGGTGGCCCACCAGGAGCAGGAGAAGGCCGACCGCACGATCGTCGTCCCCAAGAACGAGGACGAACTCGACCCGATCCTGATGGGCATCCCGCTCCAACTCCTCGCGTACCACACGGCGAAGGCCCTGGGCCGGGACATCGACAAGCCTCGGAACCTGGCGAAGTCGGTGACGGTGGAGTAGGGGTCATCCGGTCGCGTTGACCGTGCGGGTGCGTGGGGGGTTGCTCGCGCAGTTCCCCGCGCCCCTAAAAGCAAAAGAAGGGGCGCCCAGTGCGCCCCGTAAGGGGCGCGGGGAACTGCGCGACCAGCCCCCACCGCCCCGCACGGGCCGACGAACCGAACGGACCCCCACGTGTGCCACCAAACCACGGGGGGTCCGCTCTATTTGTCGCCGGGGACGCCCAACTCCCCGGCGTCGGCTGCCATATCAGCCGTGGGCCGTCACCCCCCGACCGGCAGCCCGCCCCGGCAGCACCGTCGGCCAGTGCGCGAGCGCGGCCGTCGCGGCGTACCAGGCCACCGCCCCCGCCGCCACCGCAACCCAGCCGCCGACCTTGGTCAGTGACGAGCTGTCGGCGAACTGGGCGACGGCGAGCAGGAGCATCGCCAGGAACAGCAGACCGTGCATGCCCTGTCCGAGCTGGTCGCCGCCCGCGAGGGTCAACGACAGGGCCACGAGGGCGAAGAGAAGCAGGAAGAGCCCGGCGCCGTTGGCCGAGGTGTGGCCACCGGACGAGACGGCCCAGGTGAACCAGAGGGCGCCGAGGGCCACATAGCCCGTGCCGTTCGCGGCGTCACGGTCACGGAAGGCCAGCAGGCCGACGAGGAAGAGGGCGACTCCGCCCACGTAGTGGGCGATTGACACGGCGTCGGAGGTGGTGACGTTGTCGATGACGCCGGTGGTACCGAGTCCGAACGCCAACAGGGTGATTCCCAGGGCGAGTCGGCCGGCCACGGTGGTGGTTCCGCTTCCCGCAGAGACGTCGTTGTCCACGGCGGGCTCCCTTCATGCTTTGTGCAGTTGTGCGCGGTGACCGATATATGCCCTTCACAAGGGCACAAACACCTCTGCACGCCAGGAATTTCAGGCACAGCACGAAGAGAGCCGGACCGTTCCCACGGCGCATCTCACCTGGGAGAACGTGGAGTTACGGAATGACAACGACGGGCCGCTTGGCCCGCTTGGCGAGCCGCCCGGCGACGGAGCCGAAGATCCGCCCGACGAGCCCGTGGGTCGACCCCACGACGATCGCGTCGGCCTCGTACTCCCGCCCCACCTCTTCGAGTTCGTGGCAGATGTCACCGCCGCGCTCGACGAGGATCCAGGGCACTTCGGCCAGGTAGTCCGCGCAGGCGAGTTCGAGACCGAGCACCTCGGTCCGGTGGTCCGGAACATCGACGAAGACGGGTGGCTCGCAGCCGGCCCACACGGTGGTCGGCAGTCGGTTGGCGACGTGGACGATGATCAGCCCTGCGCGGGAGCGGTGTGCCATCCCGATCGCATAGGCGAGGGCGCGCTCACTGGAGGTGGAACCGTCGAAGCCGACGACCACTCCGTGCTGGAAGGCGGGATCGCAGGAAGGGCGTGCCTCTTCCGCCGCCAGCGCATCGGCCGCCGTGGGGTCGGCGACCGGCCGCTTGCGGTCCGCTGGATCGAAGAATTCGTGACCGGCCATGGCTGTCTCGGCGTTGTGATCCTTGTGTGGGAGGGACGGTGTGCGGCGAGCTTGTGTCCGGGAAACATCTTCCCGACCCCATACCCCCAAGGGTACGGCGGCACGCCTCCTCGGCCCAGATCCCGCGCACTCTCCGTAGGGACCTTCCCCGGAGTCGGTTAGGGGTTCCAGGGAGCATGCACGAGCCGCGCCCGTAACGCAATGGTTGCTGCCCCGTACAGGCGGTTTGCACAGGATTCGGACAGCGCCGGGGCCCACGCACGGTGACCGACCGCTCGAACGCGCGTTGATCCCGGTACGAGTGCGTCACGAGGGAGTACCACCATGTCCGGACCGCGCCGCACCACCCCCGCCCCGCACCGCGCCCCCACCTCGCGCCGCGCCCCCGCCCCACTCCGTGCCGCCGACCCGCACCGCGCCCCTGCCCCGCACCGCGCCCCCGCCCCGCACGGCGCTCCGGACAGCGCCGGCGACGTGGTCCGCTGGGCCGCGTTCTCCTGCGTACTCGTCCCCGTGGTGCTGCTCTGGTACGGCACCTCGGCGGCCGGTGCGGCCGGTACCGCCCTGGGTCTCGCCGCCGTCACCGCCGCGTGCCGCTTCCTGCTGCGCCGCTCGGAACTCGGTGCGAGGCTCGGCGCGGAGCGCGGGACGGCGGCCCGGGGAGGCGGACGTCACACCCGGAGCACGACACCGGTCGACTGACCGGTTTCCGCGCACGCCAACGCTTCTTTTCAGCCAACTTGGCGGACCTGTGCAAGAGGGGCACCAACCACCCCCCAACCCCCGTTCCACCTGCACGGAAAGGGTCCGCGGGCCCCTCCGCACCCTACGCGGTTTGGCCACTGCGACGAGGCGCACTTCCCTGCACGGCCCGTGAGTGCAACCCTTCGTGATCGAATGCTTCACGCCAAGTTGTCATGTCGACAATCGACGGCGTGTCGAACTGGTCAACGCGACACCGCGGAAACCAGTAGATTCGATCTTGACGTCTTACGGCGGGGGACTCGTGCAGGACCGAGGGGAAACGTGCAGGAGCGACACAACCGAGGAGCCGCGACCACCAAGGGGGGCTTAGCAGGATGAGCCACGACTCCACTGCCGCGCCGGAAACCGCGGCCCGGAAACTGTCCGGGCGACGCCGCAAGGAGATCGTCGCGGTGCTGCTGTTCAGCGGCGGCCCCATCTTCGAGAGTTCCATACCGCTGTCGGTGTTCGGGATAGACCGCCAGGACGCCGGCGTACCGCGCTACCGACTACTGGTGTGCGGTGGCGAGGAAGGCCCGCTGCGGACCACAGGGGGCCTGGAACTCACCGCGCCGCATGGCCTGGAAGCGATCTCACGCGCCGGCACGGTCGTCGTACCGGCCTGGCGTTCGATCACCGCGCCGCCACCGGAGGAGGCACTGGACGCGCTGCGGCGCGCCCATGAGGAGGGGGCCCGCATCGTCGGGCTGTGCACGGGCGCGTTCGTGCTGGCCGCCGCAGGCCTGCTGGACGGCCGCCCGGCCACCACCCACTGGATGTACGCGCCGACGCTGGCCAAGCGCTATCCGTCGGTGCACGTCGACCCACGGGAACTCTTCGTGGACGACGGCGACGTCCTCACGTCCGCCGGCACGGCGGCCGGAATCGATCTCTGTCTCCACATCGTGCGGACGGACCACGGCAACGAGGCGGCCGGCGCGCTCGCCCGCCGTCTGGTGGTCCCACCGCGCCGCTCGGGCGGTCAGGAGCGCTACCTCGATCGATCTTTACCAGAGGAGATCGGCGCCGACCCGCTCGCCGAGGTCGTCGCCTGGGCGCTGGAGCACCTCCACGAGCAGTTCGACGTGGAGACGCTGGCGGCTCGCGCGTACATGAGCCGCCGCACCTTCGACCGCCGCTTCCGTTCCCTGACAGGGTCGGCGCCGCTCCAGTGGCTGATCACGCAACGGGTCCTCCAGGCGCAGCGCCTCCTGGAGACGTCGGACTACTCGGTGGACGAGGTGGCGGGCCGCTGCGGCTTCCGCTCCCCCGTCGCCCTGCGCGGTCACTTCCGCCGCCAGCTGGGCTCGTCCCCGGCGGCGTACCGGGCCGCGTACCGGGCACGCCGTCCGCAGTCCGACCGCCCCGAGGCCCCGGAACCGTCCCCGCTGCCGCCCACGGGCCCGCTCCCGGTCCAGTACCCCGAGGGCGTACTGCCGATGCAGACCCGCAGGACAGCGGCGGTGGGCCTGTCCCCCAGCCTCCCGGGCCCCCGCACGGGCAGCTGACCCAATCCGGCCCACCCGAGACCCTCGGGTGGGCCGGAGCGTGCGGTGCGGCGGCGTCAGCCCCGCAGACGTCGGCGTTGTACCGGGGGGCACCCAAACGCCGACGTCAGCTTTAGGGTGGTCGCATGAACGATCGCATGGTGTGGATCGACTGCGAGATGACCGGCCTCTCGCTGTCCGACGACGCGCTCATCGAGGTGGCCGCACTGGTCACCGACTCCGAGCTGAACGTGCTCGGCGAGGGCGTGGACATCGTCATCCGTCCGCCGGCCAAGGCACTGGAGACGATGCCGGAGGTGGTGCGGCAGATGCACACCACGTCCGGCCTGCTCGACGAGCTGGCCGGCGGCACGACGCTCGCCGAGGCCGAGGAGCAGGTCCTGGCCTATGTACGGGAGCACGTGAAGGAACCCGGCAAGGCCCCGCTGTGCGGAAACTCCGTCGGCACCGACCGCGGCTTCCTGGCCCGGGACATGGCGGCCCTGGAGGGATACCTCCACTACCGGATCGTCGACGTGTCCAGCGTCAAGGAGCTGGCCCGGCGCTGGTACCCGCGGGCCTACTTCAACAGCCCGGAGAAGAACGGCAACCACCGCGCCCTGGCCGACATCCGCGAGTCCATCGCCGAACTGCGCTACTACCGCGAGGCCATCTTCGTACCGCAGCCCGGCCCGGACTCGGACACCGCGCGGACGATCGCGGCCAAGCACGTCCTGCCTGCGGAATAGGCCCCGGGGGGCCTCGGCAGCGGCTCCCGGAAAGCCGTGCGCGAGCACCCCTTCGGACCCTGTACACTTTTTCTCGGCCGGTCGGAGAAACCACAAAGTCACCGTCGGTCGTGGTGGGTGTAGCTCAGCTGGTAGAGCACCTGGTTGTGGTCCAGGATGTCGCGGGTTCGAGTCCCGTCACTCACCCTTATAGGACGGGCCCCTGACCTGCGGAAACGCGGGTCAGGGGCCCGTCTGCCGTTTGGTCACGGCCGAACTACGGCCCATACACCCGGGATTCGAGTCGCCCGGGAAGAAGCCATAGCCGTGGGTCCGCAGGCAATCTCACTCAACGCATGCATCCAGTCGCAGACTGTGCGGTTTCTGTGCACCGATCCGTCGGTGAGTGACGGGATCCTGATCAGGGCCGCGGCACCGACACCGAAGCCAGCCCGCAGTTGTTCCCAGAGCTGCGGTCGACAGCAATGTCGGTGGCCCGCGCTGACCGAGGCGCCTGGAGGCCCGCCGGCTCGTGCACGCCGAAAGTCTGTCGGTATGTCAGAGCGGGTCATGCCCGGGCGCGCGGACGGCCTGATCACCCTGGATACCGCGGACGCTCTGTGGGTCGATCTGACGGCCGCCAGTGCCGTGCCGACGGCTTCCGGGACACCGACACGGCCTGGCCGCATCGGCCCGTTTCGCGGAACGCCGAGGCAGGGATGCAACGAGGAAACGCAGCTGCCGAAGGACACGTCCCCATCGGCATCGAGTGCGTGACCGGCGTCCTCGTCGTCAACGAGCTCACCCTTGACCCGGCGGGCGAGATGCCCCTAACCCCTTCCGGGCGTGTACGAGGGCTACGCATGGTGGGCCGGACGAGCTGCAGCCCCGCCTACTACGACGACATCCCGGGCAGGACCGACGAGGACCGGACCCCCGAACTGATCGATCTGGCGGTCGTCCGGGAGCCCGAACCGGACGACGAGGAGAGGATGACGAGTGACAGCCCGCTTGTCAGGCACTGAGACTCTTCGCGGAGATGCGCGCACAGTCAGGCAACTGTGCCACCCGAGGCGAGTGACCAGGAAAACCGCCGCCGAGGGGCGGACCGCGTACGTTTCTTCTGTGCTCCCCTCAGGCCCGCTCATAGGCCTCCCCGAACCATCTGCAGCACGTCCGAACACCTACACGCGCCTTTGGCACCGGACCGGCGAGACAACGCGATACCGGTTCAGCATGCAAAGTGCGTTGTCCTGTGGGACCCCCTGCCACCTCAGTGGCGAGCCCGCCTGATGAGGGACTCGCCCTCGGCGGCATGATTCGCCCAGGAAGCGGCTTCCCTGATTTCCTCGTCCGTCATCCGATCCGCCAGCTGGTGTGCCTCGTCCATACCGTCACCGTCCCCGATATCCAGGAGCTTCAGGAAACAACCGAGGGCTCGGACCAGGTCGATGTCTCCACCTACGCCGTCACGGCACATCGGGGCGAGTTCCTTGAGGCCGACATACGCGCCCTGATCGGCCGACAGTTCCATGTAGCGTCGTGCCGCGTTGTAGTCCCGCTCAGCCAACTTGATGTCCCCGAGCTGCCAGGAGGCCGTACCCTCTCCGGCCGCGGACGCTGCTTCGAGGTACTGGAGTGCCTTGCCCTTGGACTTTGGCACCACATCTCCTCTGAGGTACATCGCGCCCAGGTTGTACTGCGCGGCACTGTCACCCTCTGCAGCGGCCACCTGGAACAGTTCCACCGCCTTTTCGGGGTCTTTGTTACCGCCCAAGCCCCGGAGCAACATGTACCCGAGCCCTCGCAGCGCCGCGACATTCCCCGCCTTGGCGGCCTGCCCGAAATACCAGCGCGCCGCACCCGGGGAGGTGACCCCCTCGGCGGGCTGGGCCTTGACCTGCTTGACCAGGTCAGCCGCCTTCCCGACCGGGCATCAGATCAACAAACCGCCATCTTCCGTAAGTCGAGTCTCGGTGACACTCTGTTCACATGACGGTCAGCGACAACCTGGATCTGGGCCGCGCCCAAGAGGAGTTCGAAGACGTCCGCGACCAGGCCGCCAAGAAGGCGGCCCGCGCAGATCAGCGAGTCAAGTTCTGGAACGTCGCACACGTCGCGACGGGAGCTACCGCAGCAGCAGCTGCTGCGGCTGCTGGCGGAGCCGGTCTCGCCGATGCCGGAATGCGAGTGCTGGCTGGCGTTCTCGCCCTCATCTCGGCCTCCTTGACGGCAGCTCTGGGTTTCGTGCGCACAGATCAACGAGTCGCCAACAACAAGAAATCTCATCAGGCATGGGCCGCTGTAGAACGGGCGGCACGGGCAGAACTCGTGATGCTGCCGGTCATGACCCCTGAAGAGACCCGAGCCGCCCTCGTCCGGGTTCACGAAGCTTTCAACGCAGCTCCCCTGGCATACGGCACCATCGTTCCCCAGGCCTAGCGAGAGGATCCGGCCATGCGGCGCCTCATGGCGGCGAGCTGCTCCTGTCGGTCACCCTCGGACTGGGTCATGAACTCGGCGGCCGTGGAGCCCGGAAGCCCCAAGGTTTCCTGGCCGGCCGCTCCAGCTTGCCGGGCTTGGCATCCTCGTCGACCAGGGCCGCCGGGGCGCTCGGGACGGGCCCCGGCTCGGCCTCCTCGTCCAACTCCATCCAACGCCTCCAGTCGGCCTCCGTAGCCCCCGCGAACGCGTGGAGGAGCCGCTCCAGGTCCTTGCGGTTCTGGGGCTCTCCGCCTCGTCCAGGACGGGCTGGAGGTACGAGGCGTACTGAGCGTCCTGCCAGGCCCTGCGGCGCACCTCAATCTCCTCGAAGGAGGCCGGGCGCTGGATGCGCTCCTGCTCGCGGGCATGCTGGTTCTGGAGCTTCTTCGCCCGGACCATCCGGTCCTCGGCGTTCTCCTCCACCATCCGGTGCTGTACCGACCAGTCCAGGGTGTACCGGGTCGCTCGGGCCTTCCCGGTCCGGGTGGGGACGTCGTGGGCGTCTATCTTCTTGGCCAGCCGGGCGGCCTTCTTCTCGTCACCGACCAGCTCCCGCCAGGCCTTGGCGTTCAGCTCGACCGTCCGGAAGCCCAGGATCACCCCGACCCTCCAGCCCTCCGAGCCCAGTTCCGTCCTGCTCCTCCTCCACAGCTCCAGGGAGGGGTCCGCCAGGGCCATGACCCGCTCGTCAGAGAATCCCCCCGCGAAGACGTCACGGTAATCATCAAGATCTTCAAGGCCCTCCAGGGCCACCACCCCCTGGGGGTAGGGGGTTCTCGAGAGATTCAGTACTGGTGACGTCTTTACGGGGGGATTCGGCGAGGGCGTACTGACCCTTCTCCCGGCCCTCGGAGGTCCAGAAGGACCCGCGCTCGATGGTGAGGACCAGGCCGTACGTGGACAGGCCACCGTCGACCGAGGACGTGATCTCCCAGACCTGCTTGTCGGAGAGACCGGAGGCGACTTCAAGGGGACGGAGGCCCTTGACGGGTCCGTGGAGCAGAAGGGTGGCGATCCGGCACTCCGGAACGGCTTCGGGATTCAGCACGGTCGGCTGGATGGCCCTGACGGCGTCGAGACCCGAGTGGAGCTGACCGGTAGAATCGGAAATTGCATTCATGGTGGCTCCGCTTCTTGGAGATGGGAGGAGCTGCCGGTCTCGGAGGGTGGGAGCCCTCCCGGACCGACCCGGCTTTTTAAAAAGCTGCCTGACGTTGCCCCGGTTCCCGCCGGGGCTTCGTCGTGTCTGAGGTCATCATAAGCGCGCATATACCGCAACCACAAAGCTCGGAATCGCTCCAAGATTTCCTGTAGAGAATGCCAATACAGGAATCCTTGGAGTAATTAAGATTGCAGACTCGCGTTGAATTCCTGCGCATTGTCGTGCTAATTTAGGCACGTCACTAAGGGCGAATGCACGACGACTCCTCTGAAGGCCACCCCGCCCGGGGAAGGTCTCCGGGCGCTCCTCACACCCGGGAGCGTGTGCAATGCCGCAGGAAGTCGACCTGACGCGCGTGTCCAGGGCGAGAACGGCCGCGTCATCCAGCTCGGCTCCGCTGCCGCCTGGGAGCGCTGGGCCTGCGAGGCGGACCACGGCTCCGGCCCCTGCCACGAGCCACTCCTGAAGCTGGACCGGGCCGCCACGCTGGTCGGCCAGCCCGCGGACTTCTGCCTCATCTCCCCGGCCATCGCGCCTACACGTCCGGGAGGGCTTCAGTGGAGGACGAACTCTGGCTGACGGCCCGAGAGGCCGCCGATCTGACGGGCGTCAGCATCATGACGGTCTACTCGTGGGTCCGCCGAGGACACCTGAAAGTCGAAGGCCTCGATCACCGAGGCCAGAAGCTCTTCCGGCATATCGCCGTCGCCCAGGCCGAGCTGGCCACTCGCAAGGCCCGGCCCCGGCTGGACGGCCCGCGCGTGTACCTGACCGCGTGACGGGGGTCAGCAGATCCTCGACAAATCCGGCCACCAGTTGGAGTGCTCGCCGACCATGGCCCGCAACGTGGGGCTATGGGTGACCACAAACCGGCAGAAGGACATCCAATCCTCCGCAGACTCGTTGTCCGGGATACGCCGTGTCGCCTGGATCCCGCTGTCCAGCACGTCAGCCAGCATGTCTGCGAAGATCAACACTCGCTCGCGCTCGACCCCACGCCGGGGGCAGGGTTTGCCCTCGTAGAAGTACGGCCGGATGCCGGGGTATTCGAGCATTTTGAAGTGGATCTCGCGAAGGTGCGTGAGCGTAGGCGTCAAAGACTCTGTGGCGTTGAGGTTGTTGGCTGCCCGCACCTGCTCGGAAACGGCCCTGGTCTGAAAGCCCAGGAACACCAGCGAGACAAGTCCAACCAGACCGCCGATCGCCGACACGATGGTTACCACGCGCTCCCCCTCCAGCAATGGATCGGAGTACTACCCGGCTCGTCGGTTGATCGCACCCTCCGCTCTTGGAGCTGGCGTTGTTCGCCAAGCGGGTCAAGGACGAGACCGCGAAGGACCTCAAGGCCCAGCTCGGTCCTCGGAACGTCGACGACGCATACGTCACCGGAGAGTTCCGGAAGGGCTGACGGCCGTCTGACGCCCCGGAGCGCCAGAGGGCGGGCTCACTCAGCTGTCCTCTTCCGCCTCCTGGGACGCCTGGCAACGACCGTGGTCTCGGCGGTCGCGGAGGATGCGGACGACCTCAGCTCCAAGGGCGAGGGCTGCTGCGGCTGCACCGAGTGCCGCGTTGAGGGTGTTCACTGCGGTAGGTCCCTTTCTCCGGGACCTGTGGCCGCTCTCAGGCGTGCCAAGGTCCCGGCACGTCTGAATGCATGCCTGGGATTCCTTGGTCACGCCCGTTGGTTGCCTGTGCCCCCAACCCTGGGGCAACCGCCCCTCCCGGGGCTCGCGGGTCGTTGCGGGCTTCCGGCGCTTACGCCTCCTCCTGGAAGTCCATCCGGCGATGGACTACCCAAGTGCCAACGTCAGAAATCCCGGAGTGCCGAGTTCCTCTGACGGCCGTCAGGAACTCGCCGACTCCGACGGCTGATGCAGGACCGCTCCGTTGGCGCTGGGTTGCGGAGAGGCCGCGGCGGGCTTCAGGACACCGTTCAGTTCGGGAAGCTTCGCGGCGGAGAACTTGAGGATCAATGCCGCCTGGAGATGGGCCTTGAGTGTCGAATCCGTGACGTCCTCCAAGAGCTGGATCGCCTGACCGGCATCCCGCTCGACCTTCATGTCCTGCCGGAGCAACTGGGTCTGCGACTCCATGTGCTTGAGCGCCAGATCCGCCCGGCGGTGGAACAAGGTACCGATGACCGTCATGAGGAGGCCCGCCACGCTCGCCGTGACGGATGCGTACTGTTCTCCGTTACTCTCGGCCCTGAAGATCGCCATGCCGATGCCGGAGAGCAGGACGAGACCGCCCACCACGGAGCAGGACAGGCTGACGCTGAAACTGCGGCGGGCTTGGGTCAGCCCGTAGGCGTAGTACTCGATCAGCAGAGCAGCGAATCGCTGATCCGCCAACGTCTGCGGGGAAGCCTTTGTCCCAACCTCTGGAGTTGGGCCCTCTTCTACAGGATCCGCTTCGGGTCCAGCTTCTGCTGTCGGATCGGTTGAAGCTTCATCACCACCGGGGAATGGCGGGAAGTCCGATCCCATGCCCTGCAACTCACCCAACACCTCGGCTCGGAGCCGATCCCTCATTGCAGTGACAGATCGATCAAATTGGGACTGCGCCCATCGCAGCCCGGCCGACATAAGAACGCTGCTGACAGCACCGATTAGGACCACCACGACGTCCATCCACTGCATGCGGTCACCCTCTCATCAGGTTGGCTGTTACAGCACAGCAGTTACTCGAACGTGACGCCTGACCTGTCACCCGTCACCGCACGCGTGCGAGGGGGGTGCCGGCCGTGGCACGAACCTTCTCCGAAGAAGACGAGCAGCGCCTCCGTCAGCTCCACGCTTGACGGGCTCTCCCGCAACGAGATCGCCCGTCAGATGGAGTGGTCCGTCGGCACGATCACGAACCACGCGAACCGTCTCGGTCTCTCCTTCAACCGGGAGGCCGTCAGGGGCCGCCACCGACGCCCGTCAGGTCGACCTGAGTGGCCGACGGGCGCGGATCCAGGAACAGCTTCTGGGTCTCGCGGAGAGGTCCATCGAGCGGGCACAGACCCGGTACCTCCTGACGGGCTTCAGCCACACCGGCGAGGTGACCGCCGTTTGGCTCCAGCAGCCCCCGGCCAAGGAGACCAAGGACTTCACACTGGCCGCCTCCAGCGCCATCACGAGCGCCTTGAAGCTCGCGCAAGTCGACGCTGGGGACGAGGGTGTATCGGAAGCCCGCTCGATGCTCGGAGACCCTGGGCAGGCGCTGACCAGGGCAGCCCGGCAGATGGGCGAGGCCGACGACGGCAACCTGGTCGGCAACTGACGTGATCAGGCCGTCAGCAGCGTCCACGCACGCTTCACGAGCAGAGGCATCAGCCGATCTCGCCACGTGCAGATATCGATGTATCCGCTGGACATGCCGCCATGAGCGTATTGCTCCTTGTACACGTGCGGCTCCTGCTCGGTGACGAGGTCGATCCCCACGACCTCGCTGAAAGACGCCCAAAGAAGGCTGAGCACCTCGTCAGCCGATGTTGGAATGTCGATACCAGACAGGTGGTCGCGAAGGTCCCGCCAGGCATAGGGGTCGCCGCGCAGACCCCACCCCTCCGGCTCGGGATCGAAGAGGTCGGCCATAGTCACCGCTGCGTCATCGTGTGGCATGGCGGCAGCCTCGCACGGGCGTGCTCCTGATCAACAGGTCAAGGCGCCAGCACAGCGGTTAACCCTGAGGATTGGGGGCGCCGGTGGATCTCAGCCCGCTCCCGCTCTCGCGCAAGCAGATCATCTCCATCGCCGAATCCGAACGGCACCGCCTGTCCATCTGGAGTGGTGCTGTTCGCTCGGGTAAGACGATCGCTCCGGTGGCCGGCTCGGTCGAGCTGAAGCTCCACCACAGCCACGGCCCCGGCTTCCTCATCGTCACCAGCGTCTCGGCCCTCTCCGGCGTGAAGGACGAGCCGTGAGAGCAGTCATCAAGGCAGCGGAGTGGACGCTCGGGCCCGAGACGGCCGAAGGCGCCCCCAAGGAACCGATGTACGAGGCCGAGTGCCTGTCGTGCGAGGACCAGTCGGGCGCCACAGACGGAGATCGCCTCCCGGCCGAGATCTGGGCCCGGCAGCGCACGGGCTCCAACCCGACCCACCGGACCTACCGGGCGATCATCACCAGCTTCTGGCGAGTCGATCCCGCCGAGGGCAACTCATGTCGAGAGCTGGAGGCGCAATGACCAAGTGCGTCCACGAAGACCACGAGTTCCCGGTCGAGGACTCCATCGGCGCCTACTGCGAGGAGCACGGCGTGACGGTCCTGTGGAACTCCCCGCACTTCGACTGGGACGACCTGCTCGCGGAGCCGAGCCATCCCCAGAGCACCCCTCCTGGCGACGCACACCAGGGCTCGCGAGGAGTGCCGTGCACAGCAGCGCCTTCCCCTGGCTCAGCGACCTGACGGATGAGCAGGCGTACGACTTCCTGGACGAGGTGATCCAGGCGGCTCATGACGCCGGGACCCACACGGCCTTCCTACACGCGCTGGACGTCCTGGTGAGTCAGCACGCGTCCATCCCCACGCTCCCTCACGGCGCCATGTCCTGACGGCTCCCCCGGCCATGAGACGAGAAGCGCCCCGGCTCTCCCTCGGAAGGGTCGGGGCGCTTCGCTGTGCTGCCTCAGTCGTCCAGCTCGACTGATTCCACATCGCCGCCCTGAACTGTCACGGCCCTGAACCAACGACCGCTCTCGGTGTCAAAGTGGAGGCCTTCATCGTCCCACTGCCTCTCATCCTCTTCGGCATCCGAGTAGGTGGTCTCGTCGGCCTCCAGGCGGGTGAAGTGGACATCGCCCTCCCGTTGCCAGCGGTACGACCAGTCGATCTCGCTCGTGATCGCCTTGATGCTGTCGGACGGCAGCACCCTCGTCGCTTCGCTGATCGCCGCCTGGGTGGCCGCCTCGTAAGCCGCACGGGCGCGCGTGTAGTGGACCGTCGATCCGTCGGTCTGAAGGTCGAAGTCGATGGTGATCGTCAGGTGCTTCGGTGCAGGCCTCTTAGCCACGACTACCCCCCTTGGTGTCCTTGTGGGCCCTCAGTATCGACTGGCACCACAGCGGACTGCGGGCGATCTCGGAAACCCCCTCCTAAGGTGTCGATGACAGGACCAGAGCCGCTGAGTGATCGCCCTCCAGTTGGTGTGGACGCGGCCACACGCGTGGCCACAAGGACGACATCAAGTGCAAGCCAGAGAACGGCAAATGCAACCCAGATGTCCCCTTTTGGGTATAGTCCCAGGACAAGCCTTTGCAAAAGGTAGGGTTCGAGTCCCGTCACTCACCCTTGGGTGAAAGGCCGTCGGCCCGCGGAAGCGCGGGCCGACGACCTTTCTGTTGCTCTCCCGCCCGCGCCAGTGTCCCGGAGGTCGGGGTACACAACGATGCCCCGTCGGCCGGCGCGGTCGACGGGGCATCGCGGTCATGTGTCGGTGGGCGTCAGCCGATGTAGCCGGCCACGTCCGCGATCACGTGGGTGGTGCTGCTCGCGTAGAAGTCCACCTTGCCGTCGGAGCCGACGGGCACGATGACCTGGTTGGCGATCGTCTTGCCCTGCACCCAGTTCAGGTTGGAGGCCGTCGGACGGCTGCCGCCGTCGGCCCAGGCGCTGAGGTATCCACTGCCCGTGGTGCCGGTGACGGTGACCGTCAGCACGACCGCCTTGACGCCGGTGGACGGGATGGCGTCGCGCCCCGAGATCTGCAGGGCCAGCGTCTTGCCGGAGCCCAGCGCCGTCGTCTGACGGGTGTCCAGCAGGCGCAGCGGCGTGACCGTGTGGAAGGCCGAGCCGCTGGTGGAGAAGTAGCCGGAGACGTCGGCGATCACGTGGCTGGTGCCGTGGACGTAGATGCTGACGTTGCCGTCGCTGCCGATCGGCACGACCACCAGGTTGGGGATGGTGGTCCCGGTGGCCGACCAGTTGACGTTGGACGCGGTCGGGCGGGTGGCGCCTTCGGGGTAGGCCTCCAGGTAACCGCCGCCGACGGTCTGGGTGGCCGTCAGGTTGAGCACCACGGAGCCGGCGCCGGTCGGCACGCCCCCGTGGCCGCGGACCTTGAGGCTGATCACCTTGTTGGAGATCTTGCTAGTGGTGGAGATGCCGACCTTGGAGCGGGTGTCCAGCAGGCGGGCCGGGGCCAGCGCCGTGTACTTCGCGCCGGTGGTGCCGCTGGTGTAGTAGCCCTGGACATCGGCGATCAGGTGGGTGGTGCTGCTCGTGTAGAGGTCCACCACGCCGTCGCCTGCCACCTTGACGGTCGCCGAGGCGGCGATGGTCTGGCTCGCTCCGGTCCAGTTGAGGTTGCTGGTCGACGGCTTGCTGGTGCCGTCGGCCCAGGCGATCACCGAACCCGCGCCGGTGGTGCCGGTGACCGTGAGGTTGAGCACGACAGCGGTCACGCCGCTGCTGGGGATCCCCCCGGCTCCCTCGATCTTGACCGGGGCGGTGCCGCCCGCGACCAGGGGCTTCGTCGCCGGGACGGAACTGAGGCCCCAGCCGGTGCCGTTGCGGGTGTCCAGCAGGCGCTTGGGGCTGCTGAGCGGGTGGAAGGTGGAGGCGCCCGTAGCGGCCGTGCCCTTGGCCGCGCACAGTGCGGCGGTCAGGCCGGCCTCCTTGGGCGAGCCCAGGCCGGTCACCTCGTCGTAGCCGGCCGCCGCCGTGTAGCCGGTGGCGTACACGGAGTTGTTGCCGCTGGTGACGTCCCAGAAGTTCGTCGGGTAGCTGCTCCGTGCGGCCTTGTAGAGGGCGTTGTTGAGGAAACCCACCGGGCCGTTGGTCTGGCAGGCCGTGCCGGCGTTGGCCTGGACGATCGCGGCGGCCCAGGTCGGGGCCGCTCCGCTGGTGCCGCCGACGAGGCCGGGGACGGGGCTGGAGGACTGGCTGTCGTCCTGGTAGTAGATCGGATACCCGTCGGCCGGGTCCGCCAGAGCGGAGACGTCCGGAACGGCACGCTTGGTGGTGGTGGCGACACCGCCCTGGTAGACGACGGGAGCCCAGCGCGAGGAGACGCCGCCACCGGTGCCGCCGGAGGCGTTGC
Organism: Streptomyces sp. NPDC104761; assembly: GCF_055583445.1. Lineage (NCBI taxonomy): Bacteria > Bacillati > Actinomycetota > Actinomycetes > Kitasatosporales > Streptomycetaceae > Streptomyces > Streptomyces sp. NPDC104761. Next base: position 285,671 of record NZ_JBVJNZ010000008.1, on the reverse strand, counting down.
CCCACGTCGTCTGGGTCGTGGTGCTGCCCGAGGTGGTCATCGTGGTGCCGCCGACCCCGGTGACGTAGGGCTGGCTCGCGGGGTCGTCGACGGCCTTGGCCGTGGAGCCGGTCGCGCGGTAGCAGTCGCTGGAACCGTCGTCGCCCGAGGCGGCGACGACGCTCTGGCCCTGTGCGGCGGCCTCCGCGAAGACGGTGTTCTCGGCGTTCGCGGTCGCGCTGCTCTCGACCGCCTCGCATTCACCCCAACTGGTGGAGATTACCTGCGCCTGGTCGTCGGTGACCATCCGCTGGTAGACGTCGAGCACGTTCTGGTCGGTCGCCGACGCGGCGTCCGGTCCCTGGTAGTCGATGACGGCGGCGCCGGGCACCAGGCCTATCAGGTCCTCGATGTCGAGCGCGGATTCCACGCCGACCTCTCCGTCGGTGGCCGGCGCTCCGGCTCCCGCCGTCGTGTCGACGTACACGTGGGACACCGAGGTGCTGGTGCCGACGCAGGACTGGTACGCGGCGATGCTGCCGTCGTCGACGTTCTCCAGCTCGAACACGGCCACGGTCTGCCCGGCACCGGCGGTGGCGGAGCTGGTCATCCCGTAGGCGCCGGCCAGCTTGCCGGGGCTGTAGTAGTCGGTGCCGTCGGTCAGGCCCGAGCCGGTGAAGTCCGCGCAGAGCGCGGGGGTGTACGTGTGCGGGGTCACCGTGTGCGAGGCGCGTCCGGAGACGGTGGCTGCAGAACCGTTCCTGCTCGCACGACGCACCGCGGAGTGGTGGCTGCTGACGGTGTTGATGCTGCTCAGGCCGACGATCCCGGTCACCGAGGACGCCACGTCCGCGGGCAGCGAGGGGGCCGAGGTGTTGAGGTAGTCGGTGGTGCCGTCCTTGAGCCGGACGTTGCGGAAGCCGGTGCCGAAGGCGTGGGAGGCCTGCGCGGCGGTGGCGGTGACCGGGATGGACAGGCCGTCCGGGCTGACCTTGCCGGGGGTGAGACCGGCCGCCTTCAACGCGTGTGAGACTCCCGCGATGGTGGCCCGGGTGGGACCGAAGACCTCGGCGAACTGCCCCTTGGCCAGGTAGTGGTGGTACTGGGCGTTCCCCGGTGTGGACACCGCGGTGACGAAGTCCGCCAGCGCCTGCGGGTCACGCGGAGCCAGGTTCACGCTGAGGTGCAGCGTGGTTTTCGACGCGGTCGCGCCGGTCACCGTCGCACCCGCCGGGACGCGCGGGGCCGCCCCTATGCGCCGGGGTCCGTCCGATCCGGCCGCTCCGCCCTGGGCGACCGCTCCGGTGGCGGTTCCGGTGACGGCGATGAGAGCGATGGCAGCGGCGGAGGCCGCAGTGATCGCCCTGGCCCGTCTGCCGGTCTTTGCTGCCGCGCGTCGGGGACGTCCCGGCGCGGCGTGGACCTTCTTGGCCATGCAGAAATCTCCTAGAAACTGACGCGCCGTCACACCTGTGGCCGTGACAGCGGTCGAAGCGTCACTCGGGCCTACGGGTGCGTCCACGCCACAACGCGCGCGGGAGCTATCACGCTCAACCGAAGTGTGCGCATTTCTTATCAGGTCATGACGGTTACTGTCCCTGTTCGACCGAGAACCATGAACGGATCTTTACGCCGCACCAGAGCCGGCACTGGGGTGCCTCCCCGGCGCGAGGGCACCGGGGTTCCCGGTTTCGTGGGCTTACGCCGGGTCAGGACACCGACAAAAGAGGCCGTCCGCGCCCGGGCGGCCGGGCGACCCCGACACCGTCGAGGAGGTGCGCCAGAACCCCCTCAGATCATGGGCGTTCTGCCGCTGCCGCTGTCCGCGCCGAAGGCGACGCTCCCTCCCCGCGCCGCGCAGGCCGCAGCCCGACCGATGAGCTCCATGTTCCCCCCCACCAGCCGGGTCCCCCGGACTCGGTCTGATGGGAAGGTCGGCCTACCGCGCCGCGGCCGACGCCCGGGGTCATCATTGTGGATTGACTACTCCACAAAGTGAGCTACTCTTTCGGCATGGCACGCACCAGGGAATTCGACGTCGACCGGGCGATAGACCGGGCCATGGACCTGTTCTGGCGCCGCGGCTACGCCGAGACGTCCCTGCAGGACCTGCTGCAGGAGCTGTCCATAGGCAGCGGCAGCTTCTACGCGGCCTTCGGCTCGAAGGAGCAGCTCTACCTCCGCGCCCTGGAGCGCTACACCTCCCTCCAGGGCAGCGACCTGGAGAAGATCCTGGACGGGACGACCGGGATCCGGCCCGCGATCCGCAAGGTGCTCACCTCCATGATCGAGGCGGACCTGGCCGACCCCACCCGAGGCTGTCTCGTGGTCAGCGCCTCCACGCAGTGCGGCGAGCAGCCTTCGGCGGCGGACCGGGTCACCACGGCCGTCCGGCAGGTCGAGTCCTTCCTCGCCGGAGCACTGGAGCAGGCGCAGGTCCGGGGCGAGCTCGCCCCGGACAAGGACCCGAGGGAGCTTGCGCGGTTCCTCACCACCTTCATCCAGGGGATCCGCATCGTCGGCCAGGCGCGCACCGGAAGGGAGTTCGCGGAGGACGCCCTGTCCGTCGCGATGCGCGCGCTGGACTGACCGCCACAGGCGTCCCGCCGCACCTGCACCCGCACCTGCACCCGGGGCAAACCATACCGTAATTATGTATTGATCAATCCAGAAAGGGACCGTCATGGAACTGCACCTCAAGGACAAGGTCGCCGTCGTCACCGGAGCCAGCAAGGGCATCGGCCTGGCCGTGGTCGAGAAGCTGGCCCGCGAGGGGGTCAAGGTCGTGGCCGGCAGCCGCACCTCCACCCCCGAACTGGACGCCCTGGCAGCCGACCACGACGTCACGTTCGTACCGGGCGACCTGTCCACCACCGCGGGCGCGGAGGCCCTGGTCCAGCAGGCCGTGGAGCGCCACGGGCGCCTGGACATCCTGGTCAACAACCTCGGCGCCGCCGAACCCCGCGAGTCGTTCCTCGAGGTCGACGACGCCGCCTGGCAGCGGATCTTCGACCTGACCTTCTTCAGCGCCGTCCGCACCACCCGCGCCGCCCTCCCCCATCTGATCGCGGCGGGTGACGCGGCCATCGTGAACATCAGCTCGATCAACGCCCGGCTGCCGTTCCCCATGGTGGTCGACTACTCCGCGGCCAAGGCGGCGCTGACCAACCTGAACAAGTCCCTGTCGGAGGAGTTCGCGCCGCAGGGCGTGCGCGTCAACTCCATCGCCCCGGGCCCGGTCCGCACGCCGTTCTGGACCGCGCCGGGCGGCTTCGCCGACGCCACCGCCGCAGCCGCCGGGACCACCGCGCAGGAGGCGCTGGACGTCGTCGTGCCGCAGAGCATGGGGATCACGTCCGGGCGGATCAGCGAGGCGCACGAGATCGCCGACCTCACCCTGTTCCTCGCCTCCCCCCTGGCCGCCAACATCACCGGCACGGAGACCCTCGTCGACGGCGGCCAGACCAAGACGCTCTGAGAGGACTAGGGCCTGTCTGACAATTCCCGCCTGCCTCACGACGCCATGCACGCACTCTCGCCGCACCGGGCCCTGACCCAAGTACGTCCAGTACGTGGGCCAGGGCCCGGCACACCGAGAGCACGCACCTGACGCCGCGAGGCCGCCCTCCGGGCGACGACGGGAATTGTCAGACAGGCCCTAGGAGGACGCCCGGGCCACCAGTGCCGTCGGCAGTACCGCGTGCCGGCGCTGCAGCCCCCCGGCACCGGCCGGACGCCGGTCGGCGATCTCGGCCAGCAGCAGGTCGATCATCGCGCGGCCCATCCCCTCGATCGGCTGGCGGACGCTCGTGAGCGGCGGGTCCATGTGGCGGGCGATGGCCGAGTCGTCGTACCCGACCAGCGCCACGTCCTCGGGGATACGGCGGCCTGCCACGCGCAGCACCTGGCGGGCGCCCGCCGCCATCACGTCGGAGCCGGCGAACACGGCGTCGAGGCCGGGCTCGCGCTCCAGCAGCCGGGCCATCGCCCGCCGGCCGCCCTCCTCGGTGAAGTCGCCCGGCTCGATGAGGAGTTCGTCCGCCGTACGGCCGGCGTCGCGCAGGGCGTCGCGGTAGCCGTCGACGCGGCGCTGGGCTCCGTACACGTCGAGCCGGCCGGTGATGTGGGCGATCGTGCGGCGGCCCCGGGCCAGCAGGTGCTCCACGGCCGACCGGGCGCCGCCGTAGTTGTCGGAGTCCACCGAGGTCAGCGTCTCCTCCGCCGAGCGCGGGCCGCTGATCACGGCCGGGATCTCCAGCTGGGCGAGCAGGTCGGGCAACGGGTCGTCGGCGTGCACGGACACCAGCAGCACCCCGTCGACCCGGTGCGCGGCCAGGTACTGGGCGAGCCGGCGCCGCTCGCGGTCGCTGCCCGCGAAGATCAGCAGCAACTGCATCTCGGTTTCGGAGAGTTCGGCACCGACGCCGCTGAGCATGTCGGAGAAGTACGGCTCCGCGAAGAACCGGGTCTCCGGCTCGGGCACGACCAGCGCGATCGCGTCGGTGCGGTTGGCGGCCAGCGCGCGGGCGGCGGGGTTGGGGACGTAGCCGAGTTCGTTGACGGCCGCCTCCACGGCCGCGCGGGTCGCGTCGCTGACCCGGGGCGAGCCGTTGATCACGCGCGACACCGTGCCGCGGCCCACCCCGGCGCGGGCGGCGACCTCCTCCAGGGTCGGCCGCCGAGTACCTCGGCCCCGCTCACCCTTGACCGTCATCGTCGCCGCCTTCCGTTCGCAGCCTTCAGGCCAGGAAATGTAACAGCCGTGACCCGGCAGCTCCGGGCCCCGTCGCCCCGCGGGGCCGTACCGGGTCAGCCCTGCTCGCCGGCGCCCGGCAAGGCGTTCCGGCGGATCACCTCCGCGTACCAGTGTGCGCTGGCCTTGGGGATGCGGCGCTGGGTGCCGTAGTCGACGTAGACGGCGCCGAAGCGCTTGGAGTAGCCGTAGGACCATTCGAAGTTGTCCAGCAGCGACCACAGGAAGTAACCCCGTACGTCCGCTCCGTCGGCGACCGCCTGCCGGACGGCTTCCAGGTGGGAATGGAGGTAGGCGATCCGCTGCGGGTCGTTCACCCGGCCCTCGGGCGAGACGTAGTCGTCGAAGGCGGCGCCGTTCTCGGTGACCATCAGCGGCAGCCCCGGGTGCGAGGCCGCCAGGCCGGTCAGCAGGGTGTGCAGTCCGCTCGCGTCGATGGCCCAGTTCATCGCGGTGAGCTGGTCGTTGGCCAGGTGGAAGGCGACGTGGTCGGCGCCCGTCCACGGCGAGTGGGCACTCGCGCCGTGACCGTCGTCGCGGGTACTGGCGCCGTCCCCCGCGGCCGCGGAGACCACGGTCGGGGAGTAGTAGTTGACGCCGAGCAGGTCGATCGGACGGGAGATCTCGGCCAGGTCGCCGTCGTGCACCAGCTCCGCCCAGTCCACCAGGTGCGCGGTGTCGGCGAGCAGGTCCTCGGGGTAGGCGCCGTCCAGGATCGGGCCGGTGAAGATCCGGTTGCCGACGGCGTCGATACGCCGGGCCGCCTCGGCGTCCGCGGCGCTGTCGGTCAGCGGGCGCACCTGGTGCAGGTTGAGGGTGACGGAGGTCTGCGCGGTCGACGGCAGGTTCTCCCGCAGCGCCCCGACCGCCAGCCCGTGTGCCAGGTTCAGGTGGTGTGCCGCGCGCAGGGTGGCGGCCGGGTCGGTGCGCCCCGGGGCGTGCACGCCGGAGCCGTAGCCCAAAAAGGCGCTGCACCAGGGCTCGTTGAGGGTGGTCCACACCCCGACCCGGTCGCCCAGGGCGCGGGCCATGATCTCGGCGTAGTCGGCGAAGCGGTGCGCGGTGTCCCGCTGCGGCCAGCCGCCCGCGTCCTCCAGTTCCTGGGGCAGGTCCCAGTGGTAGAGGGTGGCGACGGGGGTGATGCCCGCTTCGAGGAGTTCGTCGGTGAGCCGCCGGTAGAAGTCCAGGCCGCGCTCGACCGCGGGCCCCCGGCCGGTGGGCTGCACCCGGGACCAGGAGACGGAGAACCGGTAGGCCTTGAGGCCGAGGTCCTTCATCAGCGCCACGTCGTCCTTGTACCGGTGGTAGTGGTCGGCGGCGATGTCACCCGTGTCGCCGTTGCGGACCCTGCCCGGGGTGTGGCTGAAGGTGTCCCAGATGGACGGCGTCCGACCGTCCTCGGCGGCGGCGCCCTCCACCTGGTACGCGGCGGTGGCGGCCCCCCAGACGAAGCCGGGCGGGAAGGAGGTGTCTGAGGCCGACTGGGCAGTGGTCTCGGTTCGTACGGCGGTCATGGTGAGAACGCTCCCGAAGTGGCGTGGGGAAGGGGGAAGAGAGAAGGGGGGCGGCACGGTGCTGCGGGGAGGGCGGCCGGGACGCGCGCGGGCGTCCCGGCCGGGTACGGGCCCCGCCCGGGACGGCCCGGTACGGGACGGAGGTCGCGCGGGGCGCCGGACCGCGAGGGGGCGGTCTGCCCGGCGTCAGCCCTTGACGGCGCCCGCCATGATGCCTCCGACGATCTGCTTGCCGAAGATCACGAAGACCAGCAGCAGCGGCAGGGTGCTGATCAGCGCGCCGGCCATGACGATGCTCTGGTCGGGGGTGTAGGAGGCGCTGAGCTGCCCGAGGGCGACCTGGAGGGTGGGGTTGTCCTGGTTCAGGGCGAGGAAGGGCCAGAAGAAGTCGTTCCACGCCTGGACGAAGGTGAGCATGCCGAGCACCATCATCGCGGGCCGGGCCGCGGGCAGGACGACGTTCCACACGATGCGGATGTTGGTCGCCCCGTCCACCTTGGCGGCCTCGATGAGCTCGTAGGGCAGCGCCTCCAGCAGGTACTGGCGCATGAAGAAGACACCGAAGGCGCCGACCAGGGTCGGGAAGATCACCGACTCCAGTTTCCCGCCCCACCCGATGTCCGCCATCATCATGAACAGCGGGACCACGCTGAGCTGCGGCGGGATCGTGAGGGTGGCGATGACGGCGGTCATCAGGGCGCCCCGGCCGCGGAACCGCATCTTGGCGAAGGCGTAGCCGGCCAGGGTGCAGAAGAACAGGGTGGCCGCGGTGATGCAGCCCGCCACGATCACGCTGTTGACGATGGCCTTGCCCAGATGGGCCTGTTCCCAGGCGGTCTGGAGGTTGCTCCACAGCCTGCCGCCCGGCAGCAGCGGCGGCGGGCTGTCGAGGACGCGCTGCTGGTCGTGCGAGGCGGCCACCAGCGTCCAGTACAGCGGGAAGACCGAGCCCAGGCCGACGACGACCAGGGCGAGGTAGGTGAGGGGGCCGCCCTTGAGCTGCTGCCCGGCGCCCAGCTTCAGACGGACGCGGTTCCTGGCCGGGGAGGTGACCGGCGGGACCGGGTCGAGGCCCGGCGCGGTGTTGGTGGGGCTGGTCGTGGTCATCGATATCGCTCCCGTCAGACCGCGCTCTTGCGCAGGAACCGGCCGACGATCAGGTTGATCAGGGCGATGAGCAGCAGCAGGGCGAGCATCGCCCAGGCGACCGCCGCGGCCGGGCCCAGATGCCCCAGCTTCCAGCCGTAGTTGTAGAGGTAGATGCTGAGGGTTTCGTACTGGTGCTCGTTGCCGCCGGTGGAGCCGAGCGTGCCGCCCTGGAGGAGCAGCGGCTCACCGAACAGCTGCATGGAGCCGATCGTCGAGATGACGATGGTGAACAGGATCGTCGGGCGCAGCGAGGGGATGGTCACCTTGCGGAACTGCTGCCAGCGCGTCGCCCCGTCGATGGACGCGGCTTCGTACAGATCGGTGGGCACGGCCTGCATGGCCGCCAGGTAGATCAGCGCGTTGTAGCCGGTCCAGCGCCAGATGACGATGACCGAGATGGCGATCTTGGAGGTCCATTCGCCGTTGCCCCAGTCGGTGTTGCCGATGCCGACGAAGTGCAGCACCCAGTTGAGGATGCCGCCGTCGGCCCGGAACACCAGGGCGAAGACCAGGGCCGCGGTCGCCACCGAGGTGGCGTACGGGGTGAGGACGACCGTCCGCCAGAACGTGCTGGCGCGCAGCTTGTAGTTGAGCAGGTGGGCGAGGCCCAGGGCCACGAGCAGCTGCGGGACGGTCGAGATGACACCGATCAGGAAGGTGTTCGTGACGGCCGTCCAGAACTCCGAGTCCTGGAGGATCTTGGTGAAGTTGTCGAAACCGACCCACTCCGACGTGCTGAGGCTCGTCATCTCCACCCGGTGCAGGGCGATCCAGCCCGTGTAGAGGAGCGGGTAGAGCCCGAAGGCACCGAAGACGAGGAAGAACGGAGCGATGTACGCGTACGGGGACGCGAGGTCGTCGAGGCGCCACAGCCGGCTGCGCCAGGTACCGCGTCCGTTCGGTACGGCACCGGAGCCGCCGGCGGGCGGGGTGGGGGCACCCCGTGTGGGTGTCGTCGTTGCCACGGGGGATTTCCTTCCTGGGGGATTCGGCCGGGGAACAGGGGCGGGACAAGGTGGGCCGGACGGCGACGTCGGGGTCTGCCACCGCACCGGACCCGGCCGGGAGACGCGGCGCGCCGGTGTCCGGCGCGTCCTACCCACGCGCCGGGCACCGGACCCTCGTACGGCACGGCGCGGGGGGGGGGGGGGGGGGGGGGGGGGGGGGGGGGGGGGGGGGGGGGGGGGGGGGGGGGGGGGGGGGGGGGGGGGGGGGGGGGGGGGGAGGTGT
>NZ_JBVJNZ010000008.1:223136-277038 GCF_055583445.1 Streptomyces sp. NPDC104761 | reverse complement strand
CCCCCCCCCCGCCCCCGCCCCCCCCCCCCCCCCACCCCCCCCCCCCCCCCCCCCCCCCCCCCCCCCCCCCCACCGCGGGTCGTCAGCCGATCACCTTGTCGATCGCGTCGGTCGCGGCCTTCCACGCGTCGGCGGGCTTGGTGCCCCGCTGCTCCATGTTGTTGATCTGCGTGGAGATGGTGTCCTTGATCGTCGCGTCCTTCGGGCCGAGCACCGCCTCGGGGATGGTCTTGGCCTCGTCGGCGTAGATCTGGCCGATCGGTGCGTTGTTGAAGTACGGGAGCGTCGCGTTCTTCACGCCGGGCAGGTCGTAGGCGCCCTTGTTCGACGGGAAGACGCCGATCGCCTTGAACACCTCGGCCTGCTGCTCGGGGGCGGTCAGCCACTTGACGAGCTCGGCGGCCTCCTTGGCGTGCTTGCCGCTCTTGGGCACGGCGAGGAAGGAGCCGCCCCAGTTGGCCGCGGTCGAGCCGGGGGCCTTGGCTATGTCCCACTTGCCCTTGAAGGCGTCACCGGAGTTGGTGGAGATCTGGCCGGCCATCCAGGCGGGGCAGGCCACGGTCGCCACGCTGCCCTTGCGCAGCGCCGCCGTCCAGGCGTCGGTGAACTGCGCCAGACCGTGGGTCAGCTTCTTGGAGGCGGCCTCGGCGGCCAGGTTCCAGCCCTGCTGCACGGAGGGGCTGTCCTTGTAGATCGGCTTGCCGGAGGCGTCGTAGTACTGCTGCGCGGAGGAGCTGACGACCGCGTTGTACATGGCGCTCGCGGAGTCCATGAAGTAGGTGCCCGACGGGGCCTTCTTCTTGTACTGCTCGCCGAGCTTGAGGTAGTCCTCCCAGCCGCCGGCGACGGCCTTGGCGACCGCGTCGCGGTCGGAGGGCAGACCCGCCTTCTCGAAGAGGTCCTTGCGGTAGCACAGGGACATCGGGCCGATGTCCGTGCCGGCGCCGATGACGGTGCCGTCCGAGGCGGTGGCCTGCTTCTCCTTCCAGGAGACCCAGTCGCCCACGTTGATCGTCTTGCTCAGGTCGGTGAACTTGGCCGCCTGGGTGTCGACGACCTCCTTGATGCGGCCCACCTCGATGCCGGTGACGTCCGCCAGGCCACTGCCCGTGTTCAGCTGCTGAAGGAGCTTGGGGTAGTAGTCCTGCTCGTTGGCGGTGGTCTCCTCCTTCACCGTGATCTTCGGGTGCAGCTTGTGGTACTTCGCGAACAGGTCGGCCTCCTTGTAGCCGAACTGCCCGAAGTCCGCGACCGTGAGAGTGATGTTCCCGTTGGAGTCCGAGGCGTCCGAGCCGCCGTCGCTGCTGCAGCCGGTCAGCAGCAGCGCCGAGGCGGTCAGGACCGTCGTGGTCAGGGCCGCCGCTCTGCGGCCGCGGCGACCGGTACGGGTGATGCGCATTCCACTACTCCTTGTTCCAGTGGGGAACGGGATCTCAGGAAACAGACCGCCGGGGACCGGCGATCCGGACCTGCCCTCTCGGTGCGAGCAGCGGCCGGCCCACCGCACGCGACGTGCGGTGAAGAGGTGCTGGTCAACGAGGTGCGGTGACAACAGAGGGAAAGGCCATGGGGTGGTTCGCTCCACACGGGAGGGACTCCCCGGCTACCCGTGGAACCGCTCCCACGCGGCATGCCGGAAGACTGGTTCCTGCCGGGCCGACTGTCAAGACTTGAAGACGGCGTTGTTGCCTAAGCGTGTTCCGCACGTCACGGGAACGTGTCGCACCGGGGGGTTTCACCGATCGGACATCAGCCCGCCTCTTCCAGGAATCACGCAGGTCACAGCGGCGGAGCCGGTCGACGGTCCGGGAGCTGCGCCGCACGCCGCGGAGCGAAAGGGGTTTCCGGGACCAGAACGCACCGCACGCGCAACGGGCGCCGAGAGGTGAACGATGCGCGATCTGGAGCCACTTCCGGCGGACCACGCCTCCCGCACCGTGGCCCGGCCGTGGGGGCGGCACCCCCTCTTGGCCATGGGAGCGCTCCCATGCATAATGGCGCCAGCCGACCATGGGAGCGCTTCCATGCCCGATCCGCTGACCGAGAGATTTCCTGCCGCCTTCCTCTGGGGCGCGGCGACCTCCGCGTACCAGATCGAAGGGGCGGTGCGGGAGGGCGGCCGCACCCCCTCGATCTGGGACACCTTCAGCCACACGCCGGGCAGGACGGCCGGCGGCGATACCGGTGACATCGCTGTCGACCACTACCACCGCTACCGCGACGACGTGGCGCTGATGGCGGACCTCGGCCTGAACGCCTACCGGTTCTCGGTCTCCTGGCCGCGGGTCCAGCCGACCGGCCGCGGTCCGGCCGTCCAGGTCGGTCTCGACTTCTACCGCCGCCTGGTGGACGAACTGCTGTCCCAGGGCATCAGACCCGCGATCACCCTCTACCACTGGGACCTGCCGCAGGAGCTGGAGGACGCGGGCGGCTGGCCGGAGCGGGACACGGCGTACCGGTTCGCCGAGTACGCGGAGATCGTCGGCGAGGCGCTCGGCGACCGGGTGGAGCAGTGGATCACCCTCAACGAGCCCTGGTGCAGCGCCTTTTTGGGCTACGGCTCCGGCGTGCACGCACCCGGCCGTACCGACCCGGCGGCCACCCTGCGCGCCGCCCACCATCTCAACCTCGCGCACGGCCTCGGCACTTCGGCGCTGCGCTCGGTGACGCCGGCCCGCAACCAGGTGGCGATCAGCCTCAACTCCTCCGTGGTACGCCCGCTTTCGCAGGACCCGGCGGACCTGGTGGCGGTCCGCACCATCGACGACCTGGCCAACGGCGTCTTCCACGGCCCGATCCTGCACGGCAGCTACCCGCGGACCCTGTTCGCGGCGACGGAGTCGGTGACGGACTGGTCGCACGTCCGCGACGGCGACCTCGCCGCCATCCACCAGCCGCTGGACGCCCTCGGCCTGAACTACTACACCCCCACCCTGGTGTCGGCCGCGTCCGGCACGGCCGACGGCCCACGCGCGGACGGCCACGGCGCCGGCCCCCACTCCCCCTGGCCGGGCGCCGGCGACGTCGCCTTCCACCAGACGCCGGGCGAGCGCACCGAGATGGGCTGGACGATCGACCCGACGGGCCTGCACGAGCTGATCATGCGCTACACCCGCGAGGCGCCGGGCCTGCCCCTCTACATCACCGAGAACGGCGCGGCCTACGACGACAAGCCCGACCCGGACGGCCGGGTCCACGACCCGGAGCGCATCGCCTACCTGCACGGCCACCTCTCGGCGGTGCGGCGCGCGATCACCGACGGCGCGGACGTGCGCGGCTACTACCTGTGGTCCCTGATGGACAACTTCGAGTGGGCGTACGGGTACGAGAAGCGGTTCGGCGCGGTGTACGTCGACTACGCGACGCTCGCCAGGACGCCGAAGTCGAGCGCGCACTGGTACGGGGAGGCGGCCCGTACGGGGATGTTGCCGCCGACTGCTTGACGACCAACCGCGGTATGCCGTCGTTCGTCCGCGGAGCCGTCGTGCTGGTCGCGCAGTTCCTCCCCCAGCCTTCGGCCGGGGGTACCCCCAGCGCCCCTTACGGGGCGCTGCCGCGCGGGGAGCTGTCGAGCGGGGCGCGGAGGGGGGCCGCGCCCCTCTCATAGGGATCGCTCAGGCTTCGATCAGCGGTCTCTCAACTCGTGGGCGTCTCATGGGTCGTACGAGGTGATCGAGTGATCCTCGTGGACACCGGAGGACGTCATGGGATTCATCGTGCTGGTGCTGCTTGCGCTGGTCATGGGGTCAGTGGTGGCCTTCGTCGGCCGGAACCGGCAGCAGGCCGCGGCCGGCGCCGGGCAGGCGGCCCAGCAGGACCTCACCGCCGACGCGGGGGCGGAGGCCACCCGCTGGGTGGACCGGCTCGGCGGCGGCATCGCGACGCTGGCCGCGGGCGACGACCGGGCGGCCCGCCAGGCCCTGGCGGACGCGACCGAACGCCACCGCGCGGCGCAGGCGCAGCTGGCGACGGCGTACACCCCGGCGCAGTACGCCCTGGTCACCCAGACCGCCGTCGAGGGCCTGCACTACGTGCGCGCGGCCCGTACCGCCCTCGGTCTCGACCCCGGCCCGGCCCTGCCGCCGACGGGCACGGCGGCGGCCGGCCGGCAGGTGACGGTCAACGGGCAGACGTACACGTCCTCGGACCGCCCGGGCGCGGGCACCCCGTACTACTACCCGGGCGGCCTGGTCGGCGGCCGCACCGTACCTGGCGGCTGGTACAGCACCCCCTGGTGGAAGACGGCCCTGGTCGCGGGCGCCGCGGGCGTCGGCGGCATGCTCCTGGCGGACGCCCTTTTTGACGGCTTCCACCACCACGGCCCGCCGATGGGCGGGCCGGGCGGCTTCGGGGGGTTCGGCGGACCGGGCGGGCCCGGCGGCTTCTGAGCCGGTGCCCGCTCGCGGGGCAGGTCAGCCGATCGACGCGAAGGCCTTCGAGAAGGCGTACTTGTCCTGGGTGACGGAGCTGCAGGTGGCGTCGGCGGTGGACTTGGCGCCGCCGGCGCACTGCTGGTCGCGGGTGGCCGACCACATGGAGAGCCAGCCGATCCCCTTGGACTTGGCGAAGTCGACGAGCTGGGTGGCGTCGTCCACCTTGAAGACCTCGGAGGAGACGTCGTTGACGCCGATCATCGGGGTGACGGCGACCGCCTTCCAGGCAGCGGCGTCGGAGAGGCCGAGGACGCTCTTGATCTGGGCCTGGGTGGCGGTGGCGGCCTGGGTGGCGTAGGTGCCCATGTCGCCGTTGTACGAGGCGCCGTAGTCCATCGCCATGATGTTGACGGCGCTGATCTTCACGCCGTTGGCCTTGGCGTTGGACAGGAGGTTCACGCCGTCCTGGGTGAGGCCCTCGGGCATCACCGGGAGGGTGAAGGAGACGTCCAGGTTCGGGTGGGCGGCCTGGAGCTTGGCGATGGCCTTGGCGCGGTTGGTGTTCGCCGTGGTGTTGGGCAGCGCGCCGCCCTCCACGTCGAAGTCGACCTTGGTCAGGCTGTACGCGTCCACGACCTTGCCGTACGCCGCCGCGAGCGCGTCCGCCGAGGAGCAGGTGGTGGCGAGTTCGGAGCCGGACGCGCCGCCGAAGGAGACCCGGACGTCCCCGCCCTTGGCGCGCAGGGCGCCGATCTGGGAGGCCACGCCGTCGCTCGCCAGGTCCGTCACGCCGCCCCACTTGGGCGTGCAGCCGCCGCCGTCGGTGACGAAGGCGAGGTTGTAGTTCTTCACACCGGTGGCGTTCGCGGCCGCGAGGAGGTCGAACGCCGGGTAGAGCGAGGTGTCGACGTAGGGGGCGAAGCCGGCGGAGCCGGTGGTGCCGGATCCGGTGCCGGTGGTCTGGGTCGGGGTGGGCGTCGCGGTGGGGGTGGCGGGCGTGGACGCCGTGGCCGTGGGGGTCGCGGTCCGGGTCGGGGTCGCCGTCGCGGTCGGGGTGGCGGACTGTGTCGGGCGGCCGCTCGGCTCCGGGGTCGCCGTGCCGTCCGCCGAACAGCTCGCGTTGTCGATACGGCAGCCGGTCGGGTCCCCGCTGCCGTTGACCACGAAGCCGACGGTGTCCGACTCGCCGGCCGCGAGGCCGTCCGTGTCCCACTTCGGCGGCTTCACGGTGACGTGCTGGCCGCTGACGGTGTACTCGGCGTTCCACAGCGAACTCAGCTTCGCGCCGGCCGGCAGGTCGAACTCCAGCGTCCAGTCCTGCTCCCTGGCCCCGCTGTTGTTCGTGACGACGTACTGCGCGGTGTACCCGGTCGACCAGTCGCTGGTCTTCGTGTAGGCGGCGCCGACGCCGGCCGCCTGCGCGATCCCGGTGAACAGGATCGCCCCGCCGCCGACCACGGCCGCGGCGACCAGACCGCCTATCGCCTTGTTCCTGCCACTGATTCTGCGCCGGTGCGTGCTCATGCCGTGCCTGCCTTCGCCTGCCAAAGGGGGTGGGGTGCGGCAGCACGCTAGCGGCCGGGAATCGGACAAACGGCCTGATAGGGACGGCTGTTGAGGATCTTAGGGTGCGCTTAAGGAAGGCATCGGGACCGATTAAAGGTCGAGACCAATTCTGCCGGTGGCGCCCCCTGTTCCCCGCCTGCCCGGGTCCCCCGGCGGCCTGCGCGCACGGCGCCTGCGCACCGTCCCCCGGTGCCCCGTGCGCTCCGGCTTCCGGCCGTCCAGCTGGATCCAGATCCGCACCTCCGTCCCGCCCAGCACCGACGACCCGATCCGCACGTCACCGCCGGTCGACTCGGCGAGCCGGCGCACGATGTCCAATCCGAGCCCGGTCGACCCGGCCGCCCCCGAACCCCGCCCGCGGGCCATCGCCGCCTCCGGGTCGGGGATGCCGTGTCCCGCGTCCGAGACCAGCACGATCACCGCGTCCTCCGCGTTGTGCACGTCGACCGCGAAGGCGGTGCCCTCCGCGGTGTGCCGGAAGACGTTGCCGAGCAGCGCGTCGAGCGCGGCGGCCAGGTCGGCGCGGGCCACGGGTATGCGCACCGGCCGGTCCACGCCGGCCACCCGCCACTTGCGCCCCTCGTCCTCCGCGAGCGCCGACCAGAACCCCATCCGCTCCCGCACCACCTCGGCCGCGTCGCACCCGGCACCCGGCCCGACGGCCGCCGTCTGCGGCTTGGCCTCGCGCGCGGTCCTGATGATGGTGTCGACCTCGCGCTCCAACTGCGCGACCGCGGCCCGGGTCTGCTCGGCGGCGGTCCCGTCCCCGAGCGAGGCCGCGTTCAGCCGGAGCACGGTGAGCGGAGTGCGCAGCCGGTGCGACAGATCGGCGGCCAGCTCCCGCTCGTTCGCCAGCAGTTGCACGACCTGGTCGGCCATCGAGTTGAACGCGACCGCCGCCAGCCGCAGTTCGATCGGCCCCTCCTCGGGCACCCGCGCCCCCAGCTTGCCCTCCCCCAGTTCGTGCGCGCCCTCGACCAGCCGCTGGGCGGGCTGCACCATCCGTACGCCCAGCCGGTCGGCGACCGCGACCGAGCCGACGATCAGGGCCAGGCCGACGGCGGCGAGCACCGCCCAGGCCGTGCCGACCCCGTTGGTCACCTCGGACTCGGGCACGTACACCTCGACGACCGCGATGGCGCCGGAGCTCAGCGCGACGGGCTGCAGCAGGGTCGACCCGCCGGCCACCCCGGTGGTGGAGG
The DNA here is from genome assembly GCF_055583445.1 of Streptomyces sp. NPDC104761. Classification (NCBI taxonomy): domain Bacteria; kingdom Bacillati; phylum Actinomycetota; class Actinomycetes; order Kitasatosporales; family Streptomycetaceae; genus Streptomyces; species Streptomyces sp. NPDC104761. The sequence goes on along the minus strand of NZ_JBVJNZ010000008.1, from coordinate 269,897 downwards.
CCCGCCCCAGCTTCCGTACGGCCGTGATGTCCCGGTCGGCGGCACGCTGCCGCCCGATGTCGACGCCGGCCTGGCCGCCGGCCGCCGGTATGTGCACGGCCATGCCCCGGTCGGCGCCGGCGGAGGCCACCACCCGCTCCAGCTTGTCCCGGTCGGTGGTGATGGACAGGGCCGGGGCGACCGCGGCGGCCTCCCGCTCGGCGTTGGAGAACGCCCGGTCACGGGCCAGCTCCTTGACGACCAGGCCGAGCGGGACGGCGAAGGCGACCACGACCATCGCGGTGACCGCCAGACAGACCTTGACCAGAGCCCATCTCATCCGACCGGCCTCGCTTCCCCGCCCGGCGGCTCCAGCTTCACGCCGACGCCCCGCAGCGTGTGCAGATACCGCGGCCGGGCCGCCGTCTCGCCCAGCTTCCGCCGCAGCCACGACAGATGGACGTCGATGGTCTGGTCGTCCCCGTAGGACTGCTGCCACACCTCCGCCAGCAGCTCCTTGCGCGGCACCACGACCCCCGGCCGCCCGGCGAGGAAGGCCAGCAGGTCGAACTCCCGCCGGGTGAGGTCGAGCCGCACCCCGTCCAACTCGGCGTGCCTGCGCAGTGGATCGACGGCCAGCCCGCCGACCCGCAGCACGCTCGACGGCGCCGGCTCGCCGCCGCCCGACCGCGCCCGGCGCAGCACGGCGGCCATCCGCGCCGACAGGTGCTCGACGGAGAACGGCTTGGTCAGGTAGTCGTCCGCACCCGCGTTGAGCAGCCGGACGATCTCCGTCTCGTCGTCCCGGGCGGTGGCGATGATGACGGGCACGTCGGTGATGCCGCGCAGCATCTTCAGCGCCTCGGAGCCGTCCAGGTCCGGCAGTCCGAGGTCCAGCACGACGACGTCGAAACGGAAATGGGCGACCTCGCGCAGCGCCTCCAGTGCCGTGCCCACGCTGCGCACGGTGTGCGAGGCGTCGGTGAGATGCCGGATGAGCGCCGAGCGGACGAACTGGTCGTCCTCGACCACGAGCACACTTGCCATGCGCCGCACCGTACGCCATGCGGCAGGCACCGGTCGGAGCCTGTGGATAACTCGGGTCGAGTGCGCAGGGCGGTACCCCTGAGGCAGTATGGCTCGCGATGCGCAGAGGACTCGTACACGTCATGGCCTGGCTGCTCGCCACGGGGGCGGCGGTCACGCTGTCGTGGTGGGGCGTCCACACGGTGGTGGCGGCCACGGCCTACGACCCGCCCCGCGCGCTTCCCGTCACGGCGGCGGACGACGACCCGACGCCCCAGGGCGCCAAGTCGCCCGCGCCGTCCGCGTCCCGCGCCCCGAGCCCGTCGCGCACCGCTTCCCCGCGCCCGTCGGCGACTCCCGCACCGGCGCCGTCCCGGACTGCGGCCACCACCCCGAGCCCGACCGCCACCGCCGGTTCGGCTTCCGCCTCCGGCCAGGTCAAGGCCTACGACACCGATGGCGGCCGGGCGGTCTTCGACCTCGGCGAGACCAGCGCGACCCTGGTGTCGGCGACGCCGGGTACGGGCTGGTCGATGCAGGTCTGGAAGACGGAGACGTGGATCCGCATCGAGTTCAGCAGGAGCACGGACCGCGTGTCGGTGTTCTGCACGTGGCACGACAGCGCGCCGCAGGTGCAGGTGGAGACGTACTGACCGTCGGCCGGTGCCGGGGGGGGACGCTCCCCGGCGCTTGCCGGGCGCCGCCCGCGCCCACCCGTGCCGCCCCAGCGGCACGACTGCCCGCGGCTATGCAACTGACGCGACTGCAGCGCCCTTCAGGGGCGCGGGGAACTGCGCGAGCAACCCCCAGCGGCCCGCAGGTTCAACGAAACACCGAAGGCGGCGGGGAGGGCGAGGCCACGGCCACCGCGTCCGTCACGGCGACCGCGCCGCCCGTGAAGTCCCTCAAGGAACGCCCGTGTTCGACCCGCCCAGGGTGCGGATCGGATGCGCAACGCCGGGTCAGTTCCGCGACAGGGAGCTGTACGTCGGCCGCCACCAGCACCGCGTTGCCGAACCGCTTCCCCCGCCACACCGCGGGGTCGGCGACCACCGCGACCTCCGCGAACCGCGCCCCCACGGTGGCGATCTGACCCCTCAGGTGGGCCAACGGCGGCCCGTCCGCGAGGTTCGCGGCGTACATTCCCCCCGGCCGCAGCACCCTCCGCACGGCGTCCAGGAACTCCGTGGACGTCAGGTGCGCCGGAGTGCGCGCCCCACTGAACACATCCGCTATGACCAGGTCCGCCCACGCCTCCGGAACCTTGCCCAGGCCGTCCCGGGCGTCCACGGACCGCACCCGTATCCGCGCGTTCGCGTCCAGCGGCAGCTCGCGCCGCACCAGCTGCACGAGGGCCGCGTCCCGCTCCACGACCTGCTGGGTGGACCGGGGCCGGGTCGCCGCGACGTACCGCGCCAGCGTGAGCGCGCCGCCGCCGAGGTGCACGACCTGCACGGGCCTGCCCGGCGGTGCGACCAGGTCGATGACATGGCCGAGCCGGCGCTGGTACTCGAAGGAGAGGTACGCGGGGTCGTCGAGGTCGACGTGCGACTGCGGGGCACCGTCGATGAGCAGCGTCCAGGCCCGGCCGCGGTCGGGGTCCGGGATGAGCTGGGCGAGGCCGCCGTCGACGGCCTCGACCACGGCCTCGGGGGCGGCCGGCCGCCGACGTGAGTTCCTGGACTTGCCCATTCCGCCATCTTCCCAGGCGGCGGCCGTCCGGGAAATTCAGCGGCAGCTGTCCGCCGCCTCGATCATCCGGGCCGCCTCCCCCAGCGCCCGCCGCAGCACCGCCGGATCGGTCGCCAGCTCGGCCTCCCCGGGCGGCAGCAGCCAGTCGGAGCCCTCGACCGGCGGCTCCGGACTGAGCCGCAGCCCGCGCCCCTCGGTCTCGGTACAGGTGCTGCCGGGTACGTCCCAGCCCGCCGCCGTACCGGCCGGCACCACGAAGCCGAGGGTGCCGCCCCCGTCGTCGTGGAGCACGGGACCCACCGCCTCCCCTGCCCCCCGGCGCAGGATGTCGACCGCCTCCAGGCCCTGCCGGGCCGGCACCGTCACGAGGTCGCATCCCGCATCGTCACAAGGATCGTTGCCCTGGCTGGTCTCCATCCCGGCCTCCACCGCGCAGCCCTCTTGCAGTCCATGACGTCCAACGCGCCACCGCGTCAACGGCTACGGCGGAAGTCAGCCGCAAAGGATGGCAGTTCATGGCAGATCGTGCATGAGATATCCGGTTTGTAGCCAAACCCAGCGTCACGGGTCCGACACAGCAGGTACGTTCTTGCCCGCCGGAATCAAGGGTCCACTCGGACAACTCACTACGAGTCCGGCATGGTTCGACGGTTCGCACGAGAGGACCCGGCCATGGCGTCGTCAACCACGACCTCGTCGCAGCCCGATCGGCCGGTACGGCCGAACCTCGCCTTCCGGCAGGTACGCGGCCGGCACTCACCGGCCGAGTTCGCCGCGCTCGTTCGGCGCGCCGCCCGCGAGATCGGCGAGCGGGTGAGCTGTGACGCGCGCTACATCGGCCGGGTCGAGGCGGGTGAGATCCGCTGCCCGAACTACGCCTACGAACGGGTGTTCCTGCATATGTTCCCCGGCCGCACGCTCGCCGACCTCGGGTTCGCGCCCCGCTCGTCCGTCCGAGGCCGCGCGGCCCGGCCGCCGGGCGACGGGCCCCCGGTTCTCACCCGGGGTGAGAACCCAGGGGCCGGCGAGCCGTATGACCCGCAGGACCAGTACCACCCGCAGGACGAGTACCACCCGCACGACCGGCATGACCGGCACGAGACGCGGAACCCGCAGGACCCGTACGAGACGCACGACAACTACGAGGAGAGCGACGTGCTGCGTCGCCTATTCATGACCGGCGGAGGCGCCACCGTGGCCGCCGCCACCCTGGGCCCGCTGGGGTTCACCATCGACGCCGTGGCGGCGGACCGGCCGGTGCGCCGTGCCGGGTCCTCGCACGCGGCCGCCCTGGAGGAGGCCGTACGCCGGATCCGGTTGCTGGACGACCGGCACGGCGCGGACGGACTGTACCGGCGCGCGGCGGCTCCGCTGCGCGCGGCGTACGCGCTCCTCGACGCGGGCGCGACCCGGCAGACGACCGCCGAGCGGTTGCACTCGGGCGCCGGTGAACTGGCCATCTCGGTGGGCTGGCTGGCCCACGACTCCGGCCGCTTCGACGACGCCCGCTCGCACTACGCGGAGGCGCTGGCGACGGCACGGATGACCGGGGACGCCGGGCTGGAGGCGCACGCCTTCTGCAACACCGCGTTCCTGGCGCGGGACGCCGGACGGCCCCGGGAGGCGGTGCGGGCGGCCCAGGCCGCGCAGCGGGTCGGCCGGCCGCTCGGCTCGGCCCGCCTCATGTCCCTGCTCGCGCTGCGCGAGGCTGGCGGCTGGGCGGGGCTCGCCGACCGCACCGGCACCGAACAGGCGCTGGCCCGCGCACAGGCCCTCTTCGAACGGGGCAGCTCGGACGCCGACCCCGAGTGGATGAGCTTCTACGGAGAGGCCGAGCTGGAAGGCCTGGAGGCGCAGTGCTGGTCCATGCTGGGCGACTGGCGGCGCGCCGCACGCCACGCGCACCGGGCGGCCGATCTGCAGGACCCGCACTTCACCCGGAACATCGCGCTGTACACGGCGGAACTCGCCGACGACCTCGCGCGCGGCGGGCGTCCCGACGAGGCGGCGACGGCGGGCATGCGGGTGCTGGACCTGCTGGACCAGGTCCAGTCGTCCCGGATCCAGGGGATGCTGGCGGGCACGGCGCGGGTGCTGCTGCCGCACCGCCGGGCGAGCGGGGTCCAGGAGTTCCTGGACCGTCACGCGTCCACGCCGAGGGTTGTGTAGGGCCGACAGGGGTGGACCTGTAGTCGTACGGCTGCGGGTCGGTGAGGGTTGCTCGCGCAGTTCCTCCCCCAGCCTTCGGCTGGGGGTACCCCCAGCGGCCCTCACCCCGCCAAGTGCCCCAGATCGTTCCAGCTCTCGATCGCGGGCTCCCCGTAGGCCCACCCCAGCACCGACAGCGACGTGGGGTTCAGCCGGATCCGGGCCGCGAAGTCCAGCGGCAGCCCCAGCCACCGCGCACCGATCGACCGCAGGATGTGCCCGTGGGCGAAGATCAGCACGTCGCGGTCGGCCGAGTGCGCCCAGGCCACCGCCTCGTCGGCCCGCGCGGTGACCTCCGCGAGGGACTCGCCGCCGGGGACCCCGTCCCGCCAGATCAGCCAGCCCGGCCGGGACGCCTGGATCTCCGCCGGGGTCAGGCCCTCGTACGCCCCGTAGTCCCACTCCATCAGCGTGTCCCAGCGGGCGGCGCGGTCGCCGAAGCCGGCGAGTTCGCAGGTCTCACGCGCGCGTGCCAGCGGGCTGGTGCGGATCTCGGCGTCGGCGAGGCCGTCGAACGGCGGCCGGTGCAGGCGCTCGCCGAGCAGCTTGGCCCCCCGCCGGCCCTCCTCCAGGAGCGGTACGTCGGTCCTGCCGGTGTGCTTGCCGGACAGCGACCACTCCGTCTGTCCGTGCCGGGCCAGCAGGATGCGCGGTGCCATGGGGGGAGAACCTTCCGGGAGAAATTCAGGAGCGGGACACCTCCATCATCGCCCAGGCTGGGAACACGCCGGGAACGGGCCGAGGACCGGGCAACCCGGCGCGCGCTCTCCGCGTCTTTGAGTGCTGAGCGCCCCGCATGGGCGGGAATACGCGCAACGTAAAGTGTCACGGTCGGCCCGCCGGGAGCCGCGCGGACAGGGACGTGAAGGGGGAGGCAGTCGGATGCCGCAGACCGAGAAACCGGGCACCGAGGTGGCTGCGCGAACCCGGCTGCGCTGGTGGACCGAGCTGCCGCTGATCCTGCTGGTGTACGGCTGCTACAGCGCCGGCCGCCTGCTCGCGCGCGGGGACACGGGCACCGCCGTCGACCACGGCCTGGCGATCCTGCGCATCGAGAAGGCCCTGCACCTCAACGCCGAGCACCCGCTCAACCGCCTGTTCACGCGTGAGGCGTGGCTCGGCATACCGGCGGACTTCTGGTACGCCTCGCTGCACTACCTGGTCACTCCGTTGATCCTGGTCTTCCTGTTCCGCAAGCGTGCCGAGGTCTACCGGCGGGCCCGCACCTGGCTGATGACGTCCACGTTCATAGGACTGATCGGCTTCACCCTGCTGCCCACCTGCCCGCCCCGGCTGCTGGACGTGAAGTACGGGTTCGTCGACACGATGGCCCAGTACAGCTCGTACGGCTGGTGGGGCGGCGACGCCAGTGCGCCGCGCGGCCTCGGCGGCATGACCAACCAGTACGCGGCGATGCCGAGCCTGCACTGCGGCTGGGCGCTGTGGTGCGGGGTGATGCTGTGGCGCCACGGCGGCAACCGCGTCACCAAGGTGCTCGGCGTGGCCTACCCGCTGCTGACCGCGATCGTGGTGATGGGCACCGCCAACCACTACTTCCTGGACGCGGTCGCGGGCGTGTTCGTGATGGGCGTGGGTCACCTGCTGGCGCCGTACGTGATGCGGGTCGCGCATCTCGTCCGGGTGCGGATCACCCCGGGCGCCTCCCTCGTCGCAGCCCGCTCGGACGGCGCAGGCTCCCCGATTGTCAGTGCCGGATGCCAGACTTCGGCGGGTGAGCGAATTCCATCGCAGCGCGAGTCCCGGCTCGCCCCCGCAGCCGAACCGGACGCTTCCCCCACAGACGCGGGGGACAGCACTCCGGCACCGGCTCGCTGAGCTGCGCGGCCCCGCCGTCCCGGCCAAGGCCCTCGACGCGCGTGCCCTCGCGGCGCTCGCCGCGAACCCGGGGTGCAGACGGCGGGCGATCCTGGACGGCGCCGGGGTGGACAAGACGGCGCTGGCGAGCGCCCTCGGCTCGCCGTCGGCCTTCGGCCAGTCGCAGTTCGCGCTGACCCGGGGCAACGCCTTCGAGGCGAGGGTGAAGGCGGACGGCGGCGCCGAGCTGCTGCGGCTGGTCCGCACCCACCTCGACCCGGGCGCCGAGCCGGCCGAACGGGCCGCCGTACCCGACCTGTCCGCGATCGGACCCGAGGGGCGTACGGCCCGTACGGCGCTGGCCCTGCGCGAGGCCGTCGAGGCGGGCGGCTGGGCGCTGTTCGACCATCCGATGCTGGCCCTCGAAGTGGCCGGCTCGCCCGCGTTCCTGGAGCCGGACGCGGTCGTGGTGCACCCGGACGGCAGCTGGACGGTCGTGGAGATCAAGTCCTTCCCGATGCTGGACGGCTCCGCCGACCCGGCGAAGGTGGGCGCGGCCGCCCGGCAGGCCGCGGTGTACGTGCTGGCTCTGGAGGAGGTCGCGGCCCGGCTCACCCCCGCCCCGCGGGTCCGTCACGACGTGCTGCTCGTCTGCCCCAAGGACTTCGCCAACCTGCCGACCGCCGCCGCGGTGGACGTCCGCAAGCAGCGCGCGGTCACCGCCCGCCAGCTGGCCCGGCTCACCCGCGTCCAGGACATCGCCGACACCCTGCCCGAGGGCACCTGTTTCGCCCCGGACCTGCCCAGGGAGCAGCTCACGGCGGCCGTGGACGCCGTTCCCGCGACGTACGCGCCCGAGTGCCTGTCCGCCTGCGAGCTGGCCTTCCACTGCCGGCAGCGGGCCCGGGCGGCCGACGAGGTGACCGCGCTGGGCCGGGCGGCGCGGGCCGAGCTGGGCGGGCTGAGCACCGTCGAGGAGGTGCTGTCGGCCGCGCGCGGCGAGAGCGGCGACCCGGCCGACCCGGCGGTGGCGGCCCTGCGCCGGGCGGCGGCCCTGCGTGCCGAGGCGCTGAGCGGTGTCCGGGAGGCCGCGTGTCCCTGATCACCACCCTCGCCCGCCTCGAAGCCGTCAGCTCGGGCACCGCGCAGCCCGCAGCGACCGTTTGCCACCGGCACCTCTCCGACCGCCCGCTGGTCTTCGTGCCGCTCACCACCGCCGGTGAGGCCGGTGCCCCGCTCGGCGCCCTCGTCGGCACCGACCGGGACGCCCCGCGCCTGCTGGTCGTACCCCAGCCGCGCGACCGCGACCTGCGGTTCGCCTTCCTCGCCGAGCTCGCCGACGTCGTCCTGCCGTACCTGGACTCCTACGCCGACAGCGTCGAGGCGGCCGAGCGCACCGAGACCGACCCGGAGACCGGCAAGCGGGTCAAGGTCGAGGTCGAACTGTGCGCGGACGCACCCCAGTTGATCGTCCCGGGCCGCGCGGGCGTCGAGTACGTACGGCTGCTGGGCCGGTCGATGCGGTTCCGGCGTACGGCGGAGCAGGACCCTGAGGCGCCCTACCCGGCGCCGCCCCGGGTGCCGTTGCTCGGCCGCTGGCTCACCCACTTCGGCGAGCGTGCCCGGGTCCCCGGCTCCTCCCTGCTCCTCGCCATGACGGACCTGCTGTCCCGGCACTGGGCGACCGGCCAGTCCAGTGTCGAGGACCAGCACCTGGGCGCGCTGCTCGCCTGGATCGCCCCTCCTGAGGGCAGCACGGGCGCGCAGGCCGCGCGGGTGGCCGAGCTGGCGCGGGACGGCGACGGGCAGTTGCTGTGCCCGCCGGCCGGGCCCGCCACCGACCCGGCCTTCGACAACCGGCTGCTGGCCCCCGCCTTCGACCGCTACGACCGGGCCCGCACCGCTCTCGCCGCCGCCGAGGACGGTCTCCAGGCCGACGACCGGCTGATGATCCTCACCGCCGCCGAGCGGGAGATCCGCGCCCTGGTGGAGAGCCGTACCCGGCCCACCTGGGACGCGGTCTGGCAGGGCCTGGACCTGCTGCGCGGACTGCCGGAGGGCGCCCGGGTCGAGGAGCGGTGGACGCGCGACCGCTGGTCGTTCACCGGTCACCGCGACCGGGTGCTGGCCGGTGAGTCGCCGCAGCCGCGCCGCGACGACGCGGTGACCGCCGCCAACAAGCTGGCCACGCGCGAGCGCGAACAGGCCCGTCTCGACGCCCAGGAAGCCCTCGACGACCCGCTGGTGATGGCGGGGCGGCGGCTGTCCGGGGAAGCGTTCGCGGGCGAGGTCCTCGACGTCGTCATGGCGTACAGCGAGGGCAAGCGGCCCAGCCCGCGCCCGCTGCTGACCGTGCGCACGGAGGACCGGCCGCCGCTGGGTGAGCGTGCCAAGGCGTACCGCTCGCTGGGCGGCAAGCCGCAGTCGGTGGAGTTCGTCGGCCACGAGGCGGAGGGGGTCCTGGTGCTGCGCGTCCTGGACAAGATGGGCCGCGGCAAGGAACCCGAACCGGGTTCGGTCCCCGAGAAGGGCGACCGGCTCGTCTTCACCCTGTTCGAACACGAGCAGCGCGGCGGCGCCAAGCTGCCCGACCCGGAGGACACCCCGTGGACGCACGGCGGCCCGCCGGGCGAGGCGGCACCCGAGGCGGCCGACGCCGCGACGCCGGAGGACATCCTGTGACCACCACGGACTTCGATCCCGGTACGGCCGCCGCGCAGGCGACCGCCGCGATCCTGCACGACACCCTGCACGGCACCGAGCGGGGTGTGGTCGTGGACTCCCCGCCGGGCGCCGGCAAGTCCACGCTGGTGGTGCGGGCGGCGCTCGAACTCGCCGACGCAGGCCGCCCGCTGATGGTGGTCGCGCAGACGAACGCCCAGGTCGACGACCTGGTCCTGCGGCTCGCGGAGAAGAACCCGGACCTCCCCGTCGGCCGCCTGCACAGCAGTGACGCGGACCCGTACGACAAGGCGCTGGACGACCTGCCGAGCGTCCGCAAGTCGGCGAAGGCGGCCGACCTCGGGGAGTCGCAGGTCGTCCTCTCCACCGCCGCGAAGTGGGCGCACGTGAAGGTGGACGAGCCCTGGCGGCACGCGATCGTCGACGAGGCGTACCAGATGCGCTCGGACTCACTGCTCGCCGTGGCCGGCCTGTTCGAACGGGCGCTGTTCGTGGGCGACCCCGGCCAGCTGGACCCGTTCGCGATCGTGGGCAGCGAGCAGTGGGCGGGCCTGTCGTACGACCCGTCGGCGTCCGCCGTCTCCACCCTCCTCGCCCACAACCCGGACCTGCCCCAGCACCGCCTCCCGGTCTCCTGGCGCCTGCCGGCGTCGGCCGCGCCCCTCGTCTCCGGCGCGTTCTACCCGTACACCCCCTTCCGCAGCGGCACAGGCCACGACGACCGCCGCCTGACCTTCGCCGTCCCCTCCGACGGCTCCGCACCCGACCGGGTGATCGACGAGGCGGCGGAGTCGGGCTGGGGTCTGCTGGAGCTGCCCGCCCGGCACACCCCGCGCACCGACCCGGAGGCGGTCCGCGCGGTGGCCACGGTGGTACGGCGGCTGCTCGACCGTGGCGGCGCGGCTCTCTCGGAACGCTCCCCCGCCGCCGCCCCCCTCACGGCCGACCGGATCGCCGTCGGCACCGCCCACCGGGACCAGGCGGCGGCCGTCCGCGCGGCCCTGGCGGAGCTGGGCGCGGCCGACGTCACCGTCGACACGGCGAACCGTCTCCAGGGCCGCGAGTACGACGTGACGGTGGTCCTCCACCCGCTCTCCGGCCGCCCCGACGCCACCGCCTTCCACCTGGAGACGGGCCGCCTCTGCGTCCTCGCCTCCCGCCACCGCCACGCCTGCATCATGATCTGCCGCGCCGGCGTGACCGACCTCCTGGACGACTACCCGTCCGCGGAACCGGTCCAGCTGGGAACCCTCGTCAAATTCCCGGACGGCTGGGAGGCGAACCACGCGGTACTGGCGCACCTGGGCGAGCACCGGGTGACGTGGCGGCCATGACAAGACACCGCCACCGACCCCGCCAGACGCCGGAGGCGGCCAACGAATACAGCCCCGGACGGGGCAGTCATGAGCTGCCGAGCGGAGAGTCAGCCACCGGCCTCAGGGGCCCCTTGCGCGGGCGCGGGACAATGGACGGTGGTCATCGGACCGTAGTCATCGACACCGTACGAGGAGGACCAGACATGGCGGAGCCCACGCCGCGTCGGAACGAACCGCGGCTACGCCCCGCGCCCCTGCTCTTCGAGCCCGTGGAAGCGGTCGCCGACCCCGAGCACTTCTTCGGCCTGGAGTCGGTCGACGACCCCGGGGCGCTGCTGAGCCGTGCGACGGAGCTGGCCCAGGCGTTCCGGGTGGCCACCGACCGGGCGGTGGAGTTCCAGGCCATGGCCGCCGCCCAGCTCGCCGACCCGCGCCGCTTCGACCGGCTGACCCCGGCCGACATCGCCGAGCGGGCCGAGTGGACCGAGGACTACGCGAAGAAGATGGTCGAGTTCGGCCGGGATCTGCTGAGGGGCAAGGAGGGCAAGGGGCCCGAGCAGATCTAGCCGGCCCCGGCTGATGGCATATGCCGGGTGGGCAAGATACGCCTCTCCGTTCGTTCCTGTCCGGGTTTCCCGCAACTGACGGCGAGCGGGTGTTCACGAGGGGTATCAATTCCCCATGAGCCGCACACCGTACGAGACCTTCCCGGCCGACCTCGCCGAGCTCGGCGACGCGGCCGGGGTCACCCCGGACGGAGCCGCCTGGCTGGCCTCCGCAGGAACGTATCCGCGGAGCACGCTCGCGTTCTGGGAGGAGCGGCCGGACGCCCCGGTCGTCCTGCCCTGCGGGACCGTGTTCGACGTGGTGAACGCCCCGGCGACCTTCGGCCGCCGCATGCTGGACCGGCTGTGGGACGAGGGGCCGGGCTCCGGGCCGGTCGCGGTCTTCCGGGGCCGGATGCTTCTGTTCGCCGCCCCCGGCACCGCCGCCCGGCTGCCGTCCCTGCTGGGCTGGGAGGAGTGGGGCGGCCGCGGCGGCACCGTGCCGCCGCTGCTGTGCCACGGCACCGGCGACGCGGTGACCGTACCGGCTCCGGCACCGCGCGGCACCCCCGCTCCCGCCCCGGCCGGCACCCGCTGGCTGGTCGCCCCGGACACCCGGCACCCGTGGCTTCCCGGCCCGGAGATCCTGCTCTGGGCGGCCGTCCGCGCTGCCCGCTCGACCGTCCGCATATCGATTTTTCCTCCCGCCGATCAGGATGCTAAGGTCTACGACGTCAGCAGGCGCCGCTAGCTCAGTTGGTTAGAGCAGCTGACTCTTAATCAGCGGGTCCGGGGTTCGAGTCCCTGGCGGCGCACGCGAAGTAGGCGAAGGCCAAGCTCCTGTGAGCTTGGCCTTCGGCTTTTCTTCGGCGCGGTTCAGTCCGGCTTCGCCGGTGTGATCTTCACGTTCCAGGCGCCGGACGCCGTCCGCCCCTCCACCGCCACCTGCACGCCGTCACCGGGGACGGTGAAGCTCTCACCGAGGGCGACCGGGGCGTCGGCCAGTGGCGGGTAGACCGAGTTCTCCCAGCAGGCCTCGGTGCGCGGATGGGCGTCGATCACCTGGACCGGCCCGTTGCCGGAGGCCGTCTCGTCGCGGACCCGGTAGACGAGGACGCCCTGCCGGCAGGCCGCGCTGTCGTTGCCGGACGCGTCCCGCGCCTCGAAGGCCAGCGCCGTGTCGGGCCCGGTGCGCACCACCGCCAGCTTGGTGCCGTCGCCGAGCCCGAAGGCCGGTGCGCCCGCGGCGCCCCGCGGGGGCCCGCCCGGCCCGGCGGAGAGCGGCTCCAGGGTCAGCCTGGTCGGCGCGGTCCCCCGGACGCACACCACCTGGCGCGGATCCAGCCATCCGAGCTTCCACTTGTGCCAGGCGAAGAGGTCCGGGGAGAGCCCGAACTGGCTGCCCATCAGGTCCCAGTCGCCGACGTACGTGTCCCAGTCGCCCTTGCCGTCCACCGGGCGGTGGTAGAGGTCGGGGAGGTCGAAGACGTGTCCGGTCTCATGGGCGAGAACCAGCCGGTCCGGAGGATGCTTCTCGAAGACCGTGACGACCCTGCGCACGTCGGTGCCGTCCACGAGCACCGGGGTGTCGAGGTTGACCACCTTCGTGGCGTCGGAGTCGACGCCGGGCGCGTCCGGGTCGGCCACGAGGTACACGATGTCGTAGCGCGAGAAGTCGACCTCGGGATCGGCCGCCGCGAACGCGTCCCGCAGGTAGGCGGCCCGCAGCGGGATGCTCCAGTCGCGTCGCATGCCGTAGGCGGCCGAGGGCCGGGGCATCCGCAGCCAGCGGGTGAGCGGGTGCGGGTGGATGGTGAACTTCCCGTACGAGGCCTGCTCGTAGTACCGGCTGGTGGCCGGGAAGTGGTCGGCGACCAGCTCCGCGGGCGTGGTCTGCGGGACCGCGTCCGGAAAGGAGAGGAACACCATCACGGCCGAAAGCGGGTGGGTGGGACGCGTGTAGTCGGGGTTCCAGGTGTCGACGCCCTCGGAGTGGTGCGCGTCGGTGCGATGCAGGGCGCAGGGGGCCGTGGAGAACGGCTCGGCGGACGACGGCCCGGTCAGGATCGTCGTGGCGACGAGCGCCGACATCGTGGTGAACACGGCGGCGGAACTGCGCAGCAGGAGACGCGGCACGGAAGGACCTCCGAGGGCGGTTCGCGGGACACCGCACCCAGCCTCTGTGAGTTTGTCACCTTATGACCTGTTTATCTGCACCAGAAGGGTGAGGGACCACCTGCCCATCACAGGCAGACCCGAACGGCCGACACCCCGGGACGCTAACGGAACGTCACAAGTGGTCGCAGGGCCCAAGAACCCGTCCAGGTGCGGGCAGAAACGATCTGTCAGAATCCCCGGTTCATCGGGGACACTGGACTGTGGCTGGAAGGCCCTCGGGCCAGCCTCTATGATCGGCACACTTTCCTGCACGGACAGAGATCGAGTGCACTGCGGGAGCGAGCGGTGAGCGGAACGTCCGAAGGGCCGACGCCCGCGGCAGACCTCGACCGGTCCGCCGTCACAGAGAGTGACAACACCTACCGGAAGTCGTACGAGAAGACAGACGAAACGACAGACGCGCGGACAGCGCCGACGACCTACGAACACGCCTTCGCGGCCGCCGCGCTGCCCATGGCCGTGGTCGATCGCGAAGGGCTGGTCACTGCCGCCAACGAGGCGCTCGCCACCCTGATCGGCGCCGACCAGGCCGGGCTGCCCGGGCGGATCGCCGCGGACCTGCTGGACCTGGCCTCCGACGCCCGGACCTGGCACGCGTACCGCGAGGTACTGCGCGGCCGGCAGGCCAAGTTGCGCTGCACCCGTCGGCTGAAGCACCCCGACGGGCACTCGGTCTGGGCCCAGGTCACCATCGCCCCGCTGGCCAAGGACGTGCCGGGCGTGCTGATCTCGGTCTCCGACATCAGCGCCCGCCGCGAACTCCAGGCCCGGCTGCGTCACTTGCAGATGCACGATCCGGTGACCCGGCTGCCCAACCGGACGCTGTTCTTCGAACGGCTGTCGGCCGCGCTGGAGGCGGAGTCGTACGAGCAGAGCGGCACCGGCCGGATCGGCCTGTGCTACCTGGACCTGGACGGCTTCAAGGCGGTCAACGACACCCTCGGCCACCGGGTCGGCGACCGCCTGCTGGCCGCCGTCGCCGAACGGCTGACCCGGGTCGCCGACGAGGCCGGCTTCGCGCGGGCCGGGGCGCCGCTGGTGGCCCGGCTCGGCGGCGACGAGTTCGCCCTGCTGGTCGAGGACTCCACGGGCACGGAGCAGCTGGCCGACCTCGCCGAGTCCGCCCTCGCGGCCCTTCAGGCACCGTTCGACCTGGCCGGCCAGCGGCTGTCGCTGTCGGCGTCGATCGGGGTGGTCGAGCGGCACGCCGCCGGCACCACCGCCACGGGTCTGATGCAGGCCGCCGACACGACGCTGTACTGGGCGAAGGCCGACGGCAAGTCCCGCTGGACGCTGTTCGACCCGGAGCGCAACGCCCACCTGGTGACCCGGCAGGCGCTCTCCTCCACCCTCCGCCCGGCCATCGAGCGGGGCGAGTTCGTGCTGGAGTACCAGCCGCTGGTGGGCATGGGCGACGGCCGGCTCAGCGGGGTCGAAGCCCTTGTCCGCTGGCACCACCCGGAGTTCGGCACACTAACGCCGAATCGGTTCATCGGATTGGCGGAGGAGGACGGCTCGATCGTCCCGCTCGGCCGCTGGGCCCTGACCACCGCCTGCCGGCAGGCCCGCCGCTGGCAGCTGGACCACCCCGGCGAGCCGCCGATCTTCGTCAGCGTGAACGTGGCGGTCCGCCAGGTCTGGGACTCCGACCTGGTCGCGGACGTGGCGGAGACGCTGGCCGAGACCGGCCTGGCCCCCCACCTGCTCCAGCTGGAGCTGACGGAGTCGGCGGTCATGGGCTCGGCGGGCCGCCCGCTCCAGGCCCTCCAGGCCCTCAGCGACATGGGCGTCCGCATCGCCATCGACGACTTCGGCACCGGCTACTCGAACCTGGCGTACCTGAGCCGGCTTCCCGTCTCGGTCCTCAAACTGGACGGTTCCTTCGTCCGGGGCTTCCAGTACGACGACCCCGGCGACCGGCCGAACCCGGCCGACGAGGTGGTGGTGGAGGCGATGATCCAGCTGGCCCACCGCCTGGGCCTGACGGTCACCGCCGAATGCGTCGAGACCTCGGCGCAGGCCTCCCGGCTCCGCCACATCGGCTGCGACACCGGCCAGGGGTGGCTCTACTCCCGGCCGGTGACGGCGGATCGTATCTCCGAGCTGCTGGACACCCGGACCTACGCGGACGCCCCGGCCGGCAAACCGTAGGCGTCGGCGACCAGTTCGTAGGAGCGCAGGCGCAGCTCGCCGCGGTGGGCGTGGGTGGTGAGCATCAGCTCGTCGGCGCCGGTGCGCTTCTGCAGGTCGTCGAGGCCGGCGCGGACCTCGTCGGCGGTGCCGTGCACGATGTTGGCGGTCCAGGAGTGCACGAACTCCTCCTCCATCGGGGAGAACTCGTGCTTCTCGACGTCGTCGGGGTCGGGGAACAGGCCGGGCCGCCCGGTGCGCAGTCGCAGCATGTTCACCGCACCCGCCCGCACCTGGCGCCGCGCCTCGCGCTCCTCGTCCACGGCGAGGACGGAGACGCCGATGAGGGCGTAGGGCTCGTCGAGGACGGCGGACGGGCTGAACGACTCGCGGTACAGGTCGAGGGCCGGGACGGTGTTCTGCGCGGAGAAGTGGTGCGCGAAGGCGAACGGCAGCCCGAGCATGCCGGCCAGCCGGGCGCTGAACCCGGAGGAGCCGAGCAGCCAGACGGGCGGCCGGTGCGGCGACTGCACCCCGCCGGGGGTCGTGCTCTGCACCGGCCCGGGGATGGCGTGGATCCTCCGGTACGGGTGCCCGTCCGGGAAGTCGTCGTCCAGGAACCGGATCAGCTCGGCGAGCTGCTGGGGGAAGTCGTCGGCGCCCTCGTTGAGGGTCTGGGTCCGGCGCAGGGCGGCGGCGGTGGCGCCATCGGTCCCCGGCGCCCGCCCGAGCCCCAGGTCGACCCGCCCCGGCGCCAGCGCCTCCAGCGTGCCGAACTGCTCGGCGATCACGAGAGGCGCGTGGTTGGGCAGCATCACACCGCCCGACCCGAGCCGGATCCGCTCGGTGTGGGCGGCGAGGTTCGCGAGGATCACGGCGGGTGAGGAGGAGGCCACGCCGGGCATCGAGTGGTGCTCGGCGACCCAGTACCGGTGGAAGCCGCGCGACTCGGTGAGCCGCGCGAGCGAGGCGCTGGTGCGCAGGGCGTCGGTGGCGGTACTGCCGGTGCCGACGGTCACCAGGTCCAGTACGGAGAGGGGGACGGGGGCGGTCCCGTGCGTGATGCCCCGGATCTCGTCTGCCGACACGGTGAGAGCCTCCTGAATCGCGGCCGTGAGCTTGTAAGGGCGGGTAACAGGAGGAGGTCTCCGTTTATTCCGTGCGGGTGGGTGGGGGCCGGGGCCGGGGGGGCGGGTACGCTCACCCGCGCTCACCGGGTGCCGCCGCGCCCACCCGTGCCGCCCCAGCGGCACGACTGCCCGCAGCTAGGTAGTTACGGGGCTGCGCGGCCGGGGGCCGGTGGGCCTGGGCTTGGGGGGTTTTCGGTTGCTTTGTCCCCACCGAGTCGGGTGGTGGGTGGGCGAGGATTTTTGGGGGTCCAGGGGGCGGAGCCCCCTGGTACGGGGGTGTTGTCAGGCCTGGACGATCGGTTCGCGGGTGAACAGGGTGCCGAGGGACGGGGCGTTGACCCGGCGGTCGGCCAGGCGGAGACCCTCCCAGACGGTCACCTGGTTCGCCGTGAGCACCGGCTTGGAGAGGGCCTTCTCCAGGAGGGACACGTGGGCCGCCGTGTGCAGTGCCGTGTCCGGGAGGAGGACCGCCTCGGCCTCCCCCACGTCCGCGGCCCGCGCCAGCGTCAGGACCTCCTCCTCCCCCCACGTCCCCACCTCCGCCGCCGTCACGATCCCCGAGGACCGCACTCCGGTGACCTCCAGGCCCCCGGCGCGGAGGAAGTCGGCGAAGAGGGACGCCACGTCGTCGGGATAGGTCGCGCCGACCGCCACCCGCCGTACCCCCAGCTCCCGCGCCGCGTGCACGAACGCGAAGGACGTGGACGACGCGGGCATCCCGGCCGCCCGGGCGAGCGCCCGGACCTGCTGCTGGGCGCCCTCCCAGCCGTACACGAAGCTGCCGCTGGTGCACGCCCACACCACCGCGTCCGCGCCCGCGAGCCGCAGCTCCGCCACCCCGGCGGCCAGCCGTTCCTCGGCCCCCATCTCGCGGAGCGCGTCCACCCGGTGCGCGTCCTCGCCGATGTCGGTGTGGACGACGTCCACCCGGATGTCGCTGCCGAGGAGCTGTTCGATACGGGGATAGTCGTCCTCCGCGGAATGTCCCGGATAGAGGAGTCCGAGCGCTGTCATGTCCACCCTTCCTGCTGTTCTTCCGGCAGTACGGGCCAGTCACGCGCCGCCGCCGGTTCGTCCAGGTGACGGATCAGCGCCTGATACGGCCCCACCGCTCGGGTACCCAGCCTGCGCAGCGCCGCCCACATCGTGACCTGGTTGGCCGACAGGACGGGGATCCGCAGCTCGGCCTCCAGCTGGGGGATGACGTCGTAGGTGGCGAGGTTGGTGCAGGAGATGAACAGGGCGTCGGCGGCCCCGGGCCGTACCGCCTGCCGGGCCATGGCCACCACGTCCCGGTACGGCACCTGCCAGATGTGCCTGGTCAGCCCCATGAACGCGCAGCCGGCGACCTGTACGCCCGCCTCCGCCACGTACTCCTCCAGGACCCGGGTCACCGAGACCGTGTACGGCGTGACCAGCGCCAGCCGTCGTACGCCCAGCTCGGTCAGCGCGGCGAGGAGCGCCCCCGAGGTGGTGAGGGCGGGCACCGAGCCGGAGCGGGTCATCGCCTCGCACATCGCCCGCTCACCCGCGATGCCGCCGACGAAGCTGCCGGAGGTGCAGGCGTAGGCGACGACCTCGGGCGCGACCGCGGTCAGCGCGCGTACCGCCTCGCCGAGCGTCTCGTGCTCGCTGACCAGCCGGGCCAGGTCAAGGCTGACCTCGACCGGCACGAACGGTGTCCTGGTCAGGTGCAGGGAGACGTCGTCCGGCACCCATCGCCACAGCTCGCGGTCGAGCGCGAAGTCGAAGGGCGCCACGACGCCGACACCGCGCTGGGGACGAGGTCCGCCCAGAAAGGAGACGTCCATGGGAAGTCACCGGCCTCAGGTGGGAGGGCGAGGGGCAACGGTCGACGGATACGCCCGTGTTGACGAAGGTAGGTTCGGGTGCCAGCGTGGTCAATCCGCGCCTTTGAGACGTTCCATCCGCCCATGTCAGACACTGTCGGACACCGGGAGACCGCCCCGAATGACATCGCCCGTGCCCACTCTGCTGGTCCTCGACGCCGACCCGCCCCCGCGGCTCGGCCGGCTCACCGGCCGCGCCCGGATCGTGCACACCGACGCGAAGGGACTGGCGGCCCGGCTGCCGGCGGCGGACGTCCTCCTCGTCTGGGACTTCGCCTCGCCCGCCGTCCGCGAGGCGTGGCCGGGCGAGGGGCCACGGCCGGGCTGGGTGCACACGGCGAGCGCGGGCGTCGACCACCTGATGTGCCCGGAGCTGGCCGCCTCCGACACGGTCGTCACCAACGCGCGCGGGGTCTTCGACGCGCCCATCGCCGAGTACGTGGCGGCGCTGGTGCTGGCCGTCGCCAAGGACCTGCCCGAGACCCTCGACCTCCAGCGGGAGCGGACCTGGCGGCACCGCGAGGCGCGCCGGGTGGCCGGCACGCGCGCGTGCGTGGTCGGTTCCGGGCCGATCGGCAGGGCGATCGTCCGCACCCTCAAGGCGCTCGGCATCACCACGGCCCTCGTCGGCCGCGTCCCGCGCACCGGCATCCACGGCCCGGAGGACCTGGACCGGCTGATGTCCCGCGCGGACTGGGTGATCGCGGCCGCTCCGCTGACCGAGCAGACGTACGGCATGTTCGACACGCACCGCTTCGGGGTGATGCAGCCGTCGGCCTGCTTCATCAACGTCGGCCGGGGCGGGCTGGTCGACGAGGAGGCCCTGGTCCGGGCGCTGACCAGGCGCTGGATCGCCGCCGCGGCCCTGGACGTCTTCGCGACCGAGCCGCTGCCCGCCGACAGCCCGTTGTGGAACGTGCCGGGCCTGCTGGTCTCGCCCCACATGAGCGGGGACACGGTGGGCTGGCGGGACGAACTGGGCGCCCAGTTCGTGGAGTTGTACGAGCGGTGGGCGGCGGGCAGGTCTCTGCTGAACGTGGTGGACAAGAAGCGCGGATACGTACGCGGTCACTGACTCCCGGGAGGGTGCCCCTCATGCAGCTCACCGACCTCACCGCCCGGCAGCTCCTCGACGGTTACCGCAAGGGCGAGTTCGGCCCGGTGGCGGCGGTCCGGGCGGTCCTTGAACGGGCGGCGCGGATCCAGCCGGAGGTCAACGCCTTCGTCCGGCTCACCGAGGAGGACGCCCTGGCGCAGGCGCGGGCGTCGCAGGAGCGGTGGCGGCGGGGCGAGCCGCGGGGCCTGCTCGACGGTGTGCCGGTGACGGTCAAGGACATCCTCCTCCTGCGCGGCCACCCGACCCTGCGCGGCTCGAAGACGATCTCGGCGGCCGGGAGTTGGGACGAGGACGCGCCGTCCGTCGCCCGGCTGCGCGAGCACGGCGCGGTGTTCGTCGGGAAGACCACCACGCCCGAGTTCGGCTGGAAGGGCGTGACCGACTCCCCGCTGTCGGGCATCACCCGCAACCCGTACGACGTCTCCCGCACCGCGGGCGGTTCGAGCGGCGGCAGTGCGGCGGCGGTGGCTCTGGGGGCCGGTCCGCTCTCCCTCGGCACGGACGGCGGCGGCAGCGTGCGTATCCCGGCCGCGTTCTGCGGGATCTTCGGCCTGAAACCGACGTACGGCCGTGTCCCGCTGTACCCCGCGAGCGCCTTCGGCACGCTGTCCCACGTGGGCCCGATGACCCGGGACGCGGCCGACGCGGCGCTGCTGCTGGACGTGATCGGGACTCCGGACGCCCGCGACTGGTCCGCCCTCGGCCCGGCACCGGGCTCCTTCGTGGCGGGCCTGGCCGGTGGCGTCCGCGGCCTGCGGGTGGCCTTCTCGCCCACGCTCGGCGGCCAGGTCGCGGTGCAGCCGGCGGTCGCGGCGGCGGTACGCCGGGCGGTGTCGGGGCTCGCGGAACTCGGGGCGTACGTCGAGGAGACCGACCCGGACTTCAGCGACCCGGTGGAGGCCTTCCACGCGCTGTGGTTCGCCGGTGCCGCCCGGGTGACGCAGCGGCTCTCCCCCGGGCAGCGGGAGTCGCTCGACCCCGGGCTGCGGGAGATCTGCGGGACCGGCGCCCGCCTGTCCGCGCTGGACTACCTCGCCGCGGTGGACGTCCGCATGGACCTGGGCCGCCGGATGGGCCGCTTCCACGAGTCCTACGACCTCCTCGTCACCCCGACCCTCCCCCGCACGGCGTTCGAGGCGGGCCTGGAGGCACCGCAGGGCTCGGGCCACCGCCGCTGGACGGGCTGGACCCCCTTCACCTACCCGTTCAACCTCACCCAGCAGCCGGCGGCGACGGTCCCGGTCGGAGCGGACGGGGACGGCCTCCCCGTCGGCCTGCAGATCGTGTCCGCCCGCCACCGCGACGACCTGGTCCTGCGCGCGGCCCACGCCCTGTACGAGACGGGCGTGGCCTCGGCACCGCCGGGCACCACCGTCGTGGCCTAGTACCGTCGCGGCGGAAAGGAACGCACGGGCGGCTCGCAGGAGAAGAGCGGGCGGCACCGCGCGAGAAAGCGGGCGGTGCGACGGCCGCGGTGGGTTCGGCACCGGCGGACGGCGCCGTCGTGGCTGAGCACCGTCGCGGCGGAGATGCGCGTGGGCGGCGGCGGAAGGCTCTGGAAGCGGACGCCGGAGACTCCGGTCAGAGTGCCCGGAACGCCAGTTGCTCCCCCGCCGCGCCGTTGCGCCACAGGTCGTTGCAGGCCTCGGCCAGGTCCGGCAGGCCCTCCACCACCTCGCCCCAGACGATGCCCGGGACCCAGCCCACGTCGCCGTTGAGCAGGAGGTTGTTGCGTTCGTAGAAGAGGGCGAGGTCGACCAGGGTGGTGCCGGGTCGTACCTCGCGGTCGTAGCCGTAGGCCTTGGTGGCCAGTTCCGTGCCGGCGAAGGAGAAGTAGCAGAGGTCGCCGGGGACGGGCGTGACCGTCGGGTTCTCCAGGGGCGGTTCCGTCGGCGTGAACGGCGGGAAAAGGGCGTAGATCTCGTTGCGGGCGTACTTGGCGTGGTAGACGTCGCCGGACAGCGGCAGGGCCTCCCAGACGGCGGCGCAGGTGACGGGGGCGCGGTCGTCCAGGAGCCTGGCCTTGGCGGTGACACCGCGGCTGACCAGCGAGACTTCGATGAATCGTTCGGTCATGCCTTCCATGGTGCATAAGTCGGTTGGGGTCGGGTAGCTGCGCCGCCATGGCTCCACCACTCGGGAACGAATCAGACACATCAGGGCACGAATCCAGACACAGTCGGCGGGCCGTGCTCGCGGGTGCCGCCGCGTTCGGCGCACTCGGCGCGTTCGGCGCCGCCGGCTGCACGCGCGTCGCCGCCGCGGCCGGCACCGACGGTGGCGACCTGCTGCAACGGCTGCGCGCCCAGGGTGTCGTACGGCTCGGCATCGCCGGTGAGATCCCCTTCGGGTACATCGACAAGGACGGGCACCTGACCGGTGAGGCGCCGGAGCTGGCGAAGGCGGTCTTCAAGCGGCTCGGGGTGGACAGCGTCCAGCCGGTGCCGACCGAGTTCGGTTCGCTGATACCCGGGCTGAACTCGCAGCAGTTCGACGTCGTGGCCGCCGGGATGTACGTCAATCCGGAGCGCTGCCAGCAGGTGATCTTCGCCGATCCCGATTACCAGATGCTCGACTCGTTCATCGTGCGCAAGGGCAACCCCATGGGGCTGCACGACTACAAGGACGTGGTCAGGAAGAAGGCGAAGTTCGCCACCGGGACGGGCTACGCCGAGATCCAGTACGCGGTCGAGGCCGGGTACAAGGAGAGCGACATCCTGATCGTTCCCGACCAGGTCGCCGGGCTGAACGCCGTGGAGGCGGGACGCGTCGACGTCTTCGCCGGTACGGCGCTCACCACGCGTTCCGTCGTCAAGAAGTCCGCCAAGGCGGAGGCGACCAAGGCCTTCGCACCGCTCGTGGGCGGGAAACCGCACGTGGACGGGGGCGCGTTCGCGTTCCGGTCGGCGGAGACGAAGCTGCGGGACGCCTTCAACGTGGAGCTGCACAAGCTGAAGAAGAGCGGCGAACTCTTCCGGATCCTGCGCCCGTTCGGCTTCACCGAGGACGAGATGACCGACCTGACGGCGAAGCAGCTGTGCGGGGGAGGGAAGAGCGGATGACCTCGGGACTGTGGGACCTCGTGCTCAAGGGGGTCTGGACCACCGTTCAGCTTCTCGTGCTCAGCGGGCTGTTGATGACGGCCGTGGCACTGGTGGTGGGCGTGGCGCGGACGAACCGGCTCTGGTTCGTCCGGTTCCTCGCCGGTTTCTACACCGAGGTGTTCCGCGGTACCTCGGCACTGGTGATGATCTTCTGGGTGTTCTTCGTGCTGCCGGTCGCCTTCGGCTGGCAGCTGGTGCCGATGTGGGCGGGGACGCTCGCGCTCGGCCTGACGTACGGCGCGTACGGCTCGGAGATCGTGCGCGGGGCGCTGAACGCGGTCGACCCTGCGCAGAAGGAGGGCGGGATCGCGCTCAGCTTCACGCCCTGGCAGCGGCTGCGGCTGATCCTGCTGCCGCAGGCGGTCCCGGAGATGATCCCGTCCTACTGCAACCTGCTCGTGGAGCTGCTCAAGGGCACCGCGCTGGTGTCGATCACCGGCATGGGCGACCTCGCCTTCAGCGGGAACCTGGTGCGGCTGGCGTTGCAGGAGAGCGCGCACATCTACACGTATCTGCTGCTCATCTACTTCGTGATCGCGTTCGTCATCACGCGGCTGATGCGCGGTCTGGAGAAGCGGCTGAAGGCCGGCATCGGCAAGGCCCCGGGCAGCGAACGTGAGGCGCGTGCGGTGAAGCGCAGGGAGACGACCGGGGTCGGTGGTGTCGCGTGACGTGGGACTGGAGTGCCGTACGCGAGTTCATGCCGCACTTCTGGGACGGCCTGTGGGTCACCCTGGAGGCGCTGGCCCTGGGTTCGCTGATCTCGTTCTCGCTGGGGTTGGTGTGGACGCTGCTGATGCGGACGCCCACGCGCTGGGTGCGCTGGCCGGTCGGCGCGGTGACCGAGTTCGTGCGCAACACCCCGCTGCTGGTGCAGCTGTTCTTCCTGTTCTACGTGCTGCCCGAGTGGGGGCTGACGTTCTCCGCGCTGACCACCGGGGTCTTCGCGATCGGCCTGCACTACTCGACGTACACCATGCAGGTCTACCGGGCCGGTATCGAGGCCGTCCCGGCCGGGCAGTGGGAGGCCGCCACCGCGCTCAGCCTGCCGGCCCGGCGGACCTGGTTCGCGGTGATCCTGCCGCAGGCGGTGCGCCGGGTGGTGCCGCCGCTGGGCAACTACGTGATCTCGATGCTCAAGGACACGCCGATCCTGATGTCGATCACCGTGCTGGAGATGCTCGGCCAGGCCCGGCTCTTCTCCCAGCAGCACTTCCAGTTCACCGAGCCGGTGACGGTGATCGGCGTCGCCTTCATCGTCATCTCCTACCTCGCCTCCCTTCTTCTGCGCACCCTGGAGCGTCGCCTTGTCCGTTGACACCAGCAAGCAGACGAGTACCGCCGGCACCACGTCCGACGACCTGATCCGCATCGAGGGGGTGACCAAGCGGTTCGGTGACAACACCGTCCTCGACGGGCTCGACCTCGCCGTGCAGGCGGGCCGGCACGTCACCCTGATCGGTCCCTCCGGCTCCGGCAAGACCACGATCCTGCGGCTGCTGATGACCCTGACCAAGCCGGACGCGGGCACCATCACCGTGGACGGGCAGCGGCTCTTCCCGGCGTCCGAGAAGGAGCTGCGGGAGGTCCGCAAGCAGATCGGGATGGTGTTCCAGCAGTTCAACCTGTTCCCGAACATGAGCGTGCTGCGCAACATCACCGAGGCCCCGGTGACCGTGCTCGGCCTGTCCAGGGACGAGGCGGAGGCGCGGGCGCGTGAGCTGCTCGACCTGGTGGGCCTCGCCGACAAGGCCGACGAGCGGCCGACCCGGCTCTCCGGCGGCCAGCAGCAGCGGGTGGCGATCGCGCGGGCGCTGGCCATGCGCCCGAAGGTGCTGCTCCTCGACGAGGTGACCTCGGCGCTCGACCCGGAGCTGGTCGCAGGCGTCCTCGACGTGCTCAGGGACATCGCCCGCACCACCGACATCACCATGCTCTGCGTGACCCACGAGATGAACTTCGCCCGGGACATCTCCGACCAGGTCCTGATGTTCGACTCGGGCCGGGTCATCGAGGCGGGACCGCCGGAACGGATCTTCAGCGAGCCCGAGCACGAGCGGACCCGGGAGTTCCTCAGCGCGGTGCTGTAGATAATTGCACCGCCGGCGCCGTAAAGGTTTTCCCGCGCCGCGTCACGGCTACAGGAAGTGAACGCTCGATCGCCCGAGGTCCGGCGGGCGGGTCATTCCGCTGGCATATGCCAGAGGGTCTTCTCCGCAGTTGGGAGGGCTGGAATCTCGCCAACACCTGCTCCGTTTCCGGCGCTTGCCCGTTATCGTGGAGAGGATCCGACGTCCGGATCGCGGCCCAAGCAGTGCAGCCGAAGCAGTATCGCCGAGCGAGCGCAGGGGGACCACCGTGGCGCTGATGCACGAGCCGACCGCCCCGTACCACTCCGCCCAGGACGCCCTCCGGGTCCTGGAGACGGTGGCGGGGCACGCCACCGGCGTCACCGACACCGAGCTGGCCCGCCGGACCGGCCTGGACCCCGAGCGGCTGACCGCGCTGCTGCGCATGCTGCGCCGCGAGGGCTACGTCGAGCAGGTGACCGACGGCGCGTACGTGACCGGCGAGACCCTGCGCCGGCTCGGCTCCGCGCACGAGCGGGAGCAGGCCCTCGGCGAGCAGCTCCAGCAGACCCTCGACCGGCTGCGCGACTCGGTCGGCGCCGCCGTCTACCTGAGCCGGTACATCGACGGCGAGGTACGGATCGGCCCGTACGCGGACGGCCCGGCCACCCCCGCGGTCAACGAGTGGGTGGACTTCCGCTCCTCCGCGCACGCCACGGCGATCGGCAAGAGCCTGCTCACCCAGCTCGATCACAACGCCCGCCGCGACCACCTCTCCCGGCACAAGATGGCCCGCCTCACCTCGCGCACCATCACCAGCGACAAGCTGCTGCTCTCCCGCCTGGAGGCACAGCCGCCGACGGTCCCCGTCCTGGATCTCCAGGAGTACGCCATCGGCACGGTGTGCGCGGCGGTCCCGATCACCGCCGGCTCGGCCGTGGGCTGTCTGGCACTCTCCCTGCCGGTCGAGCACGCGCACCGGCTCCGCCGGGCCGCCGACACCCTGAACCGCGGCGCCGCTCCGCTGCTGCTCTCGCTGGCGATCTAGGCCGGGCCCGGCGGTGGTCGGAAGCACCCCGCCGGACCAGGTACTATTTTCTTCGTCGCCCGCCGCGAGAACCAGTCGAAAGACGGTGCAAACGGTCGGCGTGAGTCATGCGCCGCTAGCTCAGTTGGTTAGAGCAGCTGACTCTTAATCAGCGGGTCCGGGGTTCGAGTCCCTGGCGGCGCACCTGTGATGACCTGGGGTTTCACCACCCCAGGTCATTTTTTTGGTCCGGCCGGACGCCACGCTTCCGCCTCCCGCGGGGTCAGCCTGCGGTACGTCCGCTCCCCCGGCGGCCGCCACCACACCGGGTCGACACACCGCACGCCCTCGCTGCGCAGCGCCGCCCGCCGGATCTTGTTGGTCGCCGTCACCGGCATCCGCGCCACCACCCGCACGAACCGGGGCGCCATCTTCGCCCCCAGGTCGGGCTGGGCCAGCAGGAACTCGGCGAAGTCCAGCGGCTCGAACCGCCCGGCGATCGTCGCCATCACCTGGTCCCCGGTCACCGGGTCCGGCACCCCGTACACGGCGACGGCCTCCGCGCCCTCGTACCGGGCCACGATGTTCTCGATCACCGCGGCGGCCAGGTTCTCCCCGTCGACCCGGATGCGGTCGTCGGTGCGCCCCGCGAAGTACAGGTACCCCGCCGCGTCCCGGTAGAAGAGATCCCCGGTCCAGTACCAGCCGCCCCGCCGCCGTTCCGCCTCGGCCTCCGCGTTCCGCCAGTACCCCTCGAAGGGGTTCGGCGCCTGGTTCACCAGCTCCCCTATCGCCCGCTCCCCGTTCAGCAGCCGCCCGCCGGAGTCGAAGACGGCGGGCGGGCACTCCTGACCCGACTCCTGGTCGAGTACGACGAGCCCCGGCGCCGCCCGCCCCACCGCCCCGGCCGGCGTCCCCGGCGACCACTGGATCGCCGCCCCGCCCTCCGAGGACCCGTACCCCTCGACCAGCCGCACCCCGAACCGCTCCTCGAAGGCCGCCGCGTCCACGGCCCCGGCCTCCGTCCCGAACCCGATCCGCAGCGGGTTGTCCCGGTCGTCGGGGCGCGGCTCGGTGGCGAGTATGTACTGCACCGCCCGGCCGACGTAGGTGAAGTAGGTGGCCCGGTAGCGCCGTACGTCGCGGAGGAACCCCGATGCCGAGAACCGCCGCCGCAGCGCCACCCCGGCGCCGGCGACCAGCGCGGGCGCCCAGTCCGCGATCACGGCGTTGCCGTGGAACATCGGCATGCAGACGTAGTGCACGTCGTCAGGGCGGACCCCGAACTGCCCGGCGAGCGACCGCCCGGCCGCCGCGAGCCGCCCCTGCGAGCAGAGCGCGGCCTTCGGGGCACCGGTCGAACCGGACGTGAAGTAGAGCAGGATCCGGTCGGCGGGGGCGGCCCGCGAGGCGTCGGGAAGGGCGCCGAGGTAGGGGGCGAGCAGAGCGCCGTACTCCGGTTCGTCGGTGACGAGGAGTCGGACGCCGGGCAGTTCGAGCCCGGCGAGCAGCGGCAGGTGGGCCCGCTCGGTGACGAGCACCGGGCACTCGGTGTGCAGGATGTCCCGGGCGAGCTCGGGTCCCCGCCGCGTGGGATTCACCCCGGCGACAGCGGCCCCGGCGAGCGCGGCCGCCCCCAACCAGAGTGGGAACTCAGGGGTGTTGTCGAGCAGCACCCCGACATGCGGCACGGCACCGGCAGGCAGCAGATCGGCCAGCAGCGCCGCCCGGGCAGCGGCCCCGCCCGCCACTTCGTGGTGCGTCAGCACCTGCTCCTCGCACCACAGCCCCGGCCGGTGGTCCCCCCACCGGGCGGCCACTGCTTCCGCGATCGTGCCCGTGTCGGAGTCCATGGACGCGCAGGGTAGTTGACATACCGTCAGATGTGGAGCGCCACGTCAGGGGCGCCAGGATCTGCGCGACAAGCCCGCACCGGCCCGCAGATCACCACGCCCTCACCAGCCCCCCACCGGCCCCGGCCTCACCGGCACTCACGGAGCGAAGCCGTCCGCCGCCGAAAAGGCGACGTGCGCCCCGACGATGAAGGCCAGCGCGAAGCCGATGAACACCACGAAGAACGCCACCGAGCACCCGGTCCCCACGGCCAGCTTCCCCTGCGCGGGCGCGCGGGACGTCGCCTCCTCGGGGTGCTCCGGCAGGTAGTAGACGGTCACGAAGTCGCCCTCGACCACGGTCGACCGCCCGCTCGCCTCGTCGAAGCGGACGACCCGCCCCTCGGCCGTGGTGAACTCGTAGACGTGGTGGAGCGTGGTCGTCACGGACGTGTCCCCGCCGCCGCCGCTGGTCCTCGTGTACGACCGCAGACAGCGCGCCTCGGCGGTACGCCCGTGACGCCACGTCCGGCTGATCTGGCTCGACCGCTTCAGTGTCCTGTACAGCCCGAGGACACCGACGACGACGAAGATGCCGGGAAGGATGTAGAAGAACGCTTCCATCAGGCCCATGAGAGTCCCCCGCCTCCGAACACCGGTCCGATTGACCGGTGTGGCGGGAACGTACCCCCGCGGCCAGCGGCGGGTCCTCAAGCGAAGCTCAGATCAGCCGGGTGTTACCCGCTTGTCGAACGACGCAGGTCAGAACGTGACGTCCGAGCAGGCGTAGAACGCGTTGCCCGTGTCGGCGATCGTCCAGACCGCCAGGATCACGTGGTGGCCGCTCAGCCCCGACGGCAGGGTGCCGCTGTGACTGAGGGTGGCCGGCGGGCGCTGGCCGTTGTAGGGGACGGTGAGGAACGGGGTGGTGTTGAGGTCCGAACGGGCCAGGGCGTGGTTCTGGTTCCAGCCCTGCTTGGTGACGTAGTACTTGAAGTCGGTCGTGGCGTGCATCGCCGTGAACTGCCAGCGGAACGTGTATGTCTGACCGCCCGTCACCCTGGTTGTCGGCCAGGCGCCGCCCGACGGCGTGGTCGGCGAGCTGAGCTGGGCGAACCTGCTCAGTCCGCCGTTGCAGATCTGGCCGTCGGCGGGACCGGCCGCCGGGAAGCCCTTCGGGCCCTCGACGCTCTGCGGCTCGTACTGGATGTCGCCGCAGTTGGTCACCGTGCCGTTGGCACAGAGCTTCTGCCGGCTGATGGGGAGGTCGGTGTAGCCGTGCCCGCTGGCGCCGCCGGTGGAGAGTGCGAAGGCTCCGGCGGTCGCCACGCCGAGCACGACGGCCGAGATCCTGGTCCGTTTACGCATGCTGCCGCTCCTGGAGAACGTGGGGGAGGTTCGGTGAGCCGTGCAGGTCTAGACCAAGTCTCAGATTATTGCCGCTTGTTGAACATGTCCATACCAAAAGGGGTACCGGTACCCGCACCTGTACCGGCGCCCCTCCCCCCTCACGGCACGGGCTCGGTGCGCCCCGAGCAGAACGCCACCGTCAGGTCCCGCACCAGCACCTTGCGCTCGTAGTCGTCGAGTTCGACGAGTCCGCGCATGGTCAGCCGGGTCACCGTGTCCTCGACCGAGTCCACGACCGAGGTGAGCATGGTGGCCCGCTGCCGGGCGTCGAGCGCGGCGATCCGGCGCCGCTGCATGGCCCCGGCGACCTCCGGGGCGTACTCCACCCGGACCGGCTGCACGGCGAACACCTCCAGGCCGATGCCCGCCGCGTCCGCCGAGACCAGCCGGGTCAGCGCGTCCGTGGCCATCTCCACCGAGCCCCGGGCGGTGCCCGGCGGCTCCACCGGCACCCGGGCCAGCGCGGCCTCCACGCACTCGCGCAGATACGTCTCGTGGTCCTCGACCCCGAGCACCGCCCGCGCGGTGTCCCGCACCCGCCACACCACCAGGACGACGACCCTGAGCGCGACCCCGTTGCCGTCCGCCGCCGGCATCTCCTCGCTGCGCCAGTGCCGCAGCCGGACGTCGACCCGGCGGCGCAGCAGCAGCGGGTTGACCCAGAGCAGGCCGGTGCGCCGTACCGTCCCCCGGTAGCGGCCGAACAGGCCGAGCACCCAGGCCCGCCCGGTCGTCCCGCGGGCGAGCCCCGCGAAACCGGCCACGCCGAGCGCACCGGCTCCGGCGTACGCCGCCCACTGCGCCGGGCCGAGCCCCGCGCCCCCGTACGCCGGCAGGTGCAGCGCGTGCGCCGCGAGCGTCGGCAGCGCCCCCGCCCACCAGGAGGTGGCGAGCCCCCCGGCCGCTCCGGCGAGCCCCGCGCACACACCGGCCGCGCCCGGCAGCACCCGGGCCTGACGCTCCACCAGGCCGGGGTCCACGGCGGCGACCGGCCGGGGCTTGGCCGGGAACGGCCGGCGCAGCCGGGGCTGTTCGCCGGTGCCCTGCCGGCGGCCGACCACGGCGGGCCGCAGCGGCACCGAGACCGGATCGGGGTCGTCGCGGAACAGCAGGTGGACGGGGATCTCGGTGGTGATCTCGTTCTGGATGAGCCGGGGGGTCGGGCGGGTCGGCGGCCCGCCGTCCGGGGGGTCGTCCGAATCGGGGGTGTGTTCGGTGGTCGTGCTCATGCCTGCCTCCAGCCTCCGCGCCAGATGCTCCAGGTGTTTCTCAGGGGGGTCGCCGTCAGGGGGGTCGCCGTCGGGGTCGTCACAGGAACAGGCGGCGCCAGGTCTCCGGCCCCGGGTAGCCGTCTGCCGCGCCGCCGCGCCAGCCCTGGGCGCGCTGGAACGCCTCGACGGCCCTGCGGTCCGCCTCGCCCCAGGCGGCGTGCGGGCCGTTCGGGTAGAACCGGCCGTACCCCTTCTCGACCAGCCGCCTGCCGAGCCGGGCGACGTGGTCGTTGGCGGCGCCGGGACGGAAGAAGTTCTTGCCGGGATAGCCCGGGACCCCGTGCGAGGCCGGGGCGGACGGGACCGCGGTGGCGGACCCGATGTTCCTGCCCCTGCCACTGGCGAGGAGTTCCCAGGTGCGCGGTCCGGGCAGGCCGTCGGCGGCGGCGCCCGTCCAGCCCTGGGCCTGCTGGAACGCCTGGGTGGCCCGCTGGTCCGCCGGCCCCCAGTCCGGCCCCGGGCCCTTCGGGTAGTGGGCCCCCCGCGCGATCAGCAGCTGCCCGAGGAGGGTGACGTACTTGTTGTGGGCGCCGGGCCCGAAGTAGGCGGCGCCCGGGAACGCCACCGCCGTCCGCGCGGCCTGGGCGCCGGGGGTGGCCGGATCCGCGATCAGGCCCTTGTAGCGGTAGGGGACGTACTTGGAGGAGTTGCTCCAGTAGGCGTAGGGGGTGGGCTGGCTGCGGGCGTGCGGGGGTGTCTGCTCGTACACCGTGTAGGAGGTGTGCGTGTAGTCCGTCCAGCCGCCGAAGATCACGACGTGGGAGCCCTTCTCGGGGTCGTCCGGGTTGTGGAAGAGCAGGATGTCGCCGGGCTGGAGCTCCTCCTTGGTGATCTTCGTGCCGAACTGGTCGAGGCTGCCGGTCCACTCGTTGCCGGTCAGCCCCCAGGCCATGGAGACGTAGCCGGAGCAGTCCTGCCGGTACCCGTCCGTCCAGTAGAGGGACATGCTGTACGGCACCTTGGCGGTGACCCAGGTCTTGGCCCGGTTGATGATCTGCGTGCGGGTGATGGGAGGCGTGGTGACCGGGCCTTTGACGGGCTTGCCGTGCGGGCCGTGCAGGGGGGACCTGGCGCCCTGCGGGGTCTGGGGCTCGGGGTCCGCGGGGGCGGCGGACCGGTGCGGGGCGGGCAGGGTGCTGTGGGCGGCGGCGGTGGGCGCGCCCGCGGCGAGGGCGGCGGACGCGGCCGCGGCCACGACCAGGACGCCGCGGGCCGCCGGGTGCCCGCCGAAGCGGCCGGGCAGCGGGGAGGGGCTCACCCGCCGCCAGTGGACGCAGCCGGGGCATTCGCAGGTGGTCGCGGGGTCGAATTCCTGGAAGACCGGGGCCGGCATGCGATTCCCCTCACACTTCATGTTGATATGTCCGGGACTGTACACGTTGATCAGTTTCCCAACTGTGGCCCCGGTGCGCATGCTGACGGTCCGAATGATGTACGGCAGAGGGCGGACGGGGGTCGCCCTGGTGGCCGATGGTCAGGAGCACGGTTCCCGGTCGGGTAGAGTTCTCGATGTCAGCAGGCGCCGCTAGCTCAGTTGGTTAGAGCAGCTGACTCTTAATCAGCGGGTCCGGGGTTCGAGTCCCTGGCGGCGCACAGACACCGGGAAGGCCTTCCGCGTCAGCGGGGGGCCTTCCGGCGTACACCCTGCCGGTCGCGCGAGGCCGCTTCGGCGCCCATCACCCCCCTTGCCCCTTTATGTCAACAACCGACACGGCCGGTTCACGCAACCCCCACACGCTCCACAATGAACGCGTATGCCCGGTAAACACGGCGTTTCGCCCTTGCGATCATGATGAGCACCGTAGAACCCTGGTTGTCCAAAGTGCCGGTGTTTCGCGGCACTTGGGGGGTAGATAGCCGGTTGCCAGATCTGCGGGGTTGAGGGGCCCCGGTCATCAATCGGTGCCGAGGGGGGCACCGCGCAACCGGACGATCACGGTCCGTGTCCATCATCCGTGGGACGACTGTGCCCCGCCTTTGACGCGCCCGGCAGGGTCGAGGGGGATCCGAGCGGGCTCCGGGACCGATGAAACACGCGCTGACCTGCGTGTGGGGGGATGACTCATGACGTCGACGCCGATGGGCGCCCGGCAGGAACAGGAATACGACCCGTCACAGACCGCACAGCTCCGGGTGCCCGCGCACCGCACCGCCGCCGGCGCCCTGGGCCGCATCAAGAAGACCCTGCCCAGATACGACTACGAGCACTACAGCCGGCTCGCGGGCCCCCTCACCCAGCCCGACCCGACCCGGCCGTACACCGTGCAGTACCGCTCGCTGCTCTCCCAGGAACCGCACCGCGTCCGCGCCGCGCTGATGCTGGGCGCCGCCCCGCTGCTCTCGCTGGTCCTGCTGGCCTGGCTGCTGCAGCCCGAGCACTGGACCCAGCGGGACTACCCGGCGTACGACTTCCTGCCGGCCCTCGACGTCGTGATGCTGGTGTCGATCGGCCTGATCGAGTTCTTCCGCTGCATGAACGTGCTGTCCAACGCGCACGCCACTCTGGTCGCCCGCGACCCGGTCCCGGTGGTTCCGGAGACCGGCACCCGGGTCGCCTTCATCACCACGTTCGTGCCCGGCAAGGAACCCCTCGACATGGTCACCCGGACCCTGGAGGCAGCCGTCCGGCTGCGCCACCGGGGCCTGCTGCACGTCTGGCTGCTCGACGAGGGCGACGACCCGGAGGTGAAGGAGGTCTGCGCGCGCCTGGGCGTGCACCACTTCACCCGCAAGGGAGTCGCGAAGTGGAACCAGCCGAAGGGCCCGCACCGCGCGAAGACCAAGCACGGCAACTACAACGCCTGGCTGGAGGCGCACGGCGACGAGTACGACTTCTTCGCCTCCGTCGACACCGACCACGTCCCGCTCCCCAACTACCTGGAGCGGATGCTCGGCTACTTCCGCGACCCGGACGTCGGCTTCGTCATCGGCCCGCAGGTCTACGGCAACTACGACACGTTCGTCACCAAGGCCGCCGAGTCCCAGCAGTTCCTCTTCCACGCCCTGATCCAGCGCGCCGGCAACCGCTACGGCGCCCCCATGTTCGTCGGCACCTCCAACGCCGTACGGATCAGGGCGCTCCGGCAGATCGGCGGGCTGTACGACTCGATCACCGAGGACATGGCGACCGGCTTCGAGATGCACCGCGCGAAGAACCCGGCGACGGGCCGGAAATGGCGCTCGGTGTACACCCCGGACGTGCTCGCGGTCGGCGAGGGCCCGAACGCCTGGACCGACTTCTTCACCCAGCAGCTGCGCTGGTCCCGGGGCACGTACGAGACGATCCTCAAGCAGTACTGGAAGGGCCTGTTCAGCCTGGGTCCCGGCAAGCTCTTCAACTACACCATGATGATCATCTTCTACCCGATGTCGGCCCTCAACTGGATCCTGGCGGCGCTGAGCTGCGCACTGTTCCTGGGCCTGGGCGCCTCGGGCGTGAACATCGACCCCGCCGTGTGGCTGATGCTGTACGGCAACGCCTCCGCGCTCCAGATCGGCCTCTACATCTGGAACCGCCGGCACAACGTCTCCCCGCACGAGCCGGAGGGCTCCGGCGGCGTCGCCGGCATGGTGATGTCGGCACTGTCCGCACCGGTCTACGCCCGTTCCCTCATGGACGCCCTGCTGCGCCGCAGGAGCAGGTTCGTGGTCACCCCGAAGGGCGAGTCGGCGAGCCCCGACACCCTCTTCGGGACCTTCCGCATCCACTGGTTCTTCATCCTGGTCTTCGGCGGCTCGCTCGCCGCCGGCTTCGTCGAGGGCCACTCGCAGCCCGCGATGATCACCTGGGCCACGCTGGCGCTGCTGATCACGGCCGCCCCGATCTTCGCCTGGCAATACACGCTGCGCAGGGAACGCCGGGCCCCCGGGGCGGTGCCCGAACCCGAGGACGCGGTACCGGCGGGACACCTGCCCGCGGGACACCCGCCGCAGCAGCGGCCGACCTGGACGCCGCCCGCCGGCACCCCCGCGGAACAGACCCTGCGGATCGCGCTCGGCGGACTGGGAGGTCGTGAGGAATGAACGACAGCGCCGGCCGTCGCCGGGCCCGCCGGCTCGCGATCAGTACGGTGGTCGTCCTCGCCCTGGCCGGGATGAACGGGCCCTGGCTGTACCGCTTCGGGACCGACCGGTACCACCAGTACAAGATCAACAGAGCGGAGTACAAGGCCGCGAACGGCCACTGGGACATCATCGAGTTCCCGAAGGAGTACCGCCAGGACACCATCCACGCGGTGCTCCTGCACACCGGGAAGGTGCTGCTGGTCGCGGGCTCGGGCAACAACCAGGACAACTTCGACGCCAAGATCTACGACAGCCGGATCTGGGACCCGGTCAAGGGCACGATCAAGAAGGTGCCCACCCCGGCCGACCTGTTCTGCACCGGCCACACCCAGCTCGCCAACGGCAACATCCTCATCGCGGGCGGCACCAAGCGGTACGAGAAGCTCAAGGGCGACGTCAAGAAGGCCGGCGGCGTCATGATCCTCTACAACGAGAACCCGGACAAACCGATGACCCTGCCCAAGGGCACCCGGTTCACCGGCAAGCAGAACGGCAGGACGTTCGTCTCCGACGACTCGGCGCTGATACCGCGCGCGACGAAGGTCTTCGACAAGAAGACCGGCAGGTTCCTGCGGAACAACCCCGGTTACGCCCGGGTCGTCGTGGAGGCGCCGAAGCAGGGCACCAGGTACGAGACCGGCACCCAGGACAACTACCGCATCGAGGGACTGACCGGCGCCGACGCCCGCAACACCTACGGCATCGCCAACAAACTCGGCATGGACAAGCGGGACTTCGAAGGCATCAAGAACGCCTACGAATTCGATCCGGTCGCCGAGAAGTACATCAAGGTCGACCCGATGAACGAGGCACGCTGGTACCCGACGCTCACGACCCTCTCCGACGGGAAGGTCCTCAGCGTCTCCGGCCTCGACGACATCGGGCAGCTGGTGCCCGGCAAGAACGAGGTCTTCGACCCGAGGACGAAGACCTGGACGTACACGAAGTACAAGCGCCAGTTCCCCACCTATCCGGCGCTGTTCCTGCTCCAGAACGGCAAGCTCTTCTACTCGGGTTCCAACGCCGGCTACGGCCCGGACGACGTCGGCCGGGACCCCGGTATCTGGGACGTCGACACCAACGAGTTCACCAAGCTGTCCGGGCTCAGCGATCCGAACATGCTGGAGACGTCCGGGACGGTGCTGCTGCCTCCGGCGCAGGACGAGAAGTACATGGTGGTCGGGGGCGGCGGGGTCGGCGAGTCCAGCCTGTCGACGAACAGGACGCGGCTGATCGACCTGAAGGACCCCGACCCGAAGTTCGTGGACGGCCCCTCGCTGGAGAAGGGGACGCGGTACCCGCAGATCTCCGTCCTGCCCGACGACTCCGTGCTGGTGTCCGGCGGCTCCGAGGACTACCGGGGGCGCGGCGCGTCCGACATCAGGCAGGCGCGGCTCTACGACACCGCGACCAACTCCTTCCGGAGGGTGGCCGACCCGCTCGTGGGCCGCGACTACCACTCCGGCTCGATCCTCCTTCCCGACGGCCGGGTCATGTTCTTCGGCTCCAACCCGCTCTTCGCGGACAAGGCGAACACCAAGCCGGGGGTGTTCGAGCAGCGGATCGAGATCTACACGCCGCCGTACCTGTACCGGGACTCACGGCCGTCACTGAGCGGAGGCCCGCAGACCATCGCGCGGGGCGGGACCGGCACGTTCACCTCGCGGCACGCGTCGACGATCAGGAAGGTGCGGTTGATCCGGCCGAGTGCGACCACGCATGTGACGGACGTCGACCAGAGGTCGGTCGCCCTGGACTTCAGGACGTCGGGCGACCGGATCACGGTGACGGTGCCGGAGAACCGGAACCTGGTCCCTTCGGGGTGGTACATGATTTTCGTGGACGACGACCAGGGGACGCCGAGCGTGGCGCAGTGGGTGAAGGTGCCGTAGCGCTCCGCGCTGCCGCCGCGCTCCCGCGGGTGGGTCCTTCAGGCGCGGGAGCGCGGCGCCTGGTCGCGCCCGCGGCGGAGCCGCACATTGACTCCGCCGCGCGCCCCCCGGGTCGGCTGCACGGTCGCCGCTCCCACCCCCTTCCCGCCGCCACGGCGCTCGGCCACGACGGCGGTGTCCGGCGGTGCCGAACCGGGCAGTGGTCACCTGCGGGCCGGTGCGAGCCCGTCGCGCCCGCGCGGCGGAGCCGCACATTGACTCCGCCCCGCGCCCCCGGGTCGGCTGCACGGTCGCCGCTCCCACCCCCTTCCCGCCGCCACGGCGCTCGGCCGCGACGGCGGTGTCCGGCGGTGCCGAACCGGGCAGTGGTCACCTGCGGGCCGGTGCGAGCCCGTCGCGCCCGCGCGGCGCAGCCGCACATTGACTCCGCCCCGCGCCCCTAGGTGTGTGAGGCTTGCGCCAGTTTCAAGGCGTAGGTCGGCCACCAGTTGCCTGCCTGGGGGCCTCCCTTGCAGGTGCCGTCGGACTCGCCGGGGCGCTTGACCCACAGGTAGGCGTCCACCAGGGGGTCCGCCGTCCTGGTGGTGGGCGTCTCCCCCAGTGCCCGCCCGGGCGGGTTGCACCAGCGTTCTTCCGGGTTGCCGCCCGTGTAGGGGCCGTTGCCGTTCCTGCTGGTGTCGATGACGAAGTGCTTGCCGCCCACCTTCGCCGAGAGCTGCTTGCCGTAGGTGACGGAGTCCTCGGTGGAGTAGAAGTTGGAGACGTTGACCGCGAAGCCGTCGGCCCGGTCGACGCCCGCCTGCTGCAGGGACCGGTAGATCTGGTCGGGGTGGCCCCAGCCCGCGTTGCCCGCGTCCAGGTAGACCTTGGTGTTCTTCAGGGACTTGAGCTTGGTGATCGCGCCGCGCAGGAGGTCGTAGCGCTCCTCGGCGAACCGGGCCGGGGTGCAGCCGTCGACGAGGTGCAGTACCGCGTCCGGTTCCAGGACGACGGTGGCCGGGCGGTCCTGGATGCCGCTCGCGACCCCGTCGATCCACGCCCGGTACGCGTCGCCGTCGGCCGCCCCGCCCTGGCTGTACTGGCCGCAGTCGCGGTGCGGGATGTCGTAGAGGACCAGCAGGGCCGTGCGGTCGGACTTCTGGGCGGCCTCGGTGAAGCCGCGCGCCTCCTGCTCCGGGTTCTCCGGGCCGATCCACTCGCCGGTCGGCTGTGCCGCTATCTTGCGGATCTGCTCGGCGTCGCCGTCCTTGCCGGCCTGCGCGTAGGCCCTCACCTGGCGGGCCGCGTTGGAGTCCGGGTTCACCCAGAACGGGTCGGCCTCCTTGGGCTGTTGGGTGATCGCCGCCCGCGGACTCGCGGCCGGCCCGTCCCCGTCCGAGCCGCCGCCCGAGGAGCAGCCGGCGAGCAGCAGCGCCGCCCCCAGTGCCCCGGCCCGGGCCGCCGAGCGGGCCCCCCTGCTGTCGTACATCCAATTCCCCCCTGGGTGCACTTGGCCAGAGCCCAATCGTGACATACCCACCGCACTCGCCACGAGATCGCCCAACCTTGTCGGCGAGCTGTTACAGGCGCTGTCGAGGGCTTGGCGGCGCGAACCTAGGCCGGGGCGCCCGTCGCCCTCTAGAGTCGCTTGCGGGCGGCCCGGACACCGGCCCGCCTTCCCAGCCTCCCGCGCCTGCCGCCGGGCTACTCCCGCAGCCCGAGCGCGCGCGGTCGAGGACCGGCCCGGTCGGCGGTCTCAGGGGAGCAGGCCGTCGACCGGGCGACTGGTGCGGCGGGTTGCGGCCGAACCGGAGGTCAGGCCTTCCGGCGCCTGACGACGACCAGCAGACCGCCACCGAGCAGCAGCGCGCCCGCGCCCACCGCGGCGGCGACGGGCAGCACGCTGCTGCCGCCCGTGCTGGCGAGGGAACCGGCCCCGGCCGTGTCGGCGACCGTCTGGGGGGTGACGTCGTTGCCGCCGGCCTTGCCGTCGGTGCCCGGGGTGGTGGCGGACGCGGAGGGCGAGGGGGTGGCACCGCTGTCGTCGCCCTCGACCTTGACGGTGACGGGCGCGGTGTTGTTGTCCGGGTTGTGGTCGAACTCCAGGGCGGTGTCGTACGACGTCGTCGCCCGGACCTCACCGGTGGTGGTCTTCGCGCCCTCGCGGATCTTCAGGCCGAAGCCGAAGGTACGGGTGTCCCCGACCTCGAACTGGTTCGGCTCGGGGAAGCAGACGTACTGCGCGGCGCCGGGCGTCCGCTCTCCGGTGCTGGACTGCGCCTCGGGGTCCCACACCCGGCACCGGTCGGCGATCTCCACGGCCTTGGTGCCGGTGGGGACGGTGAACAGCAGCGCGGGCTGGTCGTCGCCGACGTTGTTGGCCATCCGGGCCGGTCCTTCGTCGCTCAACGTGAGGTCCACGTGCACCAGGTCGCCCGGCGCGCCCGCAACGGTGTCGCCGCCCGCGGCCATGTCCGCCGTGTTGTCGACCATGACGTACTGGCTGCCGACCTTCATGGCGCCGGTGTCCGCGGCCCCGGCGGGCACGAGGGAGAGCTTCGGTCCGCTCCCGGACGGCGCCTTGGCGTCCCTCACCGGCAGGGCCTCCCGGCGGATGTACTCGTACAGGGCCTGGTTGCTCACGTCCAGCTTGAGCGGCTGGTCCAACCGGTAGCTCTTGCCCGGCTCGACGGTCGTGTCGAAGGTGCACAACGCCTGCTGGGTGGAGCCGTACGGATCACCGGAGACCGTGGAGTAGGAGCAGTTGGAGAACCTGTCCGCGTAGGAGAGGCCGGGGGTGGTGAGCACCTGCAGCTGGACGCCGTTCGCGGGCAGGGAGCCGGTGTTGCTGATGGTGAGCGGGGACTCGATGGTGGAACCGGGCTTGTCGCCCTTGCGGTCGGCGAGCTTGTTGACCTTCAGCTCCACGTCACCCGCGGTCACTTCGACGTCCTTCGAGATCACGGTGCCGTTCGACGAGGTACCGCTGAGGGTCACCGTGCCCTTGGTGCCCAGCGGGGTGCCGTCCTTCGCCCGCAGGTCCACGAAGCCGCCTCCGTTGTCGCCCTCGTGGAGGTCGCCGAGCGCGGGCGCCGTGTAGGTGTCGACCGTCTTCCCGTTGACGGTGACCCAGTCCTTGACCTGGCTGAAGTCGAGCTTGACCGTGACGTCCTTCGCGGCGCCCGGCCCGTCGTTGTCCAGGCCCCAGCTGATCTGCGGCGGATCCTGGGTCGGCACCGGCACCCCGATGCTGTCGTTCACCACGAAGATGTGCACCACAGGACCGTCCGCGGCCTGTGCGGACGTGGCGGGCAACCATGCGGCGACGGCGGCCGCGAAGGCGGCCAGTACCGCCCCCGCCCTGCGCTGGCGGTTGGTCATTCCGTGCCCCTCCCCACGGGACGCCTCTCGCCCCGCCACCCTTCAGACACCCCAGGGACGCCAAGGGTTGTCCGGGAGTTCGGGTCACCGCCGCGCGTTCTACGGGCCGGTGCCCGTCAGGTACGCCGAGACCACCACGTTCGCCGTGTAGCGGTGCGTCGTCCGGTCGAAGGTGCCGCCGCAGGTGATCAGGCGGAGTTCGGCCCGTCCCGACTGCCGCGGGCCGTAGGCCTGTTGGGCGTCGAAGTGGTCGCGGGGCAGGACCCGGACGTCGTCGACGGTGAACTCGGCGACCGTGTTGTCGGCGCGGACCACGCGGATCGTCTCGCCGGGGCGCATCGCGCTGATCTTGTAGAAGACGGCGGGCCTGGTCTCGGTGTCGACGTGCCCGACCAGAACGGCGGTACCGGCCGCGCCGGGGTCGGTCCCGGAGCCGTACCAGCCGACCACGCCGGGCTGGTCGAAGGGGGGCGGATCGACCCCGCCGTCCTCGTCGAGGCCGCGGGCGACCACGGGGGCCTGCACGCCCAGGTCCGGTATGTCGACGCGCTCCGGCACGGCCGCGGTCAACGGCTTGGCCGCGGGCGGGAGTTCAGGATCCGAGGGCGGGCGGCCGACGGCGGCCACGTCGCCCGTGGTGGGCCCCGACATGCCGTCGGGTATCTCGGTCACTCCGCGGCCCCACAGCCACAGCCCGAGCAGCAGGACCGCCCAGGCCACCCCGGTCAGCAGCCGTCCGGTGCCGGGGGAACGTTCGGTGTCGTCGGACATCGTGCTCCCGTCCTCAGCGCGCGCCCTGGCGGCGGCGGGCGCTCAGCAGTCCCACGGCGGCCACGGCGAAAGCGGCGAGGAGCAGGCCGGTGACCGCCTGCGCGGTGTCGGGACCGGCCGAGCGGGCGTCCGCCGAGGTGAGCGGAGCGGTACCGCCGCCGCCCGCGTGCACGGGTGCGAACGGCGAGGCGGGCACCACACCGGGCACGTCCTGCCGCAACGACTGGGACGACGTCTGCGGTACGACGGTGACGCTGCCGGTGACGGCCGAGCCGCCGCAGCTGACCTGCACGGTGTAGGTGCCGGCGCCGGCCGTGGAGCGGACCTGGGCCTGGCCGGTCAGGTCGCCGCCGGTGCCGCCGAGGCGGGCGTCCGTGACGAAGGCCGTCGAGACGGCGGTGCCGGTCGTACCGGAGCAGCCGCTCGCCCGCAGCGCCACCACGGATCCGGCGGACGGGGAAGCGGGGGTCACGGTGACGCCCTGGCCGTCCGCCGCGAGGGCGGCCGCCGGCGCGAGCCCGACGGCGCAGGCCAGGAGTCCGGTACCGAGAGTGAGGGGAATTGAGCCCATCGTGAACCTCCAGATATCTGGAGGCTCCCCCGCACGGGGCGCCCCCGCATCCTCGGGGGGCGCCTTGTTGCTCCGTACGGGTGATCTCAGGTTTGATCCCCGCCGGTCACAGCCGGTTCAGAGGCGATCCGGAGCGACCCGGAGTCGGTCAGATCCGGAGCCGGTCAGATCCGGAGCCGGTCAGATCCGGTCGACGAGGTCCGCGATCGAGTCCACGACCTCGGAGGGCCGGAACGGGTAGCGGTCGACGTCGTCCGGCTGGGTGACGCCGGACAGCACCAGGAAGGTGCGCATCCCGGCCTCCAGACCCGCGAGGACGTCGGTGTCCATGCGGTCGCCGATCATCGCGGAGGTCTCCGAGTGGGCGCCGAGCGCGTTCAGGCCGGCCCGCATCATCAGCGGGTTGGGCTTGCCGACGAAGTACGGCTTCTTGCCGGTCGCGGCGGTGATCAGCGCGGCGACCGAGCCGGTGGCGGGCAGGTCGCCCTCCACGGACGGGCCGACGTTGTCGGGGTTGGTGGCGATGAACCGGGCACCGCCGTTGATCAGCCGCACGGCCTTGGTCAGCGCCTCGAAGGAGTAGGTGCGGGTCTCGCCGAGGATCACGAAGTCGGGCTCGTGGTCGGTGAGGATGTACCCGATGTCGTGCAGGGCGGTGGTCAGACCGGCCTCGCCGATGACGTAGGCGCTGCCGCCGGGCCGCTGGTCGTCCAGGAACTGGGCGGTGGCGAGGGCCGAGGTCCAGATGTTCTCCACCGGCACGTCGAGCCCCATCCGCCGCAGCCGTGCGTGCAGGTCACGGGCGGTGTAGATGGAGTTGTTGGTGAGCACCAGGAAGGGCCGTCCGGACTCCCGCAGCTTCTTCAGGAAGGCCTCCGCTCCGGGAATCGGAACCCCCTCGTGGATGAGGACCCCGTCCATGTCGGTGAGCCACGACTCGATGGGCTTGCGCTCTGCCATGTGGTGCGTCTCCTGGCGTGCGGATGGCGGACGTGCGGTCATGCGTGAGCTGTCGTGCATGAGCCTGGGGCGCCGGAACCACGGTGTACCGGACGCCCCAGCCTAGTCAGGACTGCCTGAATGCGACCCCGCCGATCACCAGATCCAGGGGCGTCGCGGACGTGCTCGGTGTTCCGGTGGTCGGTCGGTCGCCGGTGGCGGCCTGTCATCCGAGCGCTCCCGGCAGGTCCGCGACGCTCTCCAGCACATGGGTCGCCCCGGCCGTCCACAGCGCGTCCGCGTCGTGCGCGCCGGTCAGCACCCCGGCGACCAGGCCCGCTCCGGCGCGGACGCCGGTGAGCATGTCGTAGGAGGTGTCGCCGACGACGGCGACCTGGCGGACGTCGTCGGCGGCGGCCGTACGCAACAGCGCGGTGAGGACCATGTCGGGGTAGGGCCGGCCGCGGCCGCCGGCGTCGGCGGGGCACAGGGTGAGCGGCACCAGATCATGCCATCCGAGGGCGGCGAGGATCGCGTCCTGGGTGGCGCGGGCGAACCCGGTGGTGAGGACGACGGTACGGCCGTCCGCCCGGAGCCTCTCGATGGTCTCGCGGGCGCCGGGCAGGGCGCGCACCCTGCCTGCGTCGACGAGTTCGGCGTAGGCCGCCTCGAAGGCCCGGTTGGCCTCCTGGGCCCTGGTCTCCTCCCCGAACAGGTGCCGGAAGACGGAGATCTTCGACTCGCCCATGGTGGCGCGGACGTAGCCGATCATCTGGTCGGGGTCGGCGCCAAGCCGGCGGGCGGCGGCCGTGAACGCGTGCTCGACGAGCCCGCCGTCCGCGACGGTCGTACCGGCCATGTCGAGCACGACGAGCCGGATGTCCCCGGTGGTCCCTGCCGTGTCGGTCATCTCTGTCACCATCCCAGTTCGTCGGCGGTTGTCTCGGCTATCGCGGGCGAGCAGGTCATGCCGCGCCCGCCGGGCCCGGTGACCAGCCACACCCCGTCGGCCACCTGCTGCCGGTGCACGACCCGGGTGGTGTCGGTGCACTGCGCGTACACCCCGGCCCAGCGGTGCCGGACGCGCGGCAGCGGCCGGCCGAGGAGGGCTGCGACGACCCCGGTGAGGTGCTCGTAGGGCTCCTCGACGGTGTCGAAGGGGAAGGGCTGCTCGTACTCGTGGGTGTCGCCGATGGTGAGGCCGCCGTCGGCGCGCTGCACCATGAGCAGCTGCATGCGGTGGGCCGCCGCCGTCTCGGGCTGCGGTGAGCGGGCGTTGAGCTCGTCCAGGGCCGGGGAGGCGTAGGCCGGGTAGTAGCGGAAGCTGTCGGCGTCGGCGACCGAGGTGGGGAGGGGTTCGCCGAGCGGGTCGGTCTGCATCATCTGGAGGCGGACCCGGCGCACGGGCAGGTCGGGTCCGGCCAGCTCGCGGACCAGGCCGCCGAGCCAGGCGCCGGTGCACAGGACGACGGCGTCGGCGTGGTGGACGTCGCCGTGGTCGTCGCGGACCGTGCCGGGTCCGGTCACCTCGCGGACCTCGCGGCCCGGCAGGAAGGTGTAGTCGGGGGACTTCAGCAGCTCGGCACGGAGGGCGAGCTGGGCGGTGCGCGGCTCGACGGCCGCGTCCCGCGCGCAGTGGAGGGCGGCGTCGAAGTCACCGCGCAGGGCGGGGTTCAGGGCGCGGGCCTCGGCCGGGGTGAGCAGCTCGTGGCCGCGGGCGGCCGCGTCCTCGCGGGCCACGGCGGCCTCCGCGACGGCGAGTTCGTACGCGCCGCGCACCGGGGTCAGCGACCCGTTGGCACGGAAGCCGAGCGCGGGCACCCGGCCGCCGATCTCCTCCCACAGCTCCCTGGCCCGCAGGGCGGTCTCGAGTTCCGCGCCGCCCGCGCGCCCGCTCACCCAGATCTGCCCGAAGTTGCGCAGCGAGGCGCCGCGGGCCTCGGCCTCGCGCTCGATCTGCACGACCTCGTGGCCGCGTTCTCTTGCCTGCCAGGCGTGCATGGTGCCCACCACGCCTGCTCCGACGACTGTCACTCTCACGACGGCCACGCTCCTCGCGACTGGAGAACCGAAAAGATCCGGCTGACAACGAGAGCCTGAACGGGTCATCGCATCTGGGCTAGACCTGTTATCGTTTCGTAACACTCAACCAAGATCAGAAGCAGCCGAAACCGGTTGCACTTTTCAGCCGCCGAGATGGACCGAAAACGAGAACCGGTCCCCCCGGTACAGCGATCGCGCCCGCTCCAGCGGCCGTCCCTCGGTGTCCCGTGACACCCGGTGGATCAGCAGCATCGGAAGGGCCGGCGGGGTGCCGATGAGCAGCGCCTCGCGCGGGGTGGCCAGCACGGTCTCGATTCGTTCGTCGGCGTCCCCGAAGACGATGCCCTTCTTCTGCAGGTAGCCGTAGAAGGAGGAGTCGGGGTGGAAGTCGGTGTCGAGGTGCGGGACCCGGGCGACGGCGACGTACGTGCTCTCCAGACCGACCCGCTCGTCGTCGGCGAGCAGCACGCGCTCCAGGTGCCAGACGGGTTCGCCGCGCTCCAGGCCGGTCTCGGCGGCGAGGGCGGCCGGGCAGGGGAAGCGGTCGAGGGTGACGAGGCTCCGGCCGGGGGTACGGCCCTGCCGCCGCACCCCCTCGGTGTAGCTGGCGAGGGAGAGCGGCTGCTCCAGCTTGGGCCCCGCGACGACCGTGCCGCGGCCCTGCCGGCGCAGCTTGCCCTCCAGGACCAGCTCGCGCAGCGCCTGCCGGACG
Organism: Streptomyces sp. NPDC104761; assembly: GCF_055583445.1. Taxonomy (NCBI): domain Bacteria; kingdom Bacillati; phylum Actinomycetota; class Actinomycetes; order Kitasatosporales; family Streptomycetaceae; genus Streptomyces; species Streptomyces sp. NPDC104761. The sequence continues at coordinate 225,163 of NZ_JBVJNZ010000008.1, read as the reverse complement.
GTCTCGCGGGCGACCCCGTACTCCTCCGACAGGTCGCGCTCGGTGGGGATGACGCTGCCCTCCGCAAGTGCGCCGACGAGCTGGTCGATCCGCGCCTTCACCGCGTAGTACTTCGGGATGCGGCCGTGCTCCGGGATGCCGGCGCGGACGGGGGCGCCGGGGGCCTGGTCGTTCGGGTAGTCCACGCAGGGATCGTCGCAGACGAGGTCCGTCCCGGCCCGGACAGGGGACGCCGCCCGCACCGTCACCCGGCAGGGGTCACCGCCGCCGGCGGGCCAGCAGGAACGCGCTCGCTCCTACGGTGAGCAGGGCGACGGAGGCCGTGAACAGCCCGTGGGCCAGGCCCAGGCCGGTGCGGGCCAGTTCGCGGGCGCGTTCCCCGGCCTCCCAGGGCCCGTCGGCACCCTTCCAGGCTTCCTGACGGTTGTCCCAGGCTTCCCGGCGGCGGTCCCAGGCCTCCCGGCGGCGGTCCGGGTTTCCGCCGGCCTCGTCGGTGAAGGGCGGGGCGCTGTCGCCGGGGGAGGCGGCGGGGCTGGCTCCGCGGCTGCTGTCGGGACTGGGACTGGCGGGGTCGGTCCCCGAGGGTCCGGGGCTCTGCGAGGACGTATCCGGGCCGGCCTGCGTGGAGCCGCCGGACGGGACGGCGGGGGCGGCGGTCGCGGGCGGCGGTGGCGGTTCGCCTCCGATGCCGAAGCGGTAGTCGTTCGACTCCCCCACCCACGCGCCGTCCGACCCCTGCCGCTGCACGGCGGCCGCGTTGGCCGTGACCCCGTTGCGTACGGCGTCGGAGGTGATCGCCAGTCTCACCTTGACCGAGACGGTCGCCCCGGGCGCCACGGTGAGCCCCGGGAAGTCGGTCCCGTCGAAGACTCCGACCAGCTCGGACTCGTCGGTCTCCGTCAGCGGGACCGGGCGGGTGCGCGGGCCGTCGTAGAACTCCAGCTCGGTCTGGGACGGCTTGAGGGCCTTCTTGTCGTCGACGAGGACGACGACCGGGTGGACGTCGGCGCAGGTGTGGGCGGTGGTGTTGGTGAGGTCGAGGTACCAGGTGCCGAAACCGCCGCCGGGCTCGTAGGACGTGGGGCCATCGTGGAGGCGGGTGGTGAGGGGGAAGCCCTGCCCGCCTGCGGCCGCGCAGGAGGACTCGGCGATCGCCTGCGGCGCGGGGACGAGTACGGCGGCTGCGGCGGCCAGGCAGAGGGACAGGGGGGTGCTCAGTCGCATGCGCATGAACAGGTGAGCCTGCCGGACACGGACCGCCGCCTCCGGTCACCACTCCGCGAAAGCGCCCACTTTCCGCCCGATCGGCCGCCCCTCCCCACCCGACCGGCGGCGCCGAACGGCCGACGACCACCTGCCGGCCGGTGGGGGCTGGCGGCGCAGTTCCCCGCGCCCCTGGGTCGGCTGCACCCACGGCACTCAAAACGCCCCACCGGCCCGGCTCTTCACGGCGCCCGCCAACCCCGCCGGTTCAACTGATCGCCGCTCTCCCCAACCCGGCCGGTTCAACTGTTCGCCGCTCTCCCCCACCCCGCCGGTCCGGCTGAACGCCGCTCCCCCGCCCCGCCGCAACGGCGACCAGCCGCGACGGCGGATCCCGGGGGTGCCGAACGACCGGTGACCACCTGCTGGCCGGTGGGGGCTGGCCGCGCAGTTCCCCGCGCCCCTGGGTCGGCTGCACCACCGATACTCAAAACGCCCCGCCGGTTCACCTGATCGCCGCTCCCCCGCCCCGCCGGTCCGGCTGAACGCCACTCCCCCACCCCGCCGCAACGGCGACCAGCCACGACGGCGGATCCCGGCGGTGCCGAACGACCGGTGACCACCTGCTGGCCGGTGGGGGCCGCTCGCGCAGTTCCCCGCGCCCCTGGGTCGGCTGCACCACCGACACTCAAAACGCCCCGCCGGTTCACCTGATCGCCGCTCCCTCACCCCGCCGGTCCGGCTGAACGCCACTCCCCCACCCCGCCGCAACGGCGACCAGCCACGACGGCGGATCCCGGCGGTGCCGAACGACCGGTGACCAC
>NZ_JBVJNZ010000008.1:0-223039 GCF_055583445.1 Streptomyces sp. NPDC104761 | reverse complement strand
CGCCTGCCGGCCGGTGGGGGCCGGTCGCGCAGTTCCCCGCGTCCCCTCTTGGCCGAACGGTGGTCAGCCGTCCGCGCGGCCGAACAGGGGGGCGAGGAGCAGTTGGGCGGCGCCCTCCGCGACGCCTCGGTCGCCGCCGGGAGCGAGGCGGACCGGGACGGCCGTGCGCAGGCTGCCCTCCCGCCGGGTGTGGGCGTCGAGGACGGCGGCGACCCCCCGTACGAAGGGCTCCGGCGCGGCGGCGATCGTACGGCCGCCGAGCAGCACGAGGTCGATGTCGAGCAGGCCGGCCAGGTTCGCGGCGCCGACGCCGAGGACCCGCGCCGCCTCGGCCACGTCGCCGCGGGCCACCGCCGCCAGGCACAGCGCCTCGATGCAGCCGCGGTTGCCGCAGTGGCAGGGCGGCCCGTCGAGCTGGACGACCTGGTGCCCGAACTCGCCTGCCCCGGTGCGCGCCCCCCGGTGCACGGTGTCGCCGATCACCAGGCCTGCGCCCAGCCCCGTACCGAGAAGCAGGCAGGCGAAGGAGCCGCTCTCGCCGCCGACGGCGAGTCCGAGGGCCGCCGCGTTGCTGTCCTTGTCGACGACGACCGGCACCCCGAGCCGCTCGGCGAGCGCGTCCCGCAGCGGGAAGCCGTCCCAGGAGGGGAAGCCGGTGACCCGGTGCAGCACCCCGTGGGTGTGGTCGAGCGGCCCCGGCGCCCCGACCCCGACCCCGAGCAGGGTGTCGCCGCCGCGCTCCACCAGCTCACCGGCCACCTCTCCGATCGCACCGAGCACGGCCTCCGCCCCGGCCCCCATGTCCACCGCCGCCTGCCGCTCGGCGACCACCGTGCCGTCGAGGTCGACGAGCACCGCCCGCAGTTCGTCCCGGTCGAGCTGGATCCCCACCGCGTGCCCGGCCTCCGGCACCAGCCGGAGCACGGTGGCCGGCTTGCCGCCCGTGGACGCGCGCCGCCCGGCCTCCGCCGCGAGTCCGTCCTCCCGCAGCCGGGCGGTGATCTTGCTGACCGCCTGCGGGGTGAGCCCGGTCCGCTCGGCCAGTTCGAGCCGGCTGATGCCGTCCTCCCCCGCCGTGCGCAGCAGTTCCAGCACCAGCGCGCTGTTGTGGCTGCGCATGGCCGGCAGATTCGCCCCGACCGCCCCCGGCCGCCCGCTCCTCGTCCTGTTCACGCCACTCATTCTCCCTCCCGCTTGCACTTTGGCAACAGCGTTGCGAAAGTAGGACGCATGACAGCAGCTGCCCCTCCCCTCCGCGTCGGCCTCATCGGCTACGGCCTCGCCGGATCCGTCTTCCACGCCCCCCTGATCGCCGCCGCCGAGGGCCTCGCCCTGGACACGGTGGTCACCTCGAACCCCGAGCGGCAGGCGCAGGCGAAGGCCGAGTTCCCTGGCGTCCGGACGGTCGCCGGCCCCGACGAGCTGTTCGACCGCGCCGCCGAACTCGACCTGGTCGTCATCGCGTCCCCGAACAAGACGCACGTCCCGCTGGCGACGACCGCCCTCAAGGCGGGCCTCCCGGTCGTGGTCGACAAGCCGGTCGCCGGCACCGCCGCCGAGGCACGCGAGCTGGCCGCCCTCGCCGAGGAGCGCGGTCTGCTGCTCTCGGTCTTCCAGAACCGCCGTTGGGACAACGACTTCCTGACCCTGCGCGGCCTTCTCGACGAAGGTGCGCTGGGCGACCCCTGGCGCTTCGAGTCCCGCTTCGAACGCTGGCGTCCGCAGCCCAAGGGCGGCTGGCGCGAGTCCGGCGACCCGGCAGAGATCGGAGGTCTCCTGTACGACCTCGGCAGCCACGTCGTCGACCAGGCCCTGGTCCTCTTCGGCCCCGCCACCGAGGTGTACGCCGAGTCGGTGATCCGCCGGGCCGGCGCCGAGACGGACGACGACACCTTCATCGCCGTCACGCACGCGAACGGCGTCCGCTCCCACCTCTACGCCTCGGCCACGGCGGCCCAGCTCGGCCCGCGCTTCCGGGTGCTGGGCTCGAAGGCGGGCTACGTCAAGTACGGCCTGGACCCGCAGGAGGACGCCCTGCGCAAGGGCGAGCGCCCGGGCACCGCGCCCGCCTGGGGTCAGGAACCGGAGTCGCTGTACGGCCGTGTCGGCGCCGGAGAGTCCCCGGTCACCGGCGGCGGCCGTACCGTCCCGACCCTCCCCGGTGACTACCCCGCGTACTACGCGGCCGTGGCCAAGGCCCTGCGGGGCGAGGGCCCCAACCCGGTGACCGCTCTGGAGGCGGCCGCCGCCCTGGACGTACTCGAAGCAGCCCGCCGTTCGGCACGAGACAAGGTGACGGTGACCCTCTGATGCACCACCCGCAGCTGACCCCGAAGACCACTCCCGAACTCACGCCGCCCGTGGAGGAGCTGGAGAAGCAGGAACGCCGCCTGGTGTTCCGGCAGTTCACGTACGACGACGCCTGGGCGCTCGGCTCCCTGCTGGTGGAGATGGCCCGGGAGCGCCAGGCCCCCGTCGCCATCGACATCCACCGCGCGGGTCAGCAGCTCTTCCACGCGGCCCTGCCCGGCTCCACCCCCGACAACGACGCCTGGATCGCCCGCAAGCGCCGCGTGGTCGAGCGCTACGGCTCGGCCTCCTACCTGGTCGGCGCCCGCTTCCGCGCCAAGGGCACGACCTTCGAGGAGTCCTCCCGCCTGGACCCGGACGAGTACGCGGCCCACGGCGGCTCCTTCCCGATCACCGTCGAGAACGCCGGCGTCATCGGCTCGGTGACGGTCTCGGGCCTCCCCCAACTCCAGGACCACCGCTTCGTGGTGGAGGCCCTGGAGAAGTTCCTGGAGCTGTGAACGCCGACGCCTGTAGCGCCCTTCAGGGGCGCGGGGAACTGCGCGAGCGACCACATCCGGCCCGCGGACGACCGACGAGCGCAGTTCCCCGGCTCTCCCGGCGGAGCGGCTAGGCGTCCTTGAACTCCTGGCGCTGACGGCCGAGCCCCGCGATCTCCAGCTCCACCACGTCCCCGGCCCGCAGGAACGGCTTCGGCTCCGGCGCTCCCAGCGCCACCCCCGCCGGAGTCCCGGTGTTGATGACGTCCCCGGGGTACAGCACCATGAACCGGCTGACGTACCGCACGACTTCCGCCACCGAGAAGATCTGCTCGGCGGTGGTCCCGTCCTGCTTCAGCTCGCCGTTCACCCAGAGCTTCAGCGACAGGTCCTGCGGGTCGGCGACCTCGTCGGCCGTCACCAGCCACGGCCCGAGCGGGTTGAACGTCTCGCAGTTCTTCCCCTTGTCCCAGGTCCCGCCCCGCTCGATCTGGAACTCCCGCTCGGACACGTCGTGCGCGACCGCGTACCCGGCGACGTACGCCAGCGGGTCCTCGTCGTCGGCCACGTACCGCGCCGTACGCCCGATGACCACCGCCAGCTCGACCTCCCAGTCGGTCTTCACCGACCCGCGCGGCACCAGCACGGTGTCGTCCGGCCCCACGACCGTGTCCGCGGCCTTCAGGAAGACGACCGGCTCGGACGGCGGCTCGGCCCCCGTCTCGCGGGCGTGGTCGTGGTAGTTGAGCCCGATGCACACGACCTTCCCGATCCGCCCCAGCGGCGGCCCGATCCGCAGCCCGCTCGCGTCGAGCGCCGGCAGCTCCCCGGCCTCGGCGGCGGCCCGGACCCGGCCGAGCGCCGCGGCGTCGGCGAGCAGCGCACCGTCGATGTCGTCGACGATTCCCGTCAGGTCCCGCAGGACACCCTCGGCGTCGAGCAGCGCGGGCCGCTCAGCCCCCGCCGTACCGACTCGCAGCAGCTTCATGGTCGTCACCATCTCCCTTGACAGCAGTCGCCCGACCGATGGGTGCAGCCATCGGAGGACTGGTCGATCCTCCAAGATGCGCGTGCAGCGGGCAAGAGCCTGTTCACGTACTGGACCGTAGGCACCACGGCCCTCACCTGTACAGCACCGCGCGCTCCACCGCGCTCCACGTCGTGCTGGTCACCACGTAGAGCGCGGCGGCGAGCGGTACCACGGCCACGGTGACCAGCGTGGCGTACGACAGGTACGGCATGACCTTGGTGACCGCGCCGATCCCGGCCACCTGCCGGTCCTCCTCGCTCACCACGGCCGCCGCCCCCGCAGCCGCCCCCGCAGACGCCTCCGCCGCCGCCCCCGCCGCCGTCTCCGCCGCCGTCCGCCTGGCGCGCCGGAAGTTGGCGGTGGCGACGACGGCGACCACGGCGAACAGCGCAAGGTAGACCAGCCCGGCGCTCCCGAACCCGCCGCCGCCCGCACCGGCGAGGACATCGCTCCACCGCCCGCCGAGCGGGGCGCCCAGCAGTTCGTGCGAGAGCAGCCCGTTGCCCCGGCCGCCGATCACCGGGTTGGAGAAGAGGTGGTAGAGCAGGAAGAACGCGGGCAGCTGCAGCAGTCCGGGCAGGCAGCCGGAGAGCGGGGACACCTTCTCCGCCGCGTGCAGCTCCAGCACGGCCTTCTGGAACGCCTCCTGGTCCTTGCCGTGCCGCTTGCGCAGTTCGGCGAGCCTGGGCTGGAGCGCGGCCCGGGCACGCTGCCCGCGGGCGGCCGCGCGGGAGAGGGGATGGACGAGCAGTCGTACGAGCGCGGTGAACAGGACGATCGCTGCGGCGGCCGCGGAGGCGTGGAACAGCGGCTGGAGCAGGTCGGCGAGGTGCTCGACCAGGCCGGTGAAGACCGACAGGGAACCGGACAGGAAAGCGGACATGGGTGGGAGCCCTCCGAGGGGTCTCGTCGTGCCGTGGATGACGGTGCGGAACGGCATGACGACGCGCGCGAGACCGCCCGGGGGCCGGGGGCTGGAAGCCGGAGGCCGGAGGGCCGGGTGGGTTACGCGGGGGTCGCCGGGAGGGCGTGTCCGGGTGCTCGCGGGCGGCTGCGGCCCCTGGCGTCCGGGTCGCGCTGGGGCAGGAAGGCGGTACGCCTGGCCCGGTCGCGGATCGCCGTGCGGACCCGGGTGGGCGGCACGGCGGGCGCGGAGCGCGCGGCGCGCACCGCGCAGACGGCGAGGGCCGAGCCGACGGCGGCGGTCGCGGCGAGCGCGACGGTGGTGAAGAGGCTGCCGGAGTCGAGCAGGAGGAGGTCGAGCAGCAGGAGCAGCAGCAGCGCGGCCGGCCGGGACGGCAGCGCCCAGCGGCTGTTCACGTTCACGCGCACACCGACCGCCCCCCTCTCCGTCTCATCCCCGTTTATACATGATTCGTTTCCAGCGACTCCAGGAGCCTCCTGGGCCTGAGGAGCGCCCTGCTGACGGGACCGGCCGGGCCGAGGCCCGGGCCCGGTACGACGACAACGTCCGCGACGGGACGACGGTTCCACGGGCGGGGCATTCGCCGGGCGCCCAGCAGACCTTCCGCTCCATCGGCTCCTGCGCGGGCGGGGCCCTGACCATCGCCCTCGCCACGTCGTCCGGCGGCGGCCTGGCCCACGGGGCGGACGTGGCGACGGCGGTCTCGGCGGGGCCGGCGGTGCCGGGAGCAGCGGGGGTGGTGGGGCTGCGCGAGCCGACGTGAGCGGGTGCGGCGCGCCGGGCCCGGCACCGGGACCACAGGTCCGGCCCCGCCGGCGCTGGTCGTCACCCGCGGCCCCGCCGGGCGCTTCTCGCCACCCGGCCACCCGGCTGCTCGGCCACCCCACCCCGGCTACCCCGCGGCGACGACCTGACCGGCCGTGACCTGAGGCGGATTGGGCAGCAGCGACGCGAGCTGGTCCCGCACGAAGTCCGCGGCCCTCCTGACCGACTCCTCGGCCCCGGCCTGGTCGTCGTAGACGCTGGTGGAGAGCATCACTCCGTCCCCGGCGTCGACCCAGTAGTAGGCCACGAAACCGGGGACCTGCCGGAGGAGGGGAACGAACCCCGCGTCCACCAGGCGTCCCGCCTCGGCAGGATCCGTCACCCCTTCGTACCGCCGAACCACCGCGTACATAGCCGATCTCCTCACGGATCTCCCGAAGTCACCTCTCTCCCACCGACATATCCCCCGACGCGCGTCTCCCCCTCACGGCACGTCCGGAAGCCCCCCGGACAGACGCACGGATCACCTGGACCGCCGCAACCGCGTTCCGCGTTTGCCGCCCTACGCCCGCGGCCGCGTCGACACCAGCTTCCCCCACACCACCATCCGGTACCGGGACGTGAACTCGGGCGTGCAGGTGGTGAGCGTGATGTAGTACCCCGGCTCCTTGTAGCCGTACGACGGCTTCACGACCGACCGCGGTACGGGCCGTACGACCCCCGAGTCACGCGCCGAGGTCTGCGGCAGGACCTGGTCCACGACGTACGTGTAGGTCGCCGACGCCGTCTCCACCTCGACCGGGTCCCCGAGCCGGAGCCGGGGCAGGTACCGGAACGGCTCGCCGTGGGTGTTCCGGTGCCCGGCGAGCGCGAAGTTCCCGGCCTGGCCCGGCTGCTGGGTGCCGGGGTAGTGGCCGACGTACCCGTGGTTGAGCACCTTCGGCTTGCTGACGCCCTCGGCGACCGGCACGCGCAGCCCGAGCCGCGGGATGACGAGGACGGCGTAGGCCTGGGAGGCGACAATCCGGGTGGTGGACGACGTCCGCGCCCCACCGGCCCCACCGGCCCCGGCGGTACGGCCGGACCCCGCGGACCCGGCCGTGCCGGAACCGCCCTTCCCCCCGCCGCTCCCCGCTCCCCCGGAGCCGTCCACCGTTCCTCCCCCGCCGCCCCACTCCCGCTCCAGGGCCTCGACCTTCCGCTCGGCCCCCTGCTTGGCCTCCCGGTTGGTCCACCACAGCTGGTGCACGACCAGGAGCATCAGCACCACGCCCACCGTGACGAGCAGTTCGCCCCCGGTCCACAGCGCCCGCCGACGCCGGGCCCGCCACCGCCGCTCACCGTGCCCCACCACCCGCACCGCGCACCTCCCGCCGGTCCCACCGACCCCGTCCGGGGCCCCCGGCCACCGGCCGGTCGCACCGACCCCCAGCCGGTCCCGCACGATAGGGCGCCCACCGCCAACTCACCAGAGCCGCGCGGCCACCCGTCACCACACCTCCCCCCACCCTCTTCCTCCACTGGTTTTAGAAACCACTGTCAGAAACCGCCGTCACAACCCTCGACAACCTCACGCACCACACCCGATGCTTCCTGTTGGCATGCGGGGGGACGAGTCGACGCCGGTCCGGGAACCGGTGTTTGAGCCGCACGGAGAGGTTGAGAAACAGCCATGATCCGACGCAGAACACTCCTGGCCGCCGCGGGTGGCGGCCTCCTGGGCAGCGCCCTGGCCACCGGCACGGCCCACGCCGACGCCACCATCGCCGTCAGCCCGTCCACCTCCTGGGGCACCTGGGAGGGCTGGGGCACCTCCCTGGCCTGGTGGGGCAACGTCTTCGGCACCCGCGACGACTTCGCCGACATCTTCTTCACCACCAAGTCGACGACGTACAACAGCACTTCACTGCCCGGCCTCGGCCTGAACATCGCCCGCTACAACCTGGGCGCCTGCAGCTGGAACAGCGTGAACGGCGAATCGATGGTCGCCTCCGCCAACATCCCCTCCTTCAAACAGATCGAGGGCTACTGGCAGGACTGGAACAACGAGGACCCGACCTCCTCGGCCTGGGACTGGACCGCCGACGCCACCCAGCGCGCCATGCTCGTGAAGGCCGTGAACCGCGGCGCGACCGCCGAGCTCTTCGCCAACTCCCCCATGTGGTGGATGTGTGACAACCACAACCCGTCCGGCGCCGCCGACGGCGGCAACAACCTCCAGTCCTGGAACTACCGCCAGCACGCCTCCCACCTCGCCTCCGTGGCCCTCTACGCCAAGAACCACTGGGGCGTGAACTTCGCGACCGTGGAGGCCTTCAACGAACCGTCCTCCTCCTGGTGGACGGCGACCGGCACGCAAGAGGGCTGCCACATCGACTCGACGGTCCAGTCGGCCGTACTCCCCTACCTGCGCAGCGAGTTGAACAGCCGAGGCCTGACGGCCACGAAGATCTCCGCATCGGACGAGACGAGCTACGACCTGGCCCGCACCACCTGGAACTCCTTCTCCTCCACCACGAAGGGCTACGTGGACCGCGTCAACGTCCACGGCTACCAGGGCTCCGGCGGCCGCCGCGACCTCCTCTACACCGACGTCGTGACGACGGCCGGCAAGGCCCTGTGGAACTCCGAGACCGGCGACAACGACGGCACCGGCTACACCATGGCCTTCAACCTGCTCTACGACTTCCGCTGGCTGCACCCCACCGCCTGGGTCTACTGGCAGGTCATGGACCCGTCCACGAACTGGGCGATGATCGCGTACGACGCGAACACCCTGGCGGCCGGCGCGGTCACCACCAAGTACTACGTGATGGCCCAGTTCAGCCGCCACATCCGCCCGGGGATGAAGATCCTGGACACCGGCGTGAGCAACGCGGTGGCCGCCTACGACTCCTCGGCCAGACGCCTGGTGATAGTGGCCCTCAACACCGCCACCTCCGCCCAGACCTTCACCTTCAACCTCTCCGGCTTCACGACGGTGACCGGCGGCACCAACGGCCTGGTCCCCCGCTGGAACACGGTGACGACGGGCGGCGACGCGTACAAGGCGTACTCGGACACCTACCTGTCCGGGAAGACGGTCGCGGTGTCGGTGGCGGCGAAGGCGGTCCAGACCCTCCAGATCGACGGCGTGACGATCTGACCCGGCCGGCCAGGCGGCGGGACACGCGTCTCACCGGTGCCCGCCGCCCCCATCCGCTACCCGACCCGCACCCGCATCACCACCCGCACCTCGTCCCCCGCCTCGACCCCCTGCGCCTTCCGCACCGCGCTCTTCAACGGCAGCAGATACCCCCCGTCCTTGGGAAACAAGGACGTCTCGAACACCACCCCACCCACCCCACCCAAGGTCACTTCGACCGGCACGACCCCCCACCCGTACGAGGCCATGCCCGCCACGGCCCGCACCTCCTCGCACTCCTCCTCCGGCACCGGCACGAAGTAGTACGGAGCAGGCCCCCGCCACTCCACGACACACCCACCGAACTCGAACCGCACGGACGACTCCCCTCACCGCCGACTGCACCGACTGCCCCCCATCCCTATCTCTTCTTTGTCACCGCCGGGCAGTACCGTGTCGTTCATGCGCCCCGACACGCCTGCCGAGAACGTCGACCACACCGCCGAAGCGGCACGCCTGGAGCGGACCGCCGGCCGCTACCCCGAGGACACCGAAGCCCTCCTCCTCCAGGCCGCGGCCCACCTGGAACTGGCCGACGACCGCCCCGCCGCCACCGCGCTCTACGACCGCCTCCTCGCCACCCCGGACACCCTGGAGAACGCACCGCTGGTCCGGGCCCTCAAGGCGTCGAACCTCTGGGAGTACGACCACGAGGCGGAGGCCAGGGCGATCATCGAGGGCATCCGCGCCACCGCCCCCCGCGACCCGGCGCCCTGGGTGATCGTCGCGGAGTCCCTCGAGTCCCACGACGAGCTGGAAGCGGCCCACGACACGTTCACGGAGGCGGCCACCCTCCTCCTCACGGACGTGGCCGAACCCCCCTACGCCACGCGCCCGGTGTTGTTCGGCCGCCACCGCGTCCGCCGCATGCTCGGCCTCCCCCACGACGACTGGGACGCCCGCGCCGACACCCTCCACTCGTCCCCCGTCTCCCTGGACGAACTCCACGACCCGAAGCGCGTCTGGTCCCTGGGCTCCGAGAACCCCGAGGAGCTGGAGGCGGAGATCTCCCGCCTCCGAGCCGAACTCGGCACCTACCGAGAGGCCCTCTCCCGCCCCTTCCCGGTGGCGGTCCTCCACTGGCCGGCGGAAGAACTGACGGAACTCCTGTCGGCGTACCCCGACCTGGCCACGGAGTACCCGTCCCACCCCGAGCACCTCGCGACCATAGAGACCTCCCTCCGCGAACTCTCCGTCTCCGGCACCGGCAACCTCGGCATCGTCACCGGCACCGTCCCCTCCTACGAGGCCTTCGCCGCCTCGGAGGGCTCGTCCCCGTCCGACACCGCCCTCCTCCCGCAGTACGCGACGACCCTGGCGGCCCGGGGGCGGGCAGTGGCCTGGCCGCCGCAGCGAACGTCGGACTGCTGGTGCGGCCAGCCCCAGCCGTACGACGCCTGCCACGGCGCATAAAAAGCGGTTCGGCGAAGCGGCCTGCCGCAGAAAGACCTGGGGGGGGCCGCGTCAGCCGTACTTCCGGGATTCCATCGACTCAAGGAGGTGGAATCCCGCTACCCTGCCGCCGACGGATAGTTCACCGTCCGGGAAAAGACCCATGCGCATCGCGGAAGTGCTCGACCTGCGTCTTCGGCTATCACATAAAACGTGCTGGAATGATCTCCAGGCTCCATACGTCGCCATGTCCCGGGAATTCTCCACGGACGGCACCCGGATCATCCAGGACGTGGGCCGAAGCCCCGACAGAACGTTTCCGAAGGATGCGGTACCCGGGCGACCCTTCGATCACTTCCAAGGCACCGCTTCCAGGGATCCGCTCATACTCACGTTGAACATCGGTCCAGTTCGTGAAGGGCTCGAACCGAACACCCAGTCGTTCGCGAACTTCCTCTCGCAGGTCGGGCGAATGGAGCAGTCGGTGAACTTCCAGGGAAATAGCCTGGCACACCCAATCTGGATCTCCACCGTACGTCACCTCGAAAAGACCGTAGTCTCGCCGAAGGGTCCTGGAGTTCCGGCGACCCGTGAAATCGTCCGCGTAAGAGAGCGGAACTACAGAATCCGCCACTTCGGGACTGTCACCGATCCCGAACCCGAGGAGCGAGCCAGTGGAGAGCACGTGGGCGATGAATTCTGCACCCGTCATCCCAGTTTCTCCAATGCCTTGATCAAGAACTGGAGCTCGAGAGCCCGATTGCTCGCATTTCCCCAGTTGTGCGTGTTCATGTGCTTTTGCGCGGCCCTTGCCTTCTGGATCAAATCCTGGCGTAGTTCGGGGCTGCTTTTGAGTGTGTCAAGAACCTTCTGAACGCTCTTGTCCGACGCCATACCCGTCTTGAGTCGGATCCCCTTGGCACCCAACCCTCCCTCGTGACTGAAGACATGAACCTCGTCTGCGCCCACATGCAGATGCGCTCCCTTCGTCGCCCAGTCCGAAGCAACGGGGGAGACCCGTACTCCGCAGACTTCATTGTGCACCAGGACCGACGTATTGCCGGCCAGCACGTAATACGTGTGCAGTCCGTCGACGGTCAAATTGTACGTTCGAGCATGCTGCGTGAAACTCCGGTTGCCCTCAACGGTGGCAGCGCTCCCGTCGACGGTGCGCAACGTCATTCCAGAATGCAGGTTTGCTGCCTTGACCCACGATCCTTCGGAAGGCGACCAGAAGGGATGCTCATACGTTGCAGTGAGGTGCTCGGTACCGCGAGATGTTGCTATGGAGAGTTCGTTGAAGGATGTGTCCAGACCGGTGACGATGAGTTCTTCGACAGTGCGGGCCTGCGTTTCCCCTGTACGAGGGTCGGTGGCGATGACCTGATCCCCGACGCCCACGGTCTCAATGGCCTGCCGGCTTCCGTCCGCCATCAACACCTTTGTGCCCGCGAGGAAGCACGTGGCGCATTTGATCACCCTGGCCGCGCGTGAAGCCTCCGTGATGTCCTCAATAGATTCGGCACCCTTTTTGATGAGCTTGAGCTTGCCGATGGGCAGGAACGACATGGCCGCCAGGGCGCACTTGCCGAGCTTGGGGTTGTCGATGCAGTCCTTGGCGTCGTTCAGGCCGAGTACTTCCCACGCGAGTTCCTTCATGACAGGGTCGATCGTGGGGAACACGAGGTCCTGGCCTGCCAGAGCGCACGGCGGAAGGCTGTCGCGGTTCATCGGGATGTAGCACCTGGGCTTGTTCTCTGCGTCCCGCTGCTTTTGGCGTGCTTCCTCAGCCAGTCGACGTTCTTCGGCCAACTCCACTTCGCGCTTCTTGACGACGTCCTTCCACGCGGCCTCCGCGAGTTCATCGGCCTCCGCGGAACTCTTTCCTGCGTCCAGGGCCGACTGGCGTGCGTCATCCGAGGCCTGCGCGGCGGACATCGCAGAAGCGCGCGCGTAGTCGGCGGAGAACTCTGCCTGAGCAGCCGATTCCTCGGCGGCGGCGGCGTCCTGGTCGGCGCGGTTGGCGGCGACACGTGCGGTGGTGGCGGAGGTCTTGGCCTTGCTGGCGCTGGACTCGGCCCGGTCGGCGGCCTCGTCTGCTTCGGTAGCGTAGCCCGCGGCTTCCGTGGCGCTTCGGGCCGCGTCGTTCTTCGCCTTCTCGGCGTCCGCGGCAGCGCCCTTGGCCTCGAAGGCGGCCTGCGCAGCGAGGTGGCTGTTCCTGCGCGCGTTGGCCGCGATCTCCAGACCCTCGGCGATCAGCCGTTCGACCTGTGCAACGTGGTTGGAGGCAAGCTGGTCCTTGCGGTCCGCCATGTACTGCCCCGCCTCGACGAACGCGTGAACCTCGTCCACAGAGCCGGCCAGAGCGATCTTGGCTGCTGACTTCACCTCGGGGCCGCTGTCGTTGTACAGCTTGCTCGCCGTCACCCTTTCGTCGGTCTGGCGGGCCGCGTACTGGCCGTTGTTGAGAAAGCTGAGCAGCGCCTGGGTGCTGCCGTCCTCCAATGCCTCCCTGGCTGCTTCCTTGACGCCCGGGCCGCCGTCGTTGAAGAGCTTGGAGGCCATGACGCGGTAGTCGGCGTTGGCGACCTGGTGCTGGCCGCTCGTGTAGAAGTCGAGGATCTGCTGGGCGCTGCCGTTGAGTGCCTCGGTCGCGGCGGTGCGCACCGCCGCGTAGGGGCTGTTCGAGGCGAGGTCGGAGACCTGCTGGCGTGTCTCGTCCGCGACTGCCTTGTCCCATCCCGACTTCAGATACGCGATCACGTCGGCGTCTGTGCCGGACAGGGCCTGGGCTGCTGCCTCCTTGCGCCAGGAGCCGAAGTACTTCAACGCTCGCAGTGCTACTGCACGCCCCTTGACGGCTGTCGCTGCCTCATCGGTGTCGGGCTTGCCCGCCTCGGCAGCCAGGGCCTTGGTGTCCTCGACGATCGACTGGCCCTCCACGACCGTCTTGGACACCTCCACGGTGAAGGTGTCAGCCGTGGCCTTGTGCGTCATCGCGGACTCGACACCCGCATTGGTGCGTGTCTTGAGATCCTCGGCCTCGGTCTCCCGGGCGATGGCGAAGGTCTTCTGCGCGGTCGTGACCGCCGCGGTGGCGGTGTCCGCCGCAACCTTGGCCGCAGCAGCCTGTTTGGCGGCCTCCGCCGCCCGATCGGCCGCCTCTCCGGCGTGGTTGGCCGCGTCGTCGGCGGCGTCCGCTGCCTTCTCTGCGTGCGTGGCGGCCGAGTTGGCCGCATCTCGCGCCTCGTTGGCAGCGGTGGCCGACTTGCGGGCCAGCGACTCGGCGGCGCTCGCGGCGCGGTCGGCTTCGGCGGCGTGGCGGCGGGTTTCTGCAGCAGCGGCTCGCGCCTCGGTCGAGGAGCCCCCGGCGGCCGCCGCGTAGTCAGCCGCCTGATCGGCCGCAGCCGCAGCCTTGTTGGCGTTGCCGGTCGCACTGCGCGAAGCCGCTGCCGCGTCCGCGGCGGCCAGCGACGCCTTTCCGGCCTGCTCGGCAGCGCGGGCCGACTTCTTCGCCAGCTCGCCCGCCTTACGGGCCTCGGCAGCCCGGTCGCGAGCAGCCTGCGCCTTGTCTTTGTCCTTGCTCGCGGCATACGCCGCGTTCGACGCCCGGCCGGCCGCCTCGGCCGCAGCCGCAGCCGCGTTCGCGGTCTGCGCAGCGGCCAACGAGGCTCGACGCGCAGAGGCATTGGCCGCGTTCGCCGCACCGATCGCCTGCTGCGAGGCCTCGGACGCCGCGCGGGCCGCATCCGCTGCCTGCATGGCCTTCACCGACGCACGATTCGCGTCGTTCTTCGCCGCCTCGGTCTCCTTGGCCGCCTTCTGCGCCGCCTCCAGTGCGAGTACCGCAGCCGCGATCGCCTTGGCGGACGCCTCCTCGGCCTTGTCCGTCGCTTCCTCGGCCTGCTTTCCGGCCTTCTCCGCCTGCTCGGTCAACTGAGCGACGGTGGTGTATTCCTGGTCACGGTTGCGCGCGACGAACTGGCCGACCTCGAGGAACTCGACGATGTCGTCGGGAGTACCCCGCAGTGCGAGCTTGGCGGCCGCCTTCACGTTGGGGCCGCCGAAGTTGTACAGCCTGCTGGTCTCGACCCGGTCGTCGGCCTCCCGGGCCTTGAACTGACCGACCTGCAAAAACTGCTTCACATCCTCGGGCGTGCCCAGCAGTGCGGCCTTGCCCGCGTCCTGTACACCGGGGCCGCCGAAGTTCACGATCCGGCTGGCCTCCACTCGCTGATCCTGCTCCTGCGGAGCCCTCCAGCCGTCGTCCAAGAAGGCCTCCACATCTTCGGGAGTGCCCTGCAGCGCAGCCTTTGCCGCCTCCCGCACCGCCGGCCCGCCGACATTCACCACGCGCGAGACGTTCACCCGGTCGTCCGTCTGCTGAAGCGTGGGCATGTCGGTGAGGAACTGGTTGATGTCCTCGTCCGAACCGAGGAGGGCCCGCTCAGCCGCTTCCTTGATGCCACTGCCGCCGGATTCCCAGACTTCGACAACCTGGCCACGGAAGGCCGGGGCGTAGGGGTCCTCAGCCGCAGCGACTGGCGCAGCACCGAGCAGCCCGGCAGCCAGCGATGTGCACAGCACCGCGGCGCAGACGGCGCGAGGAGCGAACGCCCTCAGCGAAGCTCTTCGCTGCACTTCGTGTATTCGCGCTGTTCGACCGAGAGTCAGGGGTTTCTTCACTTGGCGATCCTTCAGTGATCAATCACCACCAAGCAGGAACATCGAGAAATGGGCACAATGGTGCCGCATGTCCATTTCGACCGAGTTGCCGTGTGGCGTGCGTACGGGTGAAGACCTTCTTCACCTGCAGACGTTGATGCACCGTCAGGCGATGCCTTCGGTGCGCGTAACGGCGCCGCGTGGCGCACCAGCGGAACATTACATGGACTTTACTTAGTGCGTACAACATGATTACCTTGCGGTCGCTTTGATCCACGTGTCAGCCACCTGTGAGGAATCCGTGTCGACGCCCCCTGCCCGAAAGACCCTTCTGGGCGGTCTCACGGCCACCCTCGTGCTGGGTCTTGGCGCCACCGCGCTCGCCCTACCGCAGACAGCGCCCGCGGCCGGGCAGGTCGCCACGACCGCCGACGGCATGCCAGTCGCCGTCGAGGACTACAACTACCCCGGCGCCGCCAAGGTGCAGCAGGAGCGCGGCGTCGTTCTCAAACGCGGCGACGGGCACATCTGGCTCACCGACGTGACCACCCTGAATGACTGTGTGGACCCGTCGAACATCGCGATCGAGGCCCGTACGGGGGTCTACTGCTTCAAGGCCAACGCCAAGTCCGGCTATCTGACCCTTGAGTTGCCCGACACCTTCAATATCTGGACCCAGGCCCACCCGGTGAAGGCCACGCTGACCGCTCAGGGCAAGGACACCGTCGTCAACGCCCCGGCGGACGACCTCACGCCGGTTGGGGAAGCCGGCGACACCGGCCTGCGCTCAGCCTTGGTCGAGATCCGTATCACCGGCTGACGGCCCGAGACGGCGGCCCTCCAGCTCCTCGTCGGCCCTCGGGCCCACCGGATGCAGCTCTCCGCCCGGCAACGTCCCCGTGGAACATCGCAGTACGCCCGGCAGACGTCCAAGCGCCGCACGGACGACCGGTCTGGTCGTATCGCCTCCCGACATCTGGAATGCCGAGGGGGCGTATTCACCCCCACACCTACGGCGCCGATTCACCTGACGCGCACGTCAGTTCGCTGACCACCGAAGACTCATGAGGAACAGATATGTCTGGCAAGCGCTCTCGCATCGCGTGGGCTGCAGCACTGCTCACCGCAACGGTCTCGGCCGCCGGAACCCTCACCGGGACCACCGCGCAGGGCCTGGACGGTGACGTTGCCACAAGTGGAGCCGCCGCCTTCACCGCAAAGATCGACATCGGTGACGGTACTCGAGCCTGTACAGGCACTCTCATCAACAACCAGTGGATGATCACTGCCGCGAGCTGCTTCGCCGACGACCCGGGTCAGGCCACGTCGCTGCCGGCAGGGGTGCCGAAGCTGAAGTCGACCGCGACGATCGGCCGCACGGACCTCACCACCGCCACCGGTGAGGTCCGCGACATCACCCAGCTCATACCACGGACCGACCGCGACCTGGTCCTGGCCAGGCTCTCCGCCCCGGTCTACGGCCTGCCGTTCCTGCACCCGGCCACCGGCGCACCGGAAGCGGGCGAGACGCTCAAGGGCGCCGGGTACGGGCGGACCAAGGACACCTGGGTCCCCGACACCCTGCACTCCGGCGCCTTCACCAGCAAGAGCGTCGACGCGACGACCCTGGACATCGACGGGGCCCCCGTCTGCAAGGGTGACACCGGCGCCCCCGTCTTCCGGGAGAAGAACGGTCGCCCCGAACTGGCCGCGATCGTCACCAACTCCTGGCAGGGCGGCTGCCTGGGCACCGACCCCGCAGAGACCCGGACCGCGGCACGCGCCAGCCGGGTCGACGACATCCGGTCCTGGATCACGGACAACACCGCCTCCACGCTGAGCGTCTGGAACGCCCAGATGCTCGCCAGGACCAGCACCGGTCTGTACCACAGCATGCGGAACAGCAACGGCGACTGGACGGGCTTCGGCGATGTGCAGAAGGTCGCCGGGACCATCACCGACATCGCGTACGCGGCCGACGCGGCGATCAAGGGCAAGAACTACGTCTTCGCTGTCGGCGGCGACGGCCACGTCTACGAGGCCAACCGGCGCCCGACCGGCGGCTGGGACGCCTTCCGCGACCTGACCGGCGAACTCGGCACCAAGCCCGCGTTCACCAAGATCGCCGTCACCTCCACCGGTCCGGGTCTGGCGCTGATCGGGCTCGCGGGCGGCAAGGTCTACCACGCCACCCAGGACGCGGACGAGAAGTGGTCCAAGTGGGGCGACGTCACCAACCAGCTCGGCGCGCTCGACGACATCACCCAGGTCGCCACCGGACAGACCAGCGGCGGAGAGACCCAGATCGGTGTCGTCTCCGGCACCAACGCCTACCACGCCATCCGCCACTCGGACGGCACCTGGTCCAAGTGGGGCCACATCAACAAGGCAGCCACCAACATCGGCCCGGTCAACGGCATGGCCTTCGCCGGCATCGGCGGTGACCTCCAGGTCGTCCTCACCAACACCACCGGCGGCATCAAGCACGGCATCCGCGCGGCGGACGGCAGCTGGAGCTCCTTCGGGAACCTCAGCAGCAGGCTCGGCGCGGACACCATGATCAGCGTCGGCGCGGCCGCGGTGGCCGGAGAATTCCAGACCGCCGTCGTCACCCCCGACGGGAAGATCAAGCACACCCTTCGCCACGCCAACGGCAAGTGGGACGCCACCGAACAGGTCGTCGGCTACCCCGGCACCCCCCAGAGCGTCGCCCTCACCGGCAGCACCGCCTGACACCCCGCTACGGCCGACGCCGCCCAGGCAACCACCGTGACTGGGCGCGTCGCCCATCAGGCCTTCCTGCTGCCCGCGGCGCGCTCCGGGACCCGTTGCCATCCCAGCGGTGAAAAGTCCCCTCTCCAAACAACCCGCATCCGCCACCCCACCCGGCGTGCCCGAACGGTCCGACGCGCCCCCAACCCCGGCCAAGACCGCAGCCCACCCCCAGCCCCACCCGGCAAGCCGCCCACTTCCCCCGGGCGGCCCGCTCGCTTCCATCCCGTGCTGGAGCGGCCCGGGTCAAGGGTGGCCCGCAGGGCCATCGGCGCAGCCGACGCGGACGCGGAGCGCAGCGGAGCGGGAGCGCCCTTGAGGCGGGGCACGGAGGCACAACACTGAAAAAAAGCGGGCGGCCCAGCAGCAACTCTGGAGACGCCGCAGCTCTCAGGAAAGATTGTCAGTGCCACCTGCTAGAACAGAGCTATCGCTGTGGCATGAGGGATTGGGGATCTGCGTGACTCAGTCAGGGGACCTGTCGCAGCCTGTAGCGGGTGTTTACGAGGAACTCGTCACCCATCGTCTGCAGGAGCAGATAGAGCAGCTGAGCGCGGCCGGCTGGAAGGCCATCGATGATGGGGTCAGCGAGGAATCGTCACCTTATGTACTTGCCCGACACATCGGCCAGGCCATAGTGCAACGACTCAGCCAGGTGCCGCCGGATAGGCGTGTTGCTGTCGCCAACAAACTCATCGAATCACTCGCCTACAGCTCTGGCGACCGCGAACCCAGTGATGCGGTCGAGCTGATCGCTGATGGTCCCCGTCAGCTCCTGGCATTGGCTGAGAAGGAAGCCCCCGGCGTCTACGCGGTCCGCCCGCTAACGCCACTGTCAGAAACTGCGCTCATCACCAACTCTCCTGAAGACCCCAGCCTCGGCAGCGAGTTGCGCGCGGAACTGGCCACGGCAGACCGCGTTGACCTGCTCTGTGCATTCGTGAAGTGGTATGGCCTACGGGTACTCGAAGACTCTCTCCGCGCTGCCAAGGAGCGCGGTGTACCGATCCGAGTCATCACCACTACGTACATCGGCGCCACCGACCGCCACGCACTCGATCGACTCGTCCGCGACTTCGGCGCCCAAGTGAAGGTCAATTACGAGATCCGCTCGACGCGCCTCCATGCGAAGGCGTGGCTGTTCCGCCGCAAGAGCGGATTCGACACGGCGTACGTCGGTAGCTCCAACCTCTCTAAAGCCGCGCTTCTCGACGGCTTGGAGTGGAACGTGCGGCTGTCATCGGTGGCAACCCCAGCTGTGCTCAACAAGTTCGAAGCCACCTTCGACGCGTACTGGAACGACATCGCCTTCGAACCGTATGCCCCAGACGCCGACGGTGACCGTCTCGATCGGGCTCTGGCACAGGCCAGCGGAACCGGCCCCACAACCGACCTCAAGATCAGCCTTTCAGGCCTTGACGTCCGTCCGTACCCGCATCAGCAGGACATGCTGGAACGTCTGCGTATCGAGCGCGAGATCCGTGGCAGGAACCGCAATCTCCTCGTCGCAGCGACCGGGACCGGTAAGACGGTCATGGCGGCACTCGACTACAGAAACCTACGCAGGAAACTAGGCAGCGGAAATCCGAAGCTGCTTTTTGTGGCCCACCGCAAGGAGATTCTCAAGCAGTCCCTGCGTACTTACCGTGAGGTGCTCGACGACGCATCGTTCGGTGAGCTCCTCTACTCCAACGAAGATCCGGCGGCATGGAACCACGTCTTCGCTAGCGTCCAGTCGCTCAACCTTCAGCGACTGGAGCAGCTCGCCCCGGGGCACTTCGACGTCATCGTCATTGATGAGTTCCATCACGCCACAGCGGCCACCTACCGGCGCGTCATCGACCACTTCCACCCAAAGGAACTGTTGGGACTCACTGCGACACCCGAGCGGATGGATGGCCTGCATGTGCAGGACGAGTTCTTCGACGGGCGAATCGCTGCGGAGATGCGCCTTTGGGAAGCCCTAGAGAACGATCTCCTATGCCCTTTCCACTATTTCGGCACTCCCGACGGTACCGATCTCACCAATCTAACTTGGCAGAAGGGGAGCTACGCGGATCGGGATCTCGACAACGTCTACACCGGCAACGATGCCCGGGCCCGCATCGTCGTTAAGCAGATCCGCGACAAAGTTGCCAATCCAGGAGCGATGCGGGCCCTCGGCTTCTGTGTGACCAAGGCCCATGCACACTTCATGGCCGACTTCTTTGGCAAGGCCGGTTTCCAGGCCGTGGCGCTGGACAGCGACTCACCTGCCGCAGCCAGGGCGCAATCCCTGTCCGACCTTCGAGATGGCAAACTTCAGGTGATCTTCTCCGTTGATCTGTTCAACGAAGGTCTGGACATCCCTGACGTCGACACCCTGTTGCTTCTGCGCCCCACGAACAGCGCCACGATCTTCCTTCAGCAGTTGGGCCGAGGACTACGTCGGACGGAGTCCAAGCCCGTCCTCACGGTGCTCGACTTCATCGGTCAGCACCGAGCGGAGTTCCGATTCGAGGAGCAGTTCCGCGCTCTGACAAACCTGTCTCGCAACCGGCTTGTCGACCACGTCGAGCATGACTTTCCGCAGCTTCCTTCCGGCTGTCAAATCATCCTGGAAGGCAAGTCCAAAGACCTTATCCTCGACAATATCCGTGCCCAACTCGCGGCGAGTGTCAAGGTATTGGTGAAGGAGGTCAAGGACTACAGCACACCACACCTCACGGACTATCTACGAGAGAGTCGGCGAGAGATCAAGGAGCTCTACAAGAGCGACAACTCCTGGACCACTGTCCTTCGCAGGGCTGACCTCATCAAGGAGCCGGCGCCGTCCGGCGAAGCAGCACTCCTCAAGCGCGTCCACGCTTTCCTCCACGTGGACGATCCTGAGCGTGCCCAGACCTACCTCCGCCTTCTCGCTGACGACGCCCCTGGATACGAAGCGCTGTCGCCAACCGACCAGGCGTACGCTCGCATGCTCTTCTTCAACCTCTGGGACAACGCCGGTGGCTTCTCCAACTTTCGGGAAGGGCTCGAATCACTGCGTTCCCAGCCAGTGTTCCGGGACGAGCTCCGACAGGTGCTGTCGTACGTCATCGAGCGCTCCGATCACTTCCCGATTCCTCTCTCCGGCCCGCACAGCCACATTCCCTTGAAGGTGCACAGCGCGTACAACCGCTCCGAAATACTGGCCGCGCTCGGCGTGGCCCGGTTCGGCGGTCAGATGCCCAGGTCCTTCGCTCAGGGAGTGCAGTGGGTTGAGGACATTCGGACTGACGCCCTGCTCATCACCCTGGAGAAGAACGAGAAGGACTTCTCACCCACCATCCGCTACAAAGACTTCGCGCTGAGCCCTCAGCTCTTCCACTGGGAGTCGCAGAACGCGACTGCAGAAAACTCTCCAACGGGTCTGCGCTACCGGAACCACGTCCAACAGGGCAGCAGCGTCCTCGTGTTCATGCGCCGTTACAAGACCACCGACATAGGCAAGTCGCACCCCTGGATGCTCCTCGGTCCAGCTACATATGAGGAGCACACCGGCAGCAAGCCGATGGCGATCACATGGCGTCTGAAGCATGAGCTGCCGGCTGACGTGTGGATCTACTCGGCGATCGCAGCCAGTTAATCCACGACCATCGCGAGAGATCGATCCAGAAGGTCGCGCAACTCCGGAAGAGAGTCCCTCACCGCGGCCCACCTTTCCCAAGCGTCGCCAACAGACATCTGTTGGTAGATAGGGCTGGGAAGGCTCTGGTAGGGGTACTTACCCGCGGTCGTCGATCGATGCGCCGCCTCGCCTCGCCCGGCAGCCAAGCTACGGAGAGCCGCGACCAGACTTGAGCACTCCTCCCGCACCAAGGCTTTACTGAATCCCAGGGGCTCGAGCAAGCGACACAGATCCTTGTCAGATATCCCGTGACTGGTACCGACCACCTCATCCCGGTACCAGTTACTAACCCGCCCGATCAGCGTCTTCCTGTTCAGTATGGGAACCTCGTCGACGTCGGCTTGCTTGAACTTCCCGCCGGACGGCTTCATCTTCTTGACCTGCGCCGGCGAGGCATAGAAATCAACAAAGTAACCTTGCCCCTCTAGCATGTTTCCGATACTTCTCCGAAAATAGATAGTGAGAGCATGGAGACAATAGTGCTGCATCGCCTTGTTGTCTTCTTTTGCCCAGCGCGCCAGATATTCCAGACATTGCGTCTCAACGAACTCTTCCAGTTCGGAGCTACAGAGAATAAGGAAGGCTCTGACTCGAACCCGAACATCATTAAAGTACTCGTCCGTCATCTCAACAGGATCGGGGGCAATCCGGCCGTCGCCAGTGAGCATGCGCAGCTCCCTAGCGACAGCGTTCACGTTGGACTCAAGCGAGGAAACTGCTTCCCACTCGGTCACTTAGGACACCTCAGACAGTGCAATAACGCTACTGGGCAGATCGGCCTGAACCCCCGACATGTCTTGGAGCTGCTGCCTCCAGGCCCCAAACCGCGTCTTCACGGCAAGCGGCGTCTTTGTTGTGCTACTGACCGCATCGACGAAGTCTCGATCCTCCTCACAGAGGAGTTGAAACTGCGCCTTAACGTCGGCTGCGTGACTCACCTGCCACCGTCTGAGCTCCGAATTCACCAGGAAGTGAATCTGCACATCGAAGATCGCTCTATTGAAGGCCCGCTCGAATCGGCCGCGAGTGTACTTCCTGCATACATCGTCGCCAAAAATCGTGCGCGCTGCCTCAATAGCGGCATCTAGTTCGTTGGCCGCCTTACGTACCTTCGCCCCCGAGTCGACATCCCAAGACGCCGTGAGAGCCTTCGCCGTCCCATCGAGGAAATTCTTGAGATTTCCTTCGTACGGCTGGACACCAAAGTGAAAGGCAAGGAACCTCAACAGGAGCTCCGCATCCACCATGCGTCGATCAGGCTTGCTCTTATTGAGAAGCGAGCGAAGGGCGAGGCTTGCGCCCGAGCGCTCGTCCACAAAGTCCATAAATTTGCCCGGAAAGAGCGCCTGCCTCAGTTCCTGCGGAGAGAGCTTGAGACTTCCGGAATTGAGGCGATAGAATACCGTGTACAGAAAGTCTTGACTGTGCCACTTACGCAACAGCACAGCTCGAATTGTTGCATTTTCAAATCTCACCGCCTCGACCGGATAGCCCTCTTGCATCTCGTCATACGTTATGCCGTTGAGCTTTTTCGTTTCCGTCAGTCCAGTGAGCTTCAACCGTTCAGGAAGCCACTCAATGTCTCGCGGATCACCAGGATCGGCGCAGAACTGTCGAATTGCCAGAAGGCGTTGTTTACCATCGATTACCATGTACCGACCAGGCGTGTTCTGGTCCTCAGCAAGCACGATCTGCGGCACAGGGTAGCGCTGAACCAATGACTCTATGTACCTAGACTTGGCCACCTTGGTCCAAGCGTCACGTCGCTGAAAGCTGGGATTGAGATCAATACGCCCCTTACGCATCTGACTCACGACAGTCTCGACTGTCCAGTCGACCGTCGTCGTCGCTGCCTCATCATCGTCCCAGGCGGACAGATCCTGCTCGTCCTCGCCGGACTCGTCGACATATTCATCCAAGTCAGTCATGCCCTGGAGTGTATATGTCATCGGTTTCCTGTCGTCACTGCTCAGCGGGAACTGTTTGAGGTGGCCGGAACTCTACATTCCACTCGCGCACAGACAGGCCTAGGTGGTCCCGGCCTCAGCGCAGAGCCTCTATCGCCTTCTGGATCAGCGCCCGGGCCCCACTGCCGTAGACAGCCATGCTTCTCAGTTGCTCGAACGCCTTGGTGTACAAGGCGATCTCAGACGGCTGCGTGACGTTCACCTCCGCAGAGATCAACTCAACGGACACCAGCGTATCGTCGTGGACGTCGAAGGTCTCCTGGGGCCACAGCACGCGCTCGCGGGTCGCCGTGGGAATGATGCCAAAGGAGACCTGGGGTAGCGCGCCGGCTGTGAGGAGGTAGCCCAGTTGCGCTGCCATCGCGTCCGGGTCGCCAAGTTGGTAATAGAGCACCGCCTCCTCGATGACGAAGACGAAGCGGTGGCCTGGTTCGTGGATTACCTGCGAGCGCTGGAGGCGTGCGATGGCTGCCTCAGCAGCGTCGTCTGGGACGTCCAGGAGCCGAGCATTCGCGCTCAGCAGCGCTCTCGCATACCCCTCGGTCTGGAGGAGCCCGGGGATCAGGACCGGAGAGTACACGCGCAGCAGGCCCGTCGACCTGTACAGCTCCACATAGCTTTCCTGAAGCTTCCGCAGGCCGGAGCGCACGCGTTGCCGCCACTCTCGGTAGAGCGACTCAGCGTCCTGGGAAGCCGCGATCAGATCGGGAATCTGGGCGGCGGAGCCAGTTGCACGGCACCAGAGCCGGATGTCCGTGGGCGACGGGGGTGTCCGCGCGTTCTCAATTCGGGAGGTCTTGGCATGGTGCCAACCACAGTGTGAGGCCAGCTCTGTGACCGTCAGGCCGGCGTTCTTCCTCAGGTCGCGGAGCCGACGCGCGACGTTCTCACGCGCGGTCTGCGCCGAGGAGGACGGGGATATGGGCATGCGCTGGCCAGTGGTGCTTTCTGTCAGTGGATCTCGTACTGATCGTGCGGAACGGCGCGCTCCCAGACCGCTTCGAAGGCATCCGAACACTGCTTGACGATGACCGAGTCGGTGCTCAGCTCCATGGGCGGTTCCCCCCAGTCACCGGTTCCGGTGAAGTGGTTGAAGAGGACGCGATTCCCATCAAAGATCCACAGGTCGGCACCAGGAAGCAACAGATCGGCTGCCTGACTGCGACGCAACCAGCGCACCTGCTCACCGGCCAGCACATTGACGACAGTTCCGGCATGCTCGTACCGGATGTAGTCGGTGACCGGTTCGGAGACGATTCGCGCACGCCGCACGACAACTCCGCGGGCCGTCACGCGGGAGATCATGTCCACCCAGGGAGCCCAGTACTCCGAGGTCGGGTCGGAGTCGCGCTGGCCCGTGGCGAGCCACGTGGCGAAGTCGACCGCCTCGTCGCCGACCGCGTACTGATCCCGCATTTCCAGGTGAACGGCTGAGTGCTGTGCGGCCTCTATCAGCTCATCGAAGCTGGGCACGTTCTGCGGCATCACAAGCCTCCCTCAGGATCGGCACCAGTCGTGCGGGGATGCGGATCACCGTCTCGTGATCGGGGATGCCCTTCGCATGCCCGGGCGCTGTGTTCTCCACGCACTGGTCCCGCGTTTCCTGGTCGGCCGTATAGCCCTGGATCACGATGTCCGTGCTGTCCAAGTCCACCCATGCCGTGGGCGACCCGTTCTTGCCGGTGTCCGGGTCGATTCCGATGAACTGTAAGCGCATGGCCACCTTCCATCTCGATGCTGTGCACTGATGTGCATCAAAATGGCCCTTCTTTCTATCCGCGTCAAGCCTTCAAAGCCGCCAAGAACCCGATAGAGGGCATGTGCGCACATCCATGCACATCACTGGCCGGGCGGTACACCGCGTCCATAGCGTCGTGGCCTGTAAGCACCCGACATTGCCGTTTCTGCCGCGCACCCGCCCGGCGAGAAGTCCCTTTGGAGGCCAGAGGAGATGGAGACGCAAGCAGTCGACAGACTGATCGCTGAGTGGTTGGCCAGGGCACATCCCATGCCACAGAAAGCGCATGAGGAGTGGTCAAACAACGGGGTGGCGCTGCTCCCGCTTGGGAAGTTGTTCTCCTCGGTTCGGATCCCTGGCCGCCTTGTACATGCGGCCGTCGCATGCGACGAGCCCGACCAGGTCGCGCAGGTCCTGAGGAGGCGATTGCGGGGCCCCGTCATTCACGACCGCAGGACCGTCGGAGCCACGTACTACGCCCTCATCAACTGGGGTGCTGGCGTAGTCGAGCAGGTGGGTCAATGCCAAGACGCGCCGTGCCTAGGTGAAGGCTCGTATCTGGGGGTCCCCCGGATCGACCGTCGTCAACCCCCCGGCACCTACTGGGTCGTAGCACCGCGACACGACGGAGATCTCTGCCGCCCAGCCGCTGTCCGATCCCTCGTCGCCTTGGGTCGGCAAAGGCTCACCCAGCAGATGGACGTGCGGTGAGGAGACTGCCGTCTCTTGCCCGCCAGGCCCATAACAAACGGCCGGTCCTCCTTCACAAGAATCTCGAAAGGAACGGTGAGCAATCACATGACGACTACGGCCGTTCAGGCTCCCTGGGCCATGCGGTTGGTGACCGATCGGCTGCCGGTCGGGGCTCCGTCGTACGTGTCCGTGGCGCTGGATGACGCCTCGCAGACCGCCGTGTACAAGGACGCCTCCGGCGGGGTGGTCGAGATGGGGAAGCACGGGACATCGAAGACGACGGGTACGGCGTCGGTCTCCGGTGGAGGGGACGGGCAGCAGCCCCAGCCTCAGACCCAGGACGACAACACGACCGACTACGAGTCGGACTGAGCGGTGGCATCCGTTGTTCTGGTGCTCACCGCGTTGGAGGACGTCACCGCGGACCTGGTCATCGAGGCCTTGAACGAGCGTGGCACGGCCGTCGTACGCGTAGATCCTGGGGATGTCGGGCCGGATCTCGTCTTCGGGTTCCGGCTCGGGCAGGGCGGCGGCTCCACGTGGGGCGGGCGGTTGCGTACCGCGAGCAGGGAGGTGGATCTGGAGGCCGTGACGGCCGTCTACTGCCGCCGGCCGACCCCGTACACCGCGCGCTTTCGGCAGTTGCCGCGCCAGGCCCGGGAGTTCGCCGTCGCCGAGGCACGTCATGGGCTCGGGGGTGTGCTCCACGGTCTGCGGGGTGCGTTGTACGTGAACCATCCGGCTGCCGTGGCCCGCGCCGACTTCAAGCCCGCACAGCTCCAGAGGTTCGCCGCTCTCGGTCTGCGGATTCCGGCAACCCTGGTCACGAATGACGTGGCGGAGGCACGGCAGTTCGCGGCCGAGCACGAGCGCGTCGTCTACAAGTCGTTCCGTGGACTGCCGGAGGGCGACGACGGGCGCGCCGGTGCGATCTGGGCACAGCGCATCGAACCCGGTTCGCTGGACGACTCCGTCGTGGTGACCGCGCATCTTTTTCAGGCCGAGATTCCGAAGAGCGGGGATGTACGGGTCACCGTGGTCGGGCGTCGGGTGTTCGCCCAGCGAATCGCTGCTCCGGACGCTGCGCTGGACTGGCGGCGGGGTGACTGGGACCGTCTCGTCCACACCCCGGTCGTCGTACCCGAGTCCGTTCGGGTCGCTCTGCACGGCTACTTGGCCTCGTTCGGGCTGGTCTTCGGTTGCTTCGACTTCGCACTCACCGGCGACGGGACGGCTGCGGAGGACTGGTGGGCGATCGAGTGCAATCCGAACGGGCAGTGGGGCTGGCTTCCGGACGCCCCGGTCATCGCGGACGCGTTCGCCGAGATCCTGAACAGAGAGGAAGGTGAAGAACGTGACGACATCAAACGGACCTGAGAGCAACGCGGTTCTGCTTCGGCGGGAGATGGCCAAGGGGCTCGCGCGGGACGGGGCCGCGGGCGATTCTCGCTGGTTGGCGGCGGTGGAAGCGGTGCCCAGGCATCGGTTCGTCCCGGGCTTCTACCTGACGGCCGGCGAGACCGACGTCAACGGGCTGGTGGTGTGGGAGCCCGTCACCGCCGAAATCGACCACGACCGGTGGCTGGCCGCCGCGTACTCCGACGCCACGCTGATCACCCAGTTCGACGACCGGGAGCCGGACTGGAGCGCGCCCGAGGTGCGGCACGGCGGGGCGCCCACCTCGTCCTCGACCGTGCCGTCGCTCGTCCTGCGGATGTGGGCCGATGCCGAGGTGGGCGAAGGGCACACGGTGTTGGAGATCGGCACCGGCAGCGGCTACTCCACCGCGCTGGCCTGCGAGCGCCTCGGGTCCGCCGACGTCACCAGCATCGACGTCGATCCCGACCGGTTGGCGGTGGCGGCCGACGCCCTGTACGGCTGTGGCTACACGCCGACCCTGGCTGTGGCGGACGGGCGGTACGGCTACTGGCCCGAGGCACGCTTCGATCGGATCGTGGCCGCCTGTTCCTTCCGTTCCGTGCCCGGCGCGCTTGTCGCGCAGACCCGGCCGGGCGGGAAGATCCTGCTCACGCTGTCGGGCTGGTTGTACGGCTATGCGCGTGCCCTTCTCACGGTCGGTGAGGACGGTACGGCGGAGGGGCCGCTGCTGCCGGGCACCGTCTCCTTCATGTCGGTCCGGGCGCACGCCGCTCCGGCCTTCGGGAACCCGGCCCACTGGGCCGCTGGGCTGCCGGAGAAGGGCAGGGTGGCACGGTACGGGCCGGAGCGGATCACGGCCGTCGATCCGGAGGCCTTTCATCTGCGCTTCCTCGCCCAATGCGCCTTGCCTCACGCTCAGATGACCACCGTGGGGAAGGTCGTCCACCTGGTCGACGTCGTCCATGGTTCTGCCGCGTCGCTCACCCCGTGCGACGGTGGGTGGGAGGTGCGGGAGGGCGGGGCGGTGCGGTTGTGGGAGCGCGTTGAGGAGGTCGTCGACGCGTTCGACTCTGCCGGGTACCCGGGGCCGGAGTCGTTCCGGCTGCGGGTGTCCGGGAGGGAACAGAGGCTGGTCCACGCGAGGGTGCCCGGCCTTGAGTTGCCGGGGGGCTTGAACTGGTTCTGAGGTAGGTCCCGGTATCGGGGTCGCCTGCCGAACCGTCGGCTGCAAGGTGCCCCCAGCCGCCCGCTTCTTCGGCAGTGTCGTGCTTCCGTGAGCCGAGTCAAGGGCGCTCCCGCTCCGCTGCGCTCCGCGTCCGCGTCGGCTGGCGCCGATCGGCCTTCGGCCGACCCTTGACTCGGCTCACTGCAGCACGGGGAAGAAGCGAGCGGGCGGCCGGGACGGGTGGGGTGGGGCCTGCGTTGGACGGCCCTTGGGTGGGCCGCAGGGGGCCGTTGGCCGGGGGCAGGTGAGGGGCTGATCGGGTCAAGGCTGCGGGTTGGTGCCCTGGATGATCTGCCATCCAGCGGCCAGGGTTCCCGACACGAGGTGCTGGACGCCCTTCCCCCGGAGCGTCACGAAGGCAGTGAGGCCGGTGTCGAGGGCCGGTACTCGGTGCCTGAAGACGAGGGCCTCTGTCATTGTCAGGTCGAGTGGCTGTGCTGAGCCGCTGAGGCGGTGGAAGCGGGCACCACGACGGACCGGGCCCCGCAGGCAGCGCACATTGACCGTGGCCTGTTCGAGGGAGGCGACGATGATCCTCTCGATCTGCAGTTCCACGCCGCTGCGACCACTGCCGGGGCTCGGGGTCTCGTTCACGCGGCTGCCTTCTCTCGCTCGACCGGGGCGCAGTGCCCGCCTGCCTTCACTTGATCACGCAGGGAATGTACGTCTTCCGCGTGCCCTTCTGGAACCGGTCCGGGAGTCATGGGTGTTGCGCAGGTCGGACGTGTGACCGGCCCTTTCCAGAGACTTCTCGGGCAGGCTTCCGCAGCTTTTCTCGGTTGCCGCGTCCGTGTGGCCGGTGGTGGCCGTCGTTGTGTGGGGGTCTCCTCGGCGCGTTCAAGTGCCGTTTGAAGAGGTTGAGTTGACTCCCCTTCTTGCACAGGGGGATCATCCACTTCCAGGCGTCGACGGACGGGGCTCCGCGTAGGGCGCGGGGCCGGGCGCGTACCGGGTCGCGGGATGTGAACCGATGGCCCGTCGTGCGCATCCTCCAGTCCGCCATCTGATCCTCCGAGGTTCGGGGACTTTTTCATGAGCTCAAGCAATTCCAGACGCGGGGACGCCGCGTCGAAGCGTCGTCGGCCGGTTCTGCTGACCGCCGTTGCCGCGCTCGCGGTTGCGGGTGGGGCGGCTGTGCCGGTGCAGGCGCTGGCCGACGGCGGGACCGCGGACAGCGGGACCACGCTGCAGCAGGAGTTCGCGGCCGCCGCCGACGCGTATCACGTGCCGCGGCAGGTGCTGCTGGCGGTGGCGTACCAGGAGTCGGCGTGGGACACGCACGCCGGGCAGCACAGCACCGACGGCGGGTTCGGGCCGATGCACCTCACGGACGTGACTCCGGCGATGATGGCCGGGGGCGACGCGGGGGCGGCGGGGCGTGGGGACGTGGCGAAGCTCGCCGCCGCTCCTGCCCTGCACACCGTGCAGGCCGCGGCGAAGCTGACCGGGCTGTCGGCGGAGGAGTTGCGCAGCGATCCCGCGGCCAACATCCGTGGGGGTGCGGCGCTGCTCGCCTCCTACCAGGAGGCGGTTGCCGGTTCCGGGTCGGCGGAGCCCGGCAACTGGTACGGGGCGGTGGCCCGTTACAGCCAGGCCGGTGAGCGGCAGGGCGCCGCTGCCTTCGCCGGGCGCGTGTTCGCCACCATCGAGAAGGGCGTCAGCCGTACCACGGCCGACGGTGAGCACGTGAGGCTGGCGGCCGACAGCGATGTCGACCCGGCCAGGGGCCAGTTGGCCTCGTTGGGGCTGAAGTCCGCGGCGGACACCGGTACCGAGTGCCCGGCCACCGTCGCCTGTACGTTCGTGCCGGCGTCGCCGTCCAACGGGCAGGTCTCCAACCGGCCCGCCAACGGCATCCGGATCGACAGCATCGTCATCCACGACACCGAGACGTCGTACGACGCGGCCGTCAACCTCTTCACGCAGCCGGGCGGGTCCGCCGCGCACTACGTCATGCGGTCCTCGGACGGCGCGGTGACGCAGATGGTGCCGACGAAGGACCTCGCCTTCCACGCGGGCAACTACTCCACCAACATGCACTCGATCGGCATCGAGCACGAGGGCTACGCCGCGCACGGTGCCACCTGGTACACCGAGGCGCAGTACGAGGCCACGGCCGAGCTGGTCAAGTACCTGGCCGCGCGGTTCGACATACCTCTGGACCGGCAGCACATCATCGGCCACGACAACGTCGCCGGGCCGAAGTCGTCCCTCGTGTCCGGCATGCACTGGGACCCGGGCCCGTCCTGGGACTGGAACCGGCTGATGAGTCTGCTCGGGGTGCGCACCGGGCGGCACGGTGTCGGGCCCGTCGGCTCGGTGGTGACCATCGCCCCCCGGTTCGAGACGAACCTGCAGACCGTGCAGATCTGCCCCTCCGACGACCCGACCGGTGCCACCACCGCGTGCACCGAGACGCAGCAGCCGTCGGACTTCGTGTACCTGCGCACCGCGCCCAGTGACACGGCACCGCTGTTCGGGGACCAGGCGCTGCACCCGGGCGCGGCCGGCACCGACCGGATCAACGACTGGGGCGCCATGGCCGCGGCGGGACAGCAGTTCGTGGTCGCCGATCGGGACGGTGACTGGACCGCGATCTGGTACAGCGGCTCGAAGGTGTGGTTCTACAACCCGCACGGCTGCAACACCGCGCCCGCCCACGGGGTGAAGGTGATCTCTGCGGCCGGCGACGCGCCGGTGGCGGTGTACGGCTCCAGCTACCCGGACGCCTCCGAGTACCCGGCCGGGCTGTCTCCGTCGACGCAGGCCCCGCTGAGCATGTACACCGTCCCGGCCGGTCAGGCGTACGTGGCCACGACGGCGCCGTCCCTCACGGACGACTTCTTCCCGTCCAGCGGTACGGTCGTGACCGGCGCCAAGGCGATGTACACCGTCCAGTACAACCACCGGGTCGCCCTGGTGTACGCCTCGGACGTCACGGCGACGGACGGCTGACGGTCCGCCGGACGCGCACCGGCGCCCGCACGCTCACGTGGTGCCCGGGAGGCTACGGCCTCCCGGGCACCTTTCGTGTGCGTCAGAGGTCGTCGCGTGCGGCGCGCCGCCTGGCGATCTCGGTCGTGACGGTCTCGTGCAGGTCCTCCGGCGTGAAGCCGAGGTCGCGGAGGACCCGGGCCGCCGTGCTGTCCGGGACGCGGATCAGGCCGAGGAGGGTGTGTTCCGTGCCGACCCAGTCGTGGCCGAGGTCGGCGGACGCGCGGCGGGCCTGGCCGATGGCCTCCTTGCTCTCCTCCCGGAACGGAATGTGACCGCGCAGCGTCTTCTCGCCGGCCGGCGGCAGCGCTTCCTGGATCGCGTCGCGGACGCGTTGTTCCGACCCGGCCTTCGCGACCAGCACCTCGTACGCCAGGCCGCGCGGTTCGCCGAGCAGGCCGAGCAGGAGGTGTTCGGTGCCGATGGAGTCGTGCCGGTGCGTGCGGGCGGCCTCCTGGGCGAGCACGATGCCGTGCCGGTTCAGGTTGGTGAACCGCTCGAACGCGGCGGGCGTGTGGCGTTGCTGGGCGGCCTGCTTGGAGACCCCGATGGCGTCGCCGATCTCGGTCCAGGACGCGCCGCTCTGCTTGGCCTTGCTGACGTAGTGGTCGATGAGCTGGTCACCGAGGTCGGACAGGGTCTGGGCGCGCAAGCGCGCCTCGCTGACGCGGGCCAGTTCGCCCGCTTCGGGGAGTTCCTCGTCGAGTCGGGCGATCAGGTCGGCAAGACTGATGTCGAGTGGGCTCATGCGTCAACTTTAAATTGACGACCGCTCGTCGTCAACTTGTAATTGACGACGATCATTCCCGGACCGTACGGACCGAACTCGGTGCAGGATGAGGGCATGACGACCATCCACGGGGAAGTGGCCGACGGGTTCGACGGTGTGCGGGAGGCGTTCCGCGCCAACTTCGAGGAGCGGGGGGATGTGGGGGCCGCCGTGTGCGTGTACCGGGACGGGCGGCCGGTGGTGGATCTGTGGGGCGGGGTGGCGGATCCGGAGACCGGGCGGGAGTGGGAGCGGGACACCCTGCAGCTGGTGTACTCCGCGACCAAGGGGGCCACCGCCACCGTGGCCCATCTGCTGGCGCAGCGCGGGGAGTTGGACCTCGACGCCCCGGTGGCCGACTACTGGCCGGAGTTCGGGGCGGCCGGGAAGGCGGAGATCCCGGTGCGGTGGTTGCTGTCGCACCGGGCCGGAGTGGTCACGGTGCAGCCGCCCGTGCCGCTGGCGGACGCGTTGCGCTGGCAGCCGCTGGCAGACGCGCTCGCCGCGCAGCGGCCGGAGTGGGAGCCGGGGACCGCGCACGGTTACCACGGGCGGACCTTCGGGTGGCTGGTCGGGGAGGTCGTACGGCGGGTCTCCGGGCGCACCCCGGGGCGGTTCTTCGCGGAGGAGGTCGCCGGGCCGCTGGGCCTCGACTTCTTCATCGGGCTGCCGGAAGCCGAGCGCGGGCGGGTCAGCCGGATGGTGTACCCGAAGCCGGACGTCGATCTCAGCACCGTACCGCTGGACCTCGTGCCGCCGGAGGCGCGGGAGTTCGTCGCCGCGCTGCAGGATCCCGAGTCGCTGAGCAACCGGGCGTTCGCCGTCACCGACCCCGCCGAGATCGACTTCAACTCGGCCGAGGTGCAGGCCGCGGAGCTGCCCGCCTCCAACGGGATCGGCACCGCGCGGAGCCTCGCCCGGATGTACGCGGCGCTGATCGGGGAGGTGGACGGGGTACGGCTGTTCAGTCCCGAGACGCTCGCGTCGGCGACCGCGGAGCAGGCCGGCGGAGTGGACAAGGTCATCATGTTCCCGGTCCGGTACGCCTCCGGGTACATGCTGCCCGTCGAGACCAACCCGCTCACCGGTCCCCGCGCCTTCGGGCACCCCGGGCGCGGCGGCTCGCTGGGCTTCGCCGACCCCGAGCACGGCATCGCCTTCGGGTACGTCATGAACAGCATCGTCGAGGGCGCGGAGGACACGCGGGCGTCGGCGCTCGTCGAGGCGGTGCGGGCCGCGCTGTGAGCGGGTGAGTCCGCCGAGGGGGTGGGCGCGGTGGGTGGAGACGGTGGGCGGACACGGTGAGCGGAAGGTGTCCCGGGCACACGGAGTCCCGTACGGCCAGGGCACCTTCCACCCGCCCGCCTACCGGAACGCCGGCAGGTTGCGTCCGACCCACCCCGCGAACCCGCCCGCCGGGCGGCCCAGCACGGTCGCCACGTCCGCGCTGACCCTCGACTCCGCGGGAAGCGGTGCGCCGAGGACGTCCAGCGTGCCCGCGACCGCCTCCTCCGGCATGAAGCGGGCCATGGCCGCGTGGGCCTCCTCGCGCGAGAGCTCGACGAACGTCACCTCCTCGCCCAGCGCCGCGGAGATGGCCGCCGCCTGCTGACGGGGGCTGAGCGGTTCCGGGCCGGTCAGTTCGTAGACGCGGCCCCCGTGGCCGCCCGTACCGTCCGCGCCGCCCGCGCCGCGGATGCCGTCCGCCCGGAGCGCCTTCGCCGCCACCGCCGCGATGTCCGCCGGGTCGACGACCGGGAGGGCCACGTCGGCGAAGGGGGCGAAGACCGTGCGCTTGGTGCGGATCGTGTCGGCCCAGGCGAGGGCGTTGGAGGCGAAGCCGCTGGGGCGCAGGATCGTGGAGTCGAGGCCCGACGCGCGTACCGCCGCCTCGAACTCGCGCAGGCGGGCATGCGAGGGAGCCTCCGGGCGGGTCGCGCTGACCTGGGAGGAGACCAGGACGACCCGTTCGACGCCGGCGTCCGCGGCAGCCCGGAGCAGCAGCCGCGGGTCCTCGCCGAAGGCGTTGAGTTCGCCGCCCAGCACGATGAACAGGGCCGCCGCCCCGGTCAGCGGCGCCCGCATGCTCGCGGCGTCCCCGGCATGACCCTCGGCCCACCGGACACCGGGGACGCCGGGGGCGGGGGGCGAGGAACGCGGGGGGCGGCGGGACACCGCCACCACCTCCTCGCCCGCCTCGGTCAGCAGGTCCACCAGCGTCCGGCCGATGGTGCCGGTCGCGCCCGTCACTGTGATCATCAGTTCCCCCTGTCAGTTGGTCAGCCGAAGTTAGTTAGCTGACTGACTTAGACGGCTGGCGTTGACGCTAGCACGGCCGACTCCCCTGTTGTCTATAGTTAGTTGGGTGACCAACTCAGTGGACCGGCGGGTACGGGCGTCGCAGAAGCGGCAGCGGCTGATGGCGGCGGCCGCCCAGGTCCTGCACGAGCAGGGCGTCGAGCGCACCACCCTCGCGGACATCGCGCGCGAGGCCGACGTCCCGGTCGGGAACGTCTACTACTACTTCAAGACCAAGGACGAACTGGTCCGGGCCGCGCTCGGCGAACACACCGCGCACCTCGACGAACTCACCGCCCGCCTCGACCGGTTGCCCGACCCGCGCGACCGGCTCAAGGCGCTGGTCGAGGCCTGGGTCGAGCAGCGTGACGTCGCCGCCCGGTACGGGTGCCCCACCGGCACCCTGGCCGCCGAGCTCGGCAAGCGTGCCGACGGCACCCTCGACACCGAGGCCGGCGCGGTGATCCGGCGGCTGCTGGACTGGGCGGCGCGCCAGTTCCGCGAGCTGCGGCTCTCTGGCGCGGACGACCCGGACGACCTGGCCGTCACCCTGGTCTCCGGCTACCAGGGCATGTCGCTCCTGGCCAACGCCCTGCGCGACCCGGGTGTCATGACCCGCGAGGGCGCCCGTCTCGCCGGCTGGCTCGACTCACTCCGGTGAACCTGCCCTGAGAATCCTTTGAAACATTTACCCCGGCCCACCGCATCAATGAGGTGGAACGGCAGGGCGCCGGAGCCGGGGACGGGGGAGCTTGCGGATGAGTCAGAGGGCTGGGGAGGACTACGCCGTGTTCGCCGCGGCGCGGGCCGGGCATCTGTACCGGTCCGCCTGTCTGCTCACCGCCGGGGACACCCATCTCGCGGAGGACCTGGTGCAGGAGGCCCTCGGACGGATCTACGTCCGCTGGGGCCGGGTCTCCCGCGCCGAGAACCCCGCCGGGTACGCGCAGACCGTCCTCACCCGGACCTTCCTCGCCCACCGGCGGCGGTTCAGCAGCAGGGAGCGGGCCAGGGACTCGTTCCCCGAACTGGCCGACACCGGTGCCGATCCCGGCGGCGCCGACCCCTCGCTGCGGCTGACCCTGCTCGACGCGCTGGCGCGGCTGCCGGCCAAGGACCGGGCCGTGGTCGTCCTGCGGTACTGGGAGGACCGGTCGGTGCACGAGACCGCCGACGCGCTCAACATGAGCTCGGCCGCGGTCCGTACGCGGTGCGTGCGCGCCCTCGG
Organism: Streptomyces sp. NPDC104761; assembly: GCF_055583445.1. Taxonomy (NCBI): domain Bacteria; kingdom Bacillati; phylum Actinomycetota; class Actinomycetes; order Kitasatosporales; family Streptomycetaceae; genus Streptomyces; species Streptomyces sp. NPDC104761. Next base: position 187,576 of record NZ_JBVJNZ010000008.1, on the reverse strand, counting down.
GCGGCTGCGCGAGCTGCTGGGCGAGGACCTCGCCGAGTACGCCCGCCCCTGACATCGACCCGCATCGGCCCGGCAGCAACCCGCAGCAACCCTCATCGACCCTCATCGACCCTCATCGACCTTCATCGACCCTCATCAACCCGTATCAACCTGCATCGACCTTGTGGAGACGGTGGTTCGTCATGCCCGTGGAGCGGCAGTACAACGACAGTGACAGCAGTGGTGAGCGCGCCTTCGAGGTGCGGCTCGCCGCCGCCCTGCACGACGCCGGCGACACCTTCGAGGCCGACCGGGGCGCGCTCGCGGCCGGCGGTACGGTGCGGGGGCGGCGGCTGTGGCTGCGGCGGCGGGCGACCGTGCTGGGCGGGGCGGCCGGGGTCGCGCTCGCCGGGGTCGGCGGGGCGCTGCTGGTTCCCCGGAGCGGGTCGCCGTCCGGACAGCCTCCCGCCGCCGTGAGCACCACCCCACGCCCCGCCGCCTCCCCCACCGCCCGCGCCGTCACCTCGGACGACATGATCAGCATGCTGGAGAAGCTGCTGCCCGAGGGGAAGTCCGGCAAGGCGCAGGGGCGGGGCGTCGACGCGAGCGAGCCGCTCGTGGCGCCGTACGCGCAGGTCGTGTTCGACGACGGGCACGGCCCCGGCGCCGTCAGCGTCGCCGTGAACCGGGTGCTGCCGGGCGGGTCCGACGCCCGGCAGGCCGTGCAGTGCCCGGACAAGGTCTACACGCCGTACGACGGTTGCGTCACCCGCCATCTGCCCGACGCGTCCGTCGTCACCGTCGTCAAGGGGTACGAGTATCCCGACCGGCGGGTGGACACCAAGCTCTGGACGGCGAACCTCGTCACCCCGGACGGCCATCACGTGTCCGTCAGCGAGTGGAACGCCGCCGCCGAGAAGGACGCGCCGATCAGCCGGCCCGAACCGCCGCTGTCCGCGGACCAGTTGATGAAGCTGGCGGCCGCGACGGAGTGGCGCGGGGTCGTCGACGCCATTCCGGAGGACCCGCGGCAGACCCAGGAGCCGCCCGTGGCGCAGGGGGACGGCAGGCCGGTCCTGAAGACCCTCACCTCGCTCGTCCCCAAGGGGCTGAAGGTGGTGGCGCACGGGAGCGAGGACGACAGCGAGTTCAGCTATGTCGTGGTCGACGACGGCAAGGGGCGCAGTCTCGTCCAGGTCAACGTGCAGCCGGACATGTCCGACGTCGCGAAAGAGCTGTTCGGAGCCGGGTCCGAGACCCTTCCCGACGGGACCAGGGTCGCCGAGCGGAAGGAGCCAGGTGAGAAGGGCGGCGCGGGGGTCGTCATGTGGACCGTCGACACCATGCGCACCGACGGCTTCCGCGTGGTGATCAGCGCCTTCAACTCCGGCTCCCAGCAGACCGCCGCGACCCGGACCGCCCCGGCCCTGACCATGAAGCAGCTCCGTGCGATCGCGCTCAGCGCGAAGTGGCGGCCGTAGTCCGGGTGAGGTGGGTGGGGGGGCTGGTCGCGCCGGTTCTCCCCCAGCCTTCGGCCGGGGTGCCCCACGCCCCCTCGGGGGCGCTGCGGCCGTCGCCGCGTTAGCCTCGGGAAGATCAGGCAGAAGGCGGCAGGAGAAGGAGACGGCATGGCCAGGGTTCCCAGTTCGGTGATCGCCGCGGGTGGGCTCGTCGGGGGCTACGGCGTGGCCCGGTGGACGAAGCAGCGGCCGCTGGGCGGGGCCGTGCTCGCCGTCGCCGGAGCCGCCGCCGCGCAGCAGTGGCGGCAGCGGGCGGGCGGGAAGGCGGCCGGGGCGCTGTCCGCCGCGTACGTCGCCGCGTTCGCCGGGTCGCATCCGCTGGCCAAGAAGGTCGGCGCCTGGCCGTCGGTGCTCGGGGTGGCGGGTGCGGTGGCACTGGCGTCCTGGGCCGTGGCGGACCGGCGGGCCTGAGCCCGGCGCTAGACGTCCGCACCGCGGAACGCACGGCGGTAGGCCTGCGGGCTGGTGCCGACCACCCTCCTGAAGCGTTCGCGGAAGGCCGTCGGGGAGCCGAAGCCCGACTGGGTGGCGATGCGTTCGACGGGGTGGGCGGTGGTCTCCAGCAGGTGCTGGGCCCTGCGCACCCGGGCCCGGTGCAGCCACTGCAGCGGGGTCGTGCCGGTCTGGTCGCGGAAGCGGCGGTTGAGGGTACGGGTGCTCATGCCGGCCTGGGCCGCGACCTCGTCCAGGGTGAGGTCCCGGTCGCAGTGGTCCTCCAGCCAGGCCAGGAGCGGCTCCAGGGTGGCGCCTGCCGGGGCCGGCGGCTGGTCGTGGACGATGAACTGGGCCTGGCCGCCCTCCCGTTCCAGCGGCATGACCGACATCCGGGCGGTGTGCGCGGCGACCGCCGAGCCGTAGTCCTTGCGGACCATGTGCAGGCACATGTCCATCGCCGCGGCCGCGCCCGCCGAGGTCAGGAACTGGCCGTTGTCGACGTACAGGACGTTCGGGTCGACGTCGACGCCCGGGTGCAGCGCGGCCAGGGCGTCGGCCGCCGCCCAGTGCGTGGTGGCGCGCAGGCCGTCGAGCAGGCCGGTGGCCGCGAGGACGAACGCCCCGACGCAGACCGACGCGATCCGCGTGCCGTTCGCCGCCGCCGCGTGCAGGGCCTCGGCGACCTCGGGCGGCAGCGTGGCGGCGGGGTCCGCGACGCCCGGCACGATGATCGTGTCCGCCTCGGCCAGCGCGTCCAGCCCGTACGGCGCCTTCACCGTGAACGCGCCGCCCGCCGCGGTCACCTCGTCCGCGGGCCCGCACACCCGCACCCGGTAGGCGTCCCGGCCGTCGGGCAGCCGGGCCCAGCCGAAGGTGTCGATCGGCACGGTGAAGTCGGACGGGATGACCTGGTCCAGGACGAGTACGGCGACGGTGTGCATGGCAGGAACGTAGCCGTTCGACGGGTTGTCGCCAAGCGCGGGCCGGGTTCCCGCATGCCGGCAGCCCGTGCCTGGCGAGAATCCGTCGAAGGGTGGCAGTATCGCCGGTTCTACGCGATCATCCCGCCGCCTACGGTCGTCGCCGTGACCAAGTTCCTCCTCGCCGTCCATGTCCTCGCGGCGATCGTCGCGATCGGTCCCGTCACCGTCGCCGCCAGCATGTTCCCGCCGGCCGCCCGCCGCGCCATCGAGGCGCCCGACGACGTCCGGGCCGCCGAGACCGTCCAGCTGCTGCACCGGATATGCCGGGTGTACGCCGTCGTCGGCGTCGCCGTCCCCGTGTTCGGGTTCGCCACGGCGAGCAACATGCACGTGCTGGGCAGCGCCTGGCTGATCACGTCGATCGCGCTCACCGCACTCGCGGCGGCCGTCCTCGCGGCACTCGTACTGCCCCGGCAGAGCGCGCTGGTGGAGTCGTCCGGCGCGGGCGGTGGTACGCGGCAGGCGACCGTCCAACTGGCCATGTTCACCGGGGTGTTCAATCTGCTGTGGGCCGTCGTCACGGTGCTGATGATCGTGCGGCCGGGGTCGACGACCGGCGCCTGAGCGCCGTGCGGGGACGGCGTACCGGGGGCCGGGTTTCTGTTATCGGGGGGCGGGCCGGTCCGTCTCCCGGGGCATGCACGTGACTCGACAGATCAGCCGCAGGACCATGGTGCGACGACCGTGCGCAGGTCGCTCGCGGGGTCGACTGCTTCGAGCACGGCGCCGGGCTCGGGGCGATCAACAACGCCGTTCACGTGGGACCGGGCAAGCGCAGGGGAGGCGGCGGTACGCGGTCGATCGGGTGCGGGTGCGGGTGCGTGCGGGCTGGTCGCGCAGTTCCCCGCGCCCCTGAGACGGGGCACTGCCCGGTCGGAGCGGACAGGGCCGAACCCCGCGGTCCGGCCCGCGGGGCCACCGTTCGGTCGCGGCGCCGTTGGGGCTGGTCGCGCAGTTCGCCGCGGCCCTGACGGGGGGCTGACCGGCCGGAGCGGGCTGTGCCGGCACCGTACCCCTTCGGGGGGGGTTCGTTTGCTCCACCCGTGGGGCCTGGGTGCTCGTTCGGCCGTATGTGGGGGGCTTGGGGGCTTCTGTCCTGGGCGGCAGACGACAGGATGGCCGGAGGATCACGCCATGGAGCGTCTGGAGACACACACCGGTGACCGTTCTCAACGAGCCCGAGCCCTCGGCCGTCCCCCACTACGACAGCGAGGTGCCGCTGCGGGGCCGGCAGCCCGGCGACGTCGTGGTGAAGTGGTTGACCACCACCGACCACAAGACGATCGGCACGCTGTACCTGGCGACGTCGTTCGCGTTCTTCCTGATCGGTGGCGTGATGGCGCTGCTGATGCGCGCCGAGCTCGCTCGCCCCGGTCTGCAGATCATCTCGAAGGAGCAGTACAACCAGGCGTTCACGATGCACGGCACGGTGATGCTGCTGATGTTCGCGACGCCGCTGTTCGCCGGGTTCACGAACTGGATCATGCCGCTGCAGATCGGCGCGCCCGACGTCGCGTTCCCGCGGCTGAACATGTTCGCCTACTGGCTCTACCTGTTCGGCTCGACCATCGCGGTCGGCGGCTTCCTCACCCCGCAGGGCGCGGCCGACTTCGGCTGGTTCGCCTACTCCCCGCTCTCGGACGCGATCCGCTCGCCCGGCCTCGGCGCCGACATGTGGATCATGGGTCTGGCCTTCTCCGGCTTCGGCACCATCCTCGGCGCGGTCAACTTCATCACCACGATCATCTGCATGCGGGCCCCCGGCATGACGATGTTCCGGATGCCGATCTTCGTGTGGAACGTGCTGCTGACCGCCGTGCTCGTCCTCTTCGCGTTCCCCGTGCTCGCCGCGGCGCTGTTCGCCCTTGAGGTGGACCGGAAGTTCGGGGCGCACGTGTTCGACGCGGCGAACGGCGGGTCGCTGCTCTGGCAGCACCTGTTCTGGTTCTTCGGCCACCCGGAGGTGTACATCATCGCGCTGCCGTTCTTCGGCATCGTGACCGAGGTCATCCCGGTCTTCTCCCGCAAGCCGGTCTTCGGCTACATGGGTCTGGTGGCCGCGACCATCTCGATCGCCGGTCTGTCCGTGACGGTGTGGGCGCACCACATGTACGTCACCGGTGGTGTGCTGCTGCCGTTCTTCTCCTTCATGACCTTCCTGATCGCGGTGCCGACCGGTGTGAAGTTCTTCAACTGGATCGGCACCATGTGGAAGGGATCGGTCTCGTTCGAGACACCGATGCTGTGGGCGACCGGCTTCCTCGTGACGTTCCTCTTCGGCGGTCTGACCGGTGTCATCCTGGCCTCGCCGCCGATGGACTTCCATGTCTCCGACTCGTACTTCGTGGTGGCGCACTTCCACTACGTGGTCTTCGGTACGGTCGTCTTCGCGATGTTCGCCGGATTCCACTTCTGGTGGCCGAAGATGACCGGCAAGATGCTCGACGAGCGGCTCGGCAAGATCACCTTCTGGACGCTGTTCGTCGGCTTCCACGGCACCTTCCTGGTCCAGCACTGGCTCGGTGCCGAGGGCATGCCCCGGCGGTACGCCGACTACCTGGCGGCCGACGGCTTCACCACCCTGAACACGGTCTCGTCGATCGCCTCGTTCCTGCTCGGCCTGTCGATGCTGCCGTTCCTCTACAACGTGTGGAAGACGGCCAGGTACGGCAAGCCGGTCGGCGTCGACGACCCGTGGGGCTACGGCCGTTCGCTGGAGTGGGCGACCTCCTGCCCGCCGCCGCGGCACAACTTCGTCACCCTGCCGCGGATCCGCAGCGAGTCTCCGGCGTTCGACCTGCACCACCCCGGCCTCGCCCTGAGCGAGGCGGAGGCCCACAGGCTCCACACATGACCGAGGCGGGACGTCGGACCGGCGGCGGCCACCCGCCAGGAGCCGGCGGAGACCTCGGCAACGAGGTGGAGGGCTACCTGCTGTGGCGGGCCAGGGTCGCGGAGGCCGAGCAGCGGGCGCGGGAGTTCACCGGGCGCATGGACTGGCTGACCACGGGCCAGCGCGACGAGGTCGAACGCCACTACGTCGACGACGGCCTCCGGCGCGCCCGGCAGGACCTCGAACGGATCGCCGCCCGGTGTGTGTCCCTGCGGGACGAGTACGAGCGGCGCTACCGGAGGCTGCGGGCGCGCTGCGTGGGATGGGCGGTGGCCGTGTGCGGGGGCGTCGCCTTCGTGGCGAGCGCGGTGACGGCCGTGTCGCTGAGCCGGTGAGCCGGTGAGCCGCTGTGGAGTCTCCTAGGCGGTGGCCTTCGCCGGTCCGCCCTTCTCCGCCGCCGCGGCCGCCAGCGGACGGGCGACGTCCTCCAGGGACCGGCGTTCCGCGTTCACCGCGCACACCGCCGCCACCAGCCCCGCCGCGCACATCAGGCCCGCCCCGATCTGGAACGCCAGCACCGTGTCGGCCACCTTGCCCGTCCCCGTCAGGTCGGCGAAGAGCAGGGGGCCGCTGATGCCGCCCGCGGCCGTGCCCAGGGCGTAGAAGAACGCGATGGACATCGCCCGCGTCTCCATCGGGAAGATCTCGGAGACGGTCAGGTAGGCGCTGGACGCTCCCGCCGAGGCGAAGAAGAGGACCGCGCACCAGCACGCCGTCAGCGTTCCCGCCGTCAGCACGCCCCGGTCGAACAGCCAGGCCGTGAGGAAGAGCAGCAGGCCGGACAGGAGGTACGTCGACGAGATCATCACCCTCCTGCCCACCGTGTCGAAGAGCTTGCCCAGGAGCAGGGGCCCGAAGAAGTTGCCGACCGCGATGACCACGAAGTAGTAGCCGGTGTCCCCCGTCGGCACGTCGAAGAACGTGGTGAGGATCGCGCCGAAGCCGAAGGTGATCGCGTTGTAGAGGAACGCCTGGCCGATGAAGAGGGAGAAACCGAGGACGGCGCGGCGCCGGTAGTCGTGGAAGACCGTGCGGGCGATCTCGGCGAAGGTGACGCTCCCGCGCTGGTGGATCACCAGCTCGCTCTCCGGTGCCGGGAGCGGCTTGCCCGTCTCCTCCTGCACCTTTGTCTCGATGGAGGAGACGATCTCCTCGGCCTCCCGTTCCCTGCCGTGGATCAGCAGCCAGCGCGGGCTCTCCGGTACGTTGCGCCGTACCAGCAGGATGACCAGGCCGAGGACGACGCCCAGCGCGAAGGTCAGCCGCCAGCCGACGTCCTTCGCCAGGAAGTCCGTGTTCAGCGCGAGGATCGAGAGCAGCGAGCCGCCCACCGCGCCCACCCAGAAGCTGCCGTTGATGATCAGGTCGACGCGGCCCCGGTAGTACGCCGGGATCAGCTCGTCGATCGCCGAGTTGATCGCCGCGTACTCGCCGCCGATGCCGAAGCCGGTCAGGAAGCGGAAGACGAAGAACCACCAAGGGGCGAAGGAGATCGAGGTCAGGGCGGTGGCGGCCAGGTAGACCGCCAGGGTGATCATGAAGAGCTTCTTGCGGCCGTAGCGGTCGGTCAGACGGCCCCAGAAGAGGGCGCCGGTGCAGGCGCCGGCCACGTAGAGGGCCGCGGCGGTGCCGGTGACCTGGGAGGAGGAGATCGCGATGCCGCTGCCCGGTTCGGAGAGGCGGCTCGCGATGTTGCCGACGACCGTGACCTCCAGGCCGTCCAGGATCCAGACGGTGCCGAGGCCGATGACGATCGTCCAGTGCCAGCGGGACCAGGGGAGCCGGTCCAGGCGGGCCGGGATGCGGGTGGTGACCGTCCGGCCGCCGTTCTCGGCCGCACCCATGTCCGTAGCTGTACCCAACGCGCGCCTCCTTGCCCGGGAGTCCAGAACCGAAGCCGCCCGTTCGGGTGCCCCGGCCCGCGCGGTCTACGCCCCCAGAGCTCGCGACACCGTGAAGATCAGCACGCCGGCCAGCGACCCCACCACCGTGCCATTGATCCGGATGAACTGCAGGTCGCGGCCGATGTGCGCCTCGATCTTCCGGGTGGTGTGCTCGGCGTCCCAGCCGGCCACGGTGTCGGTGATCAGGGAGGTGATCTCCTTGCGGTACGTCGACACGACGTGCACGGCCGCGCCCTCGACCCAGCTGTCGACCTTGTCCTGGACCTTGGGTTCGTTCGCCATCCGGGCGCCCAGCGAGATCAGGGAGGCGCGGACGCGCAGCCGCAGTTCGCTGCGCTCGTCCTCGGCCGCGGCGACGATCATGGATCGTACGGCCGTCCAGGCGGACGCGATCAGGTCCTGCACCTCGCCGCGGCCCAGGACCTCGCCCTTGAGCCGCTCGACGCGGGCGCGGGTGTCGGTGTCGGACTGGAGGTCGTTCGCGAAGTCCGTGAGGAAGCGGTCGAGGGCGCCGCGGGCGGGGTGGGAGGGCATGTCCCGCATCTCGGAGCAGAAGCGGAGCAGCTCCTTGTAGACACGCTCGCCGACGCGGCGGTCGACGAAGCGGGGGGTCCAGCCCGGGGCGCCGCCCTGGACGGCGTCCATCACGGAGTCGCCGTGCAGCACCAGCCAGTCGTAGGCCCGGGTGACGACGAGGTCCACGACGCGCTTGTGGCCGCCGTCGGCGACGACCCGCTCCAGCATCTTGCCGATGCCGGGGGCGATCTCCTGGGCGTCGGCGCGGCGGGTGATGGCCTCGCCGACGACCGCCTGGACGTCGGAGTCCCGCAGCACGGTGAGCGCGCCGCGAAGCGCTGTCGCGAGCTCGGCCGTGACCCGGTCGGCGTTCTTCGGCTCGGCGAGCCAGGCGCCGAGGCGGCTGCCGATGCCGACGGCGCGCAGCCGTTGCCGTACGACGTCCTGGGAGAGGAAGTTCTCGCCGACGAACTCGCCGAGCGAGACGCCGAGCTGGTCCTTCTTGTGGGGGATGATCGCGGTGTGCGGAATGGGCACGCCGAGGGGGTGCCGGAAGATGGCGGTGACCGCGAACCAGTCGGCCAGCGCGCCGACCATGCCGGCCTCGGCGGCCGCGGCGACGTAGTCCGCCCAGGTGCCGGCGCCGGCGCCGGACGCCCACTTGGCCAGGGCGTAGACGAGGGCGACGAGCAGCAGCAGGCCGGTGGCCGTGGTCTTCATGCGCCGGACGCCGCGCTGGCGCTCCTCGTCGGCGGGCGTGAAGGCGTTCATGGACTTGTAGGACGGGGCGGCCGCCGCCCGGTCCACCGCTTCCGTACGTTCCTCCATCTACTCCACCCGTTCGCACCCGGCACCACCCTCACGGCGATCCCGCACCCATTGTCCCTACACCTGACCGACTCCCGGCCCAACCCAAGAGTTCCCACCCTCGGCACACCCAAGAACCTCCCCCACCGCCACTCGAAACGCCCCGCCGCTCCCCCACACCCGCGGCCTCCCCCCACCCCGCCGCAACGGCGCCCAGCCACCACGGCGGTACCAGACCGGTCAGTGGGCACCTGCAGGCCGGTGGGGGCTCGGCGCGCAGTTCCCCGCGCCCCTTTGCGTCGGCTGCCCCACCGCCGCTCGAAACGCCCCGCCGGTCCCTCACACCCCACCGCTCCCCCACACCCGCGGCCTCCCCCCAACGGCGCCCAGCCACCACGGCGGAACACGGCGGTGCCGGACCGGGCAGTGGGCGCCTGCGGGCCGGTGGGGGCTCGGCGCGCAGTTCCCCGCGCCCCTTTGCGTCGGCTGCCCCACCGCCGCTCGAAACGCCCCGCCGGTCTGTTCAAATCCCGCCGCTCCCCCACACCCGCGGCCTCCCCCCAACGGCGCCCAGCCACCACGGCGGTACCCGGCGGTACCAGACCGGGCAGTGGGCAGCCGCGGGCCAGTGGGGGCTCGTCGCGCAGTTCCCCGCACCCCTTTGCGTCGGCTGTCCTGCTGGCGGGCTCAGTGGTCGTCGTGCCTGCGGTGGGTGCGGTCCTGGCGGGCGGTGTGGAGTTCGTGGCGGGCGGACCGGCGGTCCAGACGGTCCTGGCGGCGTTCCTCCCTGAGGCGCTGGCGCTCGGCCTTCGTGACCTTGTGGGCCACCTCGACGCCGCCCCAGAACGCGAAGCCCGTCACCACCACCCTGGGGGCGCCCGGGTCCGGCGACATGTCGTGCTCGCGCTCGTCGAAGCCGCCCATGATGCCGATGCCGCGCATCACGACCTCGACGCCCGGCGGCACGATCACGCTCAGCCCGCCCATGATCGCGATGCAGTTGATCACGACCTCGCCGTCCGCGAAGTTCGCCTCGCGCAGGTCGATCTCGCCGCCGCCCCAGAACGCGAAGGAGTTGAAGCGCCTCGGCACCGTCCAGCGCCCCTTGCGCTGGAACCCGGACATCACGGCCACCGCCCAGGAGGATGTGCCCTCGCCGCCGACGATCCGGTCTCCCCAACTCCCGCTCGCGGCGGGGGGCTTGCCGAGCGATACGGCGGCCGGTGCTGCCGTCGCCGCCGGCAGGTCCCTGGTGAGGGGCGTCAGCTCACCGTACGTACGGGCCTGGTACGTAGCCTCCAGCCGCTCCTCGAACTCCTCCATGTCGAGCCGCCCCTCCGCGAGGGCGTCCCGGAGGACCTCGGCGACTCGTTCACGATCGGCGTCGGAGGCGCGCAGCTCCGGGGCATCGTCGGTCATAGAGTGCAGAGTACGAGTTCGCGGCGCCTGGGACCACGGGGCTACGGGGTCTATGCGGTGGCCCGGTCCGCGTACATCTTCGCGATCACCGCCTCGATGTCCGGCTCCCGGACCGAGAGGTCGGCCAACGGGTACTCCGCCGCGATCCGCGCCACCAGCGGCGCCGCCGACTCGGACGCCGGGAACGCCAGCCACTGCCTCGGCCCCTCCACCTTCACCACCCGCGCCGACGGGCCCGCGTCGATCGGCGGGAGCTCCCGCTCCAGGTCGACCACGAGGGTCCGTTCGCTCTCCCCTGCCTCGTGCAGGCCGGCGAGCGGACCGTCGTACATCAGCCGCCCGTGGTCGATGACCATCACGCGGGAGCACAACTGCTCGATGTCCTGGAGGTCGTGGGTGGTGAGCAGGACCGTGGTGCCGCGTTCGGCGTTCAGTTCGCGGAGGAAGTCGCGGACCCTGGCCTTCGAGATGACGTCCAGGCCGATCGTCGGCTCGTCGAGATAGAGGACGTCCGGGTCGTGCAGGAGCGCGGCCACGATGTCGCCGCGCATCCGCTGGCCGAGGGAGAGCTGTCGTACCGGGACGTCCAGGAGGGAGGCCAGGGAGAGGAGTTCGACCAGGCGGTCCAGGTTCTCGGCGTAACGGGCGTCCGGGATGCGGTACATGCGGTGCATCAGACGGTAGGAGTCGATGAGGGGGAGGTCCCACCAGAGTGTGGTGCGCTGGCCGAAGACCACGCCGATGCGGTGGGCCAGGCGGGTGCGTTCGCGGGACGGGTCGATGCCGGCCACCCGGAGCCGGCCGCCGCTCGGGGTGAGGATGCCCGTCAGCATCTTGATCGTGGTCGACTTCCCCGCGCCGTTCGGGCCGATGTAGCCGACCATCTCGCCCCGCGCCACCGTGAAGGAGAGCGAGTCGACCGCCCGTACCTGCCGGCGTTCCCGTTTCAGGAAGCCGGTCTTCTTCCGGACCTCGAAGACCTTCTCGACCCCGTCGACCTCGATGAACACCTCGTCGAACACCTCGTCCGCCCCGTCCGCCCCGTCCGGCATCGGCTTCGCTCCCTGCGTCCCGGTCATCGGATCAGCTCCCCGTGCTTCGATACGACCTCAGGCCCACCCGCCAGGCCGCGCCCGCCAGTGCGCAGCACCCCGCCGCCACCAGCGGTGTCGACCACACCGTCCACGACGGCAGCGCCAGCGGATACGGCCGCCCCAGCACGTACGCGGCCGGCACCCAGTTGACGAAGGCCAGCGGCAGCATGAACGTCACCCCGCGCACGAAGTCCTTCCCGAACACCGTCGGCGGGTACTGGAGCAGCGTCGTACCGCCGTACGTGAACGCGTTCTGCACCTCCGCCGCGTCCTGCGCCAGGAACTGGAAGGCCGCGCCCGCCACGAACAGCGCGCAGAAGATCGCCGCGCCGCCGGCCAGGATCAGCGGGACCAGCAGCACCTTCGCCGGTGTCCACGCGACGTCCACGGAGACCAGCGCCCAGCCCAGCACCACCGCGCCCTGGGTGATCCGGCCGAGGCGGCGCAGCGCGAAACGGTCGGCGCCGATCTGGGCGAGCACCGGGGCCGGCCGGACCAGCAGGGTGTCGAAGGAACCGTCGCGGATCCGGGCGCCCAGCACGTCCATCGAGCCCAGCACCAGGTCGGCGACGCCGAACGCGGTCGCGGACAGGCCGTACAGGAAGCAGACCTCGGGCAACGACCAGCCGCCGAGCGAGCGGACCTGCGTGAACATCAGCAGGATCGTGGCGAGGTCCAGCCCGGTCACCAGCAGGTTCCCGGTCATCGTGAGGGCGAAGGACGTGCGGTAGATCATCGTGGAGCGGATCCACATCCCGGCGATCAGCCGGTACGCCCGCAGCCCCTCCCGGACCCGCTCACCCGCCCCGCGCCACCTGCCCGCGACCCGCTCACCCACCCTGCACCACCACCCTCCGCGTCGCCGCCGACTGCACCAGCCGCCCCGCCGCCAGCAGCGCCACCGCCCACCCGGCCTGGAAGGCGAACGCCCCCGCCACCCCGGTCTCCCCCATCAGCACGTCCGCCGGCATCTGGATCTGGGCCGCCCAGGGCAGTACGCGCACGACCTCGCCCAGGGCGCCCGGGAAGACGTTCAGCGGCAGGGTCATGCCCGAGAAGAAGATCCCCGCGATCATCATCACCTGGTTGGCGCCCATGCCGTCCAGCAGCCAGAACGCGCTCAGCGCGACCAGGTAGCGGATGCCGAAGCTGACGACCATCGCGAGCAGCAGCGAGACCAGGAAGGCGGCCCAGGTACCGGCGTCCGTGGGCAGCGCCATCGGAAAGAACACCGCGCCGACCAGGAAGGGGATCACGCCGCGGCCCAGCAGCTGGAACAGCGAGCGGCCCAGGTCGGTCGCCAGCCACCACATCTGAAGATCGGCCGGACGGTACAGGTCGATCGCGATCGCGCCGGTGCGGATACGCTCCATCAGGTCTTTTTCCACGCCCCCGCCCTGGATCGCGAGCGTCGCGTAAAGGCACTGCCCGAGCCACACATAGGTCACCGCCTGCGCCTGGTCATAGCCTCCGAGGTGCGGTTTCTCGTCCCACAGCGCCAAGTACGTGTAGACGAGGATGATTCCGAAGGCCGTGTTGGTGAAGACCCCGGCGGCGGTGGCCGCCCGATACGTCGCGTACCGTCGGAAACCCCCCGCAGCGACGGCCGTGTACAACCGTCCCGCACCCACGCCAACCGACCTCCCGGACCGCCCGACACCGAAGCGCAGGAGCCTACTGCGCCGACGACACCGCAGGCCACGCAATTTCCGTGACCGAAGCGTGCCGGAATCCGGGAACGGAACGCGCGGTGCGAGAGTCTTCACCTGGGGGCGCAGAAGCGTACGAGGTCGTACGGGAACGCATGTACGACGCGAAACAGGAGTCCGTGCACGACATGAGCGACGAGCCGCAGCCGCAACAGCCGAACCAGGGCGGCGGAGGCCCGACGGAGCCGCCGGCTGCGGCCGAGGAGAAGCCGGCCCCGGCGCAGCCGACGGCCGGGGCGACGCAGCCGGAGCCGCCCGCGGCGGCCGAGGAGAGCACGCCGGAGGCATCCGGGCCGACGGGAACGGAGCGGAAGCCGGCGGCCGAGGACGCCCAGACCCGGCAGCTCGCCGCGGTCAGGGTGCCGAAGGCGCGACCGCCCGTTGCGGCCGGGGACCCGAACACGCGGGACCCGCGGAGCGCACAGGACAGGCAGGGCGGGCAGGCCAGACAGGGCGGGCAGGACACGCAGACCCGGCAGCTCGCGGCGATCAGGCCGCCGAAGGCGGAGGCGGTCACCGCGGCCGCGCCGGTCACCGCGGCCGGAGCAGCGGCCGGGGCGGAACCGCCCGGCGCCGAGCCGCCCGCGGACGGCGTGCAGACGACGGGGGGCGGGAAGAAGATGAAGCGGCCCAAGCGGACCGGATGGCGGCGGATCATCCCGACCTGGCGGACGGTGCTCGGCACCTTCGTCATCGGGGTGCTGCTGCTGATCGGCCTGTTCTTCCTCGGCTACTCGATGGTGAAGATCCCGGCGGCCAACACGTTCGCCACCAAGCAGTCCAACGTGTACCTGTACGCCGACGGCTCCCAGCTCGCCCGCGACGGCGACGTCAACCGGGAGAACGTGGACCTGTCCCAGGTCTCCGTGGACGCCCAGCACGCCGTGCTAGCCGCCGAGGACCGCGACTTCTACACCGAGTCCGCCGTCGACCCCAAGGCGATGCTGCGCGCCGCCTGGAACACCGCGACCGGCAAGGGCACCCAGTCCGGCTCCACGATCACCCAGCAGTACGTGAAGAACTACTACCTGGCCCAGGAGCAGACCGTCACCCGCAAGGTGAAGGAGTTCTTCATCTCGGTCAAGCTGGACCGCAGCGAGTCCAAGGACCAGATCCTCGAGGGCTACCTCAACACCAGCTACTTCGGCCGCAACGCCTACGGCATCCAGGCCGCCGCCCAGGCCTACTACGGCAAGGACGCCATCGACCTCGACCCGGCCCGCGCCGCCTACCTCGCCGCGCTCGTCAACGCGCCGAGCGAGTACGACGTCGTCGCCCACCCCGAGAACAAGGCGGCCGCGGTCGCCCGCTGGAACTACGTCCTGGACGGCATGGTCAAGAAGGGCTGGCTCAGCGAGTCCAAGCGGGCCGCCATGACGTTCCCGACGCCCAAGCAGCAGACCGTCTCCACCGGCATGTCCGGGCAGCGCGGCTACATCGTCAACGCGGTCAACGACTACCTGATCAAGAACAAGATCGTCGACTCGGACGCCCTGGAGGCCGGCGGCTACCGCATCACCACGACCCTGCAGAAGAGCCGGCAGAACGCCTTCGTCAAGGCGGTCGACGACAAGCTGATGTCGAAGCTGAGCAAGAACAACAAGGTCGACAGCTACGTGCGGGCCGGCGGTGCCTCCGTCGACCCGAAGACCGGCAAGGTCGTCGCCATGTACGGCGGCATCGACTACGTGAAGCAGTACACCAACGGCGCGACCCGCGGTGACTTCCAGGTCGGCTCCACCTTCAAGCCGTTCGTCTTCGCCTCCGCCGTCGACAACGGCTCCACCACCCAGTCCGGGCAGACCATCACCCCGAACACCTACTACGACGGCACCAACAAGCGCACCGTCCAGGGCTGGCCCGGCGGCTCCTACGCGCCGGAGAACGAGGACGGGAAGTCGTACGGCCAGATCACCGTCCGCAAGGCCACCGACCTCTCCGTGAACTCGGTGTACGCGCAGATGGCCGTCGACGTCGGCCCGTCCAAGGTCAAGAAGACCGCCGTCGCCCTGGGCATCCCCGCCGACACCAAGGACCTCCAGCCGTACCCGTCGATCGCCCTCGGCACCGCCACCGCCAGCGTCCTCGACATGGCGGAGGCCTACGCGACGCTCGCCAACCACGGCAAGCACGGCACGTACACCATGGTCGACAAGGTCACCCGGGACGGCACGCAGGAGATCAAGCTGCCGGAGGCGACGACCAAGCAGGCCGTCAGCCGGCAGGCCGCCGACACCACCACCTCGATCCTGCAGAGCGTGGTCGACAACGGCACCGCCACCGCCGCCCAGGCCGCGGGCCGCCCGGCCGCCGGCAAGACCGGCACCGCCGAGGAGGACACCGCCGCCTGGTTCGCGGGCTACACCCCCGACCTCTCCACCGTCGTCTCCGTGATGGGCCAGGACCCGGTCACGGCCGCCCACAAGTCGCTCTACGGCGCGCTCGGTCTGCAGCGCATCAACGGCGGCGGGGCCCCGACCGAGATCTGGGCGCAGTACACCAAGGACGCTCTGAAGGGCACCACGGCCTCCGACTTCGACCTGGACCTCCAGGCCGGCGCCGAGACCGTGGCCCCGCCCACCCAGGGCACGGCCACCCCGGGCACCGGCGGCCAGGACAACGGCGGCACCATCGGCGGGAACCAGGACAACGGCGGCACCACCGGCGGCGGCCAGGACAACGGCGGCACGACGGACGGCTCCACCACCGCCGGCACCACCGACGGCGGCACGACCGACGGCTCCACCACCGACGGCTCGACCACGTCCGGTACGACGACCTCCGGCACCGACTCCGGAACGACCACCTCGGGAACGGACTCCGGCACCTCGACCGGGACCACGAACGGCGGCACCAGTACCGGGACGACGGCGGGGACCGGGGACGCCGGGACCACCACAGGGACGACGGCGGGCGACGGCGGAGGCTTCGGCTTCGTCCAATGACAGGTCAATGACCGCTGGTCGCCTTGAGTCCCACCACGGCGACCAGCAGCAGGCACACGAAGAAGATCCGGGCGGCGGTGGCCGGCTCCCCCAGCACCACCATCCCGAACACCGCCGCCCCCGCCGCCCCGATCCCCACCCACACGCCGTAGGCGGTACCGATGGGGAGCGTCCGCGCGGCGTACGACAGCAGCACCATGCTGGCGACGATCCCGCCGCCGGTGAGCAGACTGGGCACGAGCCGGGTGAACCCGTCGGTGTACTTCATCCCCACCGACCACCCGACTTCGAGCAGACCGGCGACGACCAGCAGAACCCAGGCCATGACAGACACCTCCGAGACGTCTCGCTGACGTATCTCCGACAGCGGGGGGGTGCGTCGTCTTTGCCTTCACGGTCCCGGTACGGCGCGTCTCGTCGGGCTGGCTCCTTCGAAGATAGCAAAGAAACAGCAAAAGGGCCTGGTGACCACAGTCACCAGGCCCCTTGAAGCCTCCGAATCAGAGATAGAGGCCGGTCGAGTCCTCCGAGCCTTCGAACCGGTCGGCGGCCACCGCGTGCAGATCGCGCTCCCGCATCAGCACGTACGCCACCCCCCGCACCTCGACCTCGGCGCGGTCCTCCGGGTCGTACAGCACCCGGTCGCCGGGCTCCACCGTCCGCACGTTCTGCCCGACCGCGACCACCTCGGCCCAGGCCAGCCGCCGCCCGACGGCCGCCGTGGCGGGGATCAGGATGCCCCCGCCCGACCGCCGCTCACCCTCCCCGGTCTCCTGCTTGACCAGGACCCGGTCGTGCAGCATCCGGATGGGCAGCTTGTCGTGCTGGCTGCTCTGCTCGTCTCTCTTGGCGCTCACGCCTGTGAACCTACCTGCCTCTGATCAGCTCTTACGCCGCCGGGTACCGCTGAAGACCAGCAGCCCGACCACGCCCACGGCGACGAGCGCGACCGGCACCACCCGCTCCAGGCGCGGCGCGCCGTCCTCGTCCAAGAACTGGGCCTTCACATCGCTCACGACCTGGTTGACCTGGACGTAGGCCCGCCCGAGCGTGTGATCGACGTTGGCCGCGACCTTGGCCTTCGCATCGCCGACGATGGTCTTCGGGTGCACCCGCACCCCGATCTCGTCCAGCGTCTCGGCCAGCACCTCGCGGCGGCGCTTGATGTCCGCCTCGATCTGCGCCGGGGTTCTGGTGTCCGACGTCTCCGCCACCGTAGGCCCTCCGAAGTCTGCCGTACTGCCGTACTGCCTGTTCTGGACAGTCTGTCAGCTCTCGCCGCCGCCGCACGGCCAGGACCCCCCGTTACGCTAGACCGATGAGCGAGCGACTCCAGCCCGGGGACGTAGCCCCCGACTTCACCCTCCCCGACGCCGACGGCAACGAGGTGTCCCTCTCCGCCCACAAGGGCCGCAAGGTCATCGTCTACTTCTACCCCGCGGCCCTCACCCCAGGCTGCACGAAGCAGGCCTGTGACTTCACGGACAACCTCTCCCTCCTCGCCGACGCCGGCTACGACGTCCTCGGCATCTCCCCCGACGCCCCGGAGAAACTCGGCAAGTTCCGCGAGAAGGAGAACCTCAAGGTCACCCTCCTCGCCGACCCCGACAAGAAGGTCCTCGACGCGTACGGCGCCTTCGGCGAGAAGATGAACTACGGCAAGACCTACCTGGGCGTCATCCGCTCCACGATCATCGTGGACGAGGAGGGCAAGGTCGAGAAGGCCCTCTACAACGTCCGCGCCACCGGCCACGTAGCCAAGATCATCAAGGACCTGGGCATCTGAGCACCACCTGACCCACCGACGACGGCCCGCACCGGTTGACCAGATGCGGGCCGTTCTCTGCGCATGCCGTGCCCGAACTGCCATGCGGTCACGAGCACCTGGCGTCAGGGAGGCACACGGAGAAAGGCGTGGCCCCGTACACTGAGCCAAGCAAAACGGCAGCTCCCAGTGGTGTCCGTTTTGGGGCGGTCGTGGCGAAATAGGCGATACGCGCGGGTTTTAGGTGCCCGTGGGAGAAATCCCGTGTGGGTTCGAGTCCCACCGACCGCACAGCCGAGGGGCCGCTTGTACCGGCGGCCCCTCTTCCGTTCTCAGCCCAGCAGCTCCCGCACCACCGGGACCAGCGCGCGGAACGCCTTTCCCCGGTGGCTGATCGCGTTCTTCTCCTCGGGGGTCAGTTCGGCGCAGGTCCGGGTCTCGCCGTCGGGCTGGAGGATCGGGTCGTAGCCGAAGCCGTTCGTGCCGGACGGGGTGTGGCGGAGGGTGCCGCGCAGTTGGCCCTCGACCACGCGTTCGGTGCCGTCGGGCAGGGCCAGGGCCGCCGCGCAGGCGAAGTGGGCTCCCCTGTGCTCCTCGGCGATGTCCGCGAGCTGGGCGAGGAGCAGGTCGAGGTTGGCCTTGTCGTCGCCGTGGCGGCCGGCCCAGCGGGCGGAGAAGATGCCGGGGGCGCCGTTCAGGACGTCGACGCAGAGGCCGGAGTCGTCGGCGACGGCGGGGAGGCCGGTGGCCTGGGCGAGGGCGTGGGCCTTCAGCAGCGCGTTCTCGGCGAAGGTCACGCCCGTTTCCTTGACGTCGGGGATGTCGGGGTATTCGTCGGCGCCGACGAGTTCGTGGGGCAGGCCCGCCTCGGCGAGGATGGCGCGGAGTTCGGTGATTTTGCCGGCGTTGCGGGTGGCGAGGATCAGGCGGGTCGTCATGGCCAGCAGTATCCCAAGGCCCCGCGCTCCCGCTTACGGCGTGCAGACCTTCGTCAGTTCGCCGGCCGCGTCGGTGACCTGGGTGACGTCGGGGGTGGAGTCGCCGTTCCTGACCGCGGTGCGGACGTCGTCCACGGCCTGCTGGAGGTGGTCGACGGCCTTGTTGACGTCGGCGTCGTCGGTCCTGTCGCCGATCTTCTTCAGGTTCTGCTGGATGGAGTCGAGGGCGGCGTCGGTGCGGGTGGGGTCGTTCGCGGCGTTCTCCACGGCCTGCTGGAGTGCGGTGACGCTGTCGGCGATGGAGTCGGCGGTGCGGACGCAGTCCAGTGCCGTGTTGACGGAGTCGCAGCCGACGAGGAGGGCGGCGGTGAGTGCGGTGGTCGCGGCTACGGCGGCGATGGTGGTGACGCGACGGCGTCCTCGGCGTCGGCTGGCGGCCATGGCGGTGTTCCCTCCCCGTGGTACGGCTGGCCGGGCGCACGGTTGTACGTGCCGTGCGCCCGTATGGATAGGGACGCGGGCTCGGCCGCCGGGGTTGCCCTGCCGTGCCTCGGGGTTTTCCCTTCCCTTTACTTCTTCCGCTACTTCTTGAGTGCCTCGTCGAGCGCCGCCCGCTGGATCGTGGCCAGGTCGGTGCAGCCGGCGACGGCGAGGTCGAGGAGGGCGTCGAGTTCGTCGCGGGCGAAGGGTTCGGCCTCGGCGGTGCCCTGGACCTCGACGAAGCGGCCGTCGCCGGTGCAGACGACGTTCATGTCGGTCTCGGCCTTGACGTCTTCCTCGTAGCAGAGGTCGAGGAGGGGTACTCCGCCGACGATGCCTACCGAGACGGCGGAGACGGTGCCGGTGAGGGGCTGGCGGCCGGCCTTGATGAGCTTGCGTTCCTTGGCCCAGGTGACGGCGTCGGCGAGGGCGACGTAGGCGCCGGTGATGGCCGCGGTGCGGGTGCCGCCGTCGGCCTGGAGGACGTCGCAGTCGAGGACGATGGTGTTCTCGCCGAGGGCCTTGTAGTCGATGACGGCGCGCAGGGAGCGGCCGATGAGGCGGGAGATCTCGTGGGTGCGGCCGCCGATCTTGCCCTTGACGGACTCGCGGTCGCCGCGGGTGTTGGTGGCGCGGGGGAGCATGGCGTACTCCGCGGTGACCCAGCCCTCGCCGCTGCCCTTGCGCCAGCGGGGGACGCCTTCGGTGACGGAGGCGGTGCAGAAGACCTTGGTGTCGCCGAAGGAGACGAGGACGGAGCCCTCGGCGTGCTTGCTCCAGCCGCGTTCGATGGTGACCGGGCGGAGTTGTTCGGGGGTGCGGCCGTCGATTCGAGACATGGCGACGAGCCTATCCGGAGCGCGGGAAGGGGCTCTTCCCCAGGTGGGAAGAGCCCCTTTTCGGCGGTGAGCCGGAGGCTCACATCATGTCTTCGATCTCCGCGGCGATCGGGTCGGCGTCGGTGCCGATGACGACCTGGATGGCGGTGCCCATCTTGACGACGCCGTGCGCGCCGGCCGCCTTGAGGGCTGCGTCGTCGACCAGCGAGGCGTCGTGGACCTCGGTGCGCAGCCGGGTGATGCAGCCTTCGATCTCGTCGATGTTCTCGATTCCGCCGAGGCCGGCGACGATCTTCTCAGCCTTGCTGGCCATGTTCCTTCTCCCTGATCCGAACCGCTTTGTCGCAGTAACCCACAGTTGGCCCATCTTTGCGAGCGGTCGTACCGCGTGTGCCGAATGATGGCGAGCAGCGCGGCGGAACCGTCTGCCGACTGGTCTACACCAGCTGGTGGGCGGTCGACAAACCCCCGGAGGAGGCGCCCGTGAGTGCCGAGAGCGCCGGCAGTGCGGCCGGTCCCGCGCGGGAGCGGTGGCAGGGCCTCTTCCAGGGGCTGCAGAAGATGGGCCGCAGTCTTCAGCTGCCGATCGCGGTGCTGCCGGCCGCGGGGATCCTGAACCGGCTGGGCCAGCCCGACGTGTTCGGCGAGCAGGGGCTGGGCTGGACGGCGGTCTCCAAGGTGATGAAGGGGGCGGGCGGGGCGCTGCTCGACGGTTCGGTCGGGCTGCCGTTGCTGTTCTGCGTGGGGGTGGCGATCGGGATGGCACGGAAGGCGGACGGTTCGACGGCGCTGGCGGCGGTGGCGGGCTTTCTCGTCTACTACGGGGTGCTGCACCAGTTCCCGGAGGGCTGCCCGGGCGGGTCCAGGACGGTGCCGGGGATCGGGTGCCAGGTGCGGGACGGGTCGGTGTCGGCGTTCACGTTCCAGAATCCGGGGGTGTTCGGCGGGATCGCGCTGGGGCTGCTGACGGCGTTCTTCTGGGCGCGGTACCACCGGACGAGGCTGGTGGACTGGCTGGGGTTCTTCAACGGGCGGCGCCTGGTGCCGATCATCATGTCCTTCGTGGCCATCGGGTTCGCCGGGCTGTGCCTGTGGGTCTGGCCGCCGGTCGGTGGCGGCCTGGAGAGCTTCAGCCGCTGGCTGCGGGACGCGGGGGCGTGGGGTGCGGGGGTGTTCGGGGTTGCGAACCGGGCTTTGCTGGTGGTCGGGCTGCACCAGTTCCTGAACGTGCCGATCTGGTTCCAGTTCGGCAGTTACACCACGCCCGAGGGGCAGACGGTGCACGGTGACATCAACATGTTCCTGGCGGGTGATCCGGACGCGGGCCAGTTCACGTCGGGGTTCTTCCCGATCATGATGTTCGCGCTGCCCGCCGCCGCGCTGGCCATCACGCACTGCGCGAAGCCGCACCGGCGCAAGGAGATCGGCGGTCTGATGCTGTCGGTGGCGCTGACGTCGTTCGTGACGGGCATCACGGAGCCGCTCGAGTACTCGTTCATGTTCGTCGCGCCGCTGCTGTACGGGATGCACGCGGTGCTGACGGGGGTGTCGATGGCGGTGACGTGGGGCCTGGGGGTGCACGACGGGTTCAGCTTCTCGGCGGGACTGATCGACTACGTCATCAACTGGAAGCTGGCGACGCGGCCTTGGGCGATCGTGCCGATCGGGCTGTGCTTCGCGGCGGTCTACTACGTGATCTTCCGGTTCGCGATCACGCGGTTCGACCTGAAGACCCCGGGAAGGGAGCCGGAGGACGAGGTGGAGGACGTCGCGGAGGCCTGAGCGGGCCGTGGGCGGGCCGTGAGCGGGCCGTGGCCGAAAGGCATACGCCGCGTAGTGCTCCGGTTGCGGAATTGACGGGTTCCTTATAACGCCCCCATCGTGTACAACAGGTCTACACCACTGAGTGGTGTAGACCACCACCGATGGAGGAAGTATGACAACCGCCACCGCGACGGCGGCCCCCACAAAGAAGTGGGGATCCGGTCTTTTCCAGGGCCTGCAGAAGATCGGCCGCAGCCTTCAGCTCCCCATCGCCGTACTGCCGGCGGCCGGCCTGCTGCTCCGCTTCGGCCAGCAGGACATCCACGACAAGCTGCACCTGCCGGACAAGGTGACGGCGGTGTTCGCCACGGCGGGTGGCGCGATCTTCGACAACCTGCCGCTGCTGTTCTGCGTCGGTGTCGCGATCGGCTTCGCCAAGAAGGCGGACGGCTCCACCGCGCTGGCCGCGCTGGTCGGCTTCCTGGTCTACAAGAACGTCCTCACCGCGTTCCCCGTCACCGACGCGAAGGTCCAGGCGGGCGCCGACATCGCCGCGACCTACAACAACCCCGGTGTGCTCGGCGGCCTGGTGATGGGCCTGCTCGGCGCGGTGGTCTGGCAGCGCTTCCATCGGACCAAGCTGGTGGACTGGCTCGGCTTCTTCAACGGCCGCCGGCTCGTCCCGATCATCATGGCCTTCGTCGGCACGATCATGGGTGTCTTCTTCGGCCTGGTCTGGAAGCCCATCGGTGACGGCATCTCCGACTTCGGCAAGTGGATCACCGGTCTCGGCGCCCTCGGTGCCGGTCTGTTCGGTCTGATCAACCGCGCGCTGATCCCGGTCGGCATGCACCAGTTCGTGAACACGGTCTCCTGGTTCCAGATCGGCGACTACAAGACCGCGTCCGGCACGATCGTCCACGGTGACCTCACCCGCTTCTTCGCCGGTGACCCGACGGCCGGTCAGTTCATGTCCGGCTTCTTCCCCATCATGATGTTCGGCCTCCCGGCCGCCGCCCTGGCCATCGCGCACACCGCCCGCCCCGAGCGTCGCGCCGCCGTGATGGGCATGATGCTGTCGATGGCGCTGACCTCCTTCGTGACCGGTGTGACCGAGCCGATCGAGTTCACGTTCATGTTCATCGCGCCGCTGCTGTACGCGATCCACGCGGTGCTCACGGCCCTGTCCATGGCGATCACCTGGGCGCTCGGGGTGCACGCGGGCTTCACCTTCTCCGCGGGTGTCATCGACTACATACTCAACTGGAACCTGGCGACCAAGCCCTGGCTGATCATCCCGATCGGCCTGGTGTTCGGAGCGATCTACTACTTCGTCTTCCGCTTCGCCATCATCCGCTTCAACCTCCCCACCCCGGGCCGCGAGCCCGAGGAGGAGGTCGAGGACCTCACGAAGGCGTGAGTCCACTCCGGCAGCACACATGACGAAGGCCCCCGCCGCGGCGGGGGCCTTCTCGTCGTGCGCCTTCTCGCCGTGCGGGGGCCTTCTCGCCGTGCGGGGGCCTTCTCGTCGTACGGGCGCCTTCTCGTCGTGCGGCCCTGGACGCCGTACGCGCGTCAGATCTCGTACGTCGTCCGAGGTACCGCGAGGTCCACCGGGCCGTCGAAGACCTCGCGGGCGTGGGCGAGGTTGACGGCGGGGTCGGTCCACGGCGGGATGTGGGTGAGGACCAGGCGGCGGGCGCCGGCGCGGGCGGCGGTCTCGCCGGCCTCGCGCCCGTTGAGGTGCAGGTCCGGGATGTCCTCCTTGCCGTGCGTGAAGGCGGCCTCGCACAGGAACAGGTCGGTGTCCCTGGCCAGGTCCTCCAGCACCGGGGTGAGACCGGTGTCGCCGGAGTACGTCAGGGACGTCCCGGCGTGCTCGACGCGGATGCCGTACGCCTCCACGGGGTGCCGGACCCGCTCGGTGTGGACCGTGAAGGGGCCGACCTCGAACGTGGACGGCTTGACCGTGTGGAAGTCGAAGACCTCGCTCATCGAGGAGGCGGTGGGGGTGTCGGCGTAGGCGGTGGTGAGGCGGTGCTCGGTTCCCTCGGGGCCGTAGACCGGGATCGGCGGGCACGGGCCGCCGTCGTGGCGGTAGTAGCGCGCCACGAAGTAGGCGCACATGTCGATGCAGTGGTCGGCGTGCAGGTGGCTCAGGAAGATCGCGTCGAGGTCGTAGAGACCGCAGTGGCGCTGCAGCTCGCCCAGGGCGCCGTTGCCCATGTCGAGGAGCAGCCGGAAGCCGTCGGCCTCTACGAGGTAGCTCGAGCAGGCCGATTCCGCGGACGGGAACGACCCCGAGCAACCGACGACGGTGAGCTTCATGAAGCAGAAACCTCCGTTGGCGGAAACCCAGATGGGCTGGGGAACCGGAGTCGGGAAAAAGGGCATGACGGGGGTCGTGCGGTTCGTCGAGCGTAAGGCGCAAAAGAGCCGGTCGCTCCTCCGCCAGGGGCCGTTGTGGGCGAACTCACCTGTGGTGTCACCGGTTCGGCTGGACCGGGGGCGCATAAGGATTGCGCAAGGGCGCGCATTGATTATCTCGCGCCGGTAACGTCGTCGTATGGACACGTCATGGTGGCTCGCGCTCGCGGCAGTCGTCCTGCTGGCGCTGGTCGCCACGCTCGTCGACGGCTGGGGCAGAGGCCACCGCCCGCGCGGGTACCGCACCCGCCCCCCGGGGCATCCGCGCGGCACGCGCGCGCAGGCCGGGCGGCCCCACCCGGGGGACATCTGGTGGGCCAACGTGCCCTACGAGGACGGTCCCGGCGCCAAGGACCGGCCCTGCCTGGTGCTGGCCGTGCACGGCAACCGGGCGACGGTCGCGAAGATCACCAGCAAGTACCACGACGAGCGCGCCGGGGTGATCCCGCTGCCGCCGGGCTCGGTCGGGGACGCCCAGGGCCGGCCGAGCTTCCTGGAGACGGACGAGTTGCGCGAGATCGCGGTGTGGGAGTTCCGGCGCCGGGTGGGCGTGGTCGACCCGGTGTTGTGGGACCAGGTGCGGCACCTCGCGTAGGACCGGGTCAGCTCACCTTCACGATGACCCGCCACTCCTGGATGCCCTTGCAGGAGACCCCGCCGGGCGCGGTGGGCTGGGCGCACAGGGGGCGGGTGGAGGAGAGGGTGACGGTGCCGGGGGCGACCGCCCGGTAGGCGGATCCGGCGTCGCCGCCGCGGAGCATGATCCCGTAGTTGATCTCCTTGAGCGCGTCGGTGTCCCCGGAGGCGGCGATCTTCTTCCAGGGTCGCTGCTCGGAGCCGGCCAGGGTGATCCGCAAGGTGCCGTCCTGGGCCAGGCAGAAGGCACGACCGCTGTCGGCGGCGGTGAGCTCGGCGGTCAGGGGCGTGCAGCCGGCGGAGGAGCCACCGGTGGCCGGGGCGGAGGGCGATGCCGATGTCGGTGTCGTCGTCGGTGTCGTCGTCGGTTTCGGGGAGACCTCGCCGCCGCCCTTGTCCCCGCTCCCGCTCTGCGAGCCGCAGGCCGCCAGCAGGAGCAGGCTCGCCGCGGCGAGCGACGTGCGGTGGAACGTCGTACGGCGCATGGGGTGTCCGCCTTTCCGTCGGGGAACGGACCCTGGGTGCCGATATGACGTATCCGCCCCTCGTACGGATCCCGCTCCCGGACGGCTTCCGGGTGCGGGATCGGGTCAGTTCACTCGGACGGGGTCAGCCGGTCGTGACGGCGGTGTCGTCGACGACGAAGCTGGTCTGGAGCGAGGAGTCCTCGACACCGCTGAACTTCAGGGTGACGGTCGAGCCCGCGTAGGACCCGAGGCTGAAGGACTTCTGCACGTACCCGGAGGCCGCGTTGAGGTTGGAGTACGTGGCCAGGGTGGTCGAACCGGCGGTGACCGTCAGCTTGTCGTACTGGGTGCTGGTGGTGGTCTCGGCCGTGTCGATGTGCAGGTAGAAGGTGAACTTGGTGTTGGTGCAGGCGGCCGGGATCGTCACCGACTGGGAGAGCGTGTCGGTGTGCGAGGAGCCGTAGCCGTCGAGCCAGGCCTTGTACGAGCCCGCGTGGGCCGCCTCGCCGCTGTCGTTGGTGATGACACCGCTGGTGGCCGTCCAGGTGGTGTTGCCCGACTCGAAGCCGGGGTTGCCGAGCAGCTGGGACGAGGAGCAGGTGCCGCCGCCGCTGGTGCTGACGGTCCAGGTGAAGGAGGCCGAGCCGGAGGCGCCGGTGGAGTCGGTCGCGGTGACGGTGGTGCTGTAGGTGCCCGCGGTGGACGCCGTACCGGAGATGAGGCCGGTGGAGCTGGAGATGGACAGGCCGGTGGGCAGGCCGGAGGCGCTGTAGGTGAGGGTCGCGCCCGCGCTGTCCGAGGCCGAGATCTGCAGGCTGACCGAGCTGCCGGTGGCGGTGGACTGGCTGCCGGGGTTGGTGACGGTCACCGTGTTGCCGGTGGTGGTGCCGGAGGTGAAGGCGGCGGTGCCGTTCGGGGTGCCCCAGCCGGTCGGGCCGTCGTAGCCGGTGCCGGCGGTGCAGAAGTACGAGGTGGAGCAGGAGCCGTTGTTGCCGCTGGTGACGTCGTACAGGTTGCTGGTGTGGCTGTACGGGTACTTCGCCGGGTAGTCGCTCGAACCCGGGGTGCCCGCGAGGGCGTACACACCGGCGATGATCGGCGAGGAGGCGCTGGTGCCGCCGTAGACCGCCCACCCGGAGCCGCCGTAGGTGTCGTAGACCGCCACACCGGTGGCGGGGTCGGCGACCGCGGAGACGTCCGCCTCCATGCGCTTGGTGCAGCCGCTGTCGGTCTGCCAGCTCGGCTTGGCGTCGTAGGCGGAGCAGCCGGAGCCGGTGCCCTCGGTGGAGCTGGTCTTCCACACGGACTCGGTCCAGCCGCGGGAGTTGGACGAGGTGGACAGCGCGGTGCCGCCGACGGCGGTCACGTACTGGGAGGTCGCCGGGTACTCGGCGCCGTAGGCGGAGTCACCCGAGGAGACGGTGATCGCGACACCCGGGTGCTTGAAGTACGAGGTGTCCTCGCTGGTCTGGGAGGAGGACTCGGAGCCGCCCCAGCTGTTGGAGACGAACTTGGCGCCGAGCGCGACGGCCTCGTTCTCGGCGGTGCCGAGGTCGGAGTCGGTGGCGGAGTTGGCCTCGACGAGGATGATGTTGCAGTTCGGGCAGACGGCGCTGACCATGTCGATGTCGAGCGCTTCCTCGCCGGCCCAGCCGGAGTCGTTCGTCGGCAGCGAGGTCGTCGAACCGGTCTGGCTGACCTGCTTGAAGCAGCCGTTGGCGACGGTGCAGGCGGACAGGCCGTACGTGGAGCGGTAGGTGGCGAGGTCCGAGGCCGCGTTCGGGTCGTTGTACGCGTCGACCACGGCGACGGTCAGGCCGGAGCCGCCCGTCGAGGGCAGGTTGTAGGCGCTGTGCAGGTTGGACGGGCTCAGGCCGGAGGGGGCGGCGGCGAGGGCCGAGGCCAGCTGCTGCTTGATGTCGGTGCGGCGCTGCGCGAAGCAGTTGACCTCACCGGGCTTGGACACGGCGGCGCACAGGTGCTTGGTGGGCACCTTCTGCCCGGCCTTGCCGGTGCTGTGCACGGCGCGCCGGGCGGGGTCGGTCAGGGCCTTGGCGTTCTGGGCGGCCCGGGAGGTCTGGGGGGCGGTGGTGTGTACCTGTGCCTGTGCGGCCGGTGCCGCGACGAATCCGGAGACGGCGAGGGCGAGGGTGGGGAACGCGAAGGCCAGGAGTCTTCGCAGGCTCCGTCGTGATTCACGCATGGGGGTACTGCCTCCATCGGTGGGGTTACAAGGCAGGCCCGTGACGCGCGTAGCGGCGGCAGAGTGCGCGGTCATGAGCATGACACTTCGAACACCCTGGGATGCCGATGAGCGTGGCATGACAGGACGGTGAGGAACCTAGCCGGGTTCGCCGGAGACCGGTTCCCCCCGGCGAAGATCTTTGCTCCGCCATAGGCAGCGCTTAGCCCCCTCATAGAGGGGGGTTGGCGCGTGCATGATGAGCGCTATGCCCAGAGCTGACCCTGGAGGGTCTCGATGGCTTCCTCGGTCGTGGCGGCGGTGTACACGCCGGTCGACAGGTACTTCCAGCCGCCGTCGGCGACGACGAACACGATGTCCGCGCTCTCCCCGGCCTGTACGGCCTTCTTCCCGACGCCGATCGCGGCGTGCAGTGCTGCGCCGGTGGAGATGCCCGCGAAGATGCCCTCCTGCTGGAGGAGGTCCCGGGTCCGGGTCACCGCGTCCGCGGAGCCGACGGAGTACCGCGTGGTGAGCACGGAGGCGTCGTACAACTCGGGCACGAAGCCCTCGTCGAGGTTCCGGAGCCCGTAGACGAGGTCGTCGTACCGCGGTTCGGCGGCGACGATCTTCACGTCGGGCCTGTGCTCGCGCAGGTACCGGCCGACGCCCATCAGCGTGCCGGTGGTCCCGAGCCCCGCGACGAAGTGGGTCACGGAGGGCAGGTCGGCGAGGATCTCCGGACCGGTGGTCGCGTAGTGCGCACCGGCGTTGTCCGGGTTGCCGTACTGGTAGAGCATCACCCAGTCGGGGTGCTCGGCGGACAGTTCCTTCGCCACCCGCACGGCGGTGTTGGAGCCGCCCGCGGCCGGGCTCGAGATGATCTCCGCGCCCCACATGCCCAGCAGGTCGCGCCGCTCCTGCGAGGTGTTCTCGGGCATCACGCAGACCATGCGGTAACCCTTGAGCTTGGCGGCCATCGCCAGCGAGATGCCGGTGTTCCCGGACGTCGGCTCCAGGATGGTGCAGCCCGGGGTGAGCCGGCCGTCCTTCTCCGCCTGCTCGATCATGTGCAGGGCGGGGCGGTCCTTGACCGAGCCGGTCGGGTTGCGGTCCTCCAGCTTGGCCCAGATCCGGACCTCGGGGGACGGCGAGAGCCGCGGCAGGCACACCAGGGGGGTGTTGCCGACCGCGGCCAACGGGGAGTCGTAGCGCATGCCGATCTCAGGCCATGCCACCGGCGACCGCCGGCAGGATCGTCACGGTGTCGCCGTCGGTGAGCTTGGTGTTGATGCCGTCGACGAAACGGACGTCCTCGTCGTTCAGGTACACGTTCACGAAGCGGCGCAGCTTGCCGTCGTCGACGATGCGGGCCTGGATGCCCGCGTGCCGGGTCTCGAGGTCGGCGAACAGCTCGGTGAGGGTCTCACCGCTGCCCTCCACCGCCTTCTGACCGTCGGTGTACTGGCGGAGGATGGTCGGGATGCGGACCTCGATGGCCATGGCTCAGGGCTCCTGTCGGAAAGTCTGGGTGGGTGGGCGCGCAGCGGCACGCCGCGGCTCACGGCCGTACGGCGGCAGGGAACGTCAACAGATGGCGCTGTTCAGCCTGCACAGGTCGACGTGCAGCCGCGCCACGAGCAGCACGCCCGGCGCCTTGTCGCTCACGTCGTTCAGAACCATGCGGTCATCGTATCGATTCCCGCCCCCGGTTCCGGAGTGTGATTCCACATCCCGGACACTTTCCATCCGACCCGCAAGACGCCCGCCCCCAAGGGCCGCACAGACCGACACCGGTCCAGGCAGCCCACCCAGGGGCGCGAGGAACTGCGCGACCAGCCCCCACCGGCCCGCGGATGCCCACCGACCGGTCCGGCGCCGCCGGAATCCGCCGTCGCGGCGGATCGCCGCTGCGGCGGAGAAGGAATTTGGGGAGCGGCGGAAAGAAGGCGACGAAAGAACTGGTGAACAGCGAAGAAAAGGGCACAGACCGACACCGGTCCAGGCAGCCCACCCAGGGGCGCGAGGAACTGCGCGACCAGCCCCCACCGGCCCGCAGGCACCCACTGGCCGCTCCGACACCGCCTGTGACCGGTCGTCGTCGCGGCGGAGAAGGGATTTGGTGAGCGGCGGAGAAGGCGAAGAAAGAACTGGTGAACGGCGAAGAAGAGAGCACGGATCGGTGCCGGGCCGGGCAGCCCACCCAGGGGCGCGGGGAACTGCGCGACCAGCCCCCACCGGCCGGTCCGGCGCCGCCGGGATCCGCCGTCGTGGCCGATCGCCGTTGCGGCGGGAAGAGATTTTGGTGGCGCAAGGGCTGGTGGGCCGTGGAGGAGGGGGCGGTGGCGGGTCGGTGGGGGTCAGTAGGACTCGACGATCCTTACCTCTTCCTCTGTGACCTCGCCCTCGATGATGCGGTAGGAGCGGAACTGGAAGTCGCCGAGGCCGTCGGTGTCGGCGGTGGAGACGAGGACGTAGTGGGCGCCGGGCTCGTTGGCGTAGCTGATGTCGGTGCGGGAGGGGTACGCCTCCGTCGCCGTGTGGGAGTGGTAGACGACCACCGGCTCCTCGTCGCGGTCGTCCATCTCCCGGTAGAGCTTCAGGAGGTCGCCGGAGTCGAACTCGTAGAACGTGGGGGACATCGCCGCGTTCAGCATGGGGATGAAGCGTTCGGGGCGGTCGGAGCCGGCCGGCCCGGCGACGACGCCGCACGCCTCGTCGGGGTGGTCCTTGCGCGCGTGGGCGACGATCTGGTCGACGAGGGCCTGGGTGATGGTCAGCATGGTCGCCAGGATAAGCAAGGGGCCGTCCCGTACCGAAGGCTGGTACGGGACGGCCCGGATGCCGGACGCCCTGAGCGGCTGCCGCAGGGGGCGCCACGAGTGCTCCCCGCGGCGGGCGTCCCGGAGGGTGGTCAGTTCACTTTCTCCAGCGGTGCCGGCTCGCGGCGCTCGGCGACCTCGGGGTTGCGGTTCTTCAGCACCAGCCAGCCGGCGCCGAGCGCGGCGGCCCAGCCGGCCATCACGTACAGGCAGACGCGGGAGTCGGCGTCGTACGCGATCAGGCAGGTGACGAAGAGGAGGAAGGCGATGGCGACCCAGCTGCACTTCGCGCCGCCCGGGGCCGGGAAGGCGGAGGCCGGCAGGCGGCCCGCGTCGACCGCGCGGCGGTAGAGGACGTGGCTGATCAGGATCATCAGCCAGGTCCAGATGCCGGCCGCGGTGGCGACGGAGGTGACGTAGCCGAACGCCTTCTCCGGGACGACGTAGTTGAGGACCACGCCGATGCCCATGAAGAGGACCGAGACGGTGATGCCGAACGCCGGGGTCTTCGACGCGGACAGCTTGCGGAAAACGGCCGGGGCCTCGCCGCTGTCGGCCAGGTTCCGCAGCATGCGGCCCGTGGAGTACATGCCGGAGTTGCAGGAGGAGAGGGCCGCGGTGAGGACGACGAAGTTGACGATGCCGGCGCCGGCGGGGATGCCGATCTTCGCGAAGGCCGCGACGAAGGGGGAGACGCCGGGGGCGAACTCCGTCCACTTCACGACGCAGAGGATGACGGTGAGCGCGCCGACGTAGAAGAGGGCGATGCGCCAGGGGAGGGTGTTGATCGCCTTGGGGAGGGTCTTCTCCGGGTTCTCCGACTCGCCGGCGGTGACGCCGACCAGCTCGACCGCGAGGTAGGCGAACATGACGCCCTGAAGGGTCATCAGGGAGGAGCCGACGCCCTTGGGGAAGAAGCCGTCGAACTGGTAGAGGTTCGCGACCGACGCGGTGTCACCGGCGGAGCTGAAGCCGAAGGTGAGGACGCCGAGGCCGATCACGATCATGCCGATCAGGGCGGTGACCTTGACCATGGAGAACCAGAACTCCAGCTCCCCGAAGACCTTCACGGAGATCAGGTTGACCCCGAAGAGGACCACCAGGAAGACCAGGGCGGTCACCCACTGCGGGACCTGCGGGAACCAGTAGTTCACGTAGATCGCGGCGGCGGTGAGCTCCGCCATGCCCGTCACGACCCACATCAGCCAGTACGTCCAGCCGGTGAAGTAGCCGAAGAACGGGCCGAGGAACTCCCGTGAGTACTCGGCGAAGGAGCCGGAGACCGGGCGGTAGAGCAGGAGTTCGCCGAGGGCCCGCATGATGAAGAAGATGATGCCGCCCGCGAGGGCGTACATGAGGATGAGGCTGGGGCCGGCCTTGGCGATGTTCGCCCCGGCGCCCAGGAAGAGCCCGACGCCGATGGCGCCGCCGATGGCGATCATCTGGACCTGGCGGCTGCCGAGCCCGCGCTCGTACCCCTCTTCGGAGCCTTCGGCGGAATGCGCGGACTTCGCGGAATTCCCCGACCTGTCGACCTGAGCGGAGGTCATGTGTGCTGTGCGCCTTTCTCCATGCCGACCCGGGCCTCTCGTCGGCCTCGGATCGGGTTTCGATCCCCCCGGATTGCTGGAGCGGTGCCTGACCGGTGGTGCCGGTTCGGTGGCGCACCCGGACGTACACGTGGGTGGTGTTCGCCGGGCGGTCGTGAAGATTTATCACGGCCGCAACACTGATCACCGGGTTCCGCCGAAAGGAATTGTGGCGCACACCACTGGAAGAAGCGGACAAAACACAACCGAAACCGCCATAACAGGCCGCAACGGTGACGCGATCGTTATCCGGATTTGAGCGTCCTCTGAGCGAACGCGAAGCCGGCACGCAATCGGGACGGACTACGGCATAAGGGTCGCGACCAGGGTCTCCTGGAGGCCGCCGAGCCACAGGTACGCCATCACCATCGGCTTGCGCGGGTCCTCGTCCGGCAGCCGGTAGAGGAGATCGGTGTCGTCCTCGTCGGCGATGTCGAGGCGGCAGCCGATCGCGAGGCGCAGGTCGTTGAGGGCGCCGAGCCACTGCCTGGACTCCTCGGGCGCCAGCTTGAGCATCGCCTCGCCCTTCTCCCCCGGGGCGAGGGAGTCGAGGGAGCGGATCACCGCGAGGGCGCTCTCCCGCTTGCCGGCCCTGAGGTCGTTCTCGGTGTAGCGGCGGAACTCGGCGGAGTGCGCCTGCCGCTCCTCGGCCTCCTCCGGGGACTGCGGGAGCCGCTCGGGGTCGCTGTAGGCGTCCGGGAAGAGCCGGCGCAGCACGGGGTCGGCGGGCGCCTCGGTCGGACCCTCGGCGAACAGCTCGGCGAGCGGGTCGTCGGGGGCGTCCTCGGCGGGGCCGGGGCCGATGAGCTCCAGGAGCTGGACGGCCAGCGACCGGATGATGGAGATCTCGACGTCGTCGAGGGCGACGGCCGCGCCGCCGCCGGGGAGCGGTTCGAAGATTCCTGGCATGGAGGGGATTCGCTGCTTCCGGAGCTGATCGGGGCCGGTCGGGTGGGGGTTACTTCCGGTCCTGCTGGAGGGTGGCCCACAGGCCGTAGCCGTGCATCGCCTGCACGTCGCGTTCCATCTCCTCGCGGGTGCCGCTGGAGACGACCGCCCGGCCCTTGTGATGGACGTCCAGCATGAGCTTGGTGGCCTTGTCCTTGGGATAGCCGAAGTACGTCTGGAAGACATACGTCACGTAGCTCATGAGGTTGACGGGATCGTTGTGCACGAGCGTGATCCACGGGACGTCGGGCTCGGGGACGGCGAAGGTCTCCTCCGCCGACTCGGTGCGTTCGATCTCTACGGGAGCGGGTGACGTCACAAGGCCCATGCTGCCACGGGCCCCACAAATCGTCACACTGACGCGAAGGGGTGTAGCATCTGTCGCCATGAACACTGCGGACCTTGGGCTGCCGGTGGACGTCCCGTCGACGGCGCTCTTCACGGACCAGTACGAGCTGACGATGCTGCAGGCCGCCCTGAAGGCCGGTACGGCCGAGCGGCGCAGCGTCTTCGAGGTCTTCACCCGGCGGCTGCCCGAGGGGCGCCGCTACGGCGTCGTGGCGGGTACCGGGCGCGTCCTGGACGCTGTCGAGAACTTCCGCTTCGACACGGACGTCCTCGACTTCCTGGCGGAGCGCACCATCGTCGACGGGCCGACCCTGGAATGGCTCGCCGGCTACCGGTTCAGCGGCGACATCTGGGGCTACCCCGAGGGCGAGGTCTACTTCCCCGGCTCGCCGATCATGCGGGTGGAGGGCTCCTTCGCAGAGTGCGTGCTGCTCGAGACCGTGATCCTCTCCATCCTCAACCACGACTCCGCGATCGCGGCCGCCGCCTCCCGGATGTCCTCGGCCGCCGGGAACCGCCCGCTGATCGAGATGGGCGCCCGCCGCACCCACGAGCTGGCCGCCGTCGCCGCCGCCCGCGCCGCCTACGTCGGCGGCTTCGCCACCACCTCCGACCTGGCCGCCGGCTTCCGCTACGGCATTCCCACGGTGGGGACGAGCGCCCACGCCTTCACCCTGCTGCACGACCAGGAGCGGGACGCCTTCCGCGCCCAGGTGGACTCGCTGGGCCGGGGCACCACCCTGCTGGTCGACACCTACGACGTCGCCGAGGCGGTCCGTACGGCCGTTGAGGTGGCCGGGCCCGAGCTGGGCGCCGTCCGCATCGACTCCGGCGACCTGCTGCTGGTCGCCCACCAGGTGCGCCGGCAACTGGACGAGCTGGGCGCGACGCGGACGAAGATCACCGTGACCTCCGACCTCGACGAGTACGCCATCGCCTCGCTCGCCGCCGCGCCCGTGGACGCGTACGGGGTCGGCACCCAGCTGGTCACCGGTTCCGGGCACCCCACCTGCTCCATGGTCTACAAGCTGGTCGCCCGCGCCGAGTCCGCGGACCCGCAGGCTCCGCTGGTGCCGGTCGCCAAGAAGTCGACCGGCGGCAAGACGTCCGTCGGCGGCCGCAAGTGGGCGGCGCGGCGGCTGGACGCCGACGGGGTGGCGGAGGCCGAGGTGGTCGGCACCGGCGAGGTCCCGGCCGACCTGGTCGACCGGCAGCTCCTGGTCGAACTGGTGAAGTCCGGCGAGGTCGTCGCCCGCGAACCGCTGGACGCGCCCCGCGCCCGGCACGCGGCGGCCCGCGCGAACCTGCCGCTGTCCGCGACCCAGCTCTCGCGCGGGGAACCGGTCATTCCGACGGAGTACGTGCAGGGGCGCTCGGGTAGCTAGAGCGGGTGCCCGCGTACGCGCCCCGCAAGGCCCCCTCCCCTACGCCCCCGTAAGTCTCTACGCTCGGAGGTTCAGGCCGGGCCCGCACCCCTTGCATCCGCGTCTCCCCCGTCGACGGACCCGCTACGAAAGCGAAGGACACCTACCATGCGCCGCGCCTTGATCGTCGTCGATGTGCAGAACGACTTCTGCGAGGGGGGAAGCCTCGCGGTGGCAGGGGGCGCCGATGTGGCCGCCGCGATCACCGAGCTGATCGGGCAGGCGCCGGCCGGCTACCGCCACGTGGTGGCGACCCGCGACCACCACATCGCGCCGGGTGGCCACTTCGCCGACAACCCGGACTACGTGCACAGCTGGCCGGCGCACTGTGTCGCCGGCACGGAGGGTGTGGGCTTCCATCCGAACTTCGCCCCTGCGGTCGCCTCCGGCGCGGTGGACGCCGTGTTCAGCAAGGGGGCGTACTCCGCGGCCTACAGCGGCTTCGAGGGCGTCGACGAGAACGGGGTCACGCTGGCGGAGTGGCTGCGGGCCCGCAAGATCGACGAGGTGGACGTGGTCGGCATCGCCACCGACCACTGTGTGCGGGCTACCGCCCTCGACGCCGCGAAAGAGGGCTTCCGCACCCAGGTCCTCCTCGACCTCACGGCAGGCGTGGCCGAGGCGACGACGGAACGAGCCCTGGAAGACCTCCGCAGGGCCGGCGTAGACCTGACAGGCAAGCCGGTGGTCTGAGACCCCGGGAATCCCTCGGCACCGGACCGCCCGGTGGACACCCGCGGGCCGGTGGGGGCTGATCGCGCAGTTCCCCGCGCCCCTGGGTGAGCTGCCCTGCCCGGCACCGAAGAGCTCCGCGCGCCTCGGTGCGCAGCTCCGCACCCTTTGGGGCAGCTGCTCCGTCAGACCCTGGCCGCCCTTCCTTCCCGCCGCGACGGCGATCCGCCACGACGGCGGAAACCGGCGGTGCCGGACCGGCCGGTGGGTACCCGCGGGCCGGTGGGGGCTGATCGCGCAGTTCCCCGCGCCCCTGGGTGGGCTGCTCTGGTCGGGGTCCTCTGGATGTGGGGGTCAGGCTGCTGTGGGTCTTCGGAGGAGGGATCTGATGGGTCTCCAGAGTTCGAGGGGGGTGACACCGTTGTCAGGGGCCGTTCGCCATATGAGGCCGTCGGGGTGGTGGAGGACGGCGGTGATCTCGTCGGGGGTGGGTGGGGCGGCGTTGCCCCGCAGGTAGACCGCTCGCATGCCGAGGTTGCGGAGCCTCGTCAGGGCCCGGGCGCGGTTCTGGGCGTGGACCAGTACACGGACGGCGGACGAGCCGTCCGCGGTGGTCGGGCTGGGCAGGTTCAGCGCCACGATCACCCTGCCGTTCGGCAGCTTGCAGAACCCTCCTGCGGCCATGCGGTCACACCCCCGTGTGCGTCGGTGTCAATAAGAAAGCCACAGGACGCACCTAAGCACGAGCGGCGGCGACCCGCCAAGGGGTCGCCGCCGATACGCGTCTGACCTGCAACGATGCGGATTACTTCACCGCGGGGCCGACCTGGAGGGAGATCGTCGAGCCGTCCTTGGCCTCCGTCACGATGTTGATCTTCGTGTTGGTGTCAGTGATCTTGACGCCGCCGGCCGGGTTCGAGGCGTCGTAGTAGTCGCTCTTGTGGTCGTTGAAGACCGACACCCCGGAGGACTGCCTGATCTTCGTCGCCACGTCCGCCTTGTGGAGGGTGATGCCGTCCGTGGCGTAGAGGCTGAACGGCGAGTCGTAGGCCTGGATGCGGTTGCGCATCAGCGTGCCGTCGGACCACTTCAGCGCCGTCGGGTGCGAGTCGATCGGGAGGATCAGACCGGTGCCGGGGTGGACGCTGGTGTTGTTGTCCGCCTCGGAGGTGTCCCACTTCCAGATCAACAGGCCGTTCTGGTACGGGTAGTGCTCCACCCAGTCCGGACGGGTCGTCGAGAAGCCGAAGTTGTACGGGCCGGTCTTGAGGGTCGTGTCGTACGACACGTACTGGCGGTTCTCCGCGATGTAGTACTGCGCGTAGTCCTTGGTGAAGGACGCGCCGATGCGGGAGAAGCCGGAGGCGGTCCAAGCCGCGTCCGCGGACTCCGCGTTGTCGGAGAAGACCGTCGAACCGTCCGCGGTGAGCGTGATCTCGTCGGCCGCGAAGCCCTTGAGGGCGACCCCGCCGTCGGTCTGGTAGCGGAAGCGGAGCTGGATCTTCTGGCCCGCGTAGGCGTCCAGCGGGTACGACAGCTTGGTGTAGGCGTCGACCGAACCGGTGAGCGCCGGCTTGTCGCTGCCGTCACGCGGGATGGCCGCTCCGTTCACCGTGCCGTCCAGGGCGGTCCAGTTGGCGCCGTCGGTGGAGACCTCGGTGTAGAGGTAGTCGTAGCCCGACTCGATGTCGTACCAGCCGTCGAGGTTCAGCGTCGCGGACGACTTGCCGGTCAGGTCGACGTCGCGGGTCAGCGTGTTCTTGAGGTTGTCGCCGCTGCCGCTCCACCACTGGGTCGAGCCCTGGGCGGGAGACACGACGGTGGTGGTGACCGCCTTGTCGGGCAGGGTGACCACCGTGGCCTGCTTGTCCTTCGTGTTGTACTCGGCGACGCCCAGCTTGTGGCTGGACTTCGTGCCGGCCTTGGCCACGTCGTAGTTCAGCCAGCCCAGCTGGAGCTTGTCCCAGGCGTTCATGTCGCCGGGCAGGTCGCCGATGGCCTCCTTGCCGGTGCCCAGCCAGGAGCCGGAGGACATCAGGGTCCAGAAACCGGTGGAGTTCTCGCCGCCGTTGGTGTCGTACTCGTCCGGCAGGCCGAGGTCGTGACCGTACTCGTGGGCGTAGACGCCGAGGCCGCCGTTCTCCGGCTGCATGGTGTAGTCGCCGACCCAGATGCCGGTGTCGCCGACCTGGGTGCCGCCCAGCTTGTTGTTGTCCGGGCCGGTGGCGCCGGCGTCGGTGCCGAAGGCGTACCAGCGGTGCGCCCAGATCGCGTCGGTGCCCTGGGCGCCGCCGCCCGCGGACTCGTCCTCGCCGGCGTGCACGATCTGGAAGTGGTCGATGTAGCCGTCGGGCTCGTTGAAGTTGCCGTCGCCGTCGTAGTCGTAGCGGTCCCACTGGTCGTACTGCGCGAGGTCGGCCTTGATGGCGGCGGCGGACACGCCGGCCGCCTCCTGGTCGGCGACCCAGGCGTTCACGCCGTCCTTGACCAGGTTCCAGACGCTGGAGCAGGTGGTGGAGCCGCAGGCGTTGTTGCCGTAACGGGCCTCGTTGTAGGGGACCTTGACCCAGTCGGTGACCTCGCCGTCGACCGAGTAGCGGCCCGAGGACTGCTTCTCGTAGTACTTCTTCAGCGACTCGGTGTTCTTGCCGGTGCCGAAGTAGAGGTCCTGGAAGTGCTGCTGGTTGTAGTCCGCCTGCCAGGCCGTGGAGTTGTCCTTGGTCCGGTCGGGCGCGGCTATCTGGTTGTGCAGCGGGCCGGCCGTGCCGCCGTACCGCGGGTCCGTCTGGTCGCCGAACTCGACCAGGATCGTGAAGATCTTGTCCGTCTTCTCGCGGCCGAGCTCGACGTACTTGCTGTCGCCCTTCTTGCCCTTGAGCTGGACGACCTTCGAACCGTCGCGGTCCTTGACCTGGGCCTTGCCGGATATGACCTGGTCGAGGGCCTCTTGGCGCTGGGCCTCCTGGGTCTTGCTCAGGGGGCCGTCGAGGTCGTGCTCCTCCTGCTTCGTCGACGGGTCGTGCCGGTCGACGGTACCGGCGGTCGCCGCCGTGGCCGCGGACTGCGCGACCGCGAAGGTGGTGAAGCCTACGGAGGCGGTCGCGAGCGTCACGCCGACGGCGAGTGCTCTGAACGTCCAGGGTCTGCTGGTCACTTGAGTTCCTCCCCCGCGCCGCGCGCACGGCAAGGAGGACCGGGTGATGGTTGGGGGTCCGTGCGCGCACGTTCAACGCGTCGATTCAAGTGACCACATTTGACTACTGGTTTACGAGAAAAGACAGACCTTGACTCGGGCTGTTCAACTGCACTATGCGGAGAAGAAGTTCGCTTTACGGACGCCGGGGCCCGCAGTACCCCCGAAGGGTCCCGCCCAACCGGCGCGCATATGCCTCTGGTTGCCGTATGCCATGCGACCGTGCGCCCCCTGTGCACCAGTACCGTGGGTTAGGTCACGCTTACCGGACGTTCCTCTCGGGCATGCACGCGAATAGAGTCGAACGGTGGAACGCCCGGAAGCCGGTGGAAACCAAGGCCGGTTCCCCCGTCTCACCCCCAAAACTTCCGAGGACACGATTGCCATGCCTCGTCCGACCCCGGCACAGCTCGTCTACGGTTCGGCCGCCGTGATCTGCTCGACGCTCGCCATGCTGCTGCTGTCACAGACGAGTTCGGGCATCGGGATCGCGGTCATCGCGCTCGCCGCGCTCGGTCTGGGACTGCTGGTGGCCATGACGGTCCCGCTCCCCCGGCCGCGCACGGTCGCACAGTCCCCGTCCGCCCCGATCGCACCGCCCGAGGTGCGGGTCCCCCTGCACCGGGAGACCGTGGCCGCCGCCACGGCCGAGCCCGTCCGGGAGCCCACCGCACCCTGACGCACGCACACCAGTGAAGTCGGCGGGTCCGTGACACTGACGGACCCGCCGACTGCTTGTGCGCCCCCCTGTACCGGCCCGCTACGAGCCCGTACTGACCACGACCGTCTTCGCCGCCTTGTCGTGCAGCCCCTGTTTGTACGGCTTGTCGAAGAAACTCCAGCCGCCGCAGATCACCGTCCAGATGCAGGCGCAGCAGAAGGCGAACGGCACCCACAGCACCAGGGCCCGCAGCAGCGAGGTCTGGGTGGAGGGCGTGGCGCCGTCGGACAGGTTGGCGACCCGCATACCGAGCCACTTCTTGCCGAGGGTCTGCCCCCACTTGGCGATCAGCAGGGTGTCGTAGGCGACGAAGAGGACGGCGGCGACGAGCGACTGGGCGAAGGACCGGCCGGCCGAGATCCGGTCGCCGTCCATCTGGTACTCGCTCACCCGGAGCGCCAGGGTGAGCAGCACGACCACGATGCCCACCAGGATCATGTCGATGATCCGCGCGAGGGTGCGCCTGCCGCTGTCGGCGAGGGGCGGCATCCCGGCGAGGGGGTCGGCGGGGTAACCACCGGAACCGCCACCTCCGTAGGGACCGCCGCCTCCGTAGGGACCGCCGCCGCCCGTGTCGTAGGGGCCGCCGCCGTTGGAGGGCGGCGGGGGCTGCTTCCTGAACGGATCGTTCTCCGGCGGCTCTCCTGAGCCCGGGGGCGGGGGCGGTTCGGTGCTCATGGCCCGAGTGCACCGTGAAGCGGCCGGACCCGCACCCGGCGAGCGGCCGTACGGGGGACGGATACCCCGAAGGGGGCAGCGCCCCGTAAGGGGCGCGAGGAACTGCGCGACCAGCCACGACGGCGCCGCAGACGAACGACGGCGCCCATCCCCGGCGCCATCAGCCCCAGCGCTCAGCCGGCGACGAAGGTGTGCGCCGCCTTGTCGTGCCAGCACTGGTGCCAGGGGCGGTCGAACAGGCACCAGGCAACGCCGACGATCCCGATGCCGAGCAGTCCGGGCACGGTGTACACCAGCCAGCGGCGCAGGGCGGCGCCGAAGGTGGGGGGTTCGTGGCCCTCGATGTCCCGTACGTCCAGGCCCAACAGCTTCTTGCCGAGGGTACGGCCCCATCGGGCGGTGGGCAGCACCTCGTAGAGGACGCCGGCGACGAGCAGGACCGCGAGCACGATGCCGAGGTACAGCCCGGTCGTGCCGTCCAGCAGCCAGACGGTCTCGGTGCGGCCGGACAGCTTGGCCGCGTCGATCTTGTCCTGCACGTGGTCGGCGGCCTTGGTCCCGAACGGTACGGCGGCGGCCGCCGTCACCGCGCCGACGACCAGACTGTCGACGAGCCGGGCCGCGAACCGCTTGCCGAGACCGGCCGGACGGGCCGCCGCCTGCCGCCGGGCGGCCGCCTGGAAGGGGTCCTCCACCGGCGGCTTCCAGGGGGCGACCTGCTGGTCACCGGCGAGCTGGTGCACCTGCTGGGCCCAGGAGGACTGCCCGCCGCCGGCACCGGAGGCCATGGGGGCGGCGGACTGCTGCGGAGGGACTGCGGGGGCGACGGCCTGGGGGGCCGCGGCGGCTGCCGGGGGCTGGGCGGCGGGCGGTTGGGCGGCGGCGGGCGGTTGGGCCGCGGGGGGCTGGGCCGCGGCGGCGCGGGCCGCGGCCGCCTTTCCGGCGCCGAAGCCGGGACGTGCGGGACCGGCGGCACCGGGAGCGCCGACCGGCCCCTGGGCGCCGAACCCGGCCGCACCGGTTCCGGGGTTCGGTGTGCCCTCGCCCCGGACCGGCCGGAAGGTCAGCGTGCCGTCGTCCATGGGCGGCCGGGCCGCCGGCGGGGTCCCCGCCGGGCCGACCGTCGGCCTGCGGAAGATGAACGTGCCACCGGAGTCGAGGTCCCCCTGGCCCGCCTGGTCCCCCTGGTCCGCGGGCGGGATCGACGCCGTGCCGTCGGTGCGGGACGACCGGCCGTCCGGCTGGGCCG
Source organism: Streptomyces sp. NPDC104761 (assembly GCF_055583445.1). NCBI lineage: Bacteria > Bacillati > Actinomycetota > Actinomycetes > Kitasatosporales > Streptomycetaceae > Streptomyces > Streptomyces sp. NPDC104761. Next base: position 146,230 of record NZ_JBVJNZ010000008.1, on the reverse strand, counting down.
GGGCACCCGCCACGCGGGGGTCGCCGCCCCACGCACTCCCCTCCGCCGTCCAGCCGGGGGCGCCGCCCGGCCGCGGGTCCTCGTCGAAGAAGTGCGGGCCGGTCTCCTCGACCGCCGCCGGGATCGCGGGACCCGCGGGGCGCGAACCCGGCGGCGGGACGAGCGGTTCGCCGCCGGACGGGGCCGGGCGGCTGGTGCCCGGCACCCACGCGGCGCCGTTCCAGTAACGGACGTAGCCGGGGATGGACGGGTCCGGGTAGTAGCCCTCGCGGGGCCGTTCGTCACCGGGTGCCGGGGTTGGGGCGGTCATGTCCGTCATCCCGTATCTGCTCGGGGGTGATGTGGGAGCCTCCACATCTATCAGACCCGGGTGCCCGCCACCGCCAGTCCCGCAGGACCCGCCCCTTTCCGGGCAGCCCTGTGCGCCCCCTTCACCGCGCCGGGGAAAAATTTCCCGGAACCCGCGTAATGCTCGCGCCCCCAGCACCTCTCCACTCGTACGGGCCCACCCGAAGGCGCCCGTACGACTGACCGAGAGAGGAACCCGACGCCATGCAGCACACCGTGGTGGAGCGCGAACTGGAGTTGCGGCTCATCCTGTCCCCGGAGCGGAGCATCCCGGTCCCGGCCCGGCTGAGCTACCGCTCCGACGACCCGTACGCCGTCCACGTCAGCTTCCACATCAACTCCGAGCAGCCCGTCAACTGGACCTTCGCCCGCGACCTGCTCGTGGAGGGGGTGTTCCGGCCGTGCGGGCAGGGCGACGTGCGGGTGTGGCCGACGAAGGTGGCGGGCCGCACCGTCGTGCTGATGGCGCTGAGTTCACCCGACGGTGACGCGCTGCTCGAGGCACCGGTCCCCCAGGTGTCCGCCTGGCTGGAGCGGACGCTGCGGGTGGTGCCCCCGGGGAGTGAGGGCGGGCAGCTGGGGATCGACGAGGCGCTCGACCAGCTGCTCGCCCGGTGAGGGCCCCACCGGACGGGAGCCCCGTGGAGCCCTACGGGAACCGTAGGGGAGTCGTAGGGGATCAGAACAGCTTGCCGGGGTTGAGGATGCCCAGCGGGTCGAAGACCTGCTTCACGGCCCGCTGCATCTCCACACCCACCGGCCCGATCTCCCGGGCCAGCCACTCCTTCTTCAGGACGCCGACGCCGTGTTCGCCGGTGATGGTGCCGCCGAGCTCCAGGCCGAGGCCCATGATCTCGTCGAAGGACTCGCGGGCACGGCGGCACTCGTCGTCGTCCTGGGCGTCGAAGCAGACGGTGGGGTGGGTGTTGCCGTCGCCGGCGTGGGCGACGACCCCGATGGTCAGCCGGTGCTTCGCAGCGATGCGCTCGACGCCCTCGATCATGTCGCCGAGCCGGGAGCGGGGCACGCACACGTCGTCGATCATCGTCGTGCCCTTGACGGCCTCCAGGGCGACGAGCGAGGAGCGGCGGGCCTGGAGGAGGAGTTCGGACTCGGCGGCGTCGTCGGCCGGGACCACCTGGGTGGCGCCGGCGGCCTCGCAGAGCTTGCCGACGGCGGCGAGGTCGGCGGCCGGGTCCGGGGTGTCGAACGCGGCGAGCAGCAGCGCCTCGGTGGACTCCGGCAGACCCATGCGGGTGAGTTCGTTGACCGCCTTGACGGTCGTGCGGTCCATCAGTTCGAGCAGGGACGGCACATGGCCGCCCTCCATGATCCGGCACACGGCCTCGCAGGCGGCGGCCGCGGAGCCGAACTCGGCGGCCAGCACCAACTGCTGCGGCGGCTTGGGCTTCAGCGCCAGCACGGCCCGTACGACGATGCCGAGCGAGCCCTCGGAGCCCACGAAGAGGCGGGTGAGGTCGTACCCCGCGACGCCCTTCGCGGTGCGGCGGCCGGTGGACATCAGGCGGCCGTCGGCGAGGACGACGTCCAGGCCGAGGACGTACTCGGCGGTGACCCCGTACTTCACGCAGCACAGGCCGCCCGACGCCGTGCCGATGTTGCCGCCGATCGTGCACATCTCCCAGCTGGAGGGGTCCGGCGGGTAGCAGAGGCCGTGCTCCTCGACCGCGCGGGAGAAGGTGGCGTTGACGACGCCGGGCTCGACGACCGCGATGCGGTCCACCGGCGAGATCTCCAGGACGCGGTCCATTTTGGTCAGGGACAGCGCGATGCAGCCGTCGGTGGCGTTGGCGCCGCCGGACAGGCCGGTGCGGGCGCCCTGCGGGACGACCGGGACGCGCAGTTCGGTGGCGACGCGCATGACGTGCTGGACCTGCTCGACCGTGCGCGGCAGCACGACGACGGCCGGGGTGCCGGCCGGGCAGAAGCTCGCCATGTCGTTGGCGTAGGAGGCGGTCACGTCGGGGTCGACGAGGACCGCGTCGGCCGGCAGCCCCGCGAGGAGCCGGTCGGTGAGGTTGCTGGTTGCCTCGTCCCGAGGCGCTTCGATACGGCTCATGATCACAGCGTCGCACCCGGGGCCATCGGTGTGAACCCCACAGGTGCCCTCCTTGGGCCGCCCGGATGCAGTGGTCGTACTGACGCACAGTGTCCGTCATGTGCGCGCTGGATAACCGACCGTCCCCACCGGCCACCTCACTGCTCCCGGAACCGGCGCCACCGCGCCGCCGCGGCCGGGTGCTGCGCCGGCTGCTGGTCGTCGCGCTGGTGGGCGGCGTGGCGGCCGGCGGCACCCTGATGCTGTGGCCGCGCGAGCCGCACCGCGCCGCGCCGGCCCCGGCCGCCGGGCCGCGGGCCCAGGCCGCCGCCCGGGCGGCGGCGGCCACGGCGGCGCAGACGGCCGTCCTGAACGGCCTGCCCGCCGCGCTGCCCGACCTGACCGCGCTGATCGGCGCCCGCGAGGCGCTGGTCCGGGCGCGGCCGAAGGACGGGGCGGCCTGGGCGGTGCTCGGGACCGCGTACGTCGAACGGGCGCGCCGGACCGCCGACACCGGCGACTATCCGCGGGCCGAGCGCGCGCTGCGGACCTCCCTCAAGGTGGCCGCCGGGAACAACACCGCGGCGCTGAACGGACTGGCGGAGCTGGCCGTGGCGCGCCGGGACTTTCCCGAGGCGAGGCGGTTCGGCGAGGAGGCGCTGAAGGCGGCGCCGAAGCGGTGGTCGGCCTACCCGGTGCTGATCGACGCGTACAACGGGCTCGGCGACTACAAGGCGGCCCGGTCCGCGCTGGACAAGCTGATGGCGCTGAAGGTGGGGGCCGACGTGAAGCCGGCGGTGATGGCGCGGGCCTCCGCGGTGTACCGGGACCGGGGCTGGCGCGAGGACGCGGTGGCCCAGGTGACCGACGCGGCGGCGGCCGCCCGGACGCCGGCCGAGCAGGCCGCGTACCTGTGCCAGGCCGGGCAGCTGGCCTGGGAGCGGGGCGACCGGGAGGACGCGCTGCGGCACTTCACGGCGGCCGTGCGCCTGGACCCCGACCAGTCGGCGGCGCGGGCCGGGCAGGGGCGGGCGCTGGCCGCGCTGGGCCGTACGCAGGAGGCGCTGACCGCCTACCAGGGGGCGCTCGCGCACCGGCCGGCTCCGCAGGTGGCCCTGGAGTTCGGCGAGTTGTACGAGTCGCTGGGGATGGGGCAGCAGGCGGAGGCGCAGTACGAGCAGATGCGGACCCAGGTACGGCGGGAGCTGGCGGCCGGGGTCGACGACGACCTGGTGATCGGGCAGTACGAGGCGGACCACGGGGACGTCCAGGAGGCGGTGGAGCGGCTGACGGCGGAGTGGGAGCGGCAGCCCGGCATCGAGGTCGCGGACGCCCTGGGTTGGGCCCTGCACCGGGCCGGCGACGACAAGGAGGCGCTGCACTACGCCTCGATCGCGACCGACTCGACGAAGGGCGGCGGGGTGCGCAGCGCGCTGTACGCCTTCCACCGGGGCATGATCGAACGCGACCTGGACCTGGAGGCCCCGGCCCGCCGCCACCTCCAGGACGCCCTCCGCATCAACCCCTACTTCTCCCCCCTCCGGGCCCCGGCGGCCCACACCGCCCTCACGGCCCTCGGCAACCAGCCCCCGAACGAGGAACTGCCGCAGTAGACCGGCGGGTCACAGGTTGCCGCGGCGGTCCTGTTCGCGTTCGATTGCCTCGAAGAGGGCCTTGAAGTTGCCCTTGCCGAAGCCCATGGAGCCGTGGCGCTCGATGATCTCGAAGAAGACGGTCGGGCGGTCCTGGACCGGCTTGGTGAAGATCTGCAGGAGGTAGCCGTCCTCGTCGCGGTCGGCGAGGATCTTCAGTTCGCGCAGGGTGTCGATCGGGACGCGGGTGTCGCCGACCCACTCGCCGAGGGTGTCGTAGTACGAGCCGGGGGTGTCAAGGAACTCGACGCCGGCCGCGCGCATGGTCCGTACCGTCTCGACGATGTCGTTGGTGTTGAGCGCGATGTGCTGGACGCCCGCCCCGCCGTAGAACTCCAGGTACTCGTCGATCTGCGACTTCTTCTTCGCGATCGCCGGTTCGTTGATCGGGAACTTGACCTTGAGGGTGCCGTCGGCGACCACCTTCGACATCAGCGCGCTGTACTCGGTGGCGATGTCGTCGCCCACGAACTCCTTCATGTTCGTGAAGCCCATGACCTTGTTGTAGAAGCCGACCCATTCGTTCATGCGGCCGAGTTCGACGTTGCCGACGCAGTGGTCGACGGCCTGGAAGGTGCGCCGGGCGGGGGGTTCGACGATCGGGGACGCGGCGGTGAAGCCCGGCAGGTACGGGCCGTCGTACCCGGTCCGCTCGACGAGCGTGTGGCGGGTCTCGCCGTACGTGGCGATCGCGGCGAGGACGACGGTGCCGTGCTCGTCCTTGAGTTCGTACGGCTCGGCCACCGACCGCGCGCCGTGCTCCACCGCGTAGGCGTACGCGGCACGGGCGTCCGGGACCTCGATGGCGAGGTCGACGACCCCGTCGCCGTGCTCGGCCACGTGGCGGGAGAGGAAGTGGCCCCACTCGGTGTCCGGCCTGATGACGGAGGTGAGGACGAACCGTGCCGAGCCGTTCTCCAGGACGTAGCTCGCGGTCTCGCGGCTGCCGGTCTCCGGGCCGGAGTACGCGACCAGCCGCATGCCGAAGGCGGTGGAGTAGTAGTGGGCCGCCTGCTTGGCGTTGCCCACGGCGAAGACGACGGCGTCCATTCCCTTGACCGGGAAGGGGTCATTCTGCCGGGCGGCCGCGGCGGGAGTGTGCTGTGTGGTCTGCGTCATGTCCGAAGCGTGAACCCGCCTCGCAAGGTGCGCAATAGATGGCGTTTCTCCGGGGCAATATGCTCAGCGATACGGCCGTAACGGCGGACTTTCTGTACAGGGTGACCATTCCGGAGGCGGGCCATGGCGATCGATCGGCTGGACGGGCGGATTCTGGTGCTGCTGGCCCGGGAGCCGCGCATCGGGGTGCTGGAGATGTCCCGGAGGCTGGGCGTGGCCCGCGGGACCGTGCAGGCGCGCCTGGACCGGCTCCAGTCGAACGGCGTGATCCAGGGGTTCGGCCCCCAGGTGGACCCCGCTGCCCTCGGCTACCCGGTCACCGCGTTCGCCACCCTGCAGATCCGGCAGGGCCAGGGCCCGGACGTGCGGGCGCACCTGGCGACCGTGCCCGAGGTGCTGGAACTCCACACCACCACCGGCACCGGCGACATGCAGTGCCGGCTGGTGGCCCGCTCCAACGCCGACCTCCAGCGGGTGATCGACCGGGTCGTCGGTTTCGAGGGCATCGTCCGCGCCTCCACGGCGATCGTCATGGAGAACCCCGTACCGCTGCGGATCATCCCCCTGGTGGAACAGGCCGCCGCGGACAGCGAAGGGTGAGGCTCAGCAGGCGGGGACCTTCTCCCCCTTCTGCAACGCCACCAGATCGGACACGGCCCCCTTCAGCGTCGTCACCGGCACCAGCCGCAACCCCTTCGGCAACTCCGCCTTCGCATCGGCGCACTCGTCCCTGGGCACGAGGAACACCGTCGCCCCGTCCCGCCGCGCGGCCTGCGTCTTCAGCGCGACCCCGCCCACGGCCCCGACCGCGCCGTCCGCACCGATGGTCCCGGTGCCGGCGATGTTCTTCCCCCCGGTGAGGTCGCCCCCGCTGCCGTTGCCGTCCAGCTTGTCGACGATCCCGAGGGAGAACAGCAACCCCGCGCTCGGGCCGCCCACATCGGCCAGCTTCAGGGTCACCTTGACCTTGCTCGCGCTCAGGTCGAGGTACTTCAGTGCGGCCTGGGTCGCCGCGTCCTGCGACTGCTGCATCTGCTCGGTGTTGTGCTGTTCGATCTCCTGGACGTTGTTGCCGCTCGGGTAGACCGAGTCGCGCGGCATCACGGCCCGGTCCGTCCGGAACCAGTTGCCGAGCACGTCGCCGAGCGAGACCCGGGCGTCCGGCCCGGTCGCCTCGATCGTCGTCATCCGCAGCTGCCCGCTGGTGGTGCGGGTGGGCGCCCCGGAGACGGTGATCACCGGGGTGCCCTTGTTGGCGCCGAGCACGTTCGCCGTCATCCCGGGCTGGGCCACCGAGAACGGCAACGGCGCGAAGACGGCCGTACCGATCAGAGCCACGACGGGAACCGCACAGACGGCGACGGCCTGGAGACGCGTGAGACGTGAGAGCACGGAGTCAATCTAACGTGGCGACCTGTTCAGGCCACCGCCCCGACCCCACACACCGCACCGCCCAGGCCGCCGTCCGCGCGGCCGCCGTCCCTCAGCGCAAGGCCTCGGCGACCTCCCGGGCCGCGTCCATGACCCGTGCGCCGACCCGTTCCGGCACGGCGTCGGCCAGCATCACGACCCCCACGCTGCCCTCGACGCCGGTGACCCCGATCAGCGGGGCCGCGGCCCCGCTCGCCCCGGCTTCCAGTTCGCCGTGGGTCAGCGTGTATCCGGGGTCGTCCCGGGCCGAGTGCCGGGCCGCAAGGATCGCCTTGCCGGCGGCGCCGCGGTCCAGCGGGTGCCGGAACCCGGCCCGGTAGGCCACGTGGTAGTCGGTCCAGGTCGGCTCGACGACCGCGACGGCCAGCGCCTCGGTCCCGTCGACCAGGGTCAGGTGCGCCGTCGCCCCGATGTCCTCGGCGAGCGACCGCAGCGCCGGCAGGGCGGCCTCCCGTACCAGCGGATGCACCTGCCGGCCAAGACGCAGCACCCCAAGGCCGACCCGGGCTCGCCCGCCCAGGTCGCGCCGTACCAGCGCATGCTGCTCAAGCGTGGCGAGCAACCGGTACACCACGGTCCGGTTCACGCCCAGTTTGTTGGAAAGCTCGGTGACGGTCAGCCCGTGGTCCGTGTCGGCCAGCAGTTTGAGGACCCTGAGGCCCCGGTCGAGCGTCTGAGAGGTCTCCGCGGTCACGACGCCCACTCCTTAAGTGGTGAGGTCGGCAACCTCCGACGCGGCGGATGCGTCGCCGAGTCCCGTCAGCGACGCGCTTCAGAGGCCGCCGGTCGGCATGGCGGCCCGGCGGCTCCGGGCCCAGTCGCTTCACGGCTGCGCTCCGCGGCGGCGCTGCCACGGGGCGTGTGCGTAGCGGGACAGTAGCGGTGCGGGTTCGCTGAGCGGAAGTCTCCGTCCAGAATCCGGTCACGCAGCGGTACGGACTACTGCGCTTTGTGTCGGTATGCGTCCACTCACGGCCGGCCGACTACCGCATCCGCGTGGCCCACTCCTGCACCTTGGCGATGCGCTGCCGCAGCTGCCCCGCCGTCGCCTCCGCACTCGGCGGCCCCCCGCAGACGCGCCGCAGCTCCGTATGGATCACCCCGTGCGGCTTGCCGCTCTGGTGGACGTACGCGCTGACCATCGTGTTCAGCTGCTTGCGCAGCTCCATCATCTCCTTGTGGGAGACCACGGGCCGTCGTTCCGCGGGCAGTTCCAGCAGGTCGGCCTCGGTGTCCGGCTTCTTGCGGCTGTGCGCGATCTGCCGGGCCTGCCGCTTCTGCAACAGCAGCTGCACCTGGTCGGGTTCGAGGAGCCCGGGGATGCCGAGGTAGTCCTGCTCCTCCTCGCTCCCCGGGTGGGCCTGCATGCCGAACTCGGCCCCGTCGTACAGCACCCGGTCGAAGACGGCCTCGGACTCCAGCGCCTCGAAGGCGAACTGCTCCTGTTCGCCGGTGTCCTCGTCCTGCTCCTTGTTCGCCTCCTCCATCTCCTTCTCGGACTCGGCGTACGGGTCCTCCTCGCCGTCCTTCTTCGGCTTGTCGAGGGCGTGGTCGCGCTCGACCTCCATCTCGTTGGCGAAGGTGAGGAGGTCGGGGACGGTCGGCAGGAACACGGACGCGGTCTCGCCGCGCCGCCGGGACCGCACGAAACGGCCGACGGCCTGGGCGAAGAAGAGCGGAGTGGAGATGGTCGTCGCGTAGACGCCCACCGCCAGACGGGGCACGTCGACGCCCTCGGACACCATCCGCACCGCGACCATCCACCGGTCGTCACTCGCGCTGAAGTCGTCGATCCGCTTGGACGCGCCGGTGTCGTCGGAGAGGACCACGGTCGCCTTCGTCCCCGTGATCTCACGGATCAACTTCGCGTAGGCGCGGGCCGAGTCCTGGTCGGAGGCGATCACGAGGGCCCCGGCGTCCGGGATCCCCTTGCGCACCTCCGTCAGCCGCTGGTCGGCGGCGCGCAGCACGGCCGGCATCCACTCGCCGCGCGGATCGAGCGCCGTACGCCAGGCCTGGCTGACCGCGTCCTTGGTCATCGGCTCGCCGAGCCGGGCGGCGATCTCGTCACCGGCCTTCGTCCGCCAGCGCATGTTGCCGCTGTAGGAGAGGAAGATGACGGGCCGCACGACGTGGTCGGCGAGCGCGTTGCCGTACCCGTAGGTGTAGTCGGCGGCGGACCGCCGGATCCCGTCCTGCCCCTCCTCGTACGTCACGAACGGGATGGGGTTGGTGTCCGACCGGAACGGCGTACCCGTCAGGGCCAGTCGCCGGGTGGCCGGCTCGAACGCCTCCAGGCAGGCCTCGCCCCAGGACTTGGAGTCACCGGCGTGGTGGATCTCGTCGAGGATGACGAGCGTCTTGCGCTGCTCGGAGCGGTTGCGGTGCAGCATCGGCCGCACGCCGACACCGGCGTACGTCACCGCGACCCCGTCGTACTCACGGCTGAGCGGTCCGGCGCTGTACTCGGGGTCGAGCTTGATCCCTATCCGGGCCGCGGCCTCCGCCCACTGTTTCTTCAGGTGCTCGGTGGGGGCGACGACGGTGACCTGCTGCACGACGTGGTGGTGCAGCAGCCACGAGGCGAGCGTCAGCGCGAACGTCGTCTTCCCGGCGCCGGGCGTGGCCACGGCCAGGAAGTCGCGCGGCTGCTCCTGGACGTACTTCTCCATGGCCGCCTGCTGCCAGGCACGCAGCTTGCTGGCGGTACCCCAGGGCGCCCGGCCCGGGAAGGCCGGCGAAAGGTGGTGGGAGGAGGAGGCAGCGGAGGAAGCGGCGGTGGTAGTCACGGTCTCCGTAGTAAGGGGGTCGGGCGGCTGCTACGTATGACAACCGGGCCACCCTACCGGCGCCCCGCGGCTGTCAACGCGCGGACAAGGCCGCCTTCCCCTCGGGTGGGACTCACGTCACAGATCACGAAGCCGGGTCGTCACCCAGGCCCCGGCGAGGGCCACCGCCGCCATCGGCAGGAACACCGCGGCGAAGGCCGCCGGACGGGAACCGGAGCCCGCCGCCCCGGTCATGCTGCCGCCGCCGAGGGCGGCGAAGGCCGCGCCGGCCACGGCGAGCAGGACGACGTTGGAGAGGGCGTCGGAGATCTGCAGGGCGGCGGAGTTGGCGCCGGCCTCGGCCGGGGCGGACAGCCGGAGCATGAGCACGCTGGCCGAGGCGATCACCAGGCCCATCCCGAAGCAGCCGAAGGCCCAGGCGACGGCCACGGTCCACACCGGCACGCCGGACACGAGCACCGCGGGCGCCGTGGCGACCGCCGCCGCCACCAGCACCATCCCGAGCGTCATCAGCCGCTCCCGGTACGGCTCCGTCCGCGGCCGCGCCTGCACCCACGAGCCCGCCGCCCAGGTCACCCCGCCGGCCGCCAGCGAGAACCCGGCGAGGGTGGGCGACAGGCCCCGCTGGGTGACGAGCATCAACGGCACGAAGGACTCGGCGGAGACGAAGGCGCCTGCCGCGACCCCGCGCAGCAGGACGACGGAGGGCAGGCCCCGCACCGCGCGGTACGTGCCGCGGGGCAGCAGCGCGAGCACGGCGGGCACCAGCAGCGCACCACCGAGCAGCCCCGGTACCACCGACATCCACCGCAGATCCTGCGCCGCGTACTGCAGCAGCCCCGCACCGAGCGAGATACCGAAGGCGAGCCGGATCCGCCGCCGGTCGAACGCCCCGCGCGCCCCTTCCTCCGCCACCGGCCCGCCCGCCCGGCGCCGTATCTGCGGCAGGGCCAGCGCTACCGGGAAGACCACGAGCACCGGGATGCCCAGGAACACCCACCGCCACCCGAGCTGCTCGGTCACCGCGCCCGCGGCCAGCGGCCCGACGATGGACGGCACCACCCAGCCCGCGGCGAACGCGGCCATGATCGCGGGCCGCAGCCGCTCCGGGTAGGCCCGCCCCACCACGACGTACAGGGCGACGATGACCAGCCCGCCGCCGAAGCCCTGCACGGCCCGCCCCGTGATGAACACCCACATGCTCTGCGCGGTCCCGGCCACCACCAGCCCGGCGGCGAAGCCCCCGATCCCCGCCGTCAGCGCCCCGAGCGGCCCCTTCCGGTCCGACCACTGCCCGGCCAGCACCATCCCGAACAGGCTGGTCGTGAAGTACCCGGAGAAGGCGAACGCGTACAGCGACACCCCGTCCAGCTCCCGGGCCGCGACCGGCATCGCCGTACCCACAGCGGTCGCCTCGAAGGCGATGAGCAGCACGACGGAGACGATGCCGACGCTCAACGCCCGGTAGGACCGCCCCAGCACTCCCTGCGCGTCGGCTCTGTCGGGGGTCTCGTCCGCGACAACGGCGTCGCTCGGCTCAAGGGCGGTCATGCTCACCACGGTAAGGCCCAATCCACGCCCTGACCCCTGTCGCAAGCCCCACCCCGCCTCCGACCTTGGTCGTACACCCCCGGTTCATGAACGCCGTATGGCAGTCCCGTTGCAGCCCCACGGATCCCCTTGAGCCCGTCCCGCACACCCTCGTACCTTCGACTCACGCACACGGCCGTGTGCCCGAGTGGCTTAGGGACTCGCCTGCAAAGCGGGTTACGCTGGTTCGATTCCAGTCACGGCCTCTTACTGCCTGACCTGGCAGATCGACAGGGCGGCACCTCAGCGGGGGTGCCGCCCTTCCGGTTGTGCGGGGGGCCACGGCTGCCGGGGGCCGGGGTCGGCTTCGGTCGGGCGGGAGCGTGTGTGCAGCCGCGTCAGGAGCCGGAGGGCCTGGGCGGCGGGGGGCGGGTCGGTGAGGTCGCCGGTCAGGGCCACTTCGACGCCGCCGCTGAAGCGGGCGGTGTAGTTGTACATGAAGCCGCACAGGCAGGCCAGAACGGTGCCGAGGAGGATCTCCAGCGCCACGACGCCGGTCGCGACGATCAGCGTCTCCCACGGGGTTGGCCACTCGCCGGGGGCCGCGAGGGAGAGCAGTACCGACGTGACGAGGGCGGCGCCGAGGACGCACACCCCCAGACCGGTCAGGAAGAAGAAGCTCATCACCGTGACCGACCACGGGTTGGTCCCGGCTATCCGCATGCGGGTGGGGCGGCGCGGTGGACCGTGCGGGACGGCGTGGTCACGGGGCGGTGCGGGCTGCGGCGAACCGCGTCCGGGGGCTGTCGGAGTGGGCGCCGTCGGTGACGTCACCCTGCGGGACGAGATCCTCGGCCCCGGCTTGCGGGCCGTGCTGCGGGTCCTGCTGCGCTTGGTCCGGCTCATGTCCGCTCCCTCGCTGGTCCTCACCTGCGACGTTAGGTGGCGGCGTGCGGCCGCGCATGTCCGGCGATGACGGTGAGTGAGCAGGAGCGCGCCGCCCCGGGCGGTGGCGGGCGTTCGGTTGTCCCCCGCGCGAGCTACCGGCAGGTGTCCACTCAGCGGTGACGATCGCGGGGCGGCCGGTCCGTAGCGTTCGGGCCAGTCGCGGCGCCCGGCCGCGGATCCTGTGAGGGGGAGTCATCATGAGGCTGGTTTGGCAGCTCCTGGCGGTCGCGGCGGTCGCCTTCGCCGGGGGGCAGGGCGTCGCCGCGGTGCAGGGGAACTGGTTCCTGACCCTGGTCCTCGGCCTGCTCACCGCCGTGGTCGCGGTGCTCGTCTACGGGTGGGTGGTACGGCGGACCGAGCACCGGCCGAGTGTCGAGGTGGGGCGGGAGGGGGCCCGGGCGGCGTTCGTGCGGGGGGCCGTCATAGGTGTGGTGACGTTCGCGTGTGTCATCGGGAACATCGCCTTCCTCGGGGACTACACGGTGCACGGCGTGGGCTCGATCACGGGTGCGGTGGGGGTGGCCGGGTACATGGCCGCGGCCGCGGTGACCGAGGAACTGCTGTTCCGGGGCGTGCTGTTCAGGATCGTCGAGGAGCGCGCCGGGACCTGGATCGCGCTGGTGTCGACGGGGGCGCTGTTCGGGATGATGCACCTGCTCAACAAGGACGCGACGGTGTGGGGCGCCGTGGCCATCGCGATCGAGGCCGGCGGCATGCTCGGCGCCGCGTACGTCGCCACCCGTACCCTCTGGCTGCCGATCGGCCTGCACTTCGGCTGGAACTTCGCCGAGTCCGGCATCTTCGGTACCGAGGTCTCCGGCAGCGGCGGAGCGCAGAAGGGGCTGCTGGACGCGGCCACCTCGGGCTCGGAGCTGGTCACCGGCGGGCGGTTCGGGCCGGAGGCGAGTCTGTACTCGGTGCTGCTCGGGGTGCTGGTGACGGTCGCGTTCCTGTGGCCGGCCGCGCGGCGGGGGTATGTGGTGCCGCGTCGGCGCCGGGACGTCCCGGGCGGCGCCGTCGCTACACTGCCCCGGTGACCGGTCCTCGGCGGGCGCCCGGGTGGTGGCACCAACTCGACGTCACGGTACGGGATCTGCCGCTCGGACTGCTGCTCCTGGCCGGGTCGTTCCTGCCGGCGCTGCACGGCAAGGGGACCCAGGTCGGAGACCTGCCGACCCGCCCCTTCGACGCGCTGACGATCGCGGTGCTCGGCCTGGAGTGCCTGCCGCTCGCCGGGCGCCGCCGGTGGCCGGCCCTCTCGGTGGCGCTGGTGTCCGCCGGTTTCGCCGTCGACCAGCTGCGCGGCTACCACTCGGTCGCGGGCACCGCGCTGCCGCTCGCCCTGATCAGCGCGGGCGCCCACCTGGAACGGCACCGGCGGGCCGGCGCGCTGGTGCTCTCCGCGGCCTACGTGCCGTTGGCGGTGGCGCTGTACCGGCTGGGGTCGGGGGGCGAGACGGTGAGCGGGTTCGTGACGTTCTACCTGGCGCTGGTCCTCGCCTGGGGCGTCGGGGCGTGGCTGCGCTCCACCCGGGCCGCGGAGGCCGAGCGGCGGCGGCGCGTCGCCGAGGACACCCGCACCGCCGAACGCGCCCGGATCGCCCGGGAGTTGCACGACGTGGTGACCCACCATGTGACGGCGATGGTGGTGCAGGCGGAGGCGGCCCGTTACCTGACCGGCGCGCCGGACCGGCTGGACCGGACGCTGACCGCCGTCACCGACACCGGGCGGCGGGCCATCTCCGACCTGCGTCATCTGCTCGACCTGCTCGATCCCGATCACGGCACGGCCACCGGTGGCGGCAGGACACCGCCCGCCGGCCGGCTGCTCACGCTCGTGGAGCAGACCCGCCGGGCCGGGCAGCCGGTGGAGTTCACCGAGGAGGGCACGCCGTCCCCGTCGGCGGGCAGCGCCGACCTGGTGGCCTACCGGGTGGTGCAGGAGGCCCTGACGAACGCCCTCAAGTACGCCCATGGCAGCCGCACTTCGGTGCGGGTGCGGCACGGCGGGAAGGAGATCACCGTGGAGGTCGGCACGGACGGGCCGGGCTCGGCCACGGCGTCCCCCGGCGGGAGCGGGCGGGGCCTGGCCGGTCTGCGGGAACGCGTGGCCGTACTGGGCGGCGAGTTCAGCGCCGGACCCGCGGACGACGGCCGTTTCGTCGTCCGGGCCCGGATACCCGCGGGGAGCCCGGCATGACGGGCGGAACCGGCGGGAGCGGCAGGAGCGGCGGGAGCGGTGTGACCGCCGCCGTCGGCGAGGCGCCGATCCGGGTCCTGGTCTGCGACGACCAGGTGCTGATCCGCACCGGGCTTGCGACGATCATCGACGCCCAGCCCGACCTGGAGGTGGCGGGCGAGTGCGGGGACGGGCAGGCCGCGGTCGACCTCGCCGCCCGGCTGCGCCCGGACGTCGTGGTGATGGACGTCCGGATGCCGGTCCTCGACGGCATCGAGGCCACCCGGCTGCTCGCCGGCGCCGGGGTGCCGCATCCGGTGAAGGTGCTCGTGGTGACGACGTTCAACCTGGACGAGTACGTGTACGAGGCCCTGCGCGCCGGCGCCAGCGGCTTCCTGCTCAAGGACGCGCCGCCGGACCGGCTGCTGCACGGCATCCGGACCGTGGCCACGGGCGCGGCCCTGCTGGACCCCGAGGTGACCCGGCAGCTGGTGGGCCGCTACGCCGCCCGGATCCGCCCGGCCGACGGCGGCACCCCGCACGGCGTCCCGCTGACCCCGCGCGAGCTGGAGGTGCTGCGGCTGATCGCGGACGGCCTCTCCAACAGCGAGATCGCCGCGGCGCTGGTGATCAGCCCGGAGACCGTCAAGACCTTCGTGTCCCGCATCCTGACCAAGCTGGATCTGCGCGACCGCGTCCAGGCCGTCGTCTACGCCTACCGGCAGGGGCTGGTGACCTGACCCCGGGCCGTCCCGCTACAGCACCCCGCCGGCCTCGTCCTGGAACAGTTCCGTCCAGTAGTGCCAGTCAGCGTCCGTCGTGGCCGGGGTGGGGTCGATGGTCGCGAGGGTGTGGAGCATGGTCGCGGCGAGCTGGTCGTAGGCCTCGGTGGTGAGTTCGTGGTTCAGGTGCTCGTCGATGGTGCGCTCGTGGTGCAGGAGCCAGAGGGTGTAGGCGAGCGTGGAGATGTCCGTGTTGAGGGGGTAGAGGGTCGCCTCGGGCTCGGAGAAGTTGAGGATCGCTCCGGTGGAGCCGTCCACGACGAGGCTGTTGTCCTCGACCAGGTAGCCGAGGCGTATGAGCCGGTCGGCGTGGGCCGGGAGGTCGTCCAGGGGGAAGTCGCCGGTGTGGATGTCCGCGAAGTACTCCCAGAGGGTGGGGAGCGGCGCGTCCGGGTCGAGGTGGAAGACGACCGCGTCCTCCGGAAGGCCGGTCTCGCGCAGGAAGCGGCGGGTCGGCTCGTGGGTGAGCGTGGGCGGGAAGTCGACCTCCTCGAAGCGGGCCACCCGGCCCTGCCCGAACTCCTGGTCCAGGAGCCGGGCCGGCAGGTCGACGGCGAGCCCGGAGTCCGTGCCGGGACCGGCGATCAGGCTGAGCGGGCGGATCAGGGCCGTCGCCTTCCAGTACGGCGGGACGCGGCCGGCCGTGCCCTCCTCGAACAGCTCCAGGAGCCTGCGGGAGGCCTCGGTCGCCGCCTTGGTGCCGTGTGTCCCGGCGAGGGAGGCGAAGCGGCCGCGCAGGCCCGTCAGCTCCTCGGTGACCGCGGCGAAGCGCAGCAGGGTCTCCAGCGAGGGGGCGAGCGGCCGGGGGTCGGTGGGGTCGATGAGGTAGGCCGTGCTGATCTCGCCGGTGCCGCCGTCGAGGAGGATCGACTCGGTGTCCAGGCCGGCCGGGGCCAGCAGCTCCCCGATCACCAGGCGGTCCCGGAGCTCCTCCGCGAGCCGGGCCGGGCCGTCCGTGGCGTCCGCCAGGGTGCGCAGGCCGACCGTGCGCAGCGGCTCGAACGTCAGCAGGCCGCCGCTCTCGGGCAGTCCGGGGCCGGTGAGCCAGCTGCGGGTGGGTTCGTGCGTGATGTACCGGTCCAGTTCGGCCTCGGTCAGCGTGATCGCCGTCGCACCGCTGCCGGTCGTGCTGATCGTGCTCATCGCTGCCCCCGCGATCAGAGAGTTCAAGACGTGCAAGTCGTTCGAGTGGTGCGCCGTGCCTGGAAGCCGGAAGTCAGCAGGGCATGACGGGCCGTCCGGGCTTCCCCTCCGGAACGGCCGTCCCCACTGCCAGAACACTACGCCGCGGCACTGACAACGCCCCCAGAAGAGACGCCGGACGCCCCTCGACCGTTCCGCCCCGGTGACAATCGCCTCCACCGTCTGTGCCACGGCGAGCTCCGGCATGTCCAGCCACAGTCCCAACGGCCCGGTTCCCAGCGGGAGTTCCGCGTCCGGTCCGCGAGCGACCACGCGGCACCGTACCCGGTCCCGGACCGCCCGGCCTCCCGTTCCGCCGTGGCGATCGCCGCGGCCCCGGAAGGGTCACTGCCCCGTGACCACCGCGGCCCCGGAAGGGTCACTGCCCCGTGACCACCGCGGCCCCGGAAGGGTCACTGCCCCGTGACCACCGCTGCCTGTGGGCGGATCGGGAGGCGGTTGACGGGGCGGCCGGTCGCGGCGCGGACGGCGGAGGCGATGGCGGCCGGGGAGGTCACCACGGGTACCGCGCTGACCGACTTGGCGCCGAAGGGGGCGACCACGTCGCGTTCCTCGACGAGCTTGACGATCCGGATGTCGGGTGCGTCGAGGGCGGTCGGCAGGGCGTAGCCGGTGAGGTCGGGGTGGCGGATCAGGCCGCGCGGGGTGCGCAGGTTCTCCGTCAGCGCGATGCCGACGCCCTGCGTGACGCCGGCCTCGATCCGGGCGTTGAGCTGGGCCGGGTTGAGGATGCGGCCGACGTCCTGGGCGACGGCCAGCTCCACGACCCGCACCGAGCCGAGTTCGATGTCGACGTCGACGACCGCGCGGATCGCGCAGAAGGCGAGGCCGACGAAGGCGTCGCCCTGGCCGTCGCCGTTCAGCGGCTCCGTGGGGTGCGGGCGGCACTGCGCGGTGGCCCACAGCTCCTTGCCGTCCAGCGCCTCGGTGACGGTGGTCGACAGGACTCCGTCGTACGACGTGATCTTGCCGTCGGTGATCTGGAGCAGCTCGGTCGACATGCCGAACTTGTGGGCAAGGGGCTGGAGAAGCTGGGTGCGGACCATCTTCGCCGCGCGTTCCACGGCGCCGCCGGAGACCCAGGTGTGGCGGCCGCGGCAGCCGGGGCCGGCCGGCGGCTGGTCGGTGTCGACGGGGGCCACGTGGACCTCGTCGACGCCGAGGGTCTCCTGGACGATCTGGCGGGCCAGCGTGGTGAAGCCCTGGCCGGTCTCCACGGCCGCGCAGAGCACGGTCGCGATGCCGTCGTGGACCTTGACCGTGGCCGTCGAGACCTCGTCGGCGCCCTCCGCGCCGAGCATGTGCACCATGCCGAGGCCGTAGCCGACGCCGCGGCGCACGGCGCCCGGTTCGCCCGCGCCCTCGGGGCCGCCGGGCAGCAGCCACTCGTCCTCGGGGGTGTCCTTGGGGAGCTGCGGGAGCGGGAAGTCCCGTACCGCCTGGAGGAGTTCGGCGACCGGGGCGGGGCAGGTCACGGTCTGGCCGATGGGTAGGAGGTCGCCGGTGGCGAGCGCGTTGCGCAGGCGGATCTCGGCCGGGTCGAGGCCGAGCTTCTTCGCCAGCTTGTCCATCTGCGCCTCGTAGGCGGCGCAGACCTGCATGGCACCCTCGCCGCGGACGTGGCCGGAGGGCGGGTTGTTGGTGCGGACGGCCCAGCCCTCGATGAAGGCGTTGGGGACGACGTACGGGCCGCAGGCGAAGGAGACGGCGGCCGCCAGGGACTCGGCGGAGGTGTCGGCGTAGGCGCCCGCGTCGAGCAGGATCTGCGCCTCGACCTTGACCAGCTTGCCCTCGGCGTCGGCGTGGTGCCGGTACCGGAGCAGGGTGGGGTGGCGGTGCGCGTGGCCGAGGAACGACTCCTCGCGGGTCGCCGTGAGCTTGACCGGGCAGCCGGTCTTCAGGGCGAGCAGGCCGAGCGGCAGCTGGAAGCCCTGGTCCTCGCGGTCCGCGGTGGCGCCCGGCACGCCGGTGACGACGATCTTCACCTGTTCGAGCGACAGGCCGTAGCAGGCGGCCGCGGTGTTGCGGTCGGTGTGCGGGTCGGTGGAGGCCAGGTAGAGCTCGACGCCGCCGTCGGGACGGGGCACGGCGAGTCCGGCCTCGGCACCGATGGGGGCGGGGTCGGCGCGGCCGATGCGGTACTGGCCCTCGACCACGATCTCGCCGGTCGCGTCCGGGTCGCCGTGCTGGAGCGGGATGTGCCGGATCAGGTTGCCGTCGGGGTGCAGCGGCTCGGCCTCGAACGCCTGCTCGGGGTCGATGACCGGGTCGAGCACCTCGTACTCGACGATGACGGCGGCGGCGGCCATGCGGGCGGTGTCCGGGTGGTCGGCGGCGACGGCCGCGATGGGCTCGCCGTGGTGCCGTACGACCTCGGAGGCGAAGACCGGGCGGTCCGGGGTGCCCCGGCCGTGGCGCGGGGTGCCGGGCACGTCCTCGTGGGTGACGACGGCCCGTACGCCGGGCATCTCGCGCGCGTGGCTGGTGTCGATCGACACGATGCGCGCGTGCGGGTGCGGGGAGCGCAGCACGGCCGCCCACAGCAGGCCTTCGGCCCACAGGTCGGCCGCGTACGGGAAGGTGCCCTCGGTCTTCGCGCCGGCGTCGGCGGCCGGCAGCGACACGCCGAGGCCGTGCGGCAGCGGCTCGGCGGCGGGGACGGGGGTCTCCGCGGCGGTGGTCGTGGCGACGGTCTCGTTCGTCACGCCTGGCCTCCGTCCGGGCCGTAGGGCTGGTCGTCGTAGCTCTGGTTCTGGCTCTGCTCGTCGAACGACTGGTTGCCGCCGAAGGTCTGGTTACCGCCGAAGGTCTGGTTCCCGCCGAACGAATGGTCGCCGCCGAACGACTGGTTCCCGCCGAACGACTGGTCGCCGCCGAAGGTCTGGTTGCCACCGAAGGTCTGGTTGCCACCGTACGACTGGTCGTGCGCCTGCTCGTGCGGGATCTGGATTCCGGCCCCGAAGGTGCGCGGGGACTCGAACGCCGAGGCGTTGACGCCGCCGGCGCCAGGTCCCGCCTGATGCGGAATACGGGCCTCGTCGCCGTCCGTCTCAGCGTCGGCGGCGGCATGTGCCTCGCGTTCGGCGACGACCTCGTCGACGGCGTCCAGGACGCCCCGGTAGCCGGAGCAGCGGCAGAGGTTGCCGCACAGGGCCTGGCGGGCCTCCAACTCGGTGGGGGCCGGGTTGCCCTCCAGCAGGTCGTGGACGGTCATCGCCATGCCGGGGACGCAGAACCCGCACTGGACGGCTCCGCAGCGGGCCAGGGCGCGTTGCACGTCCGAGGGGCGGCCGTCCTGGGCCAGGCCCTCGACCGTGCGGACCTCGCTGCCGGCCGCGGTCACCGCGGGGACCAGGCAGGAGGCGACCAGGCGGCCGTCGACCTGGACGTTGCAGGCGCCGCACTCGCCTTGCGAGCAGCCGTCCTTGGCGCCGGCGAGGCCGAGGCGTTCGCGCAGCACGTACAGGAGGGACTCGCCGATCCAGGCGTCGGTGACGGGGCGGTCGGCGCCGTTGACGCGCAGGACGTAGGAGGCGAGGGGGTGGTCGTCGACCGCCTCGGCCTCACCGTCGGCGTGCTGGGTCGCCGCCGCACCGCTCGCCTCGTCGGGCGCGGGTGGCCCCTGCGGGGCGGACTCGCCGTCGGCGGCCTGCGGGTCGTGGGCGGAGTGGGAGCCGGGCGCGGCGTGGGGCGCGTCGGCCTCGGCGGCGTCGGCCGGGCCACCGAACGCGGCCGGTTCGCCGGCGCCGGGTGCCGCACCGGCGGCGCGCAGTTCGCCGGTGTCGGACGGCCGGCCGACCGTGTACGGCTCGCCGATCTCCCCCGCTTCGCCCCGTTCGCCCCCTTCGCCCCTGTCCGGCGCGTCGGCCACAGACGGCGCACCGACGGCCTGGGAGGCGAGCCGAGGGGCCGGCGTGTCGCCGTGGCCCGCGGGGGGCCCAGCAGGCGATCCAGGGGCCTCCGCGGGGTGTTCCCAGGCCGGGCTCTCCGTCACCCAGGGCGCGGAGGCGCCACCCGGCAGAGTCGTCGGCGGCGTGCCGCCCCACTGCTCCATGAGTGCGGATGCGGTGAACTCGCCCGATTCGTCCGGAGAATCGCCGCTCGCGACCGGGATCGACCACTGGCCGGTCACGTCGTGGCCGGGCGCGGGCGGCGGCTCCTCGTACGTCCACTGCTGCGTCGAGGCCGGGTTGTACGTGAACCGGTCGCCGACGGGCTGCTCCTGCGGGACCGCGTTCGGGTCGGGCCACCGGGCGCCGTCGGCCGGGGCGCCCCAGGTGTCGGTGCCGGGGGCGGCCGCTATCTGCGGCGGCACATAGCCGTGTCCGGGCGCGGCCAGCGGGCTGTCGGCGGACAGCAGGGCCTCGATGCCGCCCTCGGGAAGCTTCACGAACGCGGTCGCGCCGTCGTCGTAGTCACCCTGGGGCAGCGGGTCCCAGCGGCCGCCGCCACCGCTCGCGGGCGCGCCCTCTCCGTGCTGGTCGTCGGTCATGACAGCGCCCTCCCCAGTGCTCGTCGGGCCAGCGCGGCGACGGTGCGCCGCAGGTGCAGTACGGCGGGCGGAAGCGCCGGCACCGTGCCGTCGGGCCCGGGGGCCGGGTCCGGGATGCAGGCGGCCGCGACGTACTCGCCGAAGGCGGTCAGCGCCTCCGGGACGAGCGCGCGGTCATTGTCCCAGTCGATCAGCCGGGCCACCCACTGTTCGGCGTCCAGGGGCCTGAGCGGCATCGGCGCTATGGCGCCGACGGCGCATCTGACCCCGCGCCGCGCGGGGTCGAGGACGAGCGCCACGGAGGCCACCGAGCGGCCCGGTCCGGTGCGGCCTGTCGCCTTCAGGAAGACCTGCGGGGCGTGCAGCAGCGGCACCCGCACGAAGCCGATCAGCTCGCCCGCGCGGAGCATCTCCACGCCGGCCAGCAGGTGCGACACCGGGATCTCCCGGCGGGATCCGCCCGGCCCCGCGATGATCAGCGTCGCCTCCAGGGCGGCGAGCACCGGCAGCGCGTCGCCGGTGGGCGCGGCCGTGGCGATGTTGCCGCCCAGGGTGCCCGCGTTGCGGATGTGCGGCGGACCGGCGGCCCGCGCGGCGGCGGCGAGCGCCGGGATCAGGGCCGCGAAGTCGGGGCGGCCCATGCGCGCGTGCGTGAGCCCGGCGCCGAGCAGGGCGTTGCCGTCCTGGTACTGCCAGCCGCGGATCTCGCTGATCCGGCCGAGGCCGACCAGGGCGGCGGGCCTGAGCTGTCCGGAGTTGACGGCGGCCATCAGGTCGGTGCCGCCCGCGACGGGGACGGCGGCGGGCATGTCGGTGAGGGCCGCCACGGCCTCGTTCAGCGTCGTGGGCAGCGTGACGGACTGCCCCGCCTGCGGTGCGTGCGTGGTCAAAACCGGCTGCCCCTTCCCGCTGCCCCACCTGGTCCCACCTGTGTGGCCGTACGGTACGTGCTCACAGGGCGGACGTGGCAACTCTGGCACATCTTCGCAAGCCTCGAACGCACGGGTCCGCTAGGAGGCATTCGCCCACCTCATCGGCGCCTTGGTCCGTTTTCTTCCGCCATCGCCGGTGCGCACCGATTGACACTCTTCGGTGACCCTTGAGGTCTTTTTCCATTACGCGTTCGGGACGAGAGCGCCCCGCACGGGGCGCTGGGGGTGCCCCCGGCCGACGGCTGGGGGCGGAACTGCGCGACCGGCCACGACGGCGCCGCAGACGGGAGACGGCACCCCCGCGGCCCCTCCAGGGGAGCGCTCAGCGGGCCGGGGGCGGCCCGTCGATCGGGCGGCCGGGGACACCGGGGCGCCGCTGCCACGGCAGGGGGCCGGCCGGCGGGCGGTAGGCGACCCCCAGGGCGTCGAGCCGCCGGTAGTGCGCGGCCATGCGTCGCTCGAAGTCGGCGAAGTCCCTTTCCCCGGGGGCCGGGAGGGCGCTCCAGGCGACCTCGGCGAAGGCGGCGAGCCGGGGGAAGGCCTGGTAGTCCACGCGCGCGTGGTCCTCCATCACCTCGGTCCAGACGTTGGCCTGGGTGCCGAGAATCCGCCGCGCCTGGGATTCGTCCAGCTCCGCCGGAACGGGCTCGAACCGGTACACGTCCTCCAGGGTGCGGACGTATCCGATCGGCACCGGCTCGTCCGCGCCGCCGGCCTGCCGGTGGTCCAGGTACACGTACTGCTCGGGGCACATGACGACGTCGTGGCCGGCCCGCGCGGCCGCGATCCCGCCGCCGTAGCCGCGCCACGACGAGACGGCCGCGCCCTCGGCGATCCCGCCCTCCAGGATCTCGTCCCAGCCGATGAGGCGGCGCCCGCGCGCGGAAAGCCACTTCGCGAAGTGCCCGATGAACCACGACTGCAGCGCGTCCTCGTCGGCGAGCCCGAGTTCCTTGATGCGGGCCTGTGCGGCGGGCGAGGCACGCCACTGCTCCTTCGGGCATTCGTCGCCGCCGACGTGAATGAACTCCGAAGGGAACAGCTCCAGCACTTCCTCGAACACCCCCTCGTAGAAGCGCAGGGTGTTGTCAGTGGGGGCGAGTACGTTCGGAGAGATCCCCCAGGAGTCCCAGACGGAGAGGGCGGTGGTGTCGATGACGTCGGTGTTGCCGAGTTCCGGATACGCGGCGACGGCGGCCTGCGAGTGTCCCGGTACGTCGATTTCGGGGACGACCGTGATATGCCGCTCGGCCGCGTAGGCGACGATCTCCCGGATGTCGTCCTGGGTGTAGTAGCCGCCGTGCGGCTTCTCCTCCCACAGGGGTGACGCCCGATGACCGAATTTCGTCCGGCTGCGCCAGGAGCCGATCTCGGTGAGCCGGGGGTACCGCTCGATCCGCAGGCGCCAGCCCTGGTCGTCCGTCAGGTGGAAGTGGAAGACGTTGAGTTTGTGCGCCGCCATGAGATCGAGGTAGCGCAGCACGCCTTCCTTGGGCGTGAAGTGCCGGGCCACGTCGAGCATGAGGCCGCGCCAGGGGAATCGGGGGGAGTCCTCGATCACCTGGTGCGGGATGCCGTACCGGATCCCGGGGCGTACGGGAGCCCGGCGGAAGGCCTCGGGGCCGAGCAGCTGACGCAGGGTCTGGGCACCCCAGAAAACACCCGCGGGACCGCCACCGCGGATCTCCACCCCCCAGTCGGCGATCACGCTCAGCCGGTAGGCCTCGGGCTCCAGGGAATCGTCCAGGTGCAGTCGTACGGCGTTGCGGGCGTCCTCGGGGCCGGGTCGCAGCGGCACCCCGGCGGCCGCGCCGACCGTGGCGCGCAGCCAGCGCTCCGTTCCCTCGGTGCCGGGAGCGGCCCACAGCGTGGTGTCCTCGTCGATCAGGACACCGCATCGCATCGGCCCCTCGACACTGCGCGGCGCCGGAATCAGATCCGTCTCTGAAGTCATGTCAGTCCCTAACCGCTCCGCCCGGTGCGCAGACCGGGCGTCGCTGCACGAGTACGAAGAACACCGGAAGCGCCCTCGGCAGCGTGGACTGCGAGGTGTCGCCGATGAGGAAGGACTTGGTGAACGGGAAGTCGTTCCAGGCCGAGATCATGGAAAATCCGAACCCCTTTCACGAACCCCCGCAGTGCAGCGGACCGACGTCCCGCATCTGGAAGAAGAGGGGGATGGCGAGGGCCTCCACGGGCACCGTCCGGGCCACCAGAAACATGATCAACAGGGTGGTCCGGAAGCGGAACCGGAATGGGGTCAGGACAATCGCCGCGAGAAAGGCGATCAACGCCGAGACGACGAACATGCCGCCCTCGACGACCGGACTGCCGACGAAGCAGCGGCCGAATTCCTGCCGCCCGAAGACCCGCCGGAAGGAGTCCGGAGAGGGCGAGAGGGTCCACGGCAGGGGCCGGTCCGACGCGATCTACGGCGATCGCCGGCGCCGCCCCCTCGACGGCCGGCCGCCCCGGCCGCCGGGCGAACCCGCACACAGGATTCACGACGGTCACAGCTCCTCCCCTGCCGGCGCAGCAGCCGACGGGGAGTGCAGGGGCTCAAGCGTTGCATTATGTGCAACGACAGTTTCGCTCCGCACAACACCGGAGAGTACGGACAGGACGAGCGGGCCGACAAGAGGTCTCGACCATTCTGCGGTCCTGGGACGCACCCCGCGCAACGCACGAGCACGGCAAAGGCCCCGAAGCACACCAAAGTGCCTCGGGGCCTCAGAGAGCCGAGCTGTCAGAGCTGGGGGTTACTTGTCCTTGCCCTCGCCGTCGCCGCCGCTGCCCATGGATTCGTAGATCTCCTTGCACATGGGGCACACGGGATACTTCTTCGGGTCGCGGCCGGGCACCCACACCTTGCCGCACAACGCCACGACGGGGGTGCCGTCGAGGGCGCTCGCCATGATCTTGTCCTTCTGGACGTAGTGGGCGAAGCGCTCGTGGTCGCCGTCGCCGTGGGACACCTGCGGCGTCGGCTCTACGAGGGTCCCCGTACCAGTCCCGCGCTCGGGCTCAAGAGTGCTCATAAGGGCCAAGGGTAATCAACCGCCGAGAACTATGGATCCCAGGCTTGCACAACGGGCACCGCCGGCTGCGGCCCTCCCACTGCCCCGTCAGTTCCTCGCCTCGACCACCGCACGCTTCGCGCTCGAACGTTCCGACCGGCACCCGAAAGGGTGAGCCATCAGTTGAGCGAGGGGTCGTCCGGGTAGGTGGCCACCATCGCGAGCTCGTTGCGCTGGCGGCGCAGGACCTCGCGCCAGAGTGTCTCCGGGGACGGGGAGGAGACGTCGCCGGGTTCGGACTCGACGACGTACCAGGCGCCCTCGACCAGTTCGTCCTCCAGCTGGCCTGGCCCCCAGCCGGCGTAACCGGCGAAGATCCGCAGGGAGCCGAGGGCCGAGGCGAGCAGCTCCGGCGGGGCCTCCAGGTCGACCAGGCCGATCGCGCCGTGCACCCGCCGCCAACCGAGCGGGGCCCGGTCGCCGTTGGCCCCGCCGGGGATGACCGCGACGCCGAGCGCGGAGTCCAGGGAGACCGGGCCGCCCTGGAAGACGACCCCCGGCTCGCCCGCGAGCGAGGCCCAGCCCTCCAGGATGTCGCCGACGTCCACCGGGGTGGGCCGGTTGAGGACGACACCGAGGGAGCCCTCCTCGTCGTGGTCGAGAAGGAGCACCACCGCACGGTCGAAGTTCGGGTCCGCCAGGGCGGGCGTGGCCACGAGCAGCCGCCCTGTGAGCGAGGACACCTCGGTCATGCCTGACATGATCCCGCATCTTCCCGTCGCATGGGGAGCCAATCCCGGTCCACGGGTGAATGCAGCTCAGGGCGGAAGGAAGCGTCCCCGGCGCACGGTCACGGGCAGTGACCCCATGTGTCCGGTCAGGAACCGTTCGTGTTGTGACACAGCTATGACGTAGCTGGGTGGTCCGTGGGCTTACGGGAGGGGGCCGATGGGCGATTACTCTGTCTTTCCGGCCCTGCCCAACTCCATGGAACGCGAGATTCATGACCGTCAACGACGATGTCCTGCTTGTCCACGGCGGCACCCCGCTGGAGGGCGAGATCCGTGTCCGCGGTGCGAAGAACCTCGTGCCGAAGGCCATGGTCGCCGCCCTGCTGGGCAGTGCACCCAGTCGGCTGCGCAACGTTCCGGACATCCGTGACGTGCGGGTCGTACGCGGCCTGCTGCAGCTGCACGGGGTGACGGTACGTCCGGGTGAGGAGCCCGGTGAGCTGGTGCTCGATCCGACGTACGTGGAGAGCGCGAACGTCGCTGACATCGATGCCCACGCCGGGTCCAGCCGGATCCCGATCCTGTTCTGCGGCCCGCTGCTGCACCGCCTCGGCCACGCGTTCATCCCGGGCCTCGGCGGCTGCGACATCGGTGGCCGGCCGATCGACTTCCACTTCGACGTGCTGCGGCAGTTCGGCGCGACCATCGAGAAGCGCGCGGACGGCCAGTACCTGGAGGCGCCGAAGGGGCTGCGCGGCACGAAGATCCAGCTGCCGTACCCGTCCGTCGGCGCGACCGAGCAGGTGCTGCTGACGGCCGTACTCGCCGAGGGCGTCACGGAGTTGTCGAACGCGGCCGTGGAGCCGGAGATCGAGGACCTCATCTGCGTGCTGCAGAAGATGGGCGCGATCATCGCGATCGACACCGACCGCACGATCCGCATCACCGGTGTGGACCAGCTCGGCGGCTACACCCACCGCGCCCTGTCGGACCGCCTGGAGGCGGCGTCCTGGGCGTCGGCGGCGCTGGCGACCGAGGGCGACATCTACGTCCGGGGCGCCCAGCAGCGCTCGATGATGACGTTCCTGAACACCTACCGGAAGGTGGGCGGTGCCTTCGAGATCGACGACGAGGGCATCCGCTTCTGGCACCCCGGCGGCCAGCTGAAGTCCATCGCGCTGGAGACGGACGTGCACCCGGGCTTCCAGACCGACTGGCAGCAGCCGCTCGTGGTCGCCCTGACCCAGGCCACCGGCCTGTCCATCGTCCACGAGACGGTCTACGAGTCCCGCCTCGGCTTCACCTCCGCGCTGAACCAGATGGGCGCTCACATCCAGCTCTACCGCGAGTGCCTGGGCGGCTCGGCGTGCCGCTTCGGCCAGCGCAACTTCCTGCACTCCGCGGTCGTCTCGGGCCCGACCAAGCTGCAGGGCGCCGACCTGGTCATCCCCGACCTCCGCGGCGGCTTCTCGTACCTGATCGCCGCCCTCGCGGCCCAGGGCACCTCCCGCGTCCACGGCATCGACCTCATCAACCGCGGCTACGAGAACTTCATGGAGAAGCTGGTGGAGCTGGGCGCGAAGGTGGAACTGCCGGGCAAGGCACTCGGCTGACCGCCGCCTCTCCACTCCGGCCTGGGGCACCACCCCCCGGCTGGGGGTCCGGGGGTCATCCCCCGGGCAGGCACAGCATGGAGAAGCTGGTGGAGCTGGGCGCGAAGGTGGAACTGCCGGGCAAGGCACTCGGCTGACGCCTGCGAGAGCGGTACGACGATGGGGCGGCCCCTGGTGGAGGGGCCGCCCCATCGTCATTTTTCAGCCGCGTCGGCGGACGCGCCCCGAAGGGGCGCGGGGAACTGCGCGACCAGCCACGACGGGCCGGCAGTCACCCACGGCGCTCAAGCGAAGCGACTTCGCTCACTTGCCCTTGGCGGATTCCTTGAGCTTCGAGCCCGCGGAGACCTTCACGCTGTAGCCGGCGGGGATGTTGATCGGCTCGCCGGTCTGCGGGTTGCGCGCGGTACGAGCGGCACGGTGGGTGCGCTCGAAGGTCAGGAAGCCGGGGATGGTGACCTTCTCGTCGCCCTTGGAGACGATGTCGCCGACGACATCGGCGAACGCGGCCAGCACGGCGTCGGCGTCCTTGCGAGTCACCTCGGCACGGTCGGCCAGCGCGGCCACCAGCTCACTGCGGTTCATGTTGTTACTCCCGTGTTCTTCTTGCCATTGAGGCGTGCCACGCGGCGAAGCCGCATGTTGGGCCGGGACGCATCCTGCCCCCACCTGCGGCGGGAACGCCAATCCGGGTGCCGCCCATACCCTACGGGTGGGCCGAAGGGGGGGTTTCACGACGCGCCGGTTCTATGGCGTGGCAAGTTTCACAAACGTTTGCCTGGGTTCTGTTTCGGGGGCGCCCCCGAAAGGCCACTCACGCGCCCTTCGCCGCTTCCCGTACCGCGCCTGCCACCGCCCCCGCGACCTTCTCGTTGAAGACGCTCGGGATGATGTAGTTCGGGTTCAGCTCGTCCTCCGTGACCACGTCGGCGAGGGCCTTCGCGGCCGCGAGCATCATGTCCGTGTTCACCGTACGGGACTGGGCGTCCAGGAGGCCACGGAAGACACCCGGGAAGACCAGCACGTTGTTGATCTGGTTCGGGAAGTCGGAGCGGCCGGTGGCCACCACGGCGGCCGTCTGACGGGCGATCGCCGGGTCGACCTCGGGGTCCGGGTTCGCGAGTGCGAACACGATCGCGCCGTCGGCCATGGCGGCCACGTCGTCGCCGTCGAGGACGTTCGGGGCGGAGACGCCGATGAAGACGTCGGCGCCGCGCACGGCCTCCTTGAGGGTGCCGGTGAGGTTCTCGGGGTTGGTGTTGTCGGCGATCCAGCGCAGCGGAGAGTCGGCGGTGGCGCCCACCAGGTCCTCGCGGGCGGAGTGCACGACCCCGCGGATGTCGGCGACGACGGCGTTCTTCACGCCGGCCGCGAGCAGCAGCTTGAGGATGGCCGTACCGGCCGCGCCGGCGCCGGACATGACGACCCGGATGTTCTCGATCGCCTTGCCGGTGCAGCGAAGTGCGTTCGTGAGGGCGGCGAGGACGACGATCGCGGTGCCGTGCTGGTCGTCGTGGAAGACGGGGATGTCCAGGGCCTCGCGGAGGCGGGCCTCGATCTCGAAGCAGCGGGGGGCGGAGATGTCCTCCAGGTTGATGCCGGCGAACCCGGGGGCGATCGCCTTGACGATCTCGACGATCGCGTCGGTGTCCTGGGTGTCGAGGCACAGCGGCCAGGCGTCGATGCCGGCGAACCGCTTGAAGAGGGCCGCCTTGCCCTCCATGACCGGCAGGGCGGCCTTCGGGCCGATGTTGCCCAGGCCCAGGACCGCGGAGCCGTCCGTCACGACCGCAACGGAGTTGCGCTTGATGGTGAGGCGGCGCGCGTCCTCGGGGTTCTCCGCGATCGCCATGCACACGCGGGCCACGCCCGGGGTGTAGATCATGGAGAGGTCGTCACGGTTGCGGATGGGGTGCTTGGACTGCATCTCGATCTTGCCGCCGAGGTGCATGAGGAACGTACGGTCCGAGACCTTGCCGAGGGTGACGCCCTCGATGCCGCGCAGCTGCTGCACGATCTGGTCGGCGTGCGCGGTCGAGCTGGCCGCGATGGTGACGTCGATACGGAGCTTCTCGTGGCCGGACGCGGTGACGTCGAGGCCGGTCACCGAGCCTCCGGAGGACTCCACGGCGGTGGTGAGCTGCGAGACGGCGGTTCCGCTCGCGGGCACCTCCAGCCGGATGGTCATCGAGTAGGAGACGCTGGGCGCCGTTGCCATGGCCGACTTCCTTCGTTGTGTCACCGTGTCGCTGGTTTTGCCGTCCGATCGTCGCACCTACCGCCGGGTAGGCGTTAGCCGGGCCTGATTGCGTACGTATTGTTCGCGCAAAAAAGAGGCCCACGTCACAAGGGACGTGGGCCTCTTCCTCCGTTCATGACACCGACCCGCCATGCTCGCCTCGCGGCAAGTGGTCGCTCGTAGCGACGAAGGTTGGGCCCGGGGGCTTGGATCGGGCCGGTGTCACGACAAGGCTAACAAACAGATCCCGCGCGGCCATTCCCGTCCGCGGACTTCACAGGAAAACCCCGGCGGAACCAGCCGTACGGGCCTGCCACGGACCAGGGCGACCGACCCCGCCGTCAGTCCCTGAGCAGGTCGGGCACCCCCGCCGCGTCCGGCGCGTCCCGCTCCCCGGAGACCACCGTGAGCTGCTGCGTCGCCCGGGTGAGGGCCACGTACAGCACGCGCAGCCCGGCCGGCGACTCGTCGGCGATCTCCGCGGGCGAGACGACGACCGTGGCGTCGTACTCCAGGCCCTTGGCCTCCAGGCTGCCGAGGGCCACCACCCGGTCGCCGAGCCCGGCCAGCCAGCGGGCGGCCTCGGCGCGCCGGTCCATGGCGACGACCACGCCGACCGTGCCGTCGACCAGGTCGAGGAGCCGCTCGGCCTCGGCCCGCACGGTCTTCTCGAGCGAGTCACGAGCGACGCGGAAGCGAGGCTCGACGCCGGTGGAGCGGACCGCCGAGGGGGCCTTGGAGCCGGGCATGGCGAGGGCCAGGACCTTGGCCGCGAGTTCGGCGATCTCGGACGGGTTGCGGTAGTTCACCGTGAGCTCGAAGCGGCGGCGCGGACGGGTGCCCAGGGCCTCGTCGCGGGCCTCGGCCGCCTCGTCGGGGTCGGACCAGGAGGACTGGGCCGGGTCGCCGACGACCGTCCAGGTGGCGTGCCGGCCCCGGCGGCCGACCATCCGCCACTGCATCGGGGTGAGGTCCTGCGCCTCGTCGACGATGACGTGGGCGTACTCGACCCGTTCCTGGGCGAGCCGCTCGGCGCGCTCGCGCTGCGACTCCTCGCGCACCGGCATCAGCTCCTCCAGGCCGCTGAGCTGGTCCAGCGGGTCCAGCTCGCGCTTCTTGCGGGGGCGGGCCGGGGTGCCGAGGATGGCCTGGAGCTCGTCCAGCATGGCGATGTCGTGGACGGTGTGCCCGTCCCGCTTCAGGGAGCGGGCCACCCGGCGGACCTCGCCGGGGTTGAGGATGCGGCGGGCCCACCGGCCCAGGCGTCTCTCGTCGGCCATGGCCGCGAGGACGGCCTGCGGGGTCAGCTCGGGCCACCAGGCGTCGAGGAACTCGACGAAGGGGTCCTCGGTGAGGATGTCCTCGTCGAAGGAGGAGCGCAGTTCGGCGGCGAGCTCCGGGTCGGTGTGCCGGCCGGCCGCGCCGGAGCGGGCCCACAGGGCGTCCAGGAGGAGCTTGCGGGCGCGGGGGCGGAGCAGGTTGACCGGGGCGGTGCCGCCCAGCGCGTTGTGCCGGATGCGGTCGAGCTCCTCGGCCTCCAGCTCCAGGCGGCGGTTGAAGGCGACGACCCTGAGCCGGGTCGGTGAACCGTTCAGCTCCAGGGCCCCGCGGGCGGCCTTGCGCAGCACCCGCAGCATCCTGGAGGAGCCCTTGGCGCGGGCGGTGGCCGGCGTGTCGTACAGGGTGGCCTCGGCGCCGTCGACCAGGGAGCCGATGGCGCGGATGGCGACCTGGCCCTCCTCGCCGAGGGACGGCAGTACGCCCTCGGTGTAGGCGACGAGGAGCGGGGTCGGGGAGACGATCAGGATGCCGCCCGCGTACCGGCGCCGGTCCTGGTAGAGCAGGTAGGCGGCGCGGTGCAGGGCGACGGCGGTCTTGCCGGTCCCGGGGCCGCCCTCGACGTAGGTGACGGAGGCGGCGGGGGCGCGGATGACCAGGTCCTGCTCGGCCTGGATGGAGGCGACGATGTCCCGCATGGTGTGGCTGCGGGCCTGGCCGAGGGCGGCCATCAGCGCGCCGTCGCCGATGACGGGCAGCGCGTCGCCGTCGAGGAAGGCGGTCAGCTCGGGGCGCATCAGGTCGTCCTCGACCCCGAGGACCCGGCGGCCCTTGGAGCGGATCACCCGGCGCCGTACGACACGCCCGGGATCGACCGGAGTGGACCGGTAGAAGGGCGCGGCGGCCGGCGCCCGCCAGTCGATGACCAGCGGGGCGTAGTCCTCGTCGAGGACGCCGATGCGGCCGATGTGCAGGGTTTCGGCGATGTCGGCGGTGTTGTCGTCGCGGATCGCGCCCTCGGCGGGTTCCACGGCGGTGTAGGCGCCGTCGGGGCCCTTCTTGCCGTCCTTGCCGAGGAGCAGGTCGATGCGGCCGAAGAGGAAGTCCTCGAACTCGTTGTTGAGCCGGTTCAGGTGGATGCCTGCCCGGAAGACCTGCGCGTCGCGTTCGGCGAGCGCGCCGGGGGTGCCTACCTGACCGCGTTTGGCCGCGTCCTCCATCAGGAACTCCGCCTCGTGGATCTTCTCCTCGAGACGGCGGTACACCCGGTCGAGGTGTACCTGTTCGACGCTGATCTCACGGTCTCGGACGGAGTCCTGGACCACGTCCCGGAGCGAGTCCTGGACGGAGTCCTGTGCGGAATCCCGATCCGAGCCGTGAGAGCCGACCGCGGATTGCTGAGCCTGAGCGGCCACCGGGCCCCCTTCTGACGTGCTGGGCAGCCGTCAACCGTACGCGAAGGGGGCCCGCGGAAGCTACGCGCTGACCGAGACGAGCTTCTTCCCGTCGAAGGTCATGACCTCGAAGTGGTCGATCTCGTTGGGGGTGAAGGCGGCGCCGCCGTTGACGTAGAGGGGCTGCTTGGCCTTCTCCGTCTTGGCGTCGGGGAGGCCATAGCCCCAGTTCGGGACGGACCACGAGGACACCGTCTCACGCTCGCCGTTCTTGCCGACGGCGATGAGCGAGCACTTCTCCGGGCCGCTGACGTTCTTGAGCTGGAGGACCGCGTGGGTGCCCCAGTCCTTCTTCTCCAGGGCGACCGTCGCCGTGACGTGGCTCGTCGGGTCGGTGGCCGTCTTCTTGTCGGCCAGAGTCTGGAAGGCCGCCTGGGCGGTCCCCATGGCCACGTTCGCGGTGCCGCTGTCCGAGGAGCCGCTCAGCGCCACGCCGGCCGCCGTACCCCCGGCGATCAGCACGACCGAGGCGGCCAGTGCGAAGACGTTCCGCCTGCTGCGGACCTTGCGCTTCTCGGAGACCTCCACGACGAGTTTCTCGACCATCCGCGGGCTGGGCTTCGCGGACAGCGACTCGCCGATGGACGGATTGCTTCCGGAGCCCGGCAGATCCGCCAGGGCCGCGAGCATGGGCTCCATTCCGGCCAGCTCGTCGAGCTGCTGGGCGCACCATTCGCACCCGGCCAGATGGGCCTCGAAAGCGGTTGCCTCGGCGTCGTCGAGAATCCCGAGCGCATACGCGCCGACAGTCTCGTGCTCATTGGGCACCGGAGATTCCTGCATAGCACCAGACATACCCGACCCGCCTGTGCCGAACCCGCCGTGCCCCCCGTACACACTCATCACGCCGTCACCCCCCGCTCCTCCAGTGCCAGCTTCATCGACCTGAGGGCATAGAACACCCGCGAACGGACGGTGCCGCTGGGTATACCCAGCGTTTCGGCCGCCTCGTTGACGGTACGCCCCTTGAAGTACGTCTCGACGAGCACCTCCCGGTGGGCCGGGGTCAGGTCGTCGAGCGCGTCCGACAGCGTCATCAGCCACAGCGCCTTGTCGATCTCGTCCTCCGCGGGGATGACCTCCAGCGGCGACGGATCGACCTCCTGCGGCCGGGCCTGCCGGCTGCGGTGACCGTCGATGACGATGCGGCGAGCGACCGTCACCAGCCAGGGGCGTACAGATCCGGTCGCCCGATTGAGCTGGCCGGCGTTCTTCCAGGCACGGATGAGTGTCTCTTGCACGACGTCCTCGGCGCGTTGCCGATCACCGGCGACCAGCCGAAGGACATACGCAAGGAGAGGTCCGGCGTGCTCCCGGTAGAGAGCACGCATCAGCTCCTCATCAGGCTCCGAGGGCTGGGACATGCGATGTCGGGCCCTCGATCCACGTTCATTGGCCACGGCCGCATCCTTGCGCACGCCCACCTCCGGTGTCCGGGGGTTCCCCCAGTCGGTCGCTCCCCCACCGGTACGGAAGTGACTCGCGGGGTGTTCAACAAGACCCCACATTTTTCCGCGAGGTGACATGACGAGCGGGACATGACCCCACATTCCCACCGCGTGATCTTTACATTTCCGACACAACGTCGAGGGCGGCCGCGCTGCCCGTACTCACCCGTCACCAAACGGAGTGTTGTCGAAATCACTTTCGCGGAACTTCGATGAAGATCCGGCAGAAGCCGCGAATGGGATGGGAGTTGGCGTGCAGAGTGACAGCGGTCACACCCCGCACAGGCGCTCGCGCGCGGACGAGGGGGCGGTTCACGCGCGGACGAGAGGGCGGTTCGCGCGCGGACGAGGAATGGTCCACACGCGGACGAGGAGTGGTTCACGCGCGGGCGAGGGCGGCGCGGCGGCGGTGCCGGGCCACCCGTTCGCGGTTCCCGCAGACCTCGCTGGAGCACCAGCGGCGCCTGCGTCCCCGGGAGGTGTCCAGGTACACCAGCGGGCAGTTGTCGCCCTCGCACTCCCTGACCGCCGCCCGCGCGACGGGGTCGGTGAGCAGTTCCACCGCGTCCCGGGCGACGGCGGCCAGCAGTGCCGCGCAGCCCGGCGGCCCGGCCAACTCCCGGACCAGGTACCCGTCCTCGCCGGGCACGGCACGCGGGGCCGGGGGCGCCGCGGCGCGGGCGACGTCGTTGACGCGGGCGAGCGCGAGGTCGTACGACCGGATCTCCGGGGTGTTGCGGACCCCCGGGGTATTCCGGCTCCGCACCAACTGCCCCACATGCCCCCGCAGTTCCCGGAAACCGGCCAGCCAGCCGGCGTCGGCGTGGGCCAGCGGGGTGCTCGGCGGGACGAGTCCGGATCCGGTGATCCAGGTCCGCAGCGGTTCGAGCCCGTCGAGTCGTTCGCCGGGATGCGTGGTCGCGAGCAGATCGAGACAGATCCGCCCGGCGTCGAAGCGCAGTTCGTGCGCGGACGCGGTCGCGGCCGTACCCAGTGCCATGTGCCTGTCACCGCCTAGGACAGGGGAACCGTTCTGTTCACAGTGCCCGGTGCGACGGGCGGCCGGAAGTCCTCGTACCGGTGTTCCGCCGTCGGTCCTCGGCCGGTGTCCCGCCGTCCCGCGGAGTTCCCGGGCGGCCCCGCTCCGGGCGGGGACGCCGGTGCCCGGCGCCCGGGCCGTCCCCGTTCGGCCCGGATACCCCGGCAGACCTCGCCGTCCCCCGCCGCGGGCCCCGACGCTGTGTCCTGCGAACGCAGAGCGAGCCGCCCCAGGGGGGACCCGCGAGGGACGGCGGTTCAGGAAAGGACACGTTCATGAGCATGCGCACCCGGGTCGTCGCGACGGCGACGGCCGTACTGCTGGGCGCCGGAGGCCTGGCCCTGGCACCGGCCGCGAGCGCCGCCGCGCCGTACCACGGCATCGACGGCGGCGGCACGGTCCTCGACGACTGGCAGGACGAGGAGAACCTCGGCGTCGACGACTACGCCACGAGCAACGCGACGGCCCTGTGGGAGACCGTGCTGTGGGCCGACGGCGCCGTCTGGCAGGACGACGACGGCGACTCCCACACCTTCAAGAAGAGCCAGATCGACGGCTCGTTCGGGCCGGAGACCGAGTCGGCCACCCAGTGGTGGGAGGAGCACGTCGCCGGCCTGGCGGAGAACGACGGCGTGGTCGAGGAGCAGAGCTGGACGTTCGCCCAGCGCCGGCTCACCGGCCCGGCCTCGGGCGGCGTCGTCACGTACGCCGGCTCCGCGCACAACGCCACGTTCAAGCGGATCAGCGGCAAGTACCGGGTGCGGATCAAGGGCACGGGTTCCTGGAGGATCGCGTACTACGACCAGCGCGGCTGAGCGCACCCCCGGGGCGGGCGACGACCAGGTCGCCCGCCCTGCGCAGCAGCGCCCACCGCAGCCCGGCGGCCAGCACGACGGCCAGCACGGCGGCCAGCACGGCGGCCAGCACGGACGCGACGACGGCGGCGATCCGCCATCGCCGCTGTCCTGCAACGGACTTGGGCGGCCCCGCGCTCTGCACGGACCGCACGGACCCGGGCGCCGCTTCGGTCGCGGCTCGGGCCTCTGCCTCGGCCGTGGCTTTGGCCGTGGCCTTGGCCCTGGCTTCGGCCGCCTGTTCCGCCGCGCCCTGCGGCCACGCCTGCTCGGCCAGCTCCCACAGCGCCAGGAGCCGCGCCTGGTCCCCGCCGGCCAGCCGGCACAGCACCTGGGCGGCGGCCCTCGGCGGCAGTCTGTCGCCGCTCAGATAGCGCTGCCAGGACGACTTGCTGTACGCGGTGCGCCGGGCCAGTCCGGCGAGGCTGAGCCCGGTACGGCCCTTCAGGACCCGCAGTTGCCCGACCAGATGCCGGGCCTCGCGCGGCAGCGTGGCCGGCAAGGGCTGCCAGCGTGTCATGTTCCGTCCCCGTCCCCCTGGTGCCGTGGTCCGGCGCCAGCGTGCCGCCCGCCGGTCGGGATCCGGCAGAGCGCACACCCGCGGAGCGGGGCACGGCCCGTCGCACGCGCGCGGCCGCACGGGACGGCCCGGCGCGCCCGGGAAGGAACGGACCGGAGTGACGAGCCGCGAGCCGCCCGCTACGGCCCCCTGCCGCCCGGCGGTCCCCACAACGTCGTACGCCGGTCAGCCGGTGCGCTCATCGCCCGTGGCGAAGAACCGCCGTACGTACTCCCCCGGCGGCAGCCCGCTCTCCCGCATGAGGGAGAACACCTCGGCCCCCTCGTCCGGCGCCCCGTCGATGCGGAACGCCTCGGCGAAGCCGGCGTACTCGACCTCGTCGAGCGCTTCGCAGTACTCGACCGCCTCGGCCTCGGCACGGCCGATCGCCTCGTCCGGCGAACGGGCGGTCCACAACGTGACCCGCTCCTCGTACACACCGAGGCCACGGTGCCGGAACACGCACCGGACTCCGTACCAGGCCGAGCCCGCCTCCCCCGACATCCCCATCCCCCGTCTGCCGGCAACGAATGCGCAGATCACGGTGATACCAGTCCAGGTGCCGGGTGACGACAGCGCCCCGGTCCACGGCGGGGACCGGGGCGCCTGTCATGAGCGTGAGCCGACGCCTTCGTCGGTGTCAGCCGACCGCGTTCGTGACCGTCAGCAGACCGCCTTGGCCGCGTCCGTGATGAGGCCGGCGACGGTCCTGGGGTGGCTGATCATCACGACGTGGGAGGAGTCGGGGACTTCGACGACCTTGCGCGCGTTCGCACGGCTGTACATCCACCGCTCGCACGCCGGCGGGATCGCCTTGTCCTGGCCGGCGACCAGCCCCCAGGACGGGATCGTCTTCCAGGCCGCGGCCGTGGTCGGGTAGGTGAAGGAATCGGCGTCGAACGGCCGCTGCGTGGCCTGCAGCACCCGGAAGTCGGCGGCGGAGAGGTCGGCGGCGAAGGCGGCCTGGCCGTCCTTGCTCAGG
Organism: Streptomyces sp. NPDC104761; assembly: GCF_055583445.1. Taxonomy (NCBI): domain Bacteria; kingdom Bacillati; phylum Actinomycetota; class Actinomycetes; order Kitasatosporales; family Streptomycetaceae; genus Streptomyces; species Streptomyces sp. NPDC104761. The sequence continues at coordinate 109,552 of NZ_JBVJNZ010000008.1, read as the reverse complement.
TACAGGTCGGTTCCGGTGGTGCCGTCGGCCTTCGTGTACGGCACCGGCACGCTCACCGGCAGGACCTCGCTGCCGGGGAACTTGCCGATGAGGTCCGCCTGCGTCTCGCCCACGTCGGGCACGAACGCCGCGATGTAGACGAGTGCCTTGACGTTGCTCTTCCCGGCGGCGGCGTTCGTGACGACCGTTCCGCCCATGGAGTGCGCGACCAGCACGACCGGTCCGCTGATGGAGTCCAGCAGGCTCGCGATGTACGGGGCGTCGGTCGGAATGCCTCTCAGCGGGTTCGAGCCGCAGACCGTGGTGTAGCCCTTGGCCTGCAGCTCCCCGATGGTGGCGTTCCAGCAGGATGAATCGGCGTAGCCGCCGTGCACCAGCACGATCGTGGGCTTCGCCTTCGGCCTCTCCGCACCGGTAGCGGCCGGGGCCGCCGCGGCGGCCGTTCCTTCCGAGGCGGCTGTCATCGCCGTCGCCCCGGCCAGCGCCGCTCCGGCGGCCAATACCTTGCGGCGGGAAACCTCGGTACTCATGGGACTCCTCACACATTGGGGTCGAGGAAGGGAAGCGAAGGGACCTGACGACGAGTCCGCCGCCGTGTCCGCCGCCGCGGTGCTGCGCAAGGACGGCGGGCACCACCTTCTGGAACGACGTGCCGCCAGGAGCTCAGCGCGGGCGGCCGGTCCGGCTGCCCGCGGCTGGATCTGTTCGGTGTGGCACGTCTTGGACCCTACGAAGAGCACTTTTGCGGCGGCACCCGTCATATGACGTGGATCCGGGCGCCGACGGGCCCGGCAGGCGCGACACCCTCCCTCGTCCCCCGTCCCTCATCCCCGTGGCCCGTAGCGGGCGCGCCGGGGCCTACCGGCAAACAGCGGCCGGGGGGCCGTCGGCTCAGACGTCCGCGTACTTCGCGTCCGCCGCCGGGTCCAGCGCCAGCCGGTACCCCCGCTTGACGACGGTCTGGATCAGCTTCGGCGCGCCGAGGGCCGTACGCAGGCGGGCCATCGCCGTCTCCACCGCGTGTTCGTCGCGCCCGGCACCCGGCAGGGCCCGGAGCAGTTCGGCGCGGGCCACCACCCAGCCCGGCCGCCGCGACAGCACCCGCAGCAGGGACATCCCGGCCGGCGGCACCGGCTTCAGCTCGCCGTCGACGAGGACCGCGTGCCCCCGGATCTCGACGCGGTGACCGGCGATGGGCAACGCCCGGGCCCGCAAGGGCAGTTCCTGGCAGAGGAGCTGTACGAGGGGGCCGAGCCGGAAGCGTTCCGGCTGGACGGTGTCGACGCCGAGGGCCTGCAGCGGCAGGGCCGTCACCGGTCCGACGCAGGCGGGGAGGACGCCGTGGCCGAGGGCGGCGAGCAGGTCGCCGAGGAGTCCGCGGTGCTCGGCGCGGGAGACGAGGGAGGCCGCGGCGGGCGCGCTGGTGAAGGTGATCGCGTCGACCGAGCGGGAGACGACGGCGTCCAGGAGCCGGTCCACCGGGCCCAGGTCCTCCGGCGGCATCCACCGGTACACCGGCACCGGCACCACCTCCGCGCCGGCCGCCCGCAGCGACTCCACGAACCCCGGCAGCGGTTCACCGTGCAGCTGTACGGCGATCCGGCGGCCGTCCACGCCCTCCTCCAGGAGCCGGTCGAGCACCTCGGCCATGGACTCGGAGGACGGCGACCACTCCTCGGTCAGCCCGGCGGCCCGGATCGCCCCCTTGACCTTGGGCCCGCGGGCGAGGAGTTCCACGTCCCGCAGCCTTTGCAGGAGTTCCTCTCCGAAACCCCAGCCGTCCGCGGCCTCGACCCACCCCCGGAACCCGATAGCGGTGGTCGCCACGACGATGTCCGGCGCCTGGTCGATGATCTCCTTCGTGGCGGCGAGCAGCTCGCCGTCGTCGGCGAGCGGCACGATGCGCAGGGCGGGGGCGTGCAGCACGACGGCACCGCGCCGCTGCAGCAGCGCTCCGAGCTCGTCGGCGCGGCGCGCGGCCGTGACCCCCACGGTGAACCCCGCGAGAGGCCCGGGCCGGCCGGGGTCCGGCCGCTGCTGCTGTTCCTCGTCCATGGCTGCTCTCCTAGCTGACCCGCATGCCGAACGAGCCTGTCAACGGCGCGTGACAGGCTCGGTTCGGGTTCATGTCACCAGTGTTACGTCACACCTCGGCGTAGCTGAGCTGCGCCTTTGCCTCGGTGGCGGTCGCGGACCTCGGCTGCGCGGCCGGCCGGCGAAGGTATACGGCCCACGTCACCGCGAAGCACAGGCCGTAGAACGCCAGGAAGGCGACGAAGGCGCCGGTGCCGGAGCCGTAGGAGAGGAAGGACTGCCGGAAGGCGAGGTTGATGCCCACGCCGCCGAGCGCGCCGACCGCGCCGATGAGCCCCATGGACGCACCCGAGAGCCGACGCCCGTACTTGACCGCCTCCTCACCTTCCAGCCCCTTGGCGAGCGCCTTGGTGTGGAAGATGCCGGGGATCATCTTGAACGTCGAACCGTTGCCGATACCGGTGAGCGCGAACAGGACGACGAACGCGACGACGAACAGGGGCAGCGACTTCTGCATGCTGGCGACGACCAGGACGGCGGTGGCGGCGGCCATGCCGACGTAGTTGTACAGAGTGATCTTCGAGCCGCCGTACCTGTCGGCGAGCCAGCCGCCCACAGGACGGATCAGGGAACCGAGCAGGGGACCCATGAAGGTGAGGTACGTGGCCTGGAGCGGGGTACGGCCGAACTGGTTCGTGAGCACCTGCCCGAAGGCGAAGCTGTAGCCGATGAACGACCCGAACGTCCCGACGTAGAGGAGGGACATGATCCAGGTGTGGGCGTCCTTCGCGGCGTCCACGGCAGCGCCGGTGTCGTTCTTGACGTTCTCGATGTTGTCCATGAACAGGGCGGCGCAGACGGCGGCGACGACGATCAGCGGGATGTAGATCCCGAGCAGCACGCGCGGTCCGCCGTTCGCACCGATCACCGCGAGGGCCACGAGCTGGATCGCGGCGACACCGACGTTGCCGCCGCCCGCGTTCAGCCCGAGGGCCCACCCCTTCTTCCTCAGCGGGAAGAAGGCGTTGATGTTGGTCATGGAGGAGGCGAAGTTGCCGCCGCCGATACCCGCGAGGAGCCCGATCCACAGGAACGTGTCGAACGAGGTCCCCGGCTTCATCACCGCGAACGCGGCGACGGTCGGGACGAGGAGGAGGCCGGCCGAGATGATCGTCCAGTTGCGGCCGCCGAAGATCGCCACGGCGAAGGTGTACGGCACCCGGACGACCGCGCCGACCAGCGTGACCATCGAGGTCAGCAGGAACTTGTCGGCCGGGGTGAGCCCGTACTCCGGGCCCATGAAGAGCACCAGCACGGACCACAGGGTCCAGATCGAGAACCCGATGTGCTCGGAGAGGACCGAGAAGGCCAGGTTCCGCCGGGCGACCTTCTCGCCGGTCGCGTTCCAGAACGCCTCGTCCTCCGGATCCCACTCCTGGATCCAGCGACTACGGGAAGTAGGGGTAGGGGCTGGGGCTGGGGCCGTCATGACGCCTCCACGGTGCTCCGCGTGCTCGGTCTGCTACGAGTGACTAGGCCACGAAGGTAGGGAGGCGTCGTTTCCGCGCTGTGGCTGTGGGTGACCGGAAGGGAACGTTGCTCTCACCCTGCGGGCGGGCCCGGTGAGAGGTCGGGGCGGGGTCGGGTCAGCGAGAGGGGTACGGAGGCTGCGGGGGCTGCTGCTGGTAAGGGCCGGGGTGCGGGGCGTAGGGGCCGCCGGCGGGCTGCTGGGGCGGGGCGTACGGACCGGCGGGCTGTGGGGGCGGGGCGTAGGGGCCGGGGGTGTAGGGCGCGGGGGGCTGCTGACCGTACGCGGGGGCGGGAGCGGGAGCGGGGGCGGCGGGGGGTTGGCCACCGTAGGGGCCGTGACCGCTCTGGCCGCCCTGACCACTCTGGCCGCTCTGGCCGCCGTACGGGCCGTAGGGACCGGCCTGCTGCGGGGGCTGGTACGGCTGGTACTGGGGCTGCTGCATGGCCCCTTGCTGCATAGGCATGGGCATGGGCATCGGCGTGCCCGGCGGTAGGTACCGCACCCGCCCGCCCTCCCCCGTCACCGGCACGAACCCGGCGGCCTGGAGGCGCTGCGCGAACTTGGCGTTGCGCCCGCGCGTGACGAAGAACCCGAGCCCCATGACCGCCATGAGGAGAACCCATACGACACCGGAGACGACGAAGGCGCCCGCGCTCCCGCCGGCGCGCGCCGCGGCCAGCACCAGCCCGACGGTGACGCCGCCGGCCCCGAGCAGCATGCGCTTCTCGGCGTTCTTGCCGGTGAGGTCGAACTGGATCCGGGCCTTGAGGAGTTCGACGGCGTCGGGGACGAGGGGCGGCAGCGAGACGCCGTCGGCGGCGTTCGGGTACTGAGCCCAGTTCTGCGCGGCGCGCGCCCGCCCCTGCGGGCTGTGGTCCGGCACGATCAGGAGTTTGAGGACGTTGTTGCGGGAGCCGGTGTGACGGGCGTCGGCGTACTCGTACCCGAACTGCTGGGCGACGAAGGCGAGCCGGGCGAGCTTCTTCACGGAGGCCCAGGCGTTGGTGAGCTCGACGGGCTCTCCACTGGCCATCAACTGGAACATCTTCCGCACTTGCCGCGCGCTCATCGCATCCACTCCCCGTCGGCCGAGCCACACTTTTCACTTGTGCAACCCGGGAAGTCTTCCATGCGGCATGCACCGAGAGAACGGCCACCGGACGGATTGACCGGAGCTTGACCAGTCGTCAACGCTCGCCGATCTCGAACCACAGCAGCTTCCCGGCACGCCGGTCGAGCGGACCGCCGTCTCCGACGGACAGGCCGCCCCACGAGTCCGCGTACTCCTGTACGAGCAGCAGGCCACGCCCTTGCTCGGCTTCCGCCAGGACGTACGGCACACGGTCCCAGGGAGGCTCTCCGAAGGGGGCGGGGATACGCGGGTGACTGTCCCAGACCCCGACCCGCAGCCGTCCGTCCGCGAGAGCGGTGAGCCGGAGGGAGGCGGGGCCGTTCGTGTGCCGGTAGGCGTTGGCGACCAGCTCGGAGGTCAACAGTTCGACGGTGTCCAGGACTTCATGTCTGCCGTGACCGCTCAGCGCCGCCCGTACGGTCATGCGTGCGACGCGTGCCGCGCGCGGGTCGTGTGGCAGACGGAGGGCGTACGTCCAGGTGTCGGGCAGGGTTACGGTTCCCATGGAGACCTCCAGCGAGAAAAAGAGGGGGTAGGGCGGATCAGGCTCAACGACCACGCCGGGCGGTGGCTCTGCCGTGGGGGTGCGCTTCCGGCTTATGGGCGTGGGGAGTTGGGCGGAACAGGCACTACAGTAGGCCGCAGGCGGAAGATACATCTCCACAATCGGGGAGATGTGCCTGCATTTACCTCCTACGGGTTACGAGAGAGCCGCACATCGGCCGGGAAGGACATGCCGTGCCGCCCACCAGCAATCCCACTCTGCGTCAACGGCGTCTCGGCACCGAGCTGCGCAAACTCCGTGAGCGGTCCGGCCTCACCGTCACCCAGGCCGCTGCGCTTCTAGGCGTCAACCAGGGACGGGTCAGCATGATCGAGACAGGCCGCAGCTCCCTCAGCGCCGACAGGGTTCGGTCACTTGCGTCGGCGTACGACTGCTCGGACGGGGATGTGGTCGACGCCTTGGCCGCGATGACCGGGCGCCGGACGGGCGGCTGGTGGGAGGAGTACCGCGAGCACCTCCCGGCCGCGTTGGTCGACCTGGCCGAACTCGAGCACCACGCCACCGGGTTGCGGGTGGCTCTCGCGATGCACGTTCCCGCCCTTCTGCAGACCGCCGACCATGCCCGTGCCCTCTTCCGGGCTGTGGTACCGCCCATGCGGCAGTACGAGATCGAGCACCGCCTCACGCACCGCATGAAACGGCAGGGGATCCTCCACCGCGAGAAGCCGCTTCCGTATACGGCGATCATTCACGAGTCGGCTCTCCGCATCCGGTTCGGAGGCCCCGACGTCAGGCACGGCCAGCTCAAGCACCTCCTCGACATGGGCGAGATGCCGAACGTGACCGTCCGGGTGATCCCCTTCGACGCGGAGTACTACCCGAGCACGGGCCAGTCCTTCGACTACGTCGAGGGCCCGGTCCCCCAGCTCGACACGGTGCAACTCGACACCCATCACGGCGGGTGCGGATTTCTCGACGGTGAGGCGCAGTTGAGCAAGTACCGTGCCGTGCTGGACCACATGGAGTCCTGCGCGCTCGGCCCCGCCGAGTCGCACGACTTCGTCCACAGCCTCATCCAGGACACCTGAGAGAGCGACCGTGCACATACTCAACTGGCGGAAGTCGACCTACAGCGGCGACAGCTCGAACTGTGTCGAAGTGGCCACCGCCTCCGCCGCCGTCCACATCCGCGACTCGAAGCACCCCGTGGGCCCTCGCCTCAAGGTCAGGCCCCCCACCTGGACCCACTTCCTCTCCTCCTTGGCGCAGCCCCGGTCACGGTGACCGCATGGGAACGGACATCCACGGCTGGATCGAGTGCCGCACCTGGCGCGAGGGCCTGAACCACGACGAGACGGCATGGTCCCCCGCCATCAACCTCCCGATGCTGGGGATGCCGAGGGACTACGACGCCTTCGCCTGCCTCTTCGGCGTACGCGACTTCGACGCCACGTGGCACCCGGTGGCGGCGAACCGAGGCCTGCCGCCGGACACGTCCCCAGAGGTCCGTGCCGAACACGCCACCTGGTCGGCTTCGGCCTTCGCCGAGACCTGGCTGGCCTGGCCGGAGGCGAGGGCGATCGACTGGACGGAGCCGGCGGCCCCCCGCATCACCCACATCGCCCGCTACCACCGCGCCCCGGACGGCACCCTCCGCCTGGTCGACCGCCACGACTGGAGCAGAGGCTTCGCCCGAGCGAGCGGCATCAACACGCTGACGACGTCCCCGGCCGACCTGGCCGCCCGCTACCCCGAGGGCACGGAATGGACCACCGGCACCACGCTCTACCGAGCCGAACGAGCCCGCCGCCGGGACGCGGTCCCGGAGGACGGCCCGTGGGCGCCGGTGTGGACGGTGATGGAAACTCTGGCGGCGGTCCATGGGGAGGGGAACGTGCGGTTGGTGGCGTGGTTCGACGAATGACTGCCGCCTAAACGCCGTGCACCGCACCGCTCAGCAGTCACGCCACTGGCTACGGCGATGTCACTTCCAGTGAAGCGACTTGGCAACCGCCTCGAACAGCTCGACCATAGCGTCGGCGAACATGTCCAGGGGAGTCGAGAAGGTGAGGAGGAGGACTGCTTCGGTGCCCGGGACACCGACGGCGTAGTCGACCACCGTCACCGGCAGTTGGCTGCCGGAGGGGTCGTCGGCCTCCGGGACCGTGCGGGTGCGACGCATGGTCGCCGGGCCGGCGAAGGGCAGTTCGACGGCCGTGATCTGTTGAGAACGGCCTTGAGCGTCCAGGCGGAAACCCTGGTCCGGAGGGACGACGGTGACCAGGAGTGAGGAGGACAGGGGCACCGGCCCGATGGACGTCGTGGAGATGTAGAGCTCCACACCACCGTTCTCGTAGCCCTCTTCGGCACGGCCGAGAAGTGCTTTGCTGAATTCCCGCTTGAGCAGTACCGCATCATCCTGACCATCGAAGACCCGTTCGGCCAGCGCTTTGATCGGCCCTTTCCAACCGTCGGGCTCAAGCGGAATCCGGAACCAGCCGTCCGGAACAACGAGACCGTAGTCGGTGGGCGGGACGAGCCCGCCATCGGTGGGCCCATGGGCGACCGCGTCCGGCATTCCTCAGTCTTCCTTGACTTCAGCGAGTTCCAGTGACTCGGCCAGCGTCTGAGCCAGTTCCAGCAACGCTTCACCGAAGACGAGATTCGTCCACGACATGCGGAACACAAGGACGTTGTCGACCTGCGGCGGAATCACCGCGTAAGTAACCGTCTCCATCATCGTCTTCTTCTTGAAGAGCGAGCCGGTTTCGACGGAGAGAAGTTCCTGGACCCGTACCCCGTGGCCGGCAGGCAGATTGACCTCTGTCAGGCTGCGCCGCTCAGGAGACGTGGGCAGGACATCGTTCAGGAGGTCGGGGAGCCGGTCCAGGGACCGGTAGCCGTCCCCGTCGTAGTCATGGACCTCGTAGACGGCGGTGAGTGCTTTGGCCGCGTCGATCACATAGGCATAGGCGAAGGTGGGGTCACCCAGATCAGCCGTCTCCGCTACTCGTGCCAGCGTCGAGGCCAGTTCGCGGAGCTCGCCGCGCGGAGCTTCCGCGCCCAGGTGGTCCCTGGCGGCCCGCTTCGCCCACTCGCCGAACTCGGCGTTCTCACCCACGGGAAGCCTGATACAGCCCTCCGGCTCGGAGATCAGACACTGCCACGCCACGTCATCGCTCACCCGGAAATCGTCCTCGCGGTCAGGAGCCCACTGTCCAAGCGGACTTCCACTTGTTGTACGGGTTGTTCCACTCCGTGAGGCCGTGGAGCTTGTCATTCCCGTCGATGACGGTCGCCGCGACAGTGTAACCGAGCCACCTCTGGCCAGCGGATCGCACATAGTCGGTGAACTTCACACCGCCCATGCTTTCGAACTTGCCGAGAATCGGAACCTCTTTCAGTGCCTTGCTGGACTCGACCCACTCAGGGTTGCCAAAAGGCCTGGCTCCCCGCCAAACGTCCCTGCTGAAGAGTTTGCCCACGTCCTTGAAGTCCTTGAGACCCTTCACGGCGTCCGCCGTGTCCTGGTAGATCACCTTGGGATTCAGGACGTGCTTGAACTCCCCGAGCTTCCCGAAGGCTCCCGGCAGGTCGCCCGCGAGTCTCCGTGACGCCTCCTCGGCGGCCTGGTTCGCAACTTTGGCGGCCTTGCCCTTCAGCGTGTTGGCCGCCTTCGCCGATCTACCCGACAACGAGTTGGCGGCGAGAAAGTCCGCCCGGGCGGAACGACTCGCGGTCTGCACCCCCCGTACACCGGCGGCAGCCGCCTTGCCCGCGCTCAGCGCGGCGCGTCCCAGCCCGAGCGTGAGCAGAGCCACGCCGTCCAGAACCAGGTCGGCGATGCTCGCGTCGCCCGAGAAGACGAGCACCAAGTGACAGGCGAGGGACACCACGGTCGCGAGCAGAGCGATCGCGTCCAGGACACCCGCCAGCGCCCAGCCGATCACCGGGATCCAGCCCACCAGCAGCGAGGCGAGGGCACAGGCTGTCGCCACCCAGCCGGCGATGTCCGCGATGTTCTTGAGCGCTCCCTTGATGTTCTCCCAGGTGGAGTCCTTCAGTTTGTCGTGGTCGATGAGCGCCTCAAGGGCACGAGCCGCCTTCTCCCCGGCCCGGTTGCGGGCGTTCTTGGCGTCGTGCACGCGCTTGATGGCGTCCTTGACCCGACCGTCGGCCTCGTCTCGTTTCGTGGTCAGGTCGTGCTTCTGCTGCTCGTAGTCGCTCGCGGACTTGTCCAGGGCGTCGAGCGACTTGTCGAGACGGTCCCGCTCCTCGCGGTCACGCTCGGCGTCGTTACGCGCCTTGTCCGCGGCCTGCTGGGACGACGCCAGGACGGAGGCGTACTTCTCGTCCGGACGGTCCGTCTGCTCGCCCAGGAGGTCGGCAGCCGTCTCGAAGCGGTCGAGGACTTTCTTCAGCCGTCCGACGGTCCCCTCGGCCGTCTTGCGGAACTCGTTCGCGGCATCACTCTGCCAGCCGTCCACACCGCAGAGGGCTTCGATGTTGCCCGTCTGCCTCCTGATGGCATCGGCCACCGAGCGGAATCGCCGACCCAGCTTCGCGACAGCCTCGGGGTCTCCGGACACCGGGTCGGAGTCCAGCTCGACCGGCGACCAGTCCTTCGGTCGGGACATCATCCCCCCTACCTCTGGGGCTTCTTCTCCTGCTTGCGGACCGCGTTGGCGAGGTCGGTGTCTATCCGCTCGTAGGCCTGGGCAGCGGCCTTCGTGATGGCCGCGAGCTTGGCCAACTCCCCTTCGAGCTTCCCCCGCTTGTAGTCCCAGTTGTCAGCGAAGTCGTCGAGCCGGTCCGTGAGCTCCTCGTGACCTACGACCTCCCGGCTCCAGCCGTACTCGCTCTTGTCGTCGAGCCCTTGCAGCTCCTCGACGATCTTCTGGATACCCGTGGAAACACTCTTGAGCACGTCGAGATCGTCGATCCTGGTCCGATCGCCCACGACGCCTCCTACGGCCGGAAGGCTCCGGCCAACTCATCGCTCACCTGTTGACGGACTGAATCTCCTGCACGATGACATCCTGGGTGGCCCCGAAGGTCCCGTCATCCAGGGGTCCGCCTGTCCCTCCGGTGCCCGTCCAGCTGATCTTCCAGGTGATCGTGGCCCTGAGCGGGTACGAGCCCGTGCCCGAGGAGTGCAGGTACTTCACCCCACAGGGTGGCGTCTCACCGGCCTTCCCCTTCGCGTAGGCCTCGCCGATACCGCCGTTCTTGAACTCACAGACACCCGAGGCGGGATACGTCACCGCATCGGGGGTCCCGGGGTCGATCTTGAGGGAGTAAGGCCTGGCTGTGGTGGTGGCGCTGATGCCCAGCACGGGAACGGACGCGGTGACGGAGACCGGCTTGAACTCGGCACCGTCCAGCCAGGCCCAGGTGGGAAGGTTGACCTTCGTTTTGTCGGCCGGGGCCAGGGTCACCTTGGTACTGGGGACGCGGATCTCGTTGTACGCGAGCTGCGACAGAATCTCCGGGGTGACCGCCTGGGGCACGTCCGCCGGTGGGGCGTCCCCCGTGTCCACCCAGAAGATGGGCTTCGTGCAGTCGAGCGCGCCGGGGTCCCCCTCACGGCCCTTCGTGACGTACGAGTCCCACCAGTAGCCCTTACCGGCCTTGTCCTTGTTGAAGTCCTTGTACGGCTTCCCGTTGACGTAGCGGTCACGCTGCGTGGCATCCCACTCATAGCCCGTCGAGTCGGCCGCCCAGATCGGTGTCAGATAGGCCTCGAGTGCAGCGGGGTCGTACTTGGGCGCGTAGTAACAGGCCGGCGGGGTCCAGGTCGTAGTCGGAGTCATCGCACCGGTCGAAGTCCCGGAACCGTTCTTGGAGAGGTCGTAGACGACGCCACCGGCAGTCGCGGAAACCTTGCCGTCCTTCTGATCACCGCTCACCTGAGTCTCGGTACCAGATCCCCCTCCGGGGGTGAACTCAGCCCACGCCAGTGGGTCAGACGAACCCAATACGATGCCAACGACGACCGTGCAGACCCATGCCCTGGCTACGACTCGCACTGAGTTGCCCCCCTGGTGGAAATGATCTGAGACGTCTGCCAGACACCATCGGAGTTCTTGTCGAGCCTAGTGTTGTAAAAGACATAGCTGTTCTTGGTGACAGGCGTCTTGTTGATCTTTTTAGTCTTCTTGTCCTTGCTGAAGCCTTGGCTCTCATCAGCGCAGAACGTGAGGATGGCCGAGGTCTTGCTCTTCAGCGTGACGTTCCTGTCGTAGTAACGGGCCTTACCCGTAATCGTGACATTGGCCTTCTTGAACTCAGCGACCCATGACAGCGCGGCTTCAAGAGCCTTACCAGTGTTGTAATAAGCAATCGCTGCGCCCTTCGGATCGGTCCCAGTGATCGCTGCATCCGTGGCTCGCATCCGCTCAGCACCGTCCGCCAAGACCGCGTCCTTCACTGCATCCCCTGTCTGGGCGCCTTCGAAGGTCAACGTCAGATCAGACGGCAGGGTGATCTTGGGGCGCCCGTCCGCCGCCGAAGCCGAAGCACTCGGCGAAGCCGAAGCGGAGGCCGAAGCTCCCGTGTCCGCCCCCGCGATCTTGCTGTTCGAGTCGGACTTGTCTCCGTCACCTCCACCGCAACCGGCAAGCAGCAAGGCGGCCGCCACACCGGCGGTGGCTGTCGTGAGCAGGCGGGAACGGCGGGTCACGGTGGGCTCCTGATGGGGCGGTTGGGGTCTGCGAAGCAGCGAATACGGTATCGGGGTCCATCCGGAATGCACCAGAGCGATTTGCTGCGCGCCAGCCGCACGAACCGCACACGGCACACCATAGTCGGGCAACTCAACGTCTCCACCACGGCTTTGGTGCCGTCCCGTGACATCGTCGCGACCCCCAGTTGGCCTCCGCAAAGGGCTGCCGGCAGCCGTAGTCACAGAGCAGCCTTCACCTCATACGGGCAGGCCCTGTAACTTCACGTGTGCACAGGTTTGTTGATGAGGCGTACGCGACGGGGGTTGCGGGGACATGGCGGGGTACCGACCGGCGGACTGGCATCCACTCGACCTCGACAGGGACCCGACCCCCGGTGACCCGCAGCGCGTCCGCACCCTCGCCCAGCAGCTGCACTCCTTCGCCGACGACGTCTCCGACGCGCTGCGTCTGGTCAAGGGCATGGCCGGTGAGGACACCCTCCTGCAGTGGGCCGGCAAGTCGGCCGAGGTGTTCAAGGAGCAGTTCAAGGACGTTCCGAAGAACCTGAAGAAGCTGAAGAAGTCCTACGAGATGTGCGGGGACGCCCTCGCGGACTACTGGCCGAAGCTGGAGCGGGCGCAGGCGCTGGCCGACAAGGCCCTGGCCAAGGCGAAGGAGGCGCAGTCGGACCTGTCCTCCGCCAAGTCCCGGCTCTCCTCGGCCGATTCCTGGGTCACCCGGGCCACGAAGGAAGCCGACAAGTACAAGGACGATCCCACCGGCAGCAAGTCGGACGCCGACAAGCCGGACGAGGGCAAGGTGCGGGCCGCCACCCGGGACGTGCAGAGCGCCAAGTCCGCGCACACCAAGGCCCAGTCGGACGTCACCACCGCGCAGAGCGCCCTTGACGCCGCGAAGAAGATGGCCGAGGACGCCCGCAAGATGCGTGACGACGCGGCGGGTGAGGCGAAGCGGAAGATCGACGAGGCCTCGGACGCGGGGATCCCGAACCGGCACTGGTGGCAGGACGTCGGGCACTGGTTCGAGGACAACTGGGACACCATCGTCACCGTCTGCAAGGTCGTCGTCGCCGTCGTCGGGATCATCGCGATGATCATCGGCGGGCCGATCCTCGGGGCGATCGTGCTGGTGGCCGCGCTCGTCGTGCTCGCGGACACGCTCTACAAATACTCCAAAGGCCAGGCGTCGCTGTGGGACGTGGCGTTCGCCGCGCTGGACTGCATACCGGGGGGCAAGGGCATCACCAGCCTTGGCAAGATCGCCAAGGGGCTTAAGGAGATGAAGAACCTCCGCGGCGGCATGAAGGCCATGAGCCTCGCCGTCCGCGGACTGGGCAAGAACGCCCGCAGCATGCTGGAAGACGGCGCCAAGGGCGCCTTCAACCGGCTGAAGAGCAAGGTCAAGGGGTGCGGTGACCCCGTCGACGTCGCTAGCGGCCACAGCTTCCTGACCGAGACGGACGTCGTGCTCCAAGCGACACTGCCACTGGTCTTCACCCGTCGGGTGTCATCCGGACATCGCACCGGATGGTGGTTCGGGTCTTCGTGGGCGTCAACGGTGGACCAGCGGCTGGAGATCGACGAACAGGGCGTTGTCCTCGTCAGCGATGACGGACTGCTTCTCGAATACCCACATCCCGAGAGTCCTGGTGCAGGTGTACGTCCCGACGCCGGTCCGTGCTGGCCCCTGACCCGGCTGGACGACGGCGGCTACCGCATCGACGATCCCGTCAGCGGTCTGAGCCGACACTTCGCACCCCCGGATCGCGGCGTCGCCCTCCTGAAGCTCGTGTCCGACCGCAACCACAACACCATTGCGTTCGAGTTCGACACCGACGGTACGCCACTGGCGATCCGGCACTCGGGCGGCTACCACCTATCCTTGACCGTCGACGAAGGACGCGTCACGGCGCTGAGCCTGGTCGGGGCCGGCGAGGACGGCTCGGACCTGGCGCTCAAGCGGTTCGGGTATACGGACGGCGCCCTCACCTCGGTGACCGACTCGTCCGGCGCGACGACGGAGTTCGCCTATGACGAGCGCCTCCGCCTCGCAGCGTGGCGTGATTCCAACGGCAGCCGCTACACCTACACCTACGACGCACAGGATCGCTGCATCGCACAAGGCGGCGAGGACGGACACCTGTCCAACACCTTCTCGTACGACGGTACGGAATCCGACTGGCCCGGACGCAGGATCACCGAGGTCACCTCTGCCGAGGGTGCCGTCTCCCGTTATGTGGTCGACGAGGCGTGCCTGGTGGTCGCCGAGATCGATGCCCTGGGCGGGACCACACGTACCGAGTACGACAGCCGTCAGTTCCTCGTGTCGTCGACGGATCAGCTGGGCCGCACCACACATGTCGTCAACAACGAGTTCGGGCAGCCCGTCGCGGTGACCCGCCCCGACGGCAGCGTCATCCGGGCCGTCTACAACGATCTCCATCTGGCCACAGTCATCGACCTGCCGGACGGCGCGTCGTGGCGCTATACCTACGACGAACGGGGCAACTGCACGGCCATAGTCGATCCGACGGGCGCAGTCGACCGAGCTGTCTACACGACGGCCGGACACGTCGCCGCGATCGTCGACGCCCTCGGGCACACGACCACGGTCCAGTGCAATCCGGCGGGGCTACCCTTGCGGATCACGGACGCCGTCGGTGCCGAGGTGGTCTGGAGACGCGATGCCATGGGGCGGCCCGTGGAGATCGTAGACGAGGCGGGGCACTCCACCCGCCTCACCTGGTCCGCGGAAGGCCGACTGCTGCGGCGGAGCACCCCGGACGGCGCGGCCGAGACGTGGGCCTATGACGGTGAGGGCAACTGCACCTCTCACACGGATCAGGCGGGGCAGACCTCGCGCTTCGAGTACACGCACTTCGACCTGCTCAGGGCACGCGTCGCTCCCGACGGCACCCGGCACGAGTTCGCCTACGACTCCGCGCTGCGCCTCACCCGGGTCGTCAACCCCCTTGGCGCGGCGTGGAGTTACTCATACGACCCGGCAGGTCGACTGGTGTCGGAGACGGACTTCGACGGTCGAACGCTCACGTACACGCATGATGCCACGGGACAACTCAGCTCGCGGACCGACGCCATGGGCGGGACGGTGTCGTTCGAACGCGACGTACTCGGCCGGATCGTACGGAAGGACGCCGCCGGGGCTGTCACCGAGTTCGTCTACGACGCCTCCGGCCGCCTTGTCCGCGCCACGGGCCCGCAGTCCACGATGACCATCGAGCGTGACCCACTCGGCCGACCGCTCGCCGAGACCGTCGACGGGCGCGTCCTCGGCTTCACCTATGACGCCGCGGGGCAGCGCGTCGGCCGTACCACTCCATCGGGCGCGGTGACCACGCGTGCCCATGACGCCGCAGGCCGCCTCGTCAGGATGGTCGCTTCCGGCAGGGTGGTCGAGTTCGAGCGTTCCGCGACGGGCCGGGAGACGGCCAGGCGTTTCGGCGACAACGTCACGCTGGCCCACGCCTTCGACGAACTGGGCCGGCTTGTGGCGCAGTCGGTGACCGCGGTGGACGGTACGCCGGTCCAGCAGCGGGCCTACCTGTATCGCGCCGACGGCAACCTGGTGGGTGTGCAGGACAGCGGCTCCGGAACGCGCGCCATGGAGTTGGACGCGCTGGGCCGGGTGACCGCGGTCAGGGCCGATGACTGGTCGGAGGCGTACGCGTACGACGCGGCAGGCAACCAGACGCATGCCGAGTGGCCGGGGTTCCCCGCGAGCCCGGACAGCGCCGGGGCACGCAGCTACGCGGGCACTGCCATCGTGGGTGCCGGCCAGTACCGCTACGCGCACGACGCGCTGGGCCGGGTCGTCTCTCGGCAGCGGACGCGCCTGTCCCGCAAGCCGAGCACCTGGAAGTACCACTGGGACGTCGAGGACCGCCTCACGGCAGTGGTCACGCCGGACGGCACCCATTGGCGCTACCTCTACGACCCACTCGGCCGCAGGACCGCCAAGCAGCGCCTGGGCCCGGACGGCGAGACGGTGGTGGAGCAGACCGTCTTCACCTGGGACGGCAGCACCCTGTGCGAACAGACGACCACCGAGCCGGACGTACCTCATCGGGTAACGCTCACCTGGGATCACCAGCGGCTTCATCCCGTCGCGCAGACCGAGCGGATCTCCGCGACGGACGCGCCCCAGCACGAGATCGATTCCCGATTCTTCTCGATCGTCACCGACCTCGTCGGTACGCCTACCGAGCTCATCGACGAGACTGGGGCGATCTGCTGGCAGGCACGCAGAACCGTCTGGGGCACGACAGCTTGGGCCGCAGACAGTGCGACGTACACCCCGTTGCGTTTCCCGGGGCAGTACTTCGATCCGGAATCCGGACTGCACTACAACTACTTCCGTCATTACGACCCGGAGACCGGACGCTATCTCACCGCGGATCCCCTCGGCCTCGCTCCCGCCCCCAACCCGTTGGCCTACGTCACCAATCCCGACGTCTGGAGCGACCATCTGGGGCTCTCACCTGAGGAATGCGCGCAGTCCATCTTCAAGGCTCCCGGACGGAACCTGGGCGAGCACCAGGAGAAGTACGGGTACCGGGAAGAGGACTTCCCCGGCGATCCGGACGCCCCTGACTACATCTACCCCAACGGTAGGGTGTACTTCGCGAAGGAACGACACATCGCCGAAAAATACGCGAAGTCCTATGGCGAGGGCGTGATAGAGATCAAGATTCCAAAATCCGAGTACGCCGCAAAGTACGAGAAGTATGAGCGGAATTACGAAGGAGGCCCGGAAAAGGAGTTGGAGATCCCGAACAATGTCGTCGAAGAACTGAACCAATATCCGAGGATGCGACACAAGTGAGCGGCGAGGAAGTGTGGGAAGCGGCGAAGAGGCGGTACCCCGTGGGGAGCGCCGCACGTGGCAGGGTGAAAGACCGGTTTCCGTTCGGGGTGTTCCTTGAACTCGACGAAGCACCGGGGGTCAACGGCTTCGTCGACCTCCTGTCGTACAACCCCGACGGCACGATCAACGACCCGGAAGCTCCGCCAGTACCACTCCCCGAAGTCGGGGAGACCGTGGAGGGAACCGTCGCCATGCACGTGGACCGTGACCGCCAGATCCGCATTCGCGTCGGTGCCCCTTTCTGGGAATCGTGATCGCGAACAGCCGGAGTTGGCGTCATGTATCACGACGCGGAGACCTCTGCATACCCCGATCTCAGGTGCCACGAGTCCCCGGAGTACGGGTCGTACGGCCTGTACTACTACCCGAACGAGTTCCGGACGCCTGCCGACCGGTGACGAGGACGGCGACGAGGGCTTCGACATGTCCGCCCTGCGCCCCGGCGCCACCGACGGACTCGCCCTACTGGAGGCTAGGGGCCTGACCAACTTTCCTCAGGACGCACACGGCGCGCCTTCATCAACTGCGGCGCCGGCCGCGCGAATTCGGCGGTGAGGCTCAGCGGCGATCTCCTAGTCCGGGTAGGCAGCCCCCCGAACAGTTCGCCTACCCGTGCCGCGAGTTCGATCCCAAGCCGACCTGATTCCGGATCGCCCGACAAGACCTCACCGTCACGGTTGACACTTGGTGGCGCCACGGGTTGAGACGATCTTCACGAGCTCCCAGACCCCGGCCGTGTTCTTCTTGACCCGGACGCCGTACACGACGTAACTGTCCTTCGTGGTCTTGGTTTTCTGGACCTTGTCGGTCTTGACGACCTTGTCGTAGCCCTTGCTCTCGTCGCCGCAATACGTCAGTGACGCCTTGGTGTGGGACTCGACGGTGACCTGTCGGTCGTAATAGCGGACGGTTCCGGTGACCGTCAGTCCGGCGTCCACGAAGGACTGCACCCACTTCTGGGCCGCCACAGCGCCCTCTCCCTCCGTGTAGTACTCCAGAGCGGGAAGACGGGGATTCTGAGCAACGATGGCCGCGTCGAGCGCCCGGACGAACTCCGCGTTGTCCTTGAGGATCGCGTCCTTGACCGGATCGGAATCCTGTTCCGGGGTGAACGTGAGAACGTCGTCGCCTGGCAACGTGATCTTCGGGCGGCCATCGGCGGCAGTGGACGCGGAGGCACTGGGCGACGCCGACACCGACGCCGATACAGCTGCTTTGGCATCTGGGCTCTTGCCGTCTGACGTCGAGCCACCTCCACAACCGGCAAGCAGCAGCGCGGCCGCCAGCCCGGCTGTGGCAGACGTGAGCGGGCGCAGGCGGTGGGGCACGGTTGACTCCTGGTGAGGTGGGCGATGCCGGAGAAGGCAACTGACACCGTAGCCAGGTTGTCTCGCACAGGGCCAAATGGGCAGACGAGCACGGGGATTGCCTCACGCCCTGCGGCGCGAAATCGCCCGTCGTCTCTCCGGCCCGCTCGGCCACAGCCGTGTTCGGCGCCCCGCCGCCACGTCCTCCACCCAGCCGAACGCCACCACCGCCACCGCGATCAGCGGCCAGACCACCACGAACATCCAGAAGCCGTAGGTGGAGTCGAGCAAAGACGCCGCGCGGTCCGAGTTCATGAACGGGAGGTTGTACGCCTCGTCGATGATGGGGACCGTGGCCATGATCAGCATGTTGTGCCAGAGGTAGATGGTGACGGCGCGGTTGTTGGAGAGGGTGACGAGTCGGTCCCAGCGGCGGAGGCCGCGCGGTAGCTGCCGCCAGGACGGGGAGTACTGCAACAGGATCAGCACCGCCCCGAACGACCAGCAGGCCTGGGCCAGCGGGATGTCGTTGAGGTCCCAGCCGTCGGGGCCCTGGTGGCCCGACGCCCACCACAGGCCCGCCGCCATCACGAGGCAGGACAGCGAGACCGCCGCGTAGCGCGGGACGCGGGCCAGTGTGCCCTCCTGGTGGGCGAAGCCCAGGATCCAGCAGCCGCCGTACACCGCGAAGTCGGTCACCGCGTTGCCCGTCTCGCCGGAGATCCTCAATGACCCCGTGGCCAGTACGGCCGTCAGTGCCAGGGGGGCCAGGACCGTCGGCAGCGGGGCCCTGCGGAACGCCCGCAGCAGCAACGGCGACAGCAGGACGAACCACAGGTACGCGCGCAGGTACCAAAGCGGGCCCGCCGCCTGTTCCGCCCAGGTGTCGTCCAGCAGGCCCGACGCCGAGCCGAGGTGTTCGGGGTACGGCGGAGCGCCGATCGGGAGGAAGTAGAAGGCGAGTCGGGACCAGCCCCTCCAACCGCCGCCCACGTCGGGGTCCTTGAAGGGGTTCCAGCCCGCCGTGAGCATCATCGTCAGCAGGACGGTGCTGAACAGCCAGAGGGGTGGCAGGAGGCGGCGGAGCCGGGAGCGGATCACGCTGCCCGGCGGGCGGTTCAGGCTGCGGGCCATCAGGGAGCCGGCCAGCGCGAACATCACGCCCATGGAGGGGAAGAGGACGGTCAGCCAGGGCCAGCCGAAGAGGTGGTAGACCACCACGCGGAGCAGGGCCAGGGAGCGGAGGAGGTCGAGGTAGCGGTCCCTGCCGCCGCCGGTTCCGGTTGCCCTGCCCGTGTCCACCGGGGATGCCTGCGTCATGCCGCCGACCTCTCCGCCGCGGTGCCCGGTGCCGCTCCCACCACTCCCGTCCGCCGCAGCTTCTGCCAGCGCAGGCGGCCGCCGGTCAGCGCCGTGATCCAGGACTGGAGGAGTACGACGTACATGAGCTGGCGGTAGAGGAGTTGCTGGAGCGGGAGCGAGACGAGGTGGGTCATGCGCTCGCGGTCCAGGTGGAAGGCGTAGGCCGCGCAGCCCGCCTGGACGGCCAGGATGCCCAGCCAGGCGCCGATCGTCTTCTGCGTCGGGCCGAAGACGATGCCGTAGAGGAGGAACGCGTCGATCAGCGGTGCGAGGAGTGGGGCCACGACCATGAACAACGACACCAAAGGCAGGCCCACGCGCCCGAAGCGGCCCGACGGGCCCCGGTCCAGCAGGGCTCCCCGGTGTTTCCAGATCGCCTGCATCGTGCCGTACGACCACCGGTAGCGCTGGGACCAGAGCTGGGAGACCGACTCCGGGGCCTCCGTCCAGGCCCGGGCCCGTTCCGCGTAGACCACCCGCCAGCCCGCGCGGTGGATCGCCATCGTGATGTCGGTGTCCTCGGCGAGGGTGTCGTCGCTCATGCCGCCGACCTGTTCGAGGGCGGTACGGCGGAACGCGCCGACCGCGCCGGGGATGGTCGGCATGCAGCGCAGCACGTCGTACATCCGGCGGTCCAGGTTGAAGCCCATCACGTACTCGATGTGCTGCCAGGCGCCGATCAGCGAATCCCGGTTGCCGACCTTGGCGTTGCCGGCGACCGCGCCGACGGCCGGGTCGCCGAAGGGCTGGACCAGCTCCCGTACCGTGGCCGGTTCGAAGACCGTGTCGCCGTCCATCATCACGACGATGTCGTGACGGGCGTTGCGCAGGCCCCGGTTGAGGGCGGCTGGCTTGCCGGCGTTCTCCTGGCGGATCACCCGGACGCCCGGCAGGCGCAGGTTCTCCACGATCCGTGCCGTGCCGTCCGTCGAACCGTCGTCGACGACAAGGACCTCGACGGGGTGTTCGCTCGCGGTCAGTGAACGGACCGTGTTCTCGATGCACTTGGCCTCGTTGTAGGCGGGGACCAGGACCGAGACCGGTTCGGTCACCGGGCGGCGGCCCCAGCGGAAGCCCTTGCGGCGGACCCTGCGGGCGTGCAGGGCGGAGAGCCAGAGCATCAGGGCGAAGCGGCCCAGCACCGACGCGCCGACCACCGCCAGGCCGACCACCAGCACGCCCGTGATGCCGTCCGCCGCCTGGACCAGGTAGATCCAGGCCCTGCCCTGCCAGAGGTCCGGGCCGGTGACCGGGGTGTGGGCGCTCGGGGCGTGCAGGGCCTCGGTGAGGTTGTCGAAGGTGTAGCCCTGCTTCTGCAGGAGGGGCAGGAGCCCGTCCAGGGCGGCGACCGTCTGGTGGCGGTCGCCGCCCGAGTCGTGCATCAGGACGATCGCACCCTTGCCGTCGCGCGGGGTGGCGTTGCGGATGATCCGGTCGGCGCCCGGCTTGCGCCAGTCCTCGCTGTCGATGTCGTTGACGACCGTGATGTAGCCGCGGGTGCCGATGTACCGGGTCACCGGCCAGGACCGGTTGTCCATCGCGTCGGCGAAGGAGGAGTACGGCGGCCGGAAGAGGGAGGTACGGATGCCGGCCGCGCCGGTGATCGCCAGCTGGGTCTGGGACAGCTCCCAGTCCGTGCGCCGCTTCGACTGGTACGACAGGTCGGGGTGGCTGAAGGTGTGCACGCCGACCTCGTTGCCCTCGGCCACGATGCGCCGGACCAGCTGCGGGTAGCGGGAGGTCATGGTGCCGGTGACGAAGAACACGGCGTGCGCGTGGTGCTTCTTCAGGACGTCCAGGACCTTCGGGGTCCAGGTCGGGTCGGGGCCGTCGTCGAAGGTGAGGACCAGGTGGTGGTCGGGGATGCGCAGGGACGTCGTACGGCCGTTGCGGGTGTCGATGACCGGCCCGCCGTCCAGGATCTTCGCCGGGACCCTGTCGGTGGCGGCTTCGGGACGGATGCGGTGGTCGGCGAGGATCTCGCTGTGGACGTAGCCGCGCAGCATCAGCATCGCCATCAGGGCGGCGAGGACGAGGACGGGCAGCGTCAGGCGCATGGGGAGGCGGCGGCGCCGGGAGGCGTCGGTGGCGGCCGGGCGGCGCCGGGAAGTGTCGGTGGTCGGGCGGCGGCGGGCGGCCGGGCGGCGCGCGGCGCCGGTGGCGGTCGGGCGGCGCCGGGTGCGGGGCGCCCTCACAGCACGGGAGCGGGGGTGGAGGTGCCGCGGGTGTAGGTGTGCCCGTGCGCGCCCTGCGCGACCGGGCCGCCGGTCGGGGCGGCCGACTCGCTGGGCGATGCCGGGGGTGGCGAGGAGGCGGGAGATGCGGGCGGTTCCGAGGAGGGCGGCGCCGTGGACGGCGAGGCGGACGTGGACGACGAGCCCGGCCTGGGCGAGGAGGCCGTCAGCCCCGCGGACGACGTCGCCCGCGCGGACGCCGACGCGCTCGGCCCGGCGGAGCCCTTTCCGTTCCCCGGCGTCCGGGAGGAGGCGCCTGACGACGGGGTGGTGCCGCCGCGCACGGCCGGGCCGGCCACCGAGGCGCCGTCGTCCGAGGTCGGGGGCGAGTGCGCGGGCCGCGGCGAGTCGTCGACCCTGCCGGCCGGCCTGTCGGCGTTCTGCCCGGGCACCGGCAGCCAGGGCGCGTCGGAACTCCCGGACAGCAGGGTGACGACGATGACCACCGCGTAGACCGCGCAGGCGAGGCCGAGGGCCATCCCGGCCCTGCGGAACCGGCGGCTGCGGCGCCCCGACTCGTCGACGAAGACGGGGACGGGGACGAGGACGTCGGGAGCACCCGAGCCTTCGGAGGCACCCGCGCCCCGGGAGGCGCTGGAGGCCTCCGCCGCCGCGAACCCTGTCGACCCCGTCGACCCCGTCGGCCCTGTCAGCCAAGTGGACCCCGCCGGCCCCGTCGGCCGTATGCGTACGACACCGACGTCGTTCTGGACGGTCACCTCGTCCGGGTCGTGGACGCGGTCCGGGTCCGGGCCGCGCAGAGACACCGGGATCGGCGGCTCGACCACGCTCCACGGATCCCGTAACGCGGCCGTCCGCAGCACCTCGGTCGCCCCGCCGGCCCCGTCCGTTCCCGCCGACGCGCCACCACCACCGCCACCATCACCACCACCGGCACCACCGGCACCGGATATGCCCCCCGCCACCCCGTCGTCCCCCGCCACCGGTACATCCCGGGCGTCCAGGGCCACCTGCGGCATTTCGGGTTGGGTTTCTTCTCGCCAGTTCTTCACGCGCGTACATCCCCCCACGGGAGTGTTTCCGGGCGCACTGACGAACCCGAGCGCACGTCAACGGAACGGGCCCCCACCCGCTCCGAGCGCCCCCTTGCAACTCTCCGCGCTCGGGCCCATGAAGCTAGCGCACGGGGGAGATCCGTGTTCCCGATGTGTCATTTGTGGTCGTCCATCACCTCTTGATCAGTGGCTGGAATCCATCCGTCGGCCGGCCGTCGAAGCCACCGTTCCGCCCGCCCGATCTCGGCGGCCGCCCGCCGCAACGCGTCGACTCCCGGATGGACCAGCCCCTTTCGCCACACGAGCGACACAGGCGACAACGGGACCGGATCGACCAGCGGCCGCGACACGCTCCCAGGTATGGCCGGAAAACCCACTACCGCGAGGATGGGATACCGATCCTTGGCCATGACTCGCCGGAACTCCTCCTCCCCGACGGCCAGCGGCAGCGGCGGCGCGACCGCGGTGCCTCGCCCCTCGAAGAGGCGAAAGGCCAGGTCAGTCCATTCCAGGGTGCGCTCGTTCCCGGCGCCGGCGTACACCGTCTCGCCCGCGAGCGCGGCCAGCGGCACCGCGTCCAGGGCCGCGAGCCGGTGCCCGGAGGGGAGAATTACGGCCATGGGTTCGAACCGCACGGGCTGGTGTTCGAGTCCGGAGCGCAACGCCGGATCCAGTCCCGCGAACCGCCCGAAGGACACGTCGAGCCGCCCCGCGAGGAGTTCGGCCGCCGCCCCGGTGAGCCCGCTCTCGTAGCGGGCCATCAGCTCGCAGTCGGGGGCGAGTTCTCGGGCCCGGTACAGGACGCGGCGGGCGGTCTCCAGGCCCGGGGAGTTGAGGTCCACCAGCAGCGGCCGGGCCTGCCCGAACGCGGCGAGCAGGGCGTCCTGGGCGGCCAGCACCCGGCGGGCGTACGGCAGCAGCCGGGCACCGTCGGCGGTGAGGCTGACCTGCCGCGTGCTGCGCAGGAACAGCTCGGCGCCCAGCTCCCGCTCCAGCCGCCGTACGTCACGGCTGAGCGCCTGCTGGGCGACGTACAGCCGGGCGGCGGCGCGGGTGAAGTGCAACTCCTCGGCGACGGTCACGAAGACGCGCAGCAGCCGGGGTTCGATGTGGGCGGGCGAGGCGGGTGCTGACATCTCGCGAACTTACAACACAGGTGCGTGAATCGGCGCCGAGCAGGTGTTGGACCCCTTGATCGGTCCGGCGCGACGGTGGTGTCCATGCCGAAACCGACTCAGCCGGGCCCCCGCGAGATCGTTCACACCGTCACCGCCGACTCGCTGGTCACCGTCGACTTCAGTTCCCGATTCGACGGCCGCTCCCGCTCTCGCCCCCGCCGTCGCCCACCCGGCCCCTACCGCCGTCTCTTCGCCCTCCCCGGCACCCGGGCCTTCACCGCCGGGAACCTGCTGGCCCGGCTGCCCATGGGCATGT
Organism: Streptomyces sp. NPDC104761; assembly: GCF_055583445.1. Lineage (NCBI taxonomy): Bacteria > Bacillati > Actinomycetota > Actinomycetes > Kitasatosporales > Streptomycetaceae > Streptomyces > Streptomyces sp. NPDC104761. The sequence goes on along the minus strand of NZ_JBVJNZ010000008.1, from coordinate 85,427 downwards.
TCAGCGTCAGCGCGGTCGTGATGATCGCCGGGTCGCGCGGCTCGTACGCCCTCGCCGGTGCCGTCACCGCGACCGGTCTCGCCGCCACCGGTCTCGCCGGGCCCTGGATCGCGCGGCTGGTGGACCGGTACGGGCAGGCCCGGGTCGCCGTACCCGCGACCGTCACCGCCGTGCTCGGCAGCCTCGCCTTGCTGCTCTGCGTCCGCTACGGCGCCCCGGACTGGACGCTGTTCGCCGCCTACGCGGCCACCGCCACCACCCCCAACCTCGGCGGCATGTCCCGCGCCCGCTGGGCCCACCTGCTGCGCGACGACCCGGGCGCCCTGCACACCGCGAACTCGTTCGAACAGGCCGCCGACGAGCTGTGCTTCATGCTCGGACCGGTCCTCGCCTCCTTCCTGACCGGCACGTTCTTCCCGGAGGCCGGCACGCTGGTGGGCGCGGCGCTGCTGCTCACCGGGGCGCTGCTGTTCGCCGCCCAGCGGGCCACCGAGCCACCGCCCCGGACCGGCCCGGCCGGCGGGCGCACACCGCTGCGCATCGGCCCGCTGCTGGCCTGCTTCGTCGCGACCGGCGCGGTGTTCGGTTCGATGGAGGTCGTCACCATCGCCTACGCCGACGCCCAGGGCCACCGTTCGGCGGCCGGTGCCGTACTGGCCCTCCAGGCGGCCGGTTCGTGCGCGGCGGGCCTGCTGTACGGGGCGCTCCGGCCGGCCAGAGCGGCCGAACGCAGGCTCCCCCTCTGCCTGTTGGCGATGGCGGCGCTGATGTCCCTGCCGCTGCTCGGCGCGCGCGCGTTCGACAGCCTCTGGGCCCTCGCCCCCGCCCTGCTCGTGGCCGGCATGGCGACCGCCCCGACCATGGTGACCGCGATGACCCTGGTCCAGGACCGCACCCCGGAGGGCCGCCTGAACGAGGGGATGAGCCTGGTCGTCACCGCCCTGCTGACCGGCATCGCCTGCGGCTCCGCGCTCGGCGGCTGGGCGGCGGACCACGTCTCGCCGACGGCCGCCTTCGTCACCCCGGCCGCGGCGGCCGTCGCAGCCCTGGCCGTCAACGCGGCCAGTCGAATCGCTTCGCCCAATTCCCGCCGCACCCATTGACGCCCTCACAGCCCGCACCTACCGTCCTGCGTCGAAGCGCTTCGACGTCCTTCATCGAACCGATTCGACGTAGGACGAGCACCATCCATCCGACTCCCCTGGAGGCATTGGATGTTGACGGCACGAAGGCGGACCACGACCGCGGTGGCGATCCTCGCCGGATCGCTGCTCCTCACCTCCTGCGGCGGCTCGGGCGGCAGCACGTCCGACGGGAAGACGCTGCGGCTGTGGCACTACGAAGCCCCGAACAGCGCGATGGGCGTCGCCTGGAACGAGGCCATCAAGGAGTTCGAGGCGACCCACCCGGGCGTGAAGGTGAAGTACGAGGAGAAGAGCTTCGAGCAGATCCAGAAGACCGCGCAGATGGTCCTGAACTCCTCCGACGCCCCCGACATCATGGAGTACAACAAGGGCAACGCGACGGCCGGCCTGCTCTCCAAGCAGGGTCTGCTCACCGATCTGACCGCCGAGGCGGCCAAGCGCGGCTGGGACAAGAAGCTCAGCGCGGGCGTGCGCACCACCAGCCAGTACGACGCCGACGGCGTGATGGGCTCCGGCAAGTGGTACGGGGTGCCCAACTACGCCGAGTACACCATGGTCTATTACAACAAGGACCTGTTCGCGAAGTACGGGATCGCCGAGCCGAAGACGTTCGACGACCTGACGGCGGCGATGGACACGTTCGTCGCGAAGGGCATCACTCCGCTCGCCGACTCGGGCTCGGAGTACATCGCCCAGCAGTATCTGTACCAGCTGGCGCTGTCGAAGGCGGACCGCTCGTGGGTCGACGCCTACGAGCTGTACAAGGGCAAGGTCGACTTCCACGACCAGGCCTGGACGTACGCGGCGACCACCTTCGCCGACTGGGTGAAGAAGGGCTACATCGCCAAGACGTCCTCCGGGACCACCGCCGAGCAGGCCGGGGTCTCCTTCATCCAGGGCAAGTCGCCGATCCTGTTCTCCGGCAGCTGGTGGTACGGCCGCTTCCAGTCGGAGGCCACGTTCGGCTGGGGCAGCTTCCTGTGGCCGGGCTCGGACCTCACCCTCGGCTCCGGCGGCAACCTCTGGGTCGTACCGAAGAACTCCAAGAACAAGGATCTCGCCTACGACTTCATCGACATCACCATGTCGAAGAAGATCCAGAACCTGCTCGGCAACAAGGGCGGGGTCCCGGTCGCCGCCGACGCGAGCGCCGTCACCGACCCCAAGTCCAAGGACCTCATCGCCCACTTCAACACCGTCAGCAAGCGGGACGGCCTCGCCTTCTACCCCGACTGGCCGGTCGCCGGTTTCTACGACACCCTCGTCTCCGAGACCCAGAAGCTGATCACCGGCAGCGAGAAACCGGACGTCTACCTGAGCAACCTCCAGGCGGCGTACGACAAGGGCACCAAGTGAGGGTGGTACGCAGGGACTCGTACGCCCTCTTCCTCCTCCCCGGCGCCCTCGCCTTCCTGGCGGTCGTGATCGTCCCGTTCCTGATGAACACGGGCGTGAGCTTCACCGACTGGCAGGGCGTGGGCAGCCCGCACTGGTCCGGTCTCGCCAACTACCGTGAGCTGCTACATGATTCGGAGTTCTGGGCGTCCTTCCGGCACAGCCTCTTCATGGTCGTGGCGATGGCGGCAGTCCCGACCGCGCTCGGACTCGTCCTCGCCGCCGCCCTGTTCGACTACGTCGGCAAGCACTTCGGCACCCGGATCGCGGCGGTGCTCCGCGCCTGCTTCTACCTCCCCCAGGTGCTGCCGGTCGCGGTCGCCGGCATCGTCTGGAGCTGGATCCTGGCCCCGGACAACGGCTCCCTCAACGCGCTGCTGAAGGCCGTCGGTCTCGGCTCCTGGCAGCAGGACTGGCTCGGTGACCCGGACCTCGCCCTCTACACCGTGATGGGCGTGCTGGTCTGGGTGCAGATCGGCTTCCCGCTGGTCGTCTTCATGGCCGGGCTCGGCCGCGTCGACCCCCAGCTGTACGAGGCGGCCGAGCTGGACGGCGCCGGCTGGTGGCGCCGCTTCTGGCACGTCACCCTCCCGCAGATCCGCCCCGAGGTGTACGTCGTCCTGACCTGGTGCACGATCGCCGCGCTGAAGGTCTTCGGCGCGGTGTACGTCCTCACCAAGGGCGGCCCTGGCGGCGCCACCGACGTGCCCTCCTACTTCTCCTTCACCACGTTCTTCGAGAAGACCCAGGTCGGCTACGGCTCGGCGATCTCCACCGTCCTCACCGTGATCATCCTGGCCCTGGCCCTGATCGGGCTGAGACTGCAGAACCGCGCGGAGGCCGTATGACCACCGCCCTGCGCCGCTACCCGGTCCTCCTCGCGCTCTGCCTCGCCGCCCTCTTCATGGTCGTCCCGTTCCTGATCGTGGCGGTCAACGCGGTGAAATCCCCCGCGGAGTACGCGCAGAACGGCCCGCTGAGCCTTCCGCACGGCCTCTACCTGGACGGCCTGAAGGACTTCTGGCAGCGCGTCGACTACACCCAGAAGTTGATCAACTCGGTCCTCATCAGCGGCTCGGTCGCCCTCCTCGCCACCGCCCTCTCCGTCCTCAACGCCTACGCGATCGGCATCGGCCGGATCCGGGGCCGCACCTGGGTGCTGGCCTTCTTCGTCCTCGCCAACCTGCTGCCGCAGGAGGCGCTGGTCTACCCGCTCTACTACCTGAGCAAGCAGGCGGGCCTCTACGACACCCGGCTCAGCGTGATCATCGTGTTCACGGTGATCCAGTCGGCGTTCGGGACGTACCTGCTCTCCGCCGTCCTCGGTCAGTTCCCGCGCGAGATCGTCGAGGCGGCCCGGATCGACGGCGCGAACAAGTGGCAGATCCTGGTCCGGATCGTCGTACCCGTCAGCCGCCCGACCCTGGGCGTGCTCCTCGTCTTCTTCTTCATCTGGACCTGGAACGAGTTCCTGCTGCCGCTCGTCATGCTGATCTCCAACGACAACCAGACGGTGTCCGTCGCCCTCGGCGTCCTCCAGGGCCAGCGCCTGATGGACGCCACCATGACCAACGCGGCCGCCCTGCTCGGCGTGCTCCCGGCCATCGTCTTCTTCCTCGTCTTCCAGCGGACGCTCACCCGGGGGATCGCCGTGGGGGCGGTCAAATAGGAGGTTCGTGCGTGAAGTTCACCGACGGCTACTGGCTGCTGCGCGAGGGCGTCACCGCGGCCCACCCGGTCGAGGTCCTCGACGTCACCGCCACGGACGGCGCCCTGGAGATCCACGCGCCGACCCAGCCCATCCGCCACCGCGGCGACCTGCTGAGGGGACCGGTCCTGACGATCAGCGCGCACACCCCGATGCCCGACGTCATCGGCGTCACCTTCACCCACTTCGAGGGCGAGCGGCCACGCGGCCCGCAGTTCGGACTCGGCAGGGCCGACTTCGCCTCCCAGGTGTCGTACGACGACGAGTACGCGACCCTGACCTCCGGCTCGCTGACGCTGCGGCTGAGCCGTACGGCCCCCTGGCGCCTGGACTTCCGCGCCGGCGGCCGCACCCTCACCTCCAGCGGCCCCAAGGGCATGGGCATCCTGCGGGACACCGCCACCGGCGCCCACTACCTGCGGGAACAGCTGAGCCTCGGCGTCGGCACGTCCGTCTACGGCCTCGGCGAGCGCTTCGGCCCGCTGGTCAAGAACGGCCAGGTCGTCGACATCTGGAACGCCGACGGCGGCACCGCCACCGAACAGGCCTACAAGAACGTCCCCTTCTACCTCACGGACGCGGGCTACGGCGTCTTCGTCGACCACCCGGGAAAGGTGTCGTTCGAGGTCGGCTCGGAGGCGGTGTCCCGGGTCCAGTTCAGCGTCGAGTCACAGCAGTTGACGTACTACGTCATCCACGGCCCGACCCCGAAGGACATCCTGCGCACGTACACGGCCCTGACCGGCCGCCCGGCACTGCCGCCCGCCTGGTCCTTCGGCCTGTGGCTCTCCACGTCCTTCACCACCTCCTACGACGAGAAGACGGTGACGTCCTTCATCGACGGCATGCGGGAGCGTGAACTTCCGCTCTCCGTCTTCCACTTCGACTGCTTCTGGATGCGGGAGTTCAACTGGTGCGACTTCCGCTGGGACCCGCGGGTCTTCCCGGATCCGGAGGGGATGCTGGGGCGGCTGCACGAGCGCGGGCTTCGGGTGTGCGTGTGGATCAACCCGTACATCGCGCAGCGGTCGCCGCTGTTCGCCGAGGGGAAGGAGCTCGGACACCTGCTGCGGCGACCGGACGGGAGCGTGTGGCAGTGGGACCTGTGGCAGCCGGGGATGGCGCTGGTGGACTTCACGTCCCCGGCGGCGCGTGACTGGTACGCGGGCAAGCTGGAGGCCCTGCTCGCCCAGGGCGTCGACTGCTTCAAGACCGACTTCGGGGAACGCGTCCCGGTGGACGTGGCCTGGTCCGACGGCTCGGACCCGGAGCGGATGCACAACTACTACACCCACCTCTACAACCGGACCGTCTTCGAGGTGCTCCGCAAGCACCGCGGGGAGGGCGAGGCGGTCGTGTTCGCGCGGTCGGCGACGGCCGGCAGCCAGAGGTTCCCGGTGCACTGGGGCGGCGACTGCGAGGCGACCTACGAGTCGATGGCCGAGTCGCTGCGCGGCGGGCTCTCGCTGGGCCTGTCCGGCTTCGGGTTCTGGAGCCACGACATCGGCGGCTTCGAGGGCACCCCGACACCGGCGCTGTTCAAGCGGTGGCTGGCCTTCGGGCTGCTGTCCTCGCACAGCAGGCTGCACGGGTCGTCGTCGTACCGGGTGCCGTGGCTGTTCGACGAGGAGTCGGTGGACGTGCTGCGGCACTTCACGCGGCTGAAGCTGAGCCTGATGCCCTACCTGTACGAGGCCGCTCGCACCGCCTCGGCGGAGGGGGTGCCGGTGATGCGGGCGATGGTGCTGGAGTTCCCGGACGATCCGGGGTGTGCGCATCTGGAGCGGCAGTTCATGGTGGGGGCGGATCTGCTGGTGGCGCCGGTCTTCGACGACGAGGGGTATGTGACATATTACTGTCCGCGAGGCACCTGGACCCACCTCCTGACCGGCCGCACGGTCACCGGCCCCGGCTGGGTCCGCGAGCACCACGACTTCCTCAGCGTCCCGCTCCTGGTCCGTCCCGGCGCGGTGATCCCGGTCGGCGCGGTGACCGACCGCCCCGACTACGACCACGCCGACGGAGTGACCCTCCGCGCCTTCGGCCTCGACCGCGGCGCCCAGGTCACGGTCCCGGTCGGGGACGTCACCTTCACCGTCGTACGCGAAGGCGACACCCTGCGGGCCTCCTGCAGTGCCCCGGCGGCACCCTGGAACCTGGCGGCCGGGGAGCGGACGGCCCACGCCCCGGCCGGCACCGGGTTCCTCTCCCTGGAGCTGGGCTGATGGTGAAGATCACCGACGTGGCCCGGCACGCCGGGGTCTCCCCCAGCACCGTGTCCTACGCGCTCAGCGGCAAGCGCCCGATCTCGGACGAGACCAGGCGCCGTGTCGAGGCGTCCATCCGCGAACTGGGCTACCGCCCGCACGCCGGCGCCCGCGCCCTCGCCAGCAGCCGCGCCAACGTCCTCGCCCTGGTGATCCCGTTGCGCACCGGCATCCATGTCCCGGTGGTCATGCAGTTCGCGGTGTCGGTGGTGACGACGGCCCGCCGGTACGACCACGACGTGCTGCTGCTGACCCAGGAGGAGGGCGAGGAGGGCCTGCACCGGGTCGCCGACACGGCACTGGTCGACGCCCTGATCGTGATGGACGTCCAGCTCCACGACCCCCGCCTGCCACTCCTGCGCACTCTGGAACGGCCGTCGGTACTGATCGGCTTTCCCTTTGATGCGGCCGGCCTGACCTGCGTCGACCTGGACTTCAAGGCGGCCGGTGAGCTGTGCGTGGAGCGGCTGGCGGGGCTGGGCCACCGGGTGGTCGCACTGGTCGGCTCGCCTCCCGAGGTGTACGTCCGGGAGACGGCGTTCGCCCAGCGGGTCGTCCAGGGTTTCACGGCCGCCGCCCACCGCAACGGCATGGCGTCCTCCGTCCACCCGTGCGAGGCGACGCCGTCGGCGGCCCGCCGCGTCGCCGAGCAACTGCTGCGCGAGCAGCCTGCGTTGACGGGGGTCGTCGTCCACAACGAGGCGATCCTGGAGCCGCTGACCGACGCCTTCGAGCAACTCGGCCTCCGCGTCCCCACCGACCTGTCACTCACCGCGATCTGCCCGGACGAACTGGCGGCGGGCCTGCGCGTCCCCGTGACCTCGGTGGCTCTCCCGGCTGCGGAACTCGGCGAGCGGGCCGCGGAGTTGCTGATGCGCAAGCTGGACGGCGACCCGGACGTGCCGGAGGCGACGCTGCTGGCGCCCCGGCTGACGGAACGGGCGAGCACGGCACCGCGCGAGGCGCCCTGACGGGCGCACACGAAACGGCGTTCCGCTCCGGGAGCCACCCTGGGGCGGAACGCCGTCCGCGCGAGACCGGCTCGGCCGGCTACAGCTGCCGGTCTCCTCGCCAGCTGACCGACGTGATGGCCGCAAGGCCACCGTTGGCCACGCCCTTGTAGGTCACCGTCCGGGACGGTCCCAGCTCGTGCGCGACCCGTTGTGCCAGCGCCGAGCCGTCACGGAACAGCCGCTCCCACTCGGCGTCGTACTTGCCGTCCTCCCGGTCCCGGACGTCCAGGTTGAGCGTGTCGTCGATGCCCTTCGCCCAGGCGTACAGGTCGGAGACGAGGCCGTCGGACAGCTCCAGCGCGGCCGCCGGATCGTCGGGGAAGAAGTCCCCGAACCCGTCGGCACGCAGCGGCCCGTACTTGAACTCGCCCTCGACCGTGAGGTCGAGCGGATGCGGTGGGGTGCCGTGTTCGTCGCGCTCCCAGTGCAGGCGGTCGCAGCCCCAGCACAGCCACTTCGCCGTCCGGTGCCGCTCGTCCCAGTAGCGCACCGACCACGTGGGCCCCAGCCGCTTGGCAAGACGATGAGCGATCTCCAGCCCCCGCTTGACGTGCTTACGCAGGTCGGGGCGGGAGCCGAAGCCCTCCGGCGGGCGGGACAGCGACCAGGAGCGCAGCCCGTCCGCCAGGTCAGCCGGGAGGGCCAGCCGGTCGTCGTCCAGCGGGACGGCGCGGGTGAAGGCGCCGAGGTCGTCGTGGGTCGCCGGATCCTCCGGTTCGTACAGCGGGGACGGCTCGCCCCGCGCCTGCACGAGCAGGCTCCGCGGTTCTTCGGACGTCATGCGATGTTCGCTCCGATCACGTATCCGTTGTCGCCCACGCTGGCCACCCGCTGGGTCCTGCCGTTGAAGACCTTGCTCACCACAGCCGGGATGTCTCGATCGGCGTCCCTCTGGGCGAGACCGTCCTCCGTGTCGGCCCCGGTGAGGGGGCGTACGTCCGCCTTGGCGGACAGCCGGGCGTCACCCAGGGTCTCCGACGGAAGGTGGTCGACAAGCACCAGGGCGTCGCGGCGAACCGCCAGAACCACTTCATCGACGTCCACCGCGAAGTGTTTCGCGACCACGTCGGCGGCTGTCGGCCCGTCGTAGGTCCAGTCCTGGTGGAAGAAGCTCATCACCCACGAGACACCGAAATCGAAGTCGCTGAAACGCGTCGAAAGGGTCATCGTTCCGCGTGCGGATCGGCCAGGTCGGCGACGTGTTCTCGGCCGTAGCCGAACCGGTCGCCGAGTGCCCTCCAGTGGGCATACTGCTCGTCGGTGACCGGCACGTCGTAGGCCCTGACGCATCTGAGCAGCAGACGGAAGCCGAGATCGGGATCGACCTGCTCGACGACCTGCTCGAGCGCGGGAACCACCGTGCCGGAGCGTTCGAACCAGGGGCTGGTGGTGGCGCCGTACCAGGGGCTGTCGTGCACCGCGCGGGTCAGCGCGGGGGCAATCTCCCGCAGTTCCCGCAGGACCGCGTCCCGCTCCGCCGAGTCGCCCGGCGGGGGTGCGCCGACGGCGAACCCGGGGTCGATCTCCCGCAGGCGTTCGACGCAGACCTCCGCGATCCGATCGAGCCACTGTCGCGCTTCGGCACCCTCGTGCCGCGGGTCGTAGCCGTAGCACGTCGCCGCCTGCCAGAGCTCGATGAGAGCGTCGTCGGACATAGGTGACCGGGACAGCCGCAGCGTGTCCTCCAGCAGCGCGTACGCAGAGGAACCCGGCACCAGACCCACATAGTCGAAGGCCGCGCCACGAATGCCCTCGTCGACCGTGTGGGAGTGCTGCCACAGATCGCTGTAGAAACCTCCGGCGAGGGACGAGAACCCGAAGTCCCGGTAGAAGCGCCGCCGCAGCGAGACGTCGTCGAAGCGGGGCCAGTGCACATCCAGCCCGTCGTGCACCAGGCGCCCCGGGTAGCCGAACGCCTCACCGATCGTCAGGTACCGGTCGTACCGCTCCATGGTGACCGTGATCGGGGTCTCCTTCACCACTCGCAGGAACAACCGGAAACCTAGGTCGGCGTCCACTTCGGCGGCCACGCGTTCCAACGCGGCCCCGACGTCCGGGCCCGTCAGCCGGTGCGACACGGCTCTTACCTCGGCGCACACGGCTTTTCTCATCGCCGGTTCGTCCACCGTGACCAGGGGCGGTGTGCCGTCGAGGAACGCGTCGTCCGAAGAGAGACCGGCGGCTTCCCGGGCGATCCGGTCCTCGGCCGACTCCACGATCCGGCGGAGCAGGCCCAGGACGTCCGGCCCCGGGTCCTGGCCCGCCGCCGCGGCACGCCACACCGTCCGCAGGGTCTCGGCCGGAAGGCCCGAGTCCAGCAGCAGACGCGCGTCGTCCTGCAGGGCGCGGGCGTCGTCGGCGTCCCCGTCCGGCACCACCGGCGTCAAGCCCGTCCCGAGCCTCGCGATCAGCAGGCTGATCCCGAAGTCCTCCTCGAATCTCCAGAAGCGTGCTTCCCGTCGTTCTTCCATGAGTTCCTCGCGGAGCGTCGTCGCGGGCAGTGGGGCCGGGGACTGGCGTGGTGGCGGGTGTCGCCCCAGTTCCCGTCCCCAGAGGTGCTCCGTCAGTCGCCGGTCGTCAGATGGCGTACCTCGGACACCACGAACTCGCCGTAGTGCAGTGCCGAACCGATTCTCTCCAGATTCGCGTACCGCTCCGATGTGAGTGGCAGCTCGAATCCTGTGACGCTCTGTGGGATCGCTCTCAGCAGGAGCCGGAAAGCGAGGTCGGGGGTGCATCGCCGGGCGCACTCCGCCAGCGTCTGCCTGACCCTGTCCGGCAGGAACCGCGCATGGTCGATCTCGGTGAGTACCGCGTCCGCCAGCTGCGCGCCATGCTCCGTGTCGGCACCGGTGAGCGGGCTGACGTGTCTGCCGGCCAGCCAGACATCACACAGCCCGATGATCGTCTTCATCCACTCGGCGCCGGTGGTGAAGCCGCGGCGAGGATCGGAGAACTCGCCTGCGGGATACGTCCCGGCCTGCCACAGCGCCTCGATCATGCCCGAGTCGAGGCGCTCCAAAAGGAGTCGGGCATCGCGGCGGAGGGACAGGACCTCTTCGGGATCCAATTCCGGTACGAGGTGGTACCGGACCGCTTCGGCGCCGGTGTCGCCGTTGTGCGTCCAGTCATAGTGGAACATGGACATCAGCCACGAAACACCGAAATCGGAGTCAGTGAAGCGCTGCACTGGTTCTCATCTCCCTTACGGCAGCGGGAAAGCCGTGGACACGTAATAGCCGCGCTTGTGGCCCGGCGCCCGCTTGAGCATGATCCTGTACCGGTTGCTCGCCTTGCCGATCGTCCTGCCGGCCGCGGAACTCGGCGTGCGGGCGGCGGAGTGCTGATGCGCAACCTGGGCGGTGAGGCGGACGTACCGGAGGCGACCCTGCTGCCCTCCCCCATCTGACGGAGCGGGCGAGCACGGCGACGCGCCTGACCTCCCTGACAGCGCACACGAAACGGCGCTCCGCACCGGGAGTCACCCCGAAGCGGAACGCCATCCGTGCGCAGCCGGATCCGCCGATCAGTCCTGTTCGACCAGGAACTTGACGTTGTCCACCACGAACTCGCCGTAGCGGAGGGCCGATCCGATGGCCTCCAGCCGTACGTACTGATCCGGGGACAGCGAGTTGTACGGCATTTTCACGATGGCCCTCAGCAGGATCCGCAACGCCAAGTCCGGAGTGCAGCGGCGCGCACAGTCGACGAGTGCCTCGTGAACCTCGGTGGGCAGGAACTCCACCCGCTCGATCTCGGCGACGACGGCGTCCCGGTGGGCGAGACCGTCCTCCGTGTCGGCCCCGGTGAGAGGGCGTACGTCCGCCTTGACGGACAGCCGGGCATCACACAAACCGACGATGCTCCGTGTCCACTCCGCTCCTCCCCCGATCCGCTCGAAGCTCGGCAGGTAATCCGTCCCGGCCCGCCACAGCACCTCCAGCGTCCGCGAAGGAAGGTCGCCGAGAATCTGCGCGTCACGTCGTACTGCCAATGCCTCCTCATCGGCGTTCTCCGCAAGGTGTTTCGCGACGACGTCGGCGGCCGTGTCACCGTCGTGCGTCCAGTCCTGATGAAAGAAACCCATCACCCACGACACACCGAAGTCGAACTCGGTAAAGCGTGGCATTGTGCGTCACCTCCCTTACTTCGGATAGCACGTCTGCACGTAGTAGCCGGCCTTGTGCCCCTTGGCTCGAACCAGCTTGATGTAGAAGGCGTTGCTCGCGTCCTTCACGCTACCGTCCGGATAGTACGTCTTGCCGAGTGAGTTCTTCGCTCCGAAGAACCCCTCCCAGTCCAGGAACGACTTGTTTCCCCGGAGCCACGTACGAATCCGGTTCGCATTGTTGGCCAGCGCATAGTCGACGACCTGCTGGGCGGTTTGCTGATCGATGAACAGACTGTTCGGTGTGGTATATCCGTTCTTCTCCGTCTTGGCTTTGGCCAGGTCCTTGGCCTCCTGCTCGGTCACGTGACCTGCCGTGTGCTCATCCAGCGTGTGAGCCTGCCCAGGGTACTTTTGCGCATCGGCCACGAGGTCGTTGCAGTTGTGGACCAGGACAGGACTCGTGCCCGCCAACGCGTAGAAGGTGTGCAGGCCGGATACCGTCAGGTCGTACACCGTCCGGGGGGTCGCCTCGTGCCGGTCGACCAGCGCGGCCACGGTGCGTACCGTTCCGTCCTGGCTCCGCAGAGCGTCTCCGTCCCGCAGGTCGGACGCCAGGGTCCAGCCCCGGCCGGTGACGAAGAACCGGTGCCCCGGGGTGCTGGTGAGGCGGCCGCCATTCGTGAGAACGACATCGACCAGATCGACGGCGGTGTGGTGGAAGGTGCGCGTGACCGGCTCGCCCTGCGCGCGTCCGGTCGTCGGGTCGGCGGCCAGCAACAGGTCACCCGTGCGCACGTCACGCAGTGCCTTGCGGCTGCCGTCGGCCATGATGATCTCGGTGGTGCCGGGGAAGCTGTTGACCCTGCATGCCGTCCGCGCCTCCTCGTACACATTGACGGACCGCTCGATGTCGGCCAGCGTCTGGGCGTCGACGTCCAGTGCCTTCAAGGCCTTCAGTGCGTCGCGGACCCCTTCCCCGGTACGCATGGCCGCGTCCACGGCACGGATCGCCTCGGTGATCTTCGCGATGGGGCCGCCGATCGGTAGCCAGGTGGCGGCCCAGGCGCAGTCGCCGTAGCTGCCGCTGCCGTCACCGTTGAGCTTGTGGTAGCAGCCGGTGAAGTCGCCGATGATCGACTTGTAGATGCCCTTCCAGACGTCCTTCGTCACGTCCCACGCGGAGACCTTGACCGTCTTGGTCAGGTCCTTGAACGTCTGCGTCTTGAGGAAGACCGTGTCCTCGGTGGGGCAGCCGGCCTCCGTGGCGGGCACGTCCGGGTTGTCGCACAGGTAGTAGCTGACCACCGCGTCGAAGTGCACCTTGTACACCAGCGTGTTGCAGTCCAGGCCGTGGCACTCGTTGGGGAGTTGCTCCGGGTCTCCGTTCTGCTTGATGTCGTCGATGACGGAGAACACGCCGCCGATCCCGGACCCGGCGCCGGTCTGGACCTGCTTGTTCGCGTCGGCTGCTGCCGCCTGGTCGGCCGCCTGCTGGGCCGACTCCGCGTACTTCTGGGCGTCCTTCGCCGCTTCCTCGGCCGCGGTGGCCTCGGCGTCGGCGCGGTCGGCCGCGGCGCGGGCGTCCTTCGCGGACTGCTCGGCCTCGGCGGCCGCCGTACGGGCCGCGTCGGCGTCCAGGGCCGCCTGGTCGGCGGAGTCCCGGGCGTCCTTGGCGTAGCCCTCGGCGTTGCCGGCCGCCTGGTCGGCGGCCGCTGCGTCCGCGGTGGCCTGCTGGTCGTACTCGATGGTGCGCGCCAGTGACTTCTGAGCGTCCGCCGCGTACTGCGCCGCCTCGGACGCGTAACCCAGCGCCTCCTTCGACGACCTGCGGGCGTCCGCGGCGTGACCGGCCGCTTCGGCGGCGATCGTGTACGCGGCCTTCGCGTCGCCGGTCGCCGCGTCGGCGAGGCTCTGCGCCTGTTCGGCGTTCTTCTGCGCGTTCGCGGCGTGCGCCTCGGCGACGGCCTGCTGCTGCTGGGCGATCGTCTTCGACGACTGGCCCGACAGGACGGCGAGACCCGCCGCGGAGTCGGTGTCCACGTAGGGCGAGCCGAGCTGGATCGCGTCGTTGGCGGGCGCCGCGACCTGCTGTGCGGAGGCTCCGGCGGCCTCGGCCGCCTGTGCGGTCGTGTACGCGTGACCGGCCGCGTCGGCCGCGCCCGCGACCGCCTTGGCGGCCTCGGCCTTGGCCGCGTCGGCCTGCTTCTTCGAGTCGGCCGCGTGCTGCTCGGCCTCGTCGGCCAGCTTGACCGCGGTACGGGCCGCGGCGGCCGAGGCCTGGGAGGCCGTGATGGCGTCGGCCGCCGCGCTGGTCGCCGTGCGGACCGCCGCGTCCGCCTTCAGCTTGGCCGCCTGGGCGTCGTCCGCGTCGGAACGGGCCCGCTTCGCCGCCGCCTCGGCACGGGTCGCCGCGGCGTCGGCGTCCGCCGCGGCCTGGCTCGCCGCGTCGGCCTCGGCACGGGCCGAGGTCGCCGCCGACTCCGCGTCGTCGGCCGCCTTGTCCGCCTCGTCGGCCGCCGCCCGTGAGTCCTTCGCGGCGTCGTCCGAGTCGTGCGCGTCGGCGTAGGCGTCCTTGGCGTCGGCCTTCGCACGGGCCGCGTTCGCCTTGCTCTGCGCGTCCCACGCGTCGTCCGACTTGCCCTTGGCCAGATCCCGCGCGGCCTCCGCGTCCTGGCGCTTGGCACGGGCGGTGGACTCGGCGGTGTCCGCCCGGTCCTTGGCCTGGTCGGCAGTCTTCGCGTACCCCTCGGCGCTCGCCTTGTGCTGCGCGGCCTCGGCCTGCTTGGCGGCGGCGGTCTCCTTCTCCGCCTTCGCCGTCTGCTCCTCGGCCTCCGCGTCGAGCCGCTTGGCGTGCGCGGTGGCCGCGGCCGCCTTCGCGTCGGCCTCCGCCTGCTGGGTCTCGTCGAGCTTCGCCTTCGCCGTGTCGCGCGCGTCCTTGGCGGTCTGCGCCTGTACGGCGGCGGCGTCGGCGGCGGCCTTCGCCTGCGCGTCGGCCTCCTGGGCGGCGGCCGTACGGAACGCGGCCTTGGACTGTGCCGCCTGCGTCACCGCGCGGGCGGCGATGGTGGCGCTGTCACCGGCGGACGCCTTGGTCGCCGCGTAGGCGGTGTCGCCGGCCTTGGACAGGGCGTCGAGCGCGGCCGCCGACGCCTTGGTGACCTGGGCCTTCTGCTGCCCGACCAACAGGCCCCGGCCGCGTGGGGCGCCCGCCTGGTCGGCGATCGCGTAGGCGGCCTGGGTGGCGGTGTCCGTGTCGGTGGCGGCCTTCTTCGCCGCGGTCACCTGTGTCTTGAGCAGGTCGAGCTGGGTCTTGGCCGCGGCCTGGGCGTCGGTGACGCCCTTCTTCGCCTTGTCGAACTGCGCCTTGGTCGGGTAGTCCAGCTTGTCGGTGCCGTTGTGGCCGGACGGGGCGAAGTCGAACTTCTGCGGGTCGGTGCCCTTGCAGTCCCACATCCGCGCGTCGCGGCTGTTGTCGTAGGTCGCGAGGTCCAGGCAGTTGCCGGTGCCCGGGTTGTACAGGCGGCTGGTCCCGTGGGTGCCGTACTCCCACTTCTGGGCCGCGCTCTTGCCGTTGCAGGTCGAGATCTGCACCACGGTCCCGTTCGCCGGGGAACCGCCCTTCACCTCCAGGCACTTGCCGGAGTTGACGTTGACCAGCGCGTCGCCGCTGATCGTCCACTTCTGCCCGGCCGAGCCGTTGCAGGTGTAGATCTGCACGGGCGTGCCGTTGTCCTTCTTGCCGCCGCCCACTTCGAGGCACTTGTCGGCGGCGCCGTGCGCGTGCACGATCATCGGGCTGTCGCCGATCCAGCCGGGGCCGCCGGCCGACCAGTAGTCCTGCCAGCGGGCGAGGCGGTCGGCGATCCACGACTGGCCGAGCAGCTCGCCCAGCGCCTTGGAGCCGGTGGCGAGGGCCTTGGTGGCGTCGCGGTTCGCGTTGAGGATCCGGTCGCGCTGGGCGGCCTGGGCGGCGATCTCCCGCTGCCACTCGGCGGACGCGTCCGCGACCTCCTTGCCGAGCACCCGGTCCGGGTCGACGGGAGAGAGCCAGTCGCAGGAGGCGAACCGGGTCTTCAGGTCCTCCACGGCGATCCGGTACTCGACGCTGCCCGGCTCGGGCGCGGTGTGCGGGAAGCCGCCGGAGGAGAGGAAGACGCGGGCGTCGTCGGTGCCCGTCGGCTGCAGGGACGAGTTCACCAGGCCGTCCCACGCCTGGTGTTCGGCGTAGGCCTGCTGCCACTGCGGGCCGGGGAGGGTGGGGTCCGGATCACTGCCGTAGAGCGGGGTGCCGAGGTCCTTGACCGCCTTCACCGTGGCGGCGTCGGCCTTCGGGATCGGGTCCTTGTAGAAGTCGTCCTCGGCCTTCCAGAACTGGGCCTGGATCCACTGGCTCAGGCCGGTCTGCGCGAAGAAGCTCGGGCCCGTGCCGGTGGTCCCCGGCGGCCAGTGGAATCCGGTCTCGGTGAACCCGGCCGGGGTGCTCAGGCCGTCGAGCGGCTTCTTCCACACGTCGATATACGCGTCAAGGGCGTCGCCCGCCTTGTCGGCGGCGTCCTTGTCCTTGTCGTACGCCGTCGACAGCGGGGTGGTGTTCCAGTACTCGCGGTTCGCCGCGGTGTGCAGCTTGTCCGGGGTCTGGTCGAGGCCGTCCTGCGCGGTGCTGTACATGGCGGGGCCGCCCGTGCGCAGCACCTCGGCCATCAGGCACTGGTCCTGGCGGAGCTGCTCGGCGGCTTTGGTGTCGAAGCCGTCGTAGCTGTCGGCCACCGGGCTGAAGTCGGCGGCCCGGTCGTGGTGCAGGTCCGGCCGGCCGGCGACCGTGGCCAGCACGGCGAGCGCGAGGACGGACGGGACGAGCCGTTTGAGACGGCCGGCTGTGCGTGCAGGGGGCATGACAAGCCCAGGTCTGGAACGCAAAGGAACACCCCGTTTTCATGAGGAGGGCAGGCGGGGGCCCCGCTGGAAGAGGTGCTGTGTGCCCGTGGCGGCGGTCAGAGCCGCCGCCCCCTCCCCATGGCGACGATGTTCCCCCGGTCGCTGATGGACGCGCGCGAAAGCGGAGTGGTCAGCTCAGCTCAGTGCGCGCACCAGACTTTAGTAAACCTGTGCGATATCTGTGAAGAGTTTTCGACCGGCAGGGATCAATCTTCACATGCCCGCCCTGCGGACTCGCGGACACGACGAGGGCCCGGTGGTCTGCGACCACCGGGCCCTCGCAACATGGAGATTGTGGAGATGGCGGGAATCGAACCCGCGTCCAACGGTGCGGAACCAGGGCTTCTCCGTGTGCAGTTCGCTGTGCTTTTCTCAGCCCCGGCGATCACGCGAACAAGTCGCCGACGGGCTCAGTCACTGTTAGATTTCCCTCTTCACCCCGTGACCGGGATCAAGGTTTAGTCCCCTAGCTGATGCCAGGATCCGGGTCGGGAACAGCCCCGGGCTGACACTCCCTGTATAGGAGGCTCGCTGTCGCTACCTGAGATCAGGCAGCGAGGGCGAAGGCCTGCTGGGAGGAATCGCGCTTGGAAGTGGCGATTATTTTTTTCGGCCTGTGGTTTACGAGATCATGGCCGCTTTCTCGACACGCTTCCCCTGCCTCGACATCCGCTGTCGAAACCGATCATCCCCATGTTGATTTTTCAATCTTCACACCGGCTTCCCCCGGTGTTGGTGCCATCGTACGTGACCAACGCACGCCGATGCCACTACATTCCCGCGGGCCTAGGCCTCCCGCTGGCGCCGCTTCGCCGCCGCGATGGCGCGCCCCGCCTCCCGGCGGTCCTGCTGCTCGCGCAGGGTCTGCCGCTTGTCGTACTCCTTCTTGCCGCGCGCGAGGGCAATCTCCGCCTTGGCCCGGCCGTCCTTGAAGTACAGGGCGAGAGGCACGATCGTGTGACCGGTCTCCTGGGCCTTGACCTCCAGCTTGTCGATCTCCTCCCGGTGCAGCAGCAGCTTGCGCTTGCGGCGCACCGAGTGGTTGGTCCAGGTGCCCTGGCTGTACTCCGGGATGTGGGCGTTGTGCAGCCACGCCTCGTTCCCGTCGATCTGCACGAAGCCGTCGACCAGCGAGGCCCGGCCCTGCCGCAGCGACTTCACCTCGGTGCCGGACAGCACCAGGCCGGCCTCGTAGGTGTCGATGATCGCGTAGTCGTGCCGCGCCTTCTTGTTCTGCGCGACGATCTTGCGCTTGCCGCCCTTCTCGCCGTCCCTGGCTTTGGCGGCCGTCCCCTGCTGCTTCTGCTGGGACTCTTTCGGTACGTACATTCCCTTGGCCATAGTGCTCTCCATTTTCGCACTACGGACGGGGTGCGAGGGAAGCGGTTAAGCGGGTGCTACGAGGGGTCGCCCAGTCCGCTCAGCACGGTCTCCGCCCGCTCCAGCGCCCCGGAGGACACCTCCAGGTCGGGGGTGATGCCCCGGCCGTCGACGGTGTGACCGGAGGGGGTGCGGTAGTGGCCGACGGTGAGTTCGGCGACCGAGCCGTCGGGGAGGCGGGTGGGCATCTGGATGGAGCCCTTGCCGAAGGTGCGGGAGCCGAGGACGACCGCGCGGCCGCGGTCCTGGAGGGCACCGGTGAGCATCTCCGCCGCGCTCATCGTGCCACCGTCGACGAGCGCGACCAGGGGCCTCGCGGTGTCGCCGCCGGGCTCGGCGTGCAGGGAGCGCTCGGCGCCGTCCACGTCGTAGGTGGCGACCAGGCCGCCGTCGAGGAAGGCGGAGGCGGCGGTGACCGCCTCGCTGACCAGGCCGCCGGAGTTGCCGCGCAGGTCGAGGACGATCCCGCCGTCGGCCGGGGCCTGCCGGACGGCGGTGCGCACCAGCTCCCCGGAGCCCCTGGTGAAGGCGGAGACCTTGATGACGGTGATGCCGGCGGCCGACTTGTGCACGGTCACCGAGTCCGTCGAGAGCAGCGCCCGGCGCAGGGTCTCGCTCCACGCGCGCGTGCCGCGTTCGAGACCGAGGGTGACGGTCGTACCGGCGCGGGCGTCGGTGGCGTCGCCGCGCAGTAACGAGACGACGTCGGTGACGGGGCGCCCGTCGACGTCCTCGCCGTCGATGCTGCGCAGCCGGTCGCCCTTCCTGATCCCCGCGGCGGCCGCGGGCGACCCGGCCTGCACCTTGGCCACGTCGATCCGCCCGTCCGCCGTCCGCCGGGTCCACAGCCCCACGCCCGTGTACTGGCCGTCGAGTGCGTCCTCGAACTCCCGGTACTCGCCCTCGGAGTAGACCGCGGCCCACCGGTCCCCGCTGCGGCTCACGGCCCGTTCCGCCGCCTCCATGGGGGACTTGCCGTCGGCCATCGCCTCGGCGGCGGCCTTCGCCACGTCCTCGTGCCCGGCGGCCGGACGTGCGGCCCCGGTGGGCGTCTTCCGGTCGGACGACTGCCCGGGGTCCGGGAACGCCCCGGTGGCCGCCCCGGTCACCAACAGCCCTGCGAACACCAACGTCAGAGCCGCCCCCCGGCGAACCCGGCGGGGCTGACAGAACAGCTCTCGGCCTGACATGCGGGTGAGTCTAGGACAACCGGAGGGGCCGCACGGGTGGTTGTCCGTACGGCCCCCGTGGCATCCATCACGCAACTCTGTCCCATGGAGAACACATCGTCCATGCGGTGATCAAGGGTTCACTCATGAGAGTGGCAAGAGCCCGACCGCGTCCGGATGTTCGGACTTCGCGCATACGGTCTGGTGACGGACACGGGACGGCCAGGCAAGAGAGGGCGACGACTTGACCCAGACGCGGCAGGAGGCCGAGGCGGCGGTCGGGCACGTCCGGTACACCTATCGTCTGCGGACGTCATCCTCCGCCCGCAAGGCGCTCCTGGCCGAGTGGGGGCGTTGCCGATGGGTCTGGAACGAATGCGTGGCTCGGTCGAAGAGGGCCCACCTGGCGGCGGATACCTGCGGTCCGGCACGGCTGGATCGCATGCTGACTGCGGCTCGTGCTGTCACACCCTGGCTGGCCGCGGGCTCCAGTGTGCCCCAGCAGCAGGTCATCCGTGACTTCCGCAAGTCCTGGGCGAAGGCGCAGAAGGACATCAAGGGTCGTCTGCCGCAGCAGCAGCGGGCCGGGATGCCCCGGCACAAGAAGAGGCGCGATGCCCTGCCGAGTCTCAACTACACGAAACGGGGGTTCCGTCTGAAGGGCGGTCGCCTGTATCTCGCCGGCGGGATCGTGCTCACAGTCGTGTGGTCGCGGAAGCTGCCTGCCGCGCCCTCCTCGGTACGCGTGTACCAGGACAGGGTCGGGCACTGGTACTGCTCTTTCGTGATCGCTTCCGAGGCCCAGCCACTGCCCGCTACCGGACGCGCACTCGGCGTGGACTGGGGAGTGAAGGAGACCGCCACCACGACCTCTGACGCACACGATCTTCCACACGCCGAGCATGGCCGCAGGGCCCAGGCGAGGATCACCCGGTACGACCGGATGGTGGCCCGCCGTAGACCCCAGAAGGGACAGCGCGCCTCGAAGGGCTATGGCGAGGCAAAGAAGTGGCGAGCCAAGGCCTACGCGAAGATCGCTCAGCAGCGGCAGGACAGCGCACGCAAGTGGGCGAAGAGGGTCGTGACCGACCACGACGTCATCGCCGTCGAGGACTTCCGACCGAAGTTCCTCGCCAGAACGACCATGGCCCGCAAGGCGGCCGACGCCGCCATCGGTGCCACGAAGAAGGCCCTGGTCGAGATGGCTCGCAAACATGGGCGGGAGATTCGCTTCGTACATCCCGCACACACGACCATGGACTGCGGAAGGTGCGGAGCGAGAACCAAGCACGCCCTCCCGTTGTCAGAACGTACCTACACGTGCACCGCGTGCGGAGCGGTGTCCCCGCGGGACAAGAACTCCGCACGCGTGATGCTCGTCCGGGCCGGTCTGGACCCGGCTGGTGCCGAAGGCGCAAGACCTCCCGGAGCGTCGCTCCAGGAGGCGGCCCGAGCCAGGAATCCCCTCCCTCTCGGGAGGGGAGCGGTCAAACCTTCAGGTACTTGCGCAGCGCGAAGAACGCGGCAAGCGCGGGCATCAGGAGGCTCGTCGCGAGGATGAGCGGGAGCTTGGTCAACACCGCGTCCCAGCCGATGAAGTTGATCAAGTTCAGCTTGTGGGACAGGTCCAGGCCGTGGTCGATGATGAAGTACCGGGCGATCACCAGGAATCCACAGGCGACCGTGCCGCCGATCAGGCCGGCGACGGCGGCCTCCGCGATGAACGGGGCCTGGATGTAGAAGCCGGAGGCGCCGACCAGGCGCATGATGCCGGTCTCGCGCCTACGGCTGAACGCGGAGACGCGCACCGTGTTGACGATCAGCATCAGGGCGACCACCAGCATCAGGGCCATGACCATGCGGGCCGCCCAGTTCATGCCGTTGAGCAGGCCGAAGAGGTTGTCGAGAATGCCCTTCTGGTCCTGGACCGACTGGACCCCGTCACGGCCGTCGAAGGCGGTCGCGACGACCTGGTACTTCTCCGGGTCCTTGAGCTTGATCCGGTACGACTCCTGCATCTGGTCCGGCGTGAGGGAGTCGGCGAGCGGCGAGTCGCCGAACTGCTCCTTGTAGTGCTTGTACGCCTCGTCCTGGGACTCGTAGGTGACCTTCTCGACCACGGACATCTTGTCGAGGTCGGCCTGGATCTGCTTCTTCTGGTCCTCGGTCACCGCGCCCTTGGCGCAGTTGGGGTCCGACTCCGCGTCGCTCTTGTTGCAGAGGAAGATCGAGACGTTGACCTTGTCGTACCAGTAGCCCTTCATGGTGTTGACCTGGTCGCTCATCAGGAGCGAGCCACCGAAGAGCGCCAGGGACAGGGCGACCGAGACGACGACGGCGAAGGTCATCGTCAGATTGCGGCGGAGACCGACTCCGATCTCCGACAGTACGAACGAGGCGCGCATGGCGTCGGGTTATGCCTTTCCGTGGACGTCTGCGGGATCGATGGCGGTCAGTGCTGGTAGCCGTAGACGCCGCGGGTCTGGTCCCGGACGAGGCGGCCCTTCTCCAGCTCGATGACGCGCTTGCGCATCTGGTCCACGATGTTCTGGTCGTGGGTGGCCATGATCACGGTGGTGCCGGTCCGGTTGATGCGGTCCAGCAGCTTCATGATGCCGACCGAGGTCTGCGGGTCGAGGTTGCCCGTGGGCTCGTCCGCGATCAGCAGCTTGGGCCGGTTCACGAAGGCGCGTGCGATGGCCACGCGCTGCTGCTCGCCGCCGGACAGCTCGCCGGGCCTGCGGTCCTCCTTGCCGCCGAGCCCGACGAGGTCGAGCACCTGGGGCACGGACTTGCGGATCTCGCCCTTCGACTTGCCGATGACCTCCTGGGCGAAGGCCACGTTCTCGGCGACGGTCTTGTTGGGCAGCAGGCGGAAGTCCTGGAAGACCGTCCCGAGCTGGCGGCGCATCTGCGGCACCTTCCAGTTGGACAGCCGGGCGAGGTCCTTGCCGAGGACGTGCACCTGACCGTGGCTGCACCGCTCCTCGCGGAGGATCAGCCGCAGGAAGGTGGACTTTCCGGAGCCGGAGGACCCCACGAGGAAGACGAACTCGCCTTTCTCCACTTCCAGGGACACTTCCCTGAGTGCGGGGTGGGTCTGCTTGGGGTAGACCTTGGAGACATTGTCGAATCGGATCACGGATGCACCACGGGTCGCCGGGGGTAGATGAGCGTGACCATACGCGAGTCGGGTGAGGAAGCGCAGGCGCCGGTCACGGTTGGGTGAGGCTTGTGCGGTTTTGTTCCGGGGCAGTGTTCCCGGAGCGCCCAGGAGTGCCGGGGCGAGGTCTGCGGACGGCCGCGCTCTTTCCGGGGGAACCTGGCACAGTGGGAGGGGAACGTTCTCGTTCCGCGGAACGTTGTGTGGGTAATGGCCGGTGCAAGGAGGGCGAGCGCATGACGTACGACCGGTTGGTGTGCGCGAACTGCGCGGCGCCCGTGAGCGAAGGCCGGTGCCCCGTGTGCCGCGCCAACCGCGAGCGTCTTCAGCAGGAGAGTTTCCTCGGTGGTCTGAACCCGATGGCACTCATCGGGCTGCTGGCGGTGCTGATCGCCGCGGTGGCGCTGCTGGCGGCGCACCAGACCGCGTAACGAACCTCACACGCGAAGCTCACCCAAGAGCGACCGAAGGGCCCTGAGCCGCTGCTCAGGGCCCTTCGTCCGTTGCGATGCGCCTACGCTCCGTGAGCGGACGGCTACCGTCAGACGGCAGCGCCGCCGCGGCCGCCCACGAGGCGCGGCAGGATGCGGAAGCCGATACCGCCGGCGATCATCGTGGCGGCGCCGACGAGAAGGAAGGCCGTCTGCCCGGCACCGGTCTCGGCAAGCTGCTTGCCGCCACCCTGGGCCTCGGTGTTCGAGGACCCGGTGTCGGTGAGCGCGGAGGTGCCGGCCTCCTGCGCGGAGGTGCCGGAGTTGCCGTCGGTGCCGGTACCGCCGGAGGTCGAACCACCGGTGGACGAGCCGCCGGAGGTCGAACCACCGGAGGTCGAGCCGCCGGAGGTCGAACCGCCCGAGGTCGAACCACCGGAGGTCGAGCCGCCGGTGGACGAGCCGCCGGAGGTGGAACCGCCGGTCGTCGAACCGCCGGTGTCGCCGCCGCCGGTGGTGGACCCGCCGGTGGTGGACCCGCCGGTGTCGGAGCCACCGGTGGTCGAACCGCCAGTGTCGGAGCCACCGGTGGTCGAACCGCCAGTGTCGGAGCCACCGGTGTCCGTACCACCCGTGTCGGTGCCACCGGTGTCCGTACCACCCGTGTCGGTGCCACCGGTGTCCGTACCACCCGTGTCCGTACCACCCGTGTCGGTGCCACCGGTGCCGCTGGTGCCCCCGTCGTCGCAGGTCGGGTCCACGACGATGTCGCAGGGCGCGCCGCCCGTGCCGCCGTCGTCGTCGCCGGTGTCGACGTTCGCGCTGACACCGCTGCCGGTCACGCTCACGCCGATGTCCAGGGCGGAAGCGGCACCGGCGGCCGTGAGAGAGGCGCCGGCTGCGATCACTGCGCCGGCGGCTATCCGCGCGACGCGGAGACGCGTCTTCTTCGTCATATGGTTGCTACCCCCAGTAGCTGATCGTCAGTGCGGCGGCGTTCGGGGCCGGTGCTCGACGGAGACAGCTACGAATATTCAAGGCCCCCGGTTCACATGCGCCCCAGAGATACGCATGCCACACTTCACCCTTCCGACTTTCCAAGGGCACGTCAAGGCCGTTGCGTGCGCGATGTCCAGTTGCGCACCCAATGCCGGGAGTTGAAGTGTGTGAGTGTGACGTAAACCCCACACGTACGAGAACTGCCGCCCGGCGGGCGGCAGTTCCAAGTCGGTCGACTCACCGTGGGCAAGTCGACAAAGTTACTTCTCCTGCTGCTTGCGCCAGCGAATTCCGGCCTCCAGGAAGCCGTCGATCTCGCCGTTGAACACGGCCTCGGGGTTGCCGACTTCGTACTCGGTCCGCAGGTCCTTGACCATCTGGTACGGGTGCAGCACGTACGACCGCATCTGGTTGCCCCAGGAGTTGCCGCCGTCGCCCTTGAGGGCGTCCATCTTGGCCTGCTCCTCCTGGCGGCGCCGCTCCAGGAGCTTGGCCTGGAGGACGTTCATCGCGGTGGCCTTGTTCTGGATCTGCGACCGCTCGTTCTGGCAGGAGACCACGATTCCGGTCGGGAGGTGCGTGATGCGCACGGCGGAGTCGGTGGTGTTGACGCCCTGGCCGCCGGGACCGGAGGACCGGTACACGTCGATCCTGAGCTCGCTCTCGTCGATCTCGACGTGGTCGGACTGCTCGACCACGGGGAGCACCTCGACACCGGCGAAGGAGGTCTGCCGGCGGCCCTGGTTGTCGTACGGCGAGATGCGCACGAGGCGGTGCGTGCCCTGCTCCACGGAGAGGGTCCCGTAGGCGTAGGGCACCTGCACGGCGAAGGTGGTCGACTTGATGCCGGCCTCTTCGGCGTACGACGTCTCGATGAGCTCGGTCTTGTAGCCGTGCTGCTCGGCCCAGCGCAGGTACATGCGCTGCAGCTTCTCGGCGAAGTCTGCGGCGTCGACGCCACCGGCCTCGGCGCGGATGTTGACGAGCGCCTCGCGGGAGTCGTACTCCCCGCTGAGCAGCGTCCGGACCTCCATCTCGTCCAGCGCCTTCTTGACGGCGGCGAGCTCGGACTCGGCCTCGGCGCGGGTGTCCGGGTCGTCCTCCTCGTCGGCCATCTCGAAGAGCACCGCGAGATCGTCGATCCGGCCGCGCAGCACCTCCGCCTTCCTGACCTCGGCCTGGAGGTGGCTGAGCTTGCTGGTGATCTTCTGCGCCTCGTCCGGGTTGTCCCACAGGGACGGCGCGGCCGCCTGCTCCTCGAGCACGGCGATGTCTGCCCTCAGCTTGTCGAGGTCCAGAACGGCCTCGATCGACTCCATGGTCGAGGAGAGGGACTTGAGCTCTTCGGATACATCGACGACTGCCACGCCTCCAGCGTAACGGCTCCGCCAACCGAGGATGGCCGACGGGCATCCCCGCCCACTCAGGTCGGGACCGCCCCTGAGCCCCTGCCGGAGCCCGGACCGAAGCCTCGCGACGGCGCCCCCAAGGCCTACCGAGCCGTGGGGGGGGCGGCCGCTCCCCCACGGGTCCGGGGCAGAGCCCCACGCGACGCCAGCCCCACGACCTACCGAGCCAGGCGGACGACCGCTCCCCCTCGGGGTCCGGGGCGGAGCCCCGCGACGATGGCCCCACGCGCTACCGAACCGGACGGGCGGGCGCTTCTCTTCGGGGTCCGGGGCGGAGCCCCGTGGCGGTCGCGTTTCGCCTACCGAGTCGGGTGGGCGAACACTCCCCCCTTCGGGGTCCGGGGCGGAGCCCCGCGACGATGGCCCCACGCGCTACCGAACCGGACGGGCGGGCGCTTCTCCTCGGGGTCCGGGGCGGAGCCCCGTGGCGGTCGCCGTTTCGCCTGGGAAATGTCGGCGGAGCCACCGGCAGGTCACGGCGTTGACGAGCTGTGCGTCTCCTGCGGCGGAGCCGAGTCGTCGCCCGATGTCGCCAGCCACGCCCCGACACCCACCGCCGCCGCCACCGCGACCCCCGCCACCGCGAACGTCACCCTCCGTCGCCGCGCAGCCACCCGGTGCCGTGCCGACCCCGGCCGCGGCGCCCCCGCCGCCCTGGGCGCCCGCGCCGTGCCCCGGGCGCCGCCCGCCAGCTCGTCGGGACCCGGCACCCGCATCGACGTGTGCGTGTCCCGGTTGGAGTCCGGCTTCGCGCCCGGCACCAGGGAGACGGCCCCCCGGCGCCGTACCCGCTGTTCCTCCGCGGCCGGTGCCGCGGCGGCCGACGGCTCCTCGGCGTCCTCCGGCGCCTCCGTCTCCGGCTCGTCGACGTCCAGCGGCGGCATCCCGGCCAGCGTCGGCAGCTGCTCCCGCAGCCGCGCGGCCAGCTCGGAGGCCCGCAGCCGGGACGCCGGCGCCTTCGCCAGGCACTGCACGAGCAGCTGCCAGAGCTCCTCGGGGATGCCGGGGAGCGGGACGACGGTCTCCGTGACGTGGCGGCGGAGCACCGCGCCGGGATGGCCGCCGCCGAACGGGGTGAAGCCCGCGAGGAGTTCGTACAGGACCGTCGCGAGCGCGTAGATGTCCACCGAAGCGCGCGGCGGCAGGCCCTCGACGATCTCCGGGGCCAGGTAGTCCGGCGTGCCGATGATCTTCGTGGCGCGGGTCCGCTTCGGGGAGTCGATGAGCTTCGCGACGCCGAAGTCGGTCAGCAGGGCGGGGTGGGCGCCGCCGGGGCCCAGCGGGCCCTGCATGTCGAGGAGGACGTTCTCCGGCTTCACGTCCCGGTGGACGACCCCCGCCGCGTGCGCCGCCGCCAGCCCGTCCGCGACGTCCGCGACGATGGCGACGGCCGCCTCGGGCGCGAGCCGCCGCTCCCGGTCCAGGCGGGTGCGCAGGTCCGTGCCGCGGACCAGGTCCATGACGAGGGCGAGGTCGTTGCCGTCGACGACGAGGTCACGGACGGACACCACGTGCGGGTGGTCGAGGCCCAGCAGTGCCGTGCGCTCCTGCACGAAGCGGCCCACCAGCTCCTCGTCGGACGCGAGATCCTCGCGCAGCAGCTTGATGGCGACGGGCCCTTCCGGACCCTCGCCCAGCCACACCGTGCCGGCGCTGCCCCGCCCCAGGATCTGGTGGGCGGTGTACCGGCTGCCGATCTTCCGTGCCAAGGCTGCTCCTACAGACGCGTGTTGCCGACAAAAGTACGCGTCCGACGAGCCAACCTTCACCACGGAGGCGGAAATCACCCGCCAGGTGTCGACAAATCCACAGAGTCGCGGTCGATCCCGGCGGTCAGTTGCCTGAGCCGTTGCCGAGATCGCCGATGAAGCTGCTGACCGATTTCGTCCAGTCCTTCAGCTGGCTCCAGTAGCCCCTGCCCTCCCCGACCCACGTGTGCACCGGGGTCAGGTCCCAGATCAGCCAGCCCGCGACGAAGAGGATGACGACCAGGAACAGGCAGCCCTTGAGGCAGCCGAGCCCGGGGATCTTCATCGGGTTGGCGCTGCGCTGCCGCGGCTCGCGCGGGGCCCGCTGCTGCGGCTCGGCGGGAGGCGCGTAGCGCTGCTGGGGCTGCTGCGGCGGCGGGGCGTACTGCTGCGGCCGGCCGCCGTACCCGGCGGGCTGCTGCTGGCCGTACCCCCCCTGCTGCCCGCCCTGCCCGCGCGGCTGCGGGCGGCGTACCGGCTGCTGCTGCGGGGCCTGGCGCGGCGGCTGCTGCTGCGGCCGGGCCACCTGGCGCTGCGGGCGGCGCCGGAGGGGGTCCTCACCGGGGTCGAGGTACTGGACCTGGGTCTGCTCGTTGCGGTCGCGGGCCGCACGGAGCTGGCTCTGCCAGGGGTGCGGCTCCTCGGGCTGCTGCTGACCGGGCTGACCGGGCTGGCCGGGCCGGCCCTGCGGCATCGGCGGCATGACGGCCGTCGGGTCGGCGGCGCCGGTGTTGGGGAGCACGGCGGTCGGGTCGGCGGCGCCGAACGGCCCCGGCTGGCCGGTGTGCGGCAGGACGCTGGTCGCGGCGTTCGGGTCGTACGCGCCCATCGGCGTGCCGGTGTTCGGCAGCACCTGGGTCGGGTCGGCCGAACCCGGTACGGCGGCCGGTGCCGGGTCGGGGGCGAGCAGCGCGCCGACGCCCTCGGCGGCCGCGATCTGCGCGGAGTTCGCGTGCACGCCGACGCCCTCGGCGACGACCCGCAGGCCGCGCGCGAGGTTCTCGGCGCTGGGGCGTTCGTCGGGGTTCTTGCGCAGGCAGCGTTCTATGACCGTCCACAGCGGGTCGGGGACGGTGGAGGGGCGGCGGGGCTCGGCGCTGAGGTGCTGGTGGAGGACTTCCAGGGCGCTGCCGCCGGAGAACGGCGGGCGGCCGGTGACCAGCTCGTACAGCAGGATGCCGGCGCCGTAGATGTCGACGGCGGAGGTCTGCGGGCGGCCCTCGGCGGACTCCGGGGCGACGTACGCGGGCGTGCCGACGAACTCCTGGGTGCGGGTCAGACCGGGGGAGTCGGCGAGGCGGGCGATGCCGAAGTCGGTCAGCATCGGGTGCATCTGGCCGTTGTACTGGGCGAGCAGCACGTTGGCGGGCTTCAGGTCGCGGTGCACCACGCCGTCGGCGTGGCTGGCGGCGAGCGCGTCGGCGACCTGGGCGGTGAGCAGGGCGGCGGCGACGGGTGTGAGGGGGCCGTTCTCGCGCAGGTAGCGGTGCAGGTCGGGGCCGTCGACGAGGTCCATGACCAGGGCGAGGAGATCGCCCTCCACGACGAGGTCCCGGACCCGGACGATGTTCGGGTGGGTGAGCCGGAGCAGGACCGAGCGCTCCCTGAGGAAGCGCATCACGATGTCGGGGTCGCTCGCGAGCTCTTCCTTGAGGACCTTGATGGCGACGGTCTCGCCGGGCTGGCCGGGCACGGCCGCCTCGGCGCCCGCGGTCTCCCGCTGGCGGGCACGCCAGACGGTACCGGTGGCGCCGCGTCCCAGCGGCTCCTCCAGGAGGTACTTGCTGCCTACCGGCCGCACGTCATGCGCTCCCTGCTGCTTGCTGAATGGCTGGCTGCTGAATGTCTCCGACCCATGTGTCCGACCCACTGTAGTGCCGTGGTGCCTGGGACCGGGCTGTCGTCCGGCTGTGCTTTCCCCTCCCCGGTAGGGGGGCGATAAGCGTTCCCGACGTATCCCCATACGTTGGCGTTCCGGCCTGCGTTCGATGGAAAGACGCTTGCTTCGGTCCGCCGGTTGCCGGGCTCGGACGTGACCGATCTCAAGTGATCGCGCGCACGGTATTGGTCAGGCACTTTTGGGGGCAGAGCTGACCAATCAAGATCACTTACCATCGGGGCGTGGGCGCGTTGTCAGTGGCAGGTGCGAGGATGCGCTTGACAGCAGAACTGGCCGACGTGCTCGTGGCGGTGGGGGGAATTCCGCGCCCGCGCAGAAGGGACCGCTGACGGCGATGCAGATCCGGCTGACCGTCGTAGACCCGCTGGGCCCTGCCGCGCAGCGGGGCCGGGCCGCGAGCCGGGACGTGCTGGTGACGGCGCCCTCGGGCACGGACCTGGCCGCGGTGGCGTCGGGGCTGGCCTCGGCGGTCACCGGGGACGGCAGCCTGGGCGGCCGGGAGCCGAGCGGCGCCCCGGTCGTGCTGTACGCAGGGACGGAGCGGCTGGACGCCCGCCGCCGCATCCTGGGCGAGCCCCCGCTGGTCGACGGCGCCGTGCTGTCCCTGGGAGCGCCCGCGGCCCCCGAGCCGCACCCCGAGCTGGACGACGCCCCGACCCAGCTGCACGTGATCGCCGGCCCGGACGCGGGCGGGGTGCACCTCCTGCACGGCGGCCAGATCACCATCGGCCGCTCCGCCGACGCCGACGTCCCGCTCGACGACCCCGACGTCTCCCGGCTGCACTGCGCGGTCACCGTCGCCGCCGACGGCCGCGTCTCGGTCGCCGACCTGCACTCCACCAACGGCACCGTCCTGGACGGCACCCGCGTCACCGACCGCCCGGTCCGCCTCACCCCGGGCTCGCTCCTGCGCATCGGGGAATCGGCCCTGCGGCTGACGCCGTCCGGGGGACCCGGGGCCCGCGTGGGGACGGCACCCGACGGAGACGGGTGCGTGCGGGTGCTGACGGACGGCGGGGAGACCCACGGCGACGGTTCCGCCGCCGCAGGGAGCGTTGCGCCCGCACCGGCCGGCCGTACCCACCACGCCTACGGCACGGCGGGCTGGGGAGCCGCGGGTGCAGCGGCCGGCGGCCAGGATCACGGCCTGGCGGAGCCGCCGGTCGTACCGGCTCAGGGGGACGCGCCGAGGATCGAGAGCCGGGGCGGGCAGCAGCCGTCGGCCGGCCGTGCCGACGGGCCGCCTCGGAGCGGACGGGCAGGCGGGGCCGAGGCCGGCGGGCACGCGGGCGGGTTCCCGCCGTCCGCAGGGCAGCGGACCGAGCCACCGCCGGCCGACCGCGGGTACGACGGCGACCCGCACGGACACCCGTCGACCGGAAACCGCGGCACGCTGCCGGGCCCGCGCGGCGCTGCCGCCGCCGCATACGACTCGGGCACCGCGCCGCACCGATCCGAGGCCGCCTACGGCGCCGGTGCGCCCCACGGACCGGGAACCGCGTACAGCGCCGGTGCGCCCCTCGGAGCAGGCGCCGCGTACGGCCCCGACGCGGCGCAGGGCCCCGGCACCGCACCCGGCTCCCCCGTCAGGCACGGCGTGGGCGACACGCACGCCGGCCGAGCCGGAGTGCTGGGCGACCGCCCGGGCCCCTCCGACCCCTCCGACAGTGCCGGAGACGTCGGAAGCAGCCGAAGCTCCACAGGCGCGGGAAGCACCGCCCCCCGCCCCACGACCCCCGACCCCGTCGACGGCAGCACTCTCGCCTCCGACCCCGCCGACGCCCCGGCCCCCGCCGGCAGGCGCAAGGGCACCCCCCTCCGCGGTACCGAGGCCCCCGCCCTGCCCGGCGCCCGCAGGCGCGGCGGGCTCGGCGCCTGGGCGCGGCGGCTGGCCGGCGGCCGCGGTGAGCCCCCGTCGGCCGCCGACGGCGAGACGGCGCCGCAGGACGGCACCGCAGCGTCCACCGGTGTGCCCGACCGGCCCGAGACCTGGCCCGACCCCGCCGCCCTGCTGCTGACCGCGCTCGGCCCCGGCCCCCGCCTCTGGGAGCGCGGCCCCGGCCACCCGGAGGCGCTCACCGTCCGGCTCGGCACGGCGGACCGCCCGGCGCCCGACGGCTCGGGCCTGCTCCCCGCCGTCCCGGTCACCGCCGACCTGCGCGAGGCCGGCGCCCTTGGCCTCGCCGGTCCGCGCGCCCGCCTGGCCGGCCTGGCCCGCGCGGTCCTGGCCCAGCTCGCCGCGCTGCACTCGCCCGACCTGCTGGAGATCGTCCTGATCAGCGCGGACCGGGCCCGCCCCGTGGAGGAGCGCACGGCCGAGTGGTCCTGGCTCGGCTGGCTCCCGCACGTCCGCCCTGGGCACGGCCAGGACTGCCGCCTGCTGCTGGCCTACGACCGTGAACAGGCGGCGGCCCGCGTGGAGGAGCTGCTGCGGCGGACGGAGGAGCTGCCCGCCGCCCGCAGAACGGCCACCCCGTCCGACCGCCCCGCACCCGCGCCGGTCCCCGCCCCGGCCCGTACGGCGGCGGACGGCGCGTCCCCCGAAGCCGCCAAGGGCCCCTCCTGGGCCCGCCACGACCTGGGCGCCGACGACGGCAGGGGCGGTTTCCCGGGCCCGTACACGGTCGTCGTCGTGGACGGCGATCCCGGTGGCTCCGCGCTCCGCGAGGCGGTGGCACGGCTGACCGTGGCCGGACCGCGGGCCGGAGTGCACGTCGTCTGCCTGGCGGAGACGGCCCCCACCTCGCCCACCTCCCCGGTCGACCGGACCTACGAGGAGGCGTGCGCGGTGACGCCGACGTTCCGGGAGTGCGGGGCGGTGGCCCTGCTGAGCGGCGACGTGGCGACGGCGCTGCACCTCCTGCGGGTCTCCGCCGCCGGCCGCACCGGCCAGGCCGGTCCCGCCGGCCCGGTCGGCCCCGGCACCCTGGCCGCGGTGGACGCGGTCTCCCCCGCCTGGGCCGAGCGGTTCGCGAGGGCGCTGGCCCCGCTGCGCCCCGACGGCCCCGGCGCCGACCGGCACCCGCGCATGGCCGCCCCGCTCCCCCAGTCCGCCCGGCTCCTTGACGAGTTGGGGCTGGCGCGGGCCACCCCGGCCTCGCTGATGGCCCGTTGGGCGGACGCGGCCGACGACACCGAGTCGCTGGGCGGCCGGGCCCGGGCGGTGCTCGGCGCCGGACCGCGCGGCCCGCTCACCGCCGACCTGGTGACAGAGGGACCGCATCTGCTGATCGAGGGCCCGCCCGGCAGCGGCCGTACGGAACTGCTGCGGGCGGTGGTCGCCTCGCTGGCCGCCGCCGAGCGCCCCGACCGGCTCGGGATCGTCCTCATAGACGGCCGCGACGGCGTCGGGACGGGCGCCGGGCACGGCGAGGGCCTGCGGGTCTGCACGGACATACCGCATGTCACGACCCACCTGACCGCCAACGACCCGGTGCGGATGCGGGAGCTGGCGCAGTCCCTGAGCGCCGAGCTGAAGCGGCGGGCCGAGTTGCTGGGCCGTGCCGGCTTCACCGACTGGCACGCGCAGCGGGAGATCTCCGGCCGTATCGTCCCGCAGCGCGCCCGGCCGGCCGCCTCGGGCGCCGCGGACATAGAGGCTCCGCCGAGTTCGACGCTCCGGCTGCGACCGGCGGCCGGTGCCGCGGCCCGTGGCCGTACGGAGGCGCCGCCGCCCCCGCTCCCCCGGCTCGTGGTGGTGGTCGACGACCTGGACGCCCTGGTCTCCCCGGCGCTCGGTTCACCGGGCCGCCCGGCCGCGGGCTCCGTGATGCGGGCGCTGGAGGCGGTGGCGAAGGAGGGCGAGCGGCTCGGCGTCCACCTGGTCGCGGCGGCCGGCACCGGCGGCCGTACCGCGGAGACGGAACCGGCCAGGCAGGCCACCCTGCGCATCGCCCTGGACACCCCGGCCGAGGGGCCCGAGGAACCGGCGCCGGGCCGTGGCCGTCTGACCACCCCGGACGGCCGCACCACGGCGTTCCAGACGGGCCGTGTCACGGGCCGCATCCCCCGCACGGCGACCCAGCGCCCCACCGTGGTCCCCCTCGACTGGCAGCGGATGGGCGACCCCCCGACCCGCCGCCCCGTCCGCGAACTCGGCAACGGCCCGACCGACCTGGCCCTGCTGGCAAGCGCGGTGGAGCGGGCGGCCAAGGAGGTTTCCGCGGCGGAGGTCCCTTCGCTCTTGTGACCGGGGGCACAATCCCGGGTCGCTGATCACAACGTGATCACGATCCCCCGCGCTGACCTGTCGGCACACTTGCCGCGTGCGCGGCCCCCGCGTACACCGGAGCGCACGGGACAGAGTTCTGACGTTCAACGAAGAACGACGAACGGGGAAGTGATGCGCGCTAACAGCAGCACCATCCGGACACACAGGGCCATCGCCACACTCGCCGCCCTGCTCGCGGGATCCCTCGCACTGGCCGCGTGCGGAAGCAACGACAAGAAGTCCGACGGCGGCACCGGCACCGGCGCCACCCAGTCCAGCACCCTCAGCCTCCCGAAGCTCGACGGCACCACCCTCGAAGTGGCCGCCGTCTGGACCGGGCAGGAGCAGAAGAACTTCAAGCAGGTGCTCGCGGAGTTCGAGAAGCGCACCGGCGCGAAGGTCACCTTCGTGCCCGCCCAGGATCCGATCATCAACTTCCTGGGGTCGAAGATCGCGGGCGGCCAGCCGCCGGACATCGCGCTGCTGCCGCAGCCCGGCGCGATCAAGCAGGCCGTGCAGAAGGGCTGGGCGAAGCCGCTGAGCGCCGACACGGTCACGGAAGTGCAGAAGAACTACTCGCAGGGCTGGCAGGACATCGGCAAGGTCGGCGGCAAGCAGTACGGCGTCTATTACAAGGCCGCCAACAAGTCGCTGATCTGGTACAACGCGAAGGTCTTCGAGAACGCGGGCGCCAAGGAGCCCAAGACCTGGCAGGACCTGCTGACGACGGCGCAGGCGGTGTACGACTCGGGCGTCACCCCGTTCTCGGTCGGCGGCGCCGACGGCTGGACGCTGACCGACTGGTTCGAGAACGTCTATCTCTCCCAGGCGGGCCCGGAGAAGTACGACCAGCTCGCCCAGCACAAGATCAAGTGGACCGACCCGTCGGTGAAGCAGGCGCTGACCACACTGGCCCAGGTCTGGGGCAAGAAGGGGTACGTCGCGGGCAACGCGTCCGGCGCGCTGCAGACGGAGTTCCCGGCCTCGGTCACCCAGACCTTCACCGGCGGCGACCAGCCGAAGGCGGCCATGGTGTACGAGGGCGACTTCGTGCAGGTCAACATCGGCGAGACCAAGGCGAAGGTGGGCACGGACGCCAAGGTGTTCCCGTTCCCGTCGGTCGGCTCCACGGCCCCCGTGGTCTCCGGCGGTGACGCGGCGGTGATCTTCAAGGACTCCAAGGGCGCCCAGGCGCTGGCGAAGTTCCTGGCCTCCCCGGACGCGGCGACGATCCAGGCGAAGCTCGGCGGCTACCTCTCGCCCAACAAGAGCGTGCCGAACT
Organism: Streptomyces sp. NPDC104761; assembly: GCF_055583445.1. Classification (NCBI taxonomy): domain Bacteria; kingdom Bacillati; phylum Actinomycetota; class Actinomycetes; order Kitasatosporales; family Streptomycetaceae; genus Streptomyces; species Streptomyces sp. NPDC104761. The sequence goes on along the minus strand of NZ_JBVJNZ010000008.1, from coordinate 51,162 downwards.
CGGCGTACCCGAACGAGGTGCAGCGCACGATCGCCAAGTCGCTGATCGCGTCCGGTGACGACTTCCGCTTCGACATGTCCGACCAGGCCCCGCAGGCGTTCGGCGGCACCCCGGGCAAGGGCGAGTGGAAGGACCTCCAGGACTTCCTGCAGAACCCGACGGACGTCGCGGGCACCCAGGCGAAACTGGAGAAGGACGCGGCGGCCGCCTACGGCAGCGGAAGCTGACCCGGCGATGGCCGCACCCTCGACCACGGCCCCCGCTCCACCGGGCCGCCGCAGAAGCGTGACCGGCACCCGCAGGAGCGTGGCGGTTCTCTTCCTCCTGCCCGCCCTGGTGCTGCTCGGCGCGCTCGTGGTCTACCCGATCGGGTACTCGCTGATCCGCAGCTTCTACAACGCGAACGGGGACGGGTTCGCCGGCTTCGACAACTACAAGGCGATCTTCACGGACGACGGCATCCGCACCGCCCTGAAGAACAACGTCATCTGGGTGGTGTTCGCGCCGACCGTCTCCACGGCCCTCGGCCTGATCTTCGCGGTGCTGACCGAACGGGTCCGCTGGGGCACGGCGTTCAAGCTGGTCGTCTTCATGCCGATGGCGATCTCGATGCTGGCCGCCGGGATCATCTTCCGCCTCGTCTACGACCAGGACCCGGACAAGGGCGTCGCCAACGCGGTCTGGGTCGGTGTCCACGACACCTTCGCCCAGTCCTCCGCGTTCCCGAACGCCCACCCCGGCCGCGAGTCACCCCTCAAGCCGGACCGGGGCGGCTTCATCACGGCGGCGACCGTCCACACCGGGCAGGCCGTCACCCTCCCGCTCGTCGGCGTCGCCCCCGACCAGATGCCCGACGGCGCGAAGAAGGCCGTGGCGGCGAAGGCCGACCCGGGGAAGATCACCGGCACCGCCTGGCAGGACTTCACCCGCGGCAAGGGCGTCGGCACCCTCGGCGCCCCCGACCCGTCCGAACTCGGCTACGACGGGATGCGGATCGAGGCGGTGAAGAACGGCAAGGTGGTGGCGTCGACGAAGGCGGCGGCCGACGGCACCTTCACGCTGCCCGCGGCGGCCGACGGGGCACAGCTACGGCTGCCCGCGAGCAACTTCAAACAGCCCTACAACGGCGTCGACTGGCTCGGCCCGTCCCTCGTCACCCCGGCCATCATCGGGTCGTACGTGTGGATGTGGGCCGGCTTCGCGATGGTGCTGATCGCGGCCGGTCTGGCCGGGGTGCCCCGGGAGCTCCTGGAGGCCGCGCGGGTCGACGGGGCGACGGAGTGGCAGGTGTTCCGCAAGGTCACCGTGCCGCTGCTCGCACCGGTCCTGGCGGTGGTCACCGTCACCCTGATGATCAACGTGCTGAAGGTCTTCGACCTCGTGTACATCATCGCGCCGGGCTCCTCGCAGGACGACGCGAACGTGCTGGCCCTGGAGCTGTACCGCAAGGGCTTCTCGGAGGGCCAGCCGGGCATCGCGAGCGCGATCGCGGTGTTCCTGCTGCTGCTCGTGATCCCGGTGATGTGGTTCAACGTGCGCAGGCTGCGGCGGGAGGAGCGGCGATGAGCTGGCTGCTGGACAAGATCAACGGCGGTCTGGTGCGCGTCTTCCTGATCGTCGTCGCGCTGTTCTGGCTGGTGCCGACGATCGGGTTGCTCGCCTCCTCGCTCCGGTCTCCGGACGACATGAGTGCGAGCGGCTGGTGGCACGTCTTCAGCAAGCCGTCCCAGCTGACGTTCGACAGCTACCAGAAGCTCCTGGAGAACAGTGACATCACCAGCTCCCTCTGGAACACGGTCCTGATCACCGTCCCGGCGACGGTCCTGGTCGTGATCATCGGGGCGCTGGCCGGTTACGCGTTCGCGTGGATGGAGTTCCCGGGCCGGGACTGGTGGTTCCTGGTCGTGGTCAGTCTCCTGGTCGTGCCCGTCCAGGTCGCGCTGATCCCGATCGCCGAACTCTTCGGGAAGATCGGCCTGTTCGGGACGATCTTCGGGGTGATCCTCTTCCACGTCGGCTTCGGGCTGCCGTTCGCGGTGTTCCTGCTGCGGAACTTCTTCGCGGAGATCCCGCGCGAGCTGCTGGAGGCGGCCCGCCTCGACGGCGCCGGTGAACTGCGGCTGTTCACACGGGTGGTGATGCCGCTCGGCGGGCCGGCGATCGCGAGTCTGGGCATCTTCCAGTTCCTGTGGGTGTGGAACGACATGCTGGTCGCGCTGGTGTTCACCAAGTCGGGCACCCAGCCGATCACGGTCGCGCTGCAGACCCAGGTGCGCCAGTTCGGCAACAACGTCGACGTCCTCGCGCCCGGTGCCTTCATCTCCATGGTGATCCCGCTGGCGGTGTTCTTCGCGTTCCAGCGGCAGTTCGTGTCCGGGGTGATGGCGGGCGCGGTCAAATAACCGCACAAAGGGTCGTCAGCAGGGGCGGGCCGGCCACCGGCTCGCCCCCGCCCGTTCACGGAACGTAACCCACATGACGTAACGAACCGTAACCAAATCATTCCATTGGCCGTTCCCGGGCAGAACGCCCGCGCCGACCGACCCATGGATGCCCCTTGCCCAGGTTCAGTGTCATTGTCCCCGCGTACCAGGTCCAGGCGTATCTGCCCGAGTGCCTGGACTCGGTGCTCTCGCAGTCGTACCCCGATCTGGAACTGATCGCCGTGGACGACTGCTCGCCGGACGCCTGCGGCACGATCATCGACGAGTACGCGGCCCGGGACGCGCGCGTGCAGGCCCTGCACCTGCCGGAGAACCAGGGCCTGGGCGGGGCCCGCAACGCCGGGACGGCTCGGGCGCGCGGCGACTACCTGCTCTTCCTGGACGGCGACGACACACTGACGCCGGACGCGCTGCGGGCGATCGCCGACCGGATCAAGGAGACGGGTGATCCGGACCTGCTCGTGTACGACTACGCGCGGACGTTCTGGACCGGCCGGGCGGAGCGCAACAAGCTCGCGGCGCAGCTGGCCGAGGAGGGTCCGGCGCCCTTCCGGCTCGCGGACCGGCCCGGTCTGCTCCGCGTGCTCATGGTGGCCTGGAACAAGGCGTACCGGCGGGAGTTCGTCGAGGAGAACGACCTGGTCTTCCCGCCCGGCTTCTACGAGGACACGCCGTGGACCTACCCGGCCCTGCTGACCGCGAGGTCGATCGCGACCCTCGACCGGGTCTGTGTGCACTACCGGCAGCGGCGCCAGGGCAGCATCCTCGGCACCACCAGCCGCAGGCACTTCGACATCTTCGAACAGTACGACCGGGTCTTCGCGTTCCTCGCCGAGCGGCCCGAACTTGCGAGCTGGCAGCCGGTGTTGTTCCGCCGCATGGTCGACCACTTCACCACGGTGTTCACCAGCCGGAACCGGCTTCCGAAGGGCAGCCGCGGGGAGTTCCTGCGCACGGCCCGCGCCCACTACCGGCGTTACCGGACGGGCGGCTCGAACGTCCCGCTCCGCACCCGGCTCCGCCACGGCCTCGTCCACTACGGCCTGCACCGCACCTACGGCGCCCTGCAGGGGGCGATGTCCGCCCGCCGCCGTGCGGTCAAGGCCGGCGTGAAGTCCCTCCGCGGTCTGCGCTCGGCCCTGCTCCAGCTGCACTACCGGATCCAGCTGCGTCTCCCGCTGCGTGCCGACCGCGCGGTCTTCGCCGCCTACTGGAACCGTGGGCACGGCTGCAATCCGGGTGCGCTGGAGGCGGCGTTCCGCGCCCACGCCCCGCACGTCCGCACGGCCTGGATCGCCCGCCCTGAACACCACCACACGATCCCGCCGGGCCCGCGCCGGCTGCGGCCGGGCACCTTCGCCTACTGGACGGCGCTGGCCCGCTCCAAGTACCTGGTCAACAACGTCAACTTCGACCGGCGGCTGAAGAAGCGCCCGGGCCAGGTGTTCGTGCAGACCCAGCACGGCACCCCGCTCAAGCACATGGGCCTCGACCTCCAGGAACGCCCGGCGGCGGCCGCGGGCATGGACTTCGAGGAGTTGCTCCGGGGCGTCGACAAGTGGGACTACGTCCTGTCCGCCAACCGCCACACCACCCTGACCTGGGAGCGCGTCTATCCCGGCGGATACCGGACCCTCGAATTCGGCTACCCGCGCAACGACGTCTTCCAGTCGGCCACCTCGGCCGACGTCACCCGGATCCGGGAGTCGCTCGGCGTCCCCGAGGGCGCGGTCGCCCTCCTGTACGCCCCCACCCACCGCGACTACCGGCGCACCCAGCGGCCGGCCCTCGACCTGGACCGGATCGTGCGCCGCCTCGGCCCGCGCTTCGTGATCCTGGCCCGCGCCCACTACTGGAACGGCGGCCAGTTCGCGTCCGGGACCCGGGTGATCGACGTCAGCGACCACCCCAGCGTGGAGTCGCTCTGCCTGGCCGCGGACGCGCTGGTCACCGACTACTCCTCCCTGATGTTCGACTACGCCAACCTGGACCGGCCGATCGTCGTGCACACCGAGGACTGGGACGCCTACAGCGCGGCCCGCGGCACCTACTTCGACCTGCGCTCCAGCCCGCCGGGTGCGGTCGCCCGCACCGAGGACGAGCTGATCGACATCTTCGCCAGCGGCCACTGGCGCGGCTCCCGCTCCGCCCAGCTGCGCGCCGCGTTCCGCGAGCGGTTCTGCCCGTACGACGACGGGCGGGCCGCCGAGCGGGTCGTACGGCACGTGGTGCTCGGGGAGACGGCCGGGCTGCCGGAGTTCGTCCCGCTGGCGGACCGGCACCCGGTGCCCTCGGCGGCCGCGGGGCTCGCCCACCCCCCGCTGGCCACCGTTCCGCAACCTTCCGGACATCTGCCCGTCACCGAGAGCCGTTGATCGCCGTTTGCCTTGCAGGGAGCTCTCTCATGCCCCCCAACACCTCGCGGCCCACCCCGTCCCGGCCGTCCACCTGGCGGCCGACGGGAAGGCCGGGCCGCATGCACCCCTGAGAAAGAGCAGCATGCCCCGCTTCAGCATCATCGTCCCGTCCCACGGGGTCGCCGGCCGGCTGTCCCAGGCACTGGACTCTGTCCTCGCCCAGTCCTTCGGCGACCTGGAGCTGATCCCGGTCTGCGACGCGCCCGACGCCCCGGCCGCCTCGGTCGCCGCCGCCTACGCCGAACGGGACTCCCGGGTGACCCCGGTGCACTCCCCGCCCTCCGCCGGGCTGAGCGGGGCCCGGAACACCGGGATGCGGGCGGCGCACGGCACGTACCTGCTCTTCCTCGACGGCGACGACGTCCTGGTCCCGGGCGCGCTGGCGCTGCTGGACGCCCGGCTCGCCGAGACCGGTGACGTGGACGTCCTGTACGCCGAGCACGAGCGCGCCCCCTGGTGGGAGGGCGAGCCGGGCAACCCCGCGGCGCCCTTGCTGGCGGGCGTCCCGAGCGGCGCGTTCGCCCCGGACCGGGCGCCGCGGCTGACCGGCGTGGCCCTGCCGGCCTGGAGCGCGGTCTACCGCCGGTCCTTCCTCACCGAGCGGCGGCTGAGCTTTCCGGACGGGCACTTCACGGACCTCGGCTGGGGCGGGCTGACCACCGTCGCCGCCGAGCGGATCGCGGTGCTGCGCTCGGTGGTCGTACGGCACCGGCTGCGCCGGCAGGGCAGCCGGCTCAACCTGCCGGGGCCGCACCAGCACGAACTCCTCGACCAGGCGGAGCTGGTCCTCGAGCGCGCCGCCGCACTGCGGGGCGACCGGGCACGGGCGTTGTTCGAGCAGGTCTTCGCGGTGGTGCTGCGGACGGCCGCGCGGCCTGAGCGGATGCCGTCCGGGCACCGGGCGTTCTTCCGGCGGGCGGCCCGGCTGCACCGCGCGCACCGCCCCGAGGGGTTCCGGATGCCCGGCGGGAGCGTGGGTGTCCAGCACCGGCTGCTCGCGGCGGGCGCGTACACGGCGTTCCGCGCGCTGCGCGGCGCCAACCGGATCGCGGCCGGCGCCGCCGGACGGCTGCCGCGCCCGCACCTGCCGCTCACCCGGCTGCGGTACGCCCTCGATCTGCGCCGCCCGCTGGACCCGAACCTCGCCGTGTACTGCGCGTACTGGGGGCGCGGCTACGTCTGCAACCCGGCCGCGATCCACGCCGTGGCCCGCGAACTCGCCCCGCACCTCCACTCGGTGTTCCTGGTCGAGGCCGGCCAGGAACACAGCGTGCCGGACGACGTCGAGTCCGTGGTGATCGGCAGCCGCCGGTACTGGGAGGTGCTGGCCCGCGCCAAGTACCTGGTCAACAACGCCAACTTCGCCGAAGGCGTCGTCAAACGGCCCGGCAGCGTCCACGTGCAGACGCAGCACGGCACCCCGCTGAAGAAGATGGGCGTCGACCAGTCGACGTACCCGGTGGTCGCGGCACAGACCGGCAGCTTCACCAAGCTGCTGGGCCGCGTCGACCGCTGGGACTTCAACCTCTCCTCCAACCGCCACTCCACCCAGACCTGGGAACGCGCCTTCCCCGGCTCCTACCAGACCCTGGAGTACGGCTATCCGCGCAACGACGTCTACTACACGGCCTCCGGTCACGACGTGGTCCGGGCCCGCCGCAGGCTGGGTGTCCCCGACGGCAGGACGGCCGTGCTGTACGCCCCCACCCACCGCGACCACCACACCGGCTTCGAACCCGGCCTCGACCTGGAGGCGTTCTGCGAGGCGGCCGGCGAGGACGTCGTCGTGCTGCTGCGCGCGCACTACTTCTACGACCGGGGCCGTGCGGCGGGCACCGGCCGGGTCATCGACGTCACCGCGCACCGCTGTGCCGAGGACGTCTGCCTGGCCGCGGACGCGCTGATCACCGACTACTCCTCCATCATGTTCGACTACGCCAACCTGGACCGGCCGATCGTGATCTACGCCGACGACTGGGAGGTCTACCGGCAGACCCGGGGCGTCTGCTTCGACCTGATGGCCGAGCCGCCGGGCCCGGTCGCCCACACCCCCGAGGAACTGGCCCGGATCTTCCGCGACGGCTCCTACCGGGGCCCGGAGTCCCGGCGGCTGCGCGCCGAGTTCCGTTCCCGGTACTGCCAGTTCGACGACGGCCTGGCCGCCGAGCGGGTGGTACGGCGGGTGTTCCTCGGCCGGCCGCCGGAGGAGATCCCGAAGGTGATCCCGCTCGCCGAACGCCTGCCCGCCCCGGCCGTGACCCTCGTCAGGAGCTGACCGTGCCCCGACTCAGTGTGATCGTCCCCTGTTTCAAGGTGCAGGGCTTCCTCCGCGAGTGCCTCGACTCGGTCCTGGAGCAGTCCTTCCACGACATCGAGGTGATCGCCGTCGACGACCGCTCCCCGGACGGCAGCGGTGCGATCCTCGACGAGTACGCGGCCCGCGACCCGCGCCTGAGGGTCCTGCACCTGCCCGAGAACGTCGGCCTCGGCCGCGCCCGCAACGCCGCGCTCCCGTACGCCACCGGTGACTTCCTCCTCTTCCTCGACAGTGACGACACCCTCACGCCGGGCGCGCTGCACGCGGTGGCCGACCGGCTGGCGGAGGCCGGCGACCCGGACGTGCTGGTCTTCGACTACGCGCGCACCTACTGGTGGGGCGGGACCCGGCGCAACGCCCTGGCGGAGGTGCTCGGTGCCACCGACGGCGTCTTCACGGCGGCCGAACGTCCTGAGATCCTCGATCTGTTGATGGTGGTGTGGAACAAGGCCTACCGGCGTGACTTCGTCGAGGAGAACGGCTTCCGGTTCCCGCCGGGCTACTACGAGGACACCCCCTGGACCTTCCCGGTCATGCTCAGCGCGGGCCGGATCGCCACCCTCGACCGGATCTGCGTCAACTACCGCCAGCGCCGGCAGGGCAGCATCCTGTCCACCACCAGCCGCAAGCACTTCGACGTCCACGAGCAGTACAAGCGGGTCTTCGCCTTCGTCGACGCCCACCCCGAGCTGGCCGGCTGGCGGCCCTGCCTGCACCGGAGGATGGGCGAGCACTGCCTGGACATCCTCGCCAAGCCGGACCGGCTGCCGCCCGCCGCCAGGGCCGAGTTCTTCCGGCGGACGGCGGAGCTGTACCGGGCGTTCCGGCCGGTGGGGGCCGTTGCCGGTGACCTCGGTGACCTTGACGCGCTGACGGGGTCGTACGCGTCGTACCGGCTGCGGGAGCAGGCCGGGCGGGCCGGACGGGCGGCCGGCAGGCAGGCGCTGCGGGTGCGGCGGGCGGCGGCGGTCCGGGCCCGGCGGGCGCTGACCGGGCTCCGCGGCCGAGGCCCGCTGGACGAGGACCTGGTCCTGTACTCGGCGGCCTCGCACCAGGGGCTGCGCGGCGACCCGGCGGCGGTGTACCGGGCGGCCCTGGAGATCGCCCCGCGGCTGCGCGGCGTCTGGGTGGTGCGGGACGCACAGGTCGCGGCGGAGCTGCCGGCCGGCGTCGACCACGTACTGCTGGACTCCCCGGAGTACCTGCGGCTGACCGCCCGCGCGAAGTTCTTCGTCAACGACGTCAACTGGCCCGGCACGCTGGTGAAACGGCCCGGCAGCGTGCACGTCCACACCCACCGGGGCACCCCGCTCAAGTACCTGGGCGCCGACCTGCTGGGCAAGCCCGGCGCCCGGCTCGGTCTCGACGTGCCGCAGATGCTGCGCCGGGCCGACCGCTGGGACCACAGCCTGGTCGCCAACCGCCACTCGGAGCTGGTGTGGGAGCGGGCCTACCCCTGTCACTTCGCCTCGGCCCGCACCGGCAGCCCGCGCAACGACGTCCTGGTTGCGGGCGGCCCGACGGAGTTCCGGGCCCGGCACGGCATTCCGGCCGACCACACCGTGGTGCTCTACGCGCCGACCCGCCGCGACTACGTCCGGGGCGGCCACGTCGACCGGATCGACCTGGCCCGGTTCGCCGCCGACCTCGGGGAGGGGCACACGCTGGTGGTCCGGCTGCATCCGGCCCTCGCCACCGGTCCGGCGCGCGGGCTGGGCCTGGCCGAACTGCACCGGCGCGGCATCGTGGTCGACGCGACCGGCGAACCGCACGCCGAGGAGGTCATGCTGGCCTCGGACGTACTGGTCACCGACTACTCGTCGATCATGTTCGACTACGCCAACCTGGACCGGCCGATCGTCGTGCACGCCGACGACTGGCCCACGTTCACCGCGAGCCGGGGCGCCTATCTCGACATCACCGCCGAGGCGCCGGGCCATGTCTCGCGCTCCTACCGGGAGCTGGCGTGGCTGTTCGCCTCGGGCGGCTGGCGGGACGAGGAGTCGGCGCGGCTGCGGGCCGACTTCCGGTCCCGGTTCTGCGAGTTCGACGACGGCAGGGCCGCCGAACGGGTCGTACGGACGCTGCTGCTCGGCGAGGCGATGCCGGAGCCGCCGGGCCGGGTGCCCGGTCCGGCCGGTGCGCGTGACCTGCTGGCGTCGACGTGAGACCGCGCACCTGGGTGCTGGTGCTGGCCGCCGTCTTCGCCCTGCTGCAACTCGCCGATGTCACCGGCCGGGACACGCCGGACTCCAAGAACTACGTGTCGTACGCGCTGACCCTCGCCGGGGCGGGCCAGCGGGAGGCGGCGGCCCGGACGGTGGACTGGGTGTGCGCCGGCAAGGCGTCGGCGGCGGAGCGCGCGCGGCGCGTGGACGTGCTGCGCTTCCACGCGCCGAGTCCGGCGGGCCGGGTGTTCGCCGCGTGCCGGGCCGGTGAACTGCGCCGGGTGGAGCGGCGGTTGCGGGCCGGGGGTGCGCAGACGGACGGGCACGTCGTGCCGTTCGTGGCCCCCCGGCTGCGGCGGATCTTCGAGGTGCGGCCGGGGTATCCGGTGTTCCTGGTGCCGTTCGTCACCGCGTTCGGGGTGACGTGGGGGGTGTGGCTGGCGAGTGTGCTGGTCGCGGGCGCGGGCGGGGTGCTGGCGTTCCTGGTGCTGCGGACGGTGTCCGTGCCGGTGCCGCTCGCGCTGACCGGGCAGGGCCTGTACTACGTCCTGCCGGTCGGCACGACCGCGATGCGGCCGATGGCGGAGGGCCTGATGCTGGCCCTGACCCTGACGGCGCTGTGGGGGTGCGCGCTGGTCCTGACCGGGCGGGTGAAGGCGGGGACGGCGTCGGCGGCGGGCGCGTTGCTCGCGCTGTTCGCCGTGAAGCACTCGCAGGCGCTCTTTCTCGGTGCGTGCCTGGCCGGGGCCGCGGCGGTGGTCGCGTTGTGGCGGCGCCGCGGGCACGCGCGCAGTCCCGGCGGCGGACGGAGTCCCGGGCGCGGGGTGGCCGCGATCGCGGTGGTGGGGTGCGGGGCGGTGGCGGGCACCCTGCTCCTGGCCCGGCTGCTGCGCTACCCCTCCGAGGCGGAGAGCGTGCAGGACCTGCTGACCGGCCACTACACCCACCCGGACCGGGCCCACCCGTGGCGGGAGTTCCTCCATCTGGAGTTCGGCTTCTGGGTGGAGTGGCTGCGGCGGCAGCTGACGGAGCCGCTGTTCCCGGCCCTGCTGGCGGCCGGGGCGTGGGGAGCGCGACGGCGGCCCGCCTTCGGTGTCTTCCTGCTGGCGGCCGCCGGAACCGGCATCCTCACCCAGGCCGCGCACCCCGACATCACCGTCTTCGGCGACCGGATGATCGTGCTGGCGTGGCTGCTGCCCGTGGTGGGCGTGCCGCTGCTCCTCGAGCCGCTGGTGCGCAGGCCGGTCCCGGTTCCCGTGCAGGGGCCGGCCAGGGCGGTCGGTGTCACTCGATGAGGTGATGGACGGCAGCGCGGCCGGGGCGGACGGGAACACTTGGCAAATGGTCCGTCCCGTCCGTTTCCTCCGGTGAGCACCGGCGCCCTGCTCCGGCGCGCCACGCCCGGCTGCGCCGCCCTGCGCGGCGGCCGCGCCCGCAGGCTCACCCCGTACCAGGTCTTCGGCTTGCTGTTCTGGCTGCTGATGACCCTGGCGTACTGGCGGGTGCCGCCCTGCTGCGAGGCCGGACTGCACGCGGCGGCGGTGGCCCGGCTGCGGGCCGGCCTGACGGACACCGCCGTCTCCCCCTACGTCCTGGCCCAGGGCGCGCTCGCCCGGCTGACCGGGCTGACGGGGTGGCAGCTGCTGCGGGTGTGCGGTCCGCTCCATCTGCTGGTCCTGCTGACGGGCCTCGGCCGGCTGGTCCGCGTCCTCACCCCGCGCCCGTGGGCGCCGGTGCTGGCGCTGGGCTTCGTGTCCGTGCTGTGGGGCACGCGGCCGGCGTGGGGCGGCGGCTCGCTGGCCCTGCTGCCGCTGACCGGCAGCCTCGGCTACCCGTCCGCGTTCGCCCTCGGCCTGACCCTGTGGGCCTGGGCCCTGACCGGTGCCCGCGCCCGCGATCTGCGCCGGGTGCGCTATGTCGGCCCGAGCGGCCTGCGCAGCCTGTCCGGCTACGCGGCGCTCGGCCTGCTGTACGGGACGGTGGCGCTGGTCGACCCGGTGACCGGGGTGGGCGCGGCGGCCGGGGCGGTGGCGTTCGTGGCGGGCTGGCAGCGGGGGTGGCGGGCCGCGGTGTGGGGACGGTGGGCGCTGTTGTGCGCGGTGGCGGCGGCCGTGCTCGCCTTGGGGACGCACGCGCGCGTGCTGCCGCCGTCGGCGTACGGGTCGTACACCGGCCTGGGCGGGTGGGCCGGCCAGTGCTGGCTGGCGCTGCTCGGGCTCCCGGCGCTGTGGCTGCGGGCCCGGCGGGCGGGCGGGCCGGTGGGCCGGGGGGCGGGTCCCGCGGCCTGGCGTGACCCGCTCGTGCTGCTGTTCGCCCTGGAGTGCCTGGTGCTGGTGTGCGGGCGGCTCGCCGGGCTGCTCGGGCTCGTTCTGCTGGCGCCGCAGTGCGCGCTCGCCCAGGAGCTGGCGGCGGAGCGGCCCTGGTGCGGGTGGCGGTGGATGCTGGGCTGGGCCGCGGCCGGCGGGGTCTGCCTGGGCTTTCTGGGCGCGCAGGCCGGGGCGGTCGTACCGCGCTCGGTGGACCCGGTCGGCTTCGTGCAGCCGCCGCGCTGGCCGTCGTACGACTGGGCGGCCCGGCACATCGGCCCGGGGGAAGCGGTGGTCACGGACGCCTACTACGCCGTGCGGCTGCTCCCCGGGTACGGCATCGCCCTGACCGACGGCCACGACCACCGCCCCCGGGTGCGCTGGCTGCTGCTGACGCGGCAGGAGCGGCTGCCCGCGGGGGCGGTGGTCGTGGACTGGAGCCGGCGAACCGGGGAGGTGCTCGCGCGGCTCACCCGAACGGGTGCGGCGTCGCGGGTACCGCTGGTCACCCGATCGGTTACTCGATGACGAGCTCGACCGGGATGTTGCCCTTGGTGGCCTTGGAGTAGGGGCAGAAGGCGTGGGCCTGGTGGACCAGCTTCTCGCCGGTCTCGTTGGCGAGCGCCTCCGGCAGCTCGACGCGCAGGGTGACCTTGAGCGCGAAGCCGCCGTCGGACTCGTCCTTGCCGATGCCGACCTCGGCGGTGACGGAGATCTCGCCGGTGTCGACCTTGGCCTGGCGGCCGATGGCGCCGAGGGCGCTGGCGAAACAGGCGGCGTAGCCCGCGGCGAAGAGCTGCTCGGGGTTGGTGCCCTGGCCGTTGCCGCCCAGCGCGGGCGGGAACGCCAGCGTGAGGTCCAGCTGGCCGTCCGAGCTGACCGCCCGTCCTTCCCGGCCGGTGGCGGTGGCGGCTGCGGTGTAGATGGCGTCCATCGAAGACCATCCCTCTCGAATTACTCGACGTATCGGTGTCCGGCGGCTCCCGTTCCCGCCGCCCTCACGACCTCAAGTAGAGCACACAATTCAATTGCACACAACTAAATGACCCGCGAGCGCTACGCTTGAGCCATGACCGCGACGACCTCGACCCCCGGCCCCGCCCCGAGCCCCGCCCCGAGCCCCGCCCCCGAGGTGGAGTGGCTCCGCCTGGACCGCCAGATCTGCTTCTCCCTGCACGCGGCCTCCCGCGCCTTCAACGGCGTCTACCGCGTGATCCTCAAGGACCTCGGGCTCACCTACCCGCAGTACCTGGTGATGCTGGTGCTGTGGGAACAGGGCGACCTCCCGGTCAAGAAGCTCGGCGAACACCTGCGTCTCGACTCCGGCACCCTGTCCCCGCTGCTCAAGCGCCTGGAGACGGCGGGCCTGGTGCGCCGCGAACGCAGCACGCACGACGAACGCTCGGTGGAGGTTCGCCTGACGGAGGAGGGCACCGCGCTACGCGAACGGGCCCTGGAGGTGCCGCGGCGGATCGTGGCGGCGACGGGCTTCGACGTGGAGGAGATCCGGAACCTGAAGGAGCGCCTGGACCAGCTGACGGGGACCCTGGACGCGGCGGCCGCCGAGGCGGCCCTCTAGGGGAGCGGGGCTGTCGCCGATGTGCGGCTGCCGCCGCGTGGGCGCGACCAGCCCCCACCGGCCTGCAGTGCGGACTCGGATGCACCCACCCGGATCGGCCGCACGTACAACCGCAGCGCGATCCGGTCGATCACCATCTCCTCCCGCAACACGAACTGCTGGTTGAGCACGGCCCACTTGGCCCGCTCCGTCGGAAGCCGCGGCCGGTACCCGCTCACCAGCGCGTACTTCTCCATCACGGCCCACACCTCGTCGGCCCCCGCCAACCGGCGCCGCAGCGTCCCCGCCCCCACCTCACGCCCGTACAACGTCCCCGACACCGGCCCCGGCTCGGCCAGTGCCACGTCCCTCGTGGACTTGAAGTCGGCGGGGTACGCGAGTTCCGCCCCGCGCGCGTGGGCCGGCAGGAACAGCACGGGGTCGCCGGGCCGCAGCACGCGGGCCACGGCCGCCGCGACCGCCCCGAGGTCGTCGGGACGGGTGCCCGGCACCCGGTCCGCCCGCAGCAGCGGCACCTGGTGGGTGAAGGCGAGGAGCACCGCCAGGACCCCGGCCAGGGTGAGCGCGGGCGACCGGAGCACCGGCTGTGTGCGGCGGGACCAGAGCCGGCCGAGCACCCGGGCGACCTGGTCCGCGCCGAGCGCCACCAGCAACGGCGCCCCGGCCAGCGCGTACAGCACGTACCGGTCGACGTACAGCGGGGTGAACTGCGAGGCCAGCATCAGGGCCACCGGCGGCAGCACCGCGAGCGGCAGCGCGACCGCCGCGAGGGTCACCTCGCCGCGCCGGCCCACCAGCCGCGTCAGCCCCAGCAGTCCGAGCGCCAGGCACGCCCAGTACACCCGGTCGGTCGGTCCGAGGTACTGGCGCAGCAACTCCTGGGCGGTCTCCACGTCCGGCTCCCGCAGCCAGGCCACCTGGGCCGACTGCCCGCGCGAGACCACGACCATCGGAAGCAGCGACAGCGCCACGCCCCCGGCCGCGCAGCCCCACCTGCGCCACACCCTTCCCGACGAACGGGCCAGCGCCAGGGTTCCCGCGTGCGCGAGCAGCAGCAGGACGGCGAACTCGTGCAGCCAGCAGGTGAGTCCGAGGACGGCGCCGTACCACCACCAGAGCCGGCGCCCCTCCTCCCGCACCGCCCGGACGAGGAGCAGCGTCGCGCCGGTGGCGCCCGCGGCGACCAGGGCGTACGAGCGGCCCTCCTGCGCGTAGTGGCCGACCAGCGGGGTGACCGCGTACAGCAGCCCGGCCCACAGACCGACGCGCGGCCGGGCCAGCCGCATGCCGAGGGCGGCGACCAGGCCCGCGGTGCAGGCCGCCGCGCACACCGAGGGCAGCCGGAGGACGACCTCGCCGGGGTGGCCGGGGTCGGCGGCGAGGACGACGTGCATCAGCAGGTAGTACAGGCCGTGCACGGCGTCGACCTCGTGCAGCAGCCGCCAGATCTGCGGCACCGTGCGCCGGGCGACCTGGTAGGTGACGGCCTCGTCGCGCCACATGCCGCCGCGGTGCAGCCCCCAGCACCCGACGGCGAGCATCACCGCGACCGGGGCGGCCACGGCGAGGAAGCGGGCGGCCCGCGGCCACCGGGGCGGACCGCCGAACGGGCGCGGCCGACTCCGTGGAGCCGGCCGGCTGTCGTCTTCTGTTCGTGTCATAAGCGGATGTGCTTTTACGAGAGGCCCGATACTCACCACGGCCCGATCTTTTGCGATTAGCCAACCTTTGCCGGGTATTGACGGCGTATCGGCATGGATACACCATCCGCGCGGCTTACGCTCGCGGTCGATGAATCGCCACCCGTACACTCCGCTTCCGCGCGTCCCGTTCGCCTCTCCTGTTCGACTCCCGCGTCTGCGCCGCCCGTCCGGCGCCTCGCGTCTCGCCCCGCGGCTCCCCCCGCGCGTCCCGCCGCTCCTCCGCCTCGCCGTCGCCTGGGCCGCCACGCGCGCGCTGATGCTGTGGCTCCTCGCCCACAACAACGAGCGAAGCCTGGGACACGGATCGGTCGCGCGCGAAGTGTGGCGGCTCTACTTCCACTGGTACGGCGTGCTGTCGCACGGCGCGTTCCCGGCGCACGACACGCTGTGGCAGTACCCGCCGGGTGCGGGCGCGGTGCTGCTGGCGCCGGGGCTGGTGCCGGAACTGAGCTACTTCCAGGCGTTCGTGGCGCTCACCCTGGCCACCGACGCCCTGGTCACGGCGGCACTCGCCCGCGCGGGCAGGCGTCCCGGCCGCACCCTGCTCGGTGCGGCCCTGTGGACCGGCGGCCTGCCGCTGCTGCTGCACCTTCCGCTGGCCCGCTACGACGTGGAGGTCACCGCCTTCGCCGTGCTCTCCCTGCTGGCGCTGCAGCGCTCCACGCGCGCGTGCGGTGCGCTCGCGGCTCTGGGCGCGCTGGTGAAGGTGTGGCCGACGCTGGTGCTGCTGGGCCTGGAGCGCGGGCGCCCCACCCGCAGGGCGTGGCTGACCGCGGCCCTGACGGGGACCGTGACCCTGGCCGTCTTCGTGGTGTCGTTCCGCAACCCGCTCGCGTTCCTCCGCCAGCAGGGCGGCCGGGGGGTTCAGATCGAGTCGCTCGGCGGGACCGCGCTGAGCCTCGCGCGGCACGCCGGCTGGCCGGGCACCTCCCGCTACCAGTACGGCGCCATCGAGCTGGTAGGCCCGCACGTGCACGCGGTCGCGACCGCGTCCCTCGCGCTCACCGCGGCCGCCTTCGCACTGCTGCTCGTGTGGCGGATCCGGGCCCGGCACTGGACGCCGGCCACCCCGTACGACGCGGCGCTGAGCGCCGTGCTCCTGTTCACCGTCACCAGCCGGGTGATCAGCCCGCAGTACATGATCTGGCTGCTGGGCCTGGCCGCCGTCTGCCTGACCTCACGGCACACCACCCAGCGCCCGGTCGCCGCGCTGGTCCTGGCGGCGACCGCGCTCAGTGCCGTCGCCTACCCCGCGTTCTACGCCGAGGTCGTCCACTGCACCTGGACCGGCTGCCTGCTGATGCTGGCCCGCAACGGCCTGCTGGCCACCGCCGCCGTACTCTCCCTGACCCGGCTGTGGCGCGCCACCCGCCGCCGCGAGGACACTGCGGGTGTCCGCATGACCGCGGTGCGTCAGGTGGCCCGTCCGCGGATGTCGGCGGCACCTGGTTCACTGAGGAGTGACCGCGGCTGACGAACCCGCGGCGGACGAACACCACGGGCCAACTCACGGAGGGGACGGCCACACATGACCTGGCTGATCACCGGCGGCGCCGGTTACATCGGGGCGCATGTCGTACGCGCGATGGCGGAGGCGGGCGAGCGGACGGTGGTCTACGACGACCTGTCCACCGGCATCGCCGAGCGCCTGCCGGAGGACGTGCCGCTGGTGACGGGCTCCACACTCGACGGTGAGAAGGTCGCGCGGGTCCTGGCCGAGCACGAGGTCACCGGCGTCGTGCACCTGGCGGCGAGGAAGCAGGTCGGCGAGTCGGTGGAGCGCCCGCTGCACTACTACCACGAGAACGTCGAAGGCCTGCGCGTCCTGCTGCAGGCCGTGACCGAGGCCCGGGTCCCGTCCTTCGTGTTCTCCTCCTCCGCGGCCGTCTACGGCATGCCGGACGTCGAGCTGGTGACGGAGGAGACGCCGTGCGTGCCGATGTCGCCGTACGGCGAGACGAAGCTGGCGGGCGAGTGGCTGGTCCGCGCGACGGGCCGGGCCACCGGCCTCGCCACGGCCTCGCTCCGCTACTTCAACGTGGCCGGCGCGGCCCGCCCCGAGCTCGCCGACGTCGGCGTCTACAACCTCGTCCCGATGGTCTTCGAGAAGCTCACGGAGAACGCCCCGCCGCGCATCTTCGGCGCCGACTACCCGACCCCGGACGGCACCTGCGTCCGCGACTACATCCACGTGGTGGACCTCGCCGAGGCCCACGTGGCCGCGGCCCGCGCCCTCCAGGCCGAGCCGGGCCGCGCGCTCACCCTCAACATCGGCCGCGGCGAGGGCGTCTCGGTCCGCGAGATGATCGACCGCATCAACGCCGTCACCGGCTACGACCTCCCCCCGGCCGTCACCGCCCGCCGCCCGGGCGACCCGGCCCGCGTCGTCGCCTCGGCCGACCGCATCACCACCGAACTCGGCTGGAAGGCCAAACACGACGTCCACGACATGATCACCTCAGCCTGGTCCGGCTGGCTCCGCCTGCATCCGGAGGCGGGCCGGGGCTGACCCCGCGTACCCTGCGGGGATGTCCCGCCTGTCCCGCCTCGACCGCGTCCTGGGCGCCGTCATCGGTTCCGCCGTCGGCGACGCCCTGGGCGCGCCCTTCGAGTTCGGCCCCGAGGGGGCCTTCTCCGCGCGGTTCCCGAGGGCGGGCCACGGGGGTGAGATGTGCGGAGGCGGCGGATGGGAGCCCGGCGAGGCGACCGACGACACGCAGATGGCCGTGCTGGTCGGGGAGTCCCTGGTAGAGCGGGGCGGGCTCGAACTCCCGGACGTCTTCCGGCGGTTCCAGCGGTGGGCGGCGGCCGAGCCGAAGGACATAGGGCTGCAGACCGAGGCCGTGCTGGGCAGCGGAGACCCGTGGGACCTCGCCGCCGCCGTGCACTTCCAGACCAGCCAACGCGCCGCGGGCAACGGGGCGTTGATGCGTGCCGCGACGTCGGGGGTGTACTTCGCGCCCCTGGGCCGGGACGGCACGATGGACGCCGGCCGCCGGCTGGCCGCGCTCACCCACGGAGACCGGGCTGCCTGGGAGGGCACCGCCATCCTGCACGAGCTGCTGCGGGTCGCCCTGTCCGGGGACGACCCGCTGGCCGCCGTTCCGGAATCGCTGGCGGCGGTTCACCCCGGCCACCGGGACCGCTACGCCACCGTCCTCGGTCCCAGCTGGCACCCCGACCTCGCGACCGAGTTCAACGGCGCAGTGTGGCCCTGCCTCGGCTCCGCGGTCTGGGCGCTGCGGACGGCCTCCTCCTACGAGGAGGCCGTCCGGGCAGCCGTCGACCTGGGCGGCGACACGGACACCGTCGCGGCGGTCACCGGCGCCCTGGCCGGTGCCGTTTACGGCGTCGGGGCCGTACCGGAGCGGTGGACGGACGTCCTGCACGTGCCGCTGCCCGGGTTCGGCGACCGGGTGCTGCGGGCGCCGGACCTGTCGGCACTGGCCCTTCGCCTCGGATCGTGAAAGCCCGTCAGTCCGCTGCCCTGCGGGCCTGTTTGAGTTCCTCGGAGATGGCCCAGGCGTCGGCCACGGGGCCCATGTGGGCCAGTTTGTCGGGGTTGAGGACGAGGCGGATGGTCTGGATGCGGCCGTCGAGGATGTCGAGGGAGAAGGTCTGAAGGACCTTGCCGTGGCGGTCGTGGAGGATCGCGCCGGGCTGGCCGTTGACCTCGTGGCGTTCGGCGGTCACCTCGATGCGGGCCAGCGCCGGGAAGACGGCGGCGAGGAGGCGGGCCACGTTCTGGGCGCCCAGGACCGCGCGGGCGAGCTGCGGGGCCTTGCCGCCGCCGTCGCCGACCAGCGACACGTCGGCGGCGAGCAGGTCCTGGAGGGCGGCGACATCGCCCTCGTGGAGGGCCTCGAAGAAGCGCGCGGCCAGTTCCTCGCGTTCCCTGCGGTCCGCCTCGAAGCGGGGGCGGCCCTCGGCCATGTGGCGCCGGGCCCGCACCGCCAGCTGGCGGCAGGCCGACTCCGAGCGGCCCACCACCGACGCGACCTCGGGGAAGCCGAAGTCGAACACCTCGCGCAGGACGAAGACCGCGCGCTCCAGGGGGCTGAGCCGTTCCAGGAGCAGCAGGGCCGCCATCGACACCGAGTCGGCCAGCTCCGCCGACCTGACCGGGTCCTCGTAGGGGTCGGCGAGCAGCGGCTCGGGGAACCAGGGGCCGACGTACTGCTCGCGCCGGACCCGGGCCGAGCGCAGTACGTCGATCGAGATCCGGGTCACGGCGGCCGACAGGAAGGCCTTCGGCGACCTGATCTCCGTCGTTGAGCCGGCGAAGCGCAGCCAGGCCTCCTGGACGGCGTCCTCGGCCTCGGCGACGCTGCCCAGCAGCCGGTACGCGATCGAGAACAGCAGCGGCCGCAACTCCTGGAACTCCTCGGTCCTGGTCTTCATGTCCGCTCCCCCATGCCCCATGCCCCACGCCCCCATGTCCCGTCGAAGGTGCCAGAAGTGCCTGAAGTTCAGAAGGAGCCCGGGCCGAACCGGCCCGCCGCGACGACCAGCGCGAGGGCCAGGTAGAAGAGGTTCAGCGCCACGAACGCCCGCTCCCCCCGCCGGCCGTGGGTGATCATCGCACCGGCCATCAGCAGGACCCAGGCCGTAGCGGTCACCGGCACCAGTACCGGCGCGACGCCGGTCACGGCGGGCAGGACCAGGCCCGCCGCGGCCAGGAGTTCGAGGACGCCGAGCGTCCGCACGAAACCGTCGCCGACGTCACCGGTCCAGCCGCCCCCGTGCGCCGCGGCCAGCTTCTCCCTCGGCACGAACGTCTTGCTGATCCCGCCGGCCAGTGCCACCGCGGCGAGCAGCCCGGCGGTGATCCACAGCGCGAGGTTCATCGTCCACTCCCTGTTCGAGGATGCCTGCGCCCTCTACGACGAGACGGCCGCGCGGCCTGTGACATCCCCGGCCCGAGTGGTCACAGCGCCTTGAGCGCCTCCGTGGTCCCGCGGGCCAGCGCCGCCAGATACCCCTTCGGCAGCTTGGGGGTGCGGATCACCACCGAGCGCCAGTACAGCGGGCCGGAGATCAGATCCATCGCAAGGTCGTCGTCGAGGCCCTCGGCGAGTTCACCCCGCCGCTGCGCCGCCTCGATGATCTTGCTGGCGACGCCCTCCTGGCCCTCGCGCAGCGTCTTCTGCATGGCCTCGGCGATGTCGGGGTTGCGAGCCGCCTCGGCCTGCAGGTCCGGGATGATCTGGGAGGCGACCGGATGGCGCAGCGCACGGCTCGTGACCTCGTACAGCAGCCGCAGGTCGCCCTCCAGGGAGCCGGTGTCGGGCACCGGCAGGCCCATCACGGCGAGGGCGGAGACGACGTCGAGGACCAGGTGCAGCTTGGAGCGCCAGCGGCGGTAGACGGCGGTCTTGCCGACGCCGGCGCGGCGCGCGATGCCCTCGATGGACATCCGGGCATACCCGACCGCCGCGAGCTCCTCGAAGACGGCGGCCCGGATGGCCTCGGTCACGTCCTCGCGGAGGACGGCCGCCCCGGCGGGGGCTCGTCGGCGCGGACGCGTCTGGGACTCCTCGGCGTTCGTCGTCATGTGTCCCAGCATAGGGGCGTAACGACGAAACGGTTGCGTTCCGACGACGCACCGACACCGGGCCGCCACCCGAACGCCACAACGCGGCCGCGACCCGGTCCGGCTGAACTCGCCCCAGCTCACCGCCGTACCGAACGCGCGTCCGCAGCACGCCACAACGAATCGGTCGCGCCCTCACCACGAAAGTGTTACGGCGCACAGCCGTCCGTGACGACGAAACGGTTGCGTTCCGACGCCAACTCGGCCTACGCTCCCGTTGCGACGATACGGTCCCGTTCCGACGTGAGAAAACGTAAAGAGAAGCGTAAGGAAACGCCGGATGACG
This sequence comes from Streptomyces sp. NPDC104761, assembly GCF_055583445.1. NCBI lineage: Bacteria > Bacillati > Actinomycetota > Actinomycetes > Kitasatosporales > Streptomycetaceae > Streptomyces > Streptomyces sp. NPDC104761. The sequence goes on along the minus strand of NZ_JBVJNZ010000008.1, from coordinate 30,349 downwards.
GGCCCGGCGCCCAGCCGGGCGCCGCACCCCCACCCCCGAGTGAAAGCAGCGGATGTGACCCAGGTTCTCCACACACCGCCCCCGGCCCCGGTCACGGCCGAGGACGACCTCGCGGCGCTCGCCGCCCGGCATGGTCTCTCGGTCAGCGGCGCCCGTCCCTCCCTGCCCCAGTACATCCGCCAGCTGTGGGAGCGACGGCACTTCATCGTCGCGTTCGCCACCGCCAAGCTCACCGCCCAGTACGCGCAGGCGAAGCTCGGCCAGGTCTGGCAGGTCATGACCCCGCTGCTGAACGCGGCTGTGTACTACTTCATCTTCGGTGTGCTGCTCGGCACCAAGCGCGGCGTGCCGGACTACATCCCGTTCCTGGTCACGGGCGTGTTCATCTGGACGTTCACGCAGAGCTCGATCATGGTCGGCACCCGCGCGATCTCCGGCAACCTGGGCCTCGTCCGCGCCCTGCACTTCCCGCGCGCCGCGCTGCCCATCTCCTTCTGCCTCCAGCAGCTCCAGCAGCTGCTGTTCTCGATGGCCGCCCTGGTCGTCATCCTGCTCTGCTTCGGCGTTCCGGTGTCCGCCTCCTGGCTGCTGGCGATCCCCGCGCTGATCCTGCAGTTCACCTTCAACGCCGGCTTCGCGATGATCATGGCCCGGTGGGGTGCCAAGACCCCGGACATCGCCCAGCTGATGCCGTTCATCCTGCGCACCTGGATGTACATCTCCGGCGTCATGTGGAACATCGACAAGCTGACCAAGAACCACCACGGCCTGCCGAGCTGGGTGAACCCGGTCCTCAAGGACAACCCGGCCGCCGTCTACATCGACCTGATGCGCTTCTCCCTGATCGACAGCTTCCACGCCAGCCAGCTGCCGCCGCACGTGTGGATCGTCGCGACCGGCTGGGCCCTGGTCTTCGGCGTCGGCGGGTTCATCTACTTCTGGAAGGCTGAGGAGACGTACGGCCGTGGCTGAGAACGTGAGCGACACCCCCAGCATGAGCGACACCCCCGCCACCGTGCGTGAGTCCCGCACCGTGAGCGACGTCCCCACCGTCGTCTGCGACAGCGTCGACATCGTCTACCGGGTCAACGGCACCGGCGCCGGACGGGGCTCCGCCACCGCCGCCCTCAACCGCATGCTGCGCCGCAAGCAGGCGGAGCAGGCGGCCGGCGTCCGCAAGGTGCACGCGGTCAAGAACGTCTCCTTCGTCGCCTACAAGGGCGAGGCGATCGGCCTGATCGGCACCAACGGCTCCGGCAAGTCGACCCTGCTCAAGGCGGTCGCCGGCCTGCTCCCGGTGGAGAACGGCGCCATCTACACCGACGGCCAGCCCTCCCTCCTCGGCGTCAACGCGGCCCTGATGGGCGACCTGACCGGCGAGAAGAACGTCTACCTCGGCGGACTCGCCATGGGCATGTCCCGCGAGGAGATCAAGGAGCGCTACCAGGACATCGTCGACTTCTCAGGCATCAACGAGAAGGGCGACTTCATCACCCTCCCGATGCGCACCTACTCCTCCGGCATGGGCGCCCGGCTCCGCTTCTCCATCGCCGCCGCCAAGGACCACGACGTCCTCCTCATCGACGAGGCCCTGGCCACCGGTGACGCGTCCTTCCGCATGCGGTCCGAGGAGCGGATCCGCGAGCTGCGCCAGCACGCGGGCACGGTCTTCCTGGTCAGCCACAACAACAAGTCCATCCGCGACACCTGCGAGCGGGTGCTGTGGCTGGAGCGCGGTGTGCTGCGCATGGACGGGCCCACCGAGGAGGTCCTCGCCGAGTACGAGGCCTTCACCGGCGACAAGTCCGACAAGACCAAGGCGAAGCCCAAACCGCAGCCGAAGGCCGCCGCCCAGCCTTCCTGAAGCAGGTCCCGTTCCGGGCCACCGCCATGAGTTCCCGGACACCGACGACCTGAGTTCCCGGACACCGACATGAAAGGCGCCCCGAGCCGTCACCGGCTCGGGGCGCCTTTCATGTCGTACGGGTACGGCTACGGCTGCGCTCCTACGAATGCGTGCGCAGCAGCGTCCGCATCGTCCGCATGGCCACCGAGAGGTTGGCCAGGTCGAAGGAGTCCGAGCTGCGGATCTCCTCCAGGGTGGTGCGGGCCCGGCCCAGGATCGCGGCGTTCTTCTGCTCCCAGGCCTGGTAGCGCTGCTCGGGCGTCGACGTGCCGTTGCCCGCGGCGAGCACGTCGGCGGTGAGCAGCGCGTGGGCCGCGTACAGGTCCTCGCGGATGGAGGCGCGGGCCATCGACTGCCAGCGGTCGGCGCGCGGGAGCTCGATGATGCGGTCCATCAGCTGGGTGACGCCGAGCCGGTCGGCGAGGTCGTAGTAGACCTCGGCGACGTCCAGCGGCTCCTTGCCCGTGCGGTCGGCCACCGAGACGATGTCCAGCGCCGGGAAGGCGGAGGAGAAGCCGGCCACGCGGGTGGCGAGTTCGGCGGGCACGCCGGAGCCGGAGAGCTCGTCGTACACGTGCTGGTACCACTCCAGGTCCGCGCCGCGCAGCAGCTTCGGCAGCTGCTGCCAGACCTGCTCGACCCGCTCGGAGAAGAAGTCGACGGTCTCCAGGAGCTGGAGCGGCTGCGGCCGGTTGTTGAGCAGCCAGCGGGTGCCGCGCTCCACCAGGCGGCGGGAGTGCAGCCGGATCCGGGTCTGGACGGCGGCGTCGACCTTGTTGTCCAGTTCCTCGACCGCGTCCCACACCGGGGCCGAGCGGAAGATCGCGCGGGCCGCGGTCTGCGCCCGGACGATCTCCTCCAGGGAGGCCCCGGTCTCCTCGCGCAGCCGGTGCAGGTAGGTCGTACCACCGGTGTTGACCGTGTCGTTGACCAGCACCGTGGTGGTGATCTCGCGGCGCAGCGGGTGGGTGGCGAGCGCGGCGGCGAACCGGTCGCGCAGGGCCGTCGGGAAGTACGCGTGCAGCAGGCCGCTCAGGTACGGGTCGTCCGGCAGCGTGGTGGCCAGCAGCTCGTCGGCGACCGTGATCTTCGTGTACGCCAGCAGCACGGCCGTCTCCGGGCCGGTCAGACCCTGCCCGGTGCCGATGCGCTCGCGGATCTGGCGGTCGGTGGGCAGGAACTCCAGGGCCCGGTCGAGGTGGCCCTCCCTGACCAGGTGGCGCAGGTAGCGCTGCTGGGCGTGGAGCATGTCCCCGGACTGGGCGAGCGCGTTGGCGATCGCCACGTTCTGCGCGTAGTTGTTGCGCAGCACCAGGGCGCCGACCTCGTCGGTCATCTCGGCGAGCAGCTTGTTGCGCTGCTTGACCGTCATGTCGCCGTCCGCGACCACGCCGTTGAGCAGGATCTTGATGTTCACCTCGTGGTCGGAGGTGTCCACGCCGGCGCTGTTGTCGATCGCGTCGGTGTTGATCTTGCCGCCCTGGCGGGCGAACTCGATCCGGCCCAGCTGGGTCAGGCCCAGGTTGCCGCCCTCGCCGACGACCTTGACGCGCAGGTCGGCGCCGTCGACACGGATGGCGTCGTTGGCCTTGTCGCCGACGTCCGCGTTGGACTCGGTCGACGCCTTCACGTAGGTGCCGATACCGCCGTTCCACAGCAGGTCGACCGGTGCTCCGAGGATCGCCTTCATCAGGTCGGCCGGGGTCAGCTTGGTGACCTTCTCCTCGATGCCGAGGGCCTCGCGGATGTGGCTGTTGACCGGGATGGCCTTGGCGCTGCGCGGGAAGATCCCGCCGCCCGCCGAGAGCAGGTCGGTGTCGTAGTCCCCCCAGCTGGAGCGGGGCAGGTCGAACAGGCGGCGGCGCTCGGCGTAGGAGGTGGCCGCGTCCGGGTTCGGGTCGATGAAGATGTGCCGGTGGTCGAAGGCGGCGACCAGGCGGATGTGCTCGCTGAGCAGCATGCCGTTGCCGAACACGTCACCGGACATGTCACCGATGCCGACGACCGTGAAGTCCTCGGTCTGGGTGTCGACGCCCAGCTCCCGGAAGTGCCGCTTCACGGACTCCCAGGCGCCGCGCGCGGTGATGCCCATGCCCTTGTGGTCGTAGCCCGCGCTGCCGCCGGAGGCGAAGGCGTCGCCGAGCCAGAAGTTGTAGCTGCCGGCGACCTCGTTGGCGATGTCGGAGAACGTCGCGGTGCCCTTGTCGGCCGCGACCACCAGGTAGGTGTCGTCCTCGTCGTGCCGGACCACGTCCTGCGGGGGCACGACGTCGCCGGCCACCATGTTGTCGGTGATGTCGAGCAGCGCCGAGATGAACGTCTTGTAGCTGGCGATGCCCTCGGCGAGCCACGCGTCGCGGTCCACGCCCGGGTCGGGCAGCTGCTTGGCGACGAAGCCGCCCTTGGCACCGACCGGCACGATGACGGTGTTCTTCACCATCTGCGCCTTGACCAGGCCGAGGATCTCGGTGCGGAAGTCCTCACGCCGGTCGGACCAGCGCAGACCGCCACGCGCGACCTTGCCGAAGCGCAGGTGCACGCCCTCGACACGCGGCGAGTACACCCAGATCTCGAACGCCGGGCGGGGCGCTGGGAGGTCCGGGATGGCCTGCGGGTCGAACTTCATGGAGACGTAGGAGTGCGGCTTGCCGTCGACCGTCTCCTGGAAGAAGTTGGTGCGCAGCGTCGCCTTGATGACGGTCAGGAAGGAACGCAGGATGCGGTCCTCGTCGAGGCTCGCCACCTGGTCGAGGGCCGCGTCCAGCTCCTCCAGGAGGGCGTCGGTGATCTCCAGGCCGGCCTTCTGCCGGTCCGGCGACATCCGCGCCTCGAACAGGGAGACGAGCAGCCGGGTGGTGTGGACGTTGTTGCGAAGGGTGGTCTCCATGTAGTCCTGGGAGAACGTGGAGCCGGCCTGCCGCAGGTACTTCGCGTACGCCCGCAGCACCATCGCCTGCCGCCAGCTCAGCCCGGCGCTCAGCACCAGCGCGTTGAAGCCGTCGTTCTCCGCGAGGCCGGTCCACGTCGCCGCGAACGCGTCCTGGAAGCGCTCACGGCCGTCGTCGCCCAGGTAGTCGCCGTTGCCGCCGCCGGACACCTTCGGCATGCGCAGCCCGAAGTCGTAGATCCACGCGGTCGTCCGGTCCGCGCAGCGCAGCTCGTAGGGCCGCTCGTCGATCACCTCGACGCCCAGCCGGTTCAGGACCGGCAGCACGGCCGACAGGGAGATCGCCGCGCCCTTGCGGTAGATCTTGAAGCGGCGCTCGCCCGGGGCGGCGCCGACCGGCTCGTAGAGGCTGAGAGCGAAGTCGTTGCCCGGTTCCTCGGTGAGCCGCTCCAGGTGGACCAGGTCGGCGACCGCCGCGCGCGGGGTGTGGTCGGCCTTGTAGCCCTCGGGGAAGGAGTTGGTGTAGCGGCGCTGCAGTTCGGCCGCGCGCTCCTCGCCGCACTCGGCGTTGAGCGCCTCGGCGAAGGCGTCGGCCCAGGAGCGGGCCGCCTCGACCAGGCGGGCCTCGATGCGGTCCTTGTCGGCGTCGGACAGCTCGGGCAGCTCGGTGCCCTGCGGGACACGGACGACGAAGTGCAGCCGGGAAAGGATCGACTCGGTGTTCCAGGCCGTGAAGTCGACGCTGATGCCGCCGAGCTCCTCCTTCAGGATGTCGATGATCCGCAGCCGGACGCCGGTGGTGTAGCGGTCACGCGGGAGGTAGACGAGGGCCGAGTAGTAGCGGCCGTACTCGTCCTGGCGCAGGTACAGCCGCAGCCGGCGGCGCTCCTGGAGGTACAGGACGGACGTGACGATCGACTCCAGCTCCGGGACCGGGGTCTGGAACATGTCGTCGCGCGGGTACGTCTCCATGATCTGCATCAGGTCGCGGCCGTCGTGGCTGTTGGGCGAGAAGCCCGCCCGCTCCAGCACGGCGTCGACCTTGCGGCGGATGACCGGCACCCGGCGCACCGACTCGGTGTAGGCGGCGGACGAGAACAGCCCCAGGAAGCGCCGCTCACCCACCACGTTGCCGTCCGCGTCGAACTTCTTGACGCCGATGTAGTCCAGGTACGACGGCCGGTGCACGGTCGCCCGGCTGTTCGCCTTGGTCAGGACGAGGAGCTTGTGCTCGCGGGCCTTGGCACGCGCGTCGGCCGGGAGCCGCTCGAAGGAGGGGCTGACCGGGTGGCCCTCGTCGGCCGAGTGGTGTGGGTCGGAGCGCAGGATGCCGAGGCCGGTGCCGGGCACGGCGGCCAGCGAGTCGTCCTCGCGCAGCTGGTACTCGCGGAAGCCGAGGAAGGTGAAGTGGTCGGCGGCCAGCCAGCGCAGCAGCTCGCGGGCCTCCTCGACCTCGGGGCGCGGCAGGTCGGCCGGGACCGGCTCCTCGCCGAGGTTCTCGGCGACGCGGACGGCCGCCTCCCGCATCTTCTCCCAGTCCTCGACGGCCTCACGGACGTCGGAGAGCACGCGCAGCAGGTCGGCGGTGATCTGCTTGAGGTCGGAGCGGTCGGTCTCGCGGTCGATCTCGACGTGGATCCAGGACTCGGTGTACGCGTCGTGCGGCAGTTCCTCGCCGACGGCCGGGGTGGGCAGCACCTCGATCATCTTGCCGGTGAGGTCGCGGCGGACCGCGATCTGGGGGTGGATGACGACGTGGATCCCGCGCCCCTGCCGGGTCAGCTCATTGGTGACCGAGTCCACGAGGAAGGGCATGTCGTCGGTGACGACCTCCACCACGGTGTGGGTGCAGGTCCACCCGTTCTCCTCGACGGTCGGGGTGTGCACCCGGACGTTCGCGGTGCCCTGGGGGCGGGTCTCGGCGAGGCGGTAGTGCGAGACGGCCGCGCCGAAGACGTCGACCGGGTCGCGGTCGGCCAGGTCCTCCGGTGCGGTGTGCAGGTAGTAGCGCTGGAGGAACGCGGCGACGGACTCCTGATCCGCCTCTCCCGTCGTCCCAGTCGGTAGGTGCCCCCCGGCCGGGCTGTTCTCAGCTACCCGGGCGGCCCGATCGAGCAGCTCGGCCTTGGCTTCGTCCAGCTTGGTCTGCATTGTCCTCTGGCTCCTGTCGCGCGCCATTGCGTGACGTAGAAGGAAGTACGGGCTCTTCCCCCTGCGGCTCGACGCCACGGCCGGGTTCTCCGGTCCGCTCCGACGCTATGCCGCAAGGTGAGACGAGCGGGGGGTATTGAGCCATATTTGAGCTGCTCCGCAGGTGTGATACTGCTCTCGGCAGCGCTCCTGCCTGGGCCGCCTTCGGCGCCCTCCGCCCGGGAAGACCAGCGACCGCCACCCGGTCACGGAGGTGTTCCGTGCTCACCGGGCGCAGGGCAGGGGCACCGATGCCCCCGCGAACTATCGCGCTGATCACGCCACCAAGGCTATCGCTCCCGACCGGGGGGCCGTCATGAGCCGTATGTGTACAAAACAGGGGGTGGAACTTTGACGTTCTGCACAGGGGCGCTGCGCTTGCCTGGCCGATGTGGGGGTTGGGGGTGGCTGAAAACCGGTGGTCATGGTGCGGGCGACGCGTGGGGGCTGGTCGCGCAGTTCCCCGCGCCCCTTACGGGGCGCTGCCGTCACGTCAGCTACATAGCTGCGGGCAGGCGTGCCGCAGGGCGGCACGGGTGGGCGCAGCGGCACCTGGCAGCGCCGGTAAGCGGCTCCGGCAGCCCCGGCCCACCTGCACGCGCTCACGCCACCAGGCGCTCCGCCTCCTCGACCGCCTCCGCCAGCGAGTCCACGACCGGCACCCCGGCCTCCTCCAGGCTCGCCCTGCCGTGCGACCCCCCGGTGTACAGCACCGCCTTCGCTCCCGCCGCCCGCGCCGCCACCGCGTCGTCCGCCGCGTCCCCGATCACCACGGTCCGCCCCGGCCGCACACCCGCCAGCTGCCGCAGATGCCGCACCATGTGCTCGGCCTTGCTGCCCCCCGACGGCCCGACCCGCCCGTCCACCCGTATGAAGTGCGGCTCGATCCCGAACCCGCGTACCAGCGGGACCAGTTCGTCATGCGCGTACATGCTCAGCAGCGACTGGCTGCGCCCCGCCGAACGCCACCCCGCCAGCAGCTCGGCCGCCCCCTCGGTCAGCGCGCACCTGACGCGGTGCTCGGCGTAGTACCGGTGGAAGATCACGTCCATGACCTCCCACTCGGCCTCCGTCGGCAGCCGCCCCATCAGCCGCTCGTAGAACTTCGGCACCGGCACGCAGTACAGCGCCCGGTACTGGTCCAGCGTGATCGGCGCCAGACCCAGCTCGGCCGAGGCCGCGTTCGTCGCCCCGATGATCGCGTCGTTGTCGTGGAACAGCGTCCCGTTCCAGTCCCAGACAATGTGCGCGCTTTCGTGCTTCCCCATGCCGAAAACGCTACCCGCCGCCACTGACAATCAAGACCCGTGGCCACATCACCGCAGGTCACAGGTGCCCCGCCGGGCCCTTTCGGCCCCGTCTCAGCCGTCGAGGCCCACCAGGCTCGGGATCTCCTGCGTGGCGTACCAGAGCAGTTCGTGGTCCTCGGCCCCGTCCACGACGAACTGCGCGTCGTCGTCACCGCCGTCCGCCGCCGCCAGCGCCCCGGCGGCCGCCGTCACGTCCTCCTCGGCGCCGTCGGAGTCGACGTGCACCGCGGCCGCCCTGGCCAGCGCCACCGTCCCGGTCACCCGGACCTCGCCCAGCGCCGCCGGGTCGAGCCCGCGGTCCGGGTCGGCCGCCGCCGTGCCGTCGGGCACGTCGACGGCGACCACGACCCGGCGCCGCATCGCGTCCGGGTCGGCGGCCAGCAGCCGCAGGGAGGCCAGCGCGGCGCGGTTGAGCGCGGCGTACTCGAGTTCCTCCATGTCGTCGGAGAGGTACCACTCGCGCAACGCGGGCGTGACGGCGTAGGCGACGAACGGACCGGTCCCCAGCTCGCCCGTCTTGTGCGCCTCGGCGAGCCCGGGAAGGGTCAGGGGGACGTAGACGCGCATGGCTGGGCCGCTCTCTTCCGGACTCTTCACTCTGCTTCGGCATGACCCCCGGAGGAGGCCTGGCGCCTTCCGGAGGGCCTTCAGGATACGTGCGGGCGTCCCCTTTCGGGTCCCGGGCGGTGACGTCGGGGGCGTCCACCCGGCGCCCCGGGATTCACCCGGCACTGCCGCCCGCCCGGTGGGTTTCCGGCACCCCCGACCACTCGGATAGGTGAACATTCCAGGACCCCCGACACGAACCGCCATCGCCTTGCTGTCGCCGTCCCGGCCCCCGTACAAGATCCGTAACCGAAAGTTACCGCCCGGTACCCGCCGGGCCCGCCGAACGGGGACCCCATGAACAAGGTCATGACCAGGACCGCCCAGCTCCGCCCGACCACCCGGCCCCCCGGCCGCCGCGACTCCCGCCGCCCCGGCGCCCCTTCCTCCCGCCGGCCGCTCACGCCTCCGGCGGCACCGCCGGGCCCCCGTCCCACCGACCTCTTCGCGGAGCGGCTGCTGGCCGTCCTGAGCGGCCGCCGCCCCGTCCACTGGATGCTCCGGCACACCGCGGGCCAGGCCTACGACGACCTGGCCCGCCTCGCCGAACACGGCCCCCTGCGCACCCGCGGCGCCGACCCCGTCGTCCGCGACATCGGCTACTACGTCCCCTGCTCGGGCGCCCTGGAGGTCTTCGCCCGCATCACCGCGGGCGACCGGCTGCGCGCGCTGGCCTTCCGCCTGGAGCAGGGCGCGGACCTGCGCTGGCGCTGCACGGCGGTGGAGATGGGCGGCCCACGCCCGTCGCACGGCCCCTGACGTCCGGCGCCCGGCCGGGCCGCCCGCCGCGAACACCCCATGCCGAAGGGCCGGCCCCCTCTCCAGGGTGACCGGCCCTCGCGAACGCTCGTCGGCGCCGGGCTACTTCCTGCGGCCGCGCCGGCTCTTCGCCTGCTTGCGGCGCTCGGCACGCGTCAGGCCGTCGGCCTCGGAGCGGGCCGGCTCATCGTCGTCGTAGTCGAAGTCGCCCTCGACGATGCCGCCCTCGCCGTCCACCGTGGCGGCCGAGAAGTGCATGCCCCGCCGCTGCGGCGCCTCGAGACCCTTCGCACGGATCTCGGGACGCGAGCCCGCCTGGGCCGGCACCGCGTCCTGGACGCCCGCCGCCGCCTCGGTGTCCTCGACCGGGACCTCCTCGACCTGCTGCTCGACCTGGACCTCCAGGTTGAACAGGTAGCCGACGGACTCCTCCTTGATGCCGTCCATCATCGCGGTGAACATGTCGAAGCCCTCGCGCTGGTACTCGACCAGCGGGTCCTTCTGGGCCATCGCGCGCAGGCCGATGCCCTCCTGGAGGTAGTCCATCTCGTAGAGGTGCTCGCGCCACTTGCGGTCCAGGACCGACAGCACGACCCGGCGCTCCAGCTCACGCATGATCTCGGAGCCCAGCTGCGCCTCGCGCGACGCGTACTGCTCGTGGATGTCGTCCTTGATGGACTCGGAGATGTACTCGGCGGTCAGGCCCGCACGGTCGCCGGCCGCCTCCTCCAGCTCCTCGACGGTGACCTTGACCGGGTAGAGCTGCTTGAAGGCGCCCCACAGACGGTCGAGGTCCCAGTCCTCCGGGAAACCCTCGGCGGTCTCCGCGCCGACGTACGCGTCGATCGTGTCGTCCATGAAGTGCTGGATCTGCTCCTGGAGGTCCTCGCCCTCCAGGACGCGGCGGCGCTCGCCGTAGATGACCTCGCGCTGGCGGTTGAGCACCTCGTCGTACTTCAGGACGTTCTTACGGGTCTCGAAGTTCTGCTGCTCGACCTGCGACTGCGCGGACGCGATCGCGCGGGTGACCATCTTGTTCTCGATCGGCACGTCGTCCGGCACGTTCGCCATGGACATCACGCGCTCGACCATCTGGGCCTTGAACAGGCGCATCAGGTCGTCGCCGAGGGAGAGGTAGAAGCGGGACTCGCCCGGGTCGCCCTGACGGCCGGAACGGCCGCGCAGCTGGTTGTCGATCCGGCGCGACTCGTGCCGCTCGGTGCCCAGGACGTAGAGTCCGCCGAGCTCCTTGACCTCCTCGAACTCCGCCTTGACGGCCTGCTCGGCCTTCTCCAGGGCGGCGGGAAGGGCCTGCGCCCACTCCTCGATGTGCTCCTCGGGGTCGAGGCCCCGCTGGCGCAGCTCCGCCTCGGCGAGGTCCTCGGGGTTGCCGCCGAGCTTGATGTCCGTACCGCGGCCGGCCATGTTGGTGGCCACCGTGACGGCGCCCTTGCGGCCGGCCTGGGCGACGATCGAGGCCTCGCGCTCGTGGTGCTTGGCGTTGAGGACCTCGTGCTGGATGCCGCGCTTGGAGAGCTGCTGCGAGAGGTACTCCGACTTCTCCACGGAGGTCGTGCCGACCAGGATCGGCTGGCCCTTCTCGTGCTTCTCCGCGATGTCGTCGACGACCGCCTCGAACTTGGCGACCTCGGTGCGGTAGATCAGGTCCGACTGGTCCTTGCGGATCATCGGCCGGTTCGTGGGGATCGGGACCACACCGAGCTTGTAGATCTGGTGGAACTCGGCGGCCTCGGTCATGGCCGTACCGGTCATGCCGGACAGGCCGGGCAGTTCCTTGCCGTTGTGGTCGTGGCGCTTGTAGAGGCGGAAGAAGTTCTGCAGGGTGATCGTGGCGAGCGTCTGGTTCTCGTCCTTGATGTCCACCCCTTCCTTCGCCTCGATCGCCTGGTGCATGCCCTCGTTGTAGCGGCGGCCGGCGAGGATACGGCCGGTGTGCTCGTCGACGATCATGACCTCGCCGTCGAGGACGACGTAGTCCTTGTCCCTCTTGAAGAGCTCCTTCGCCTTGATGGCGTTGTTCAGGTAGCCCACCAGAGGCGTGTTGACCGACTCGTAGAGGTTGTCGATGCCCAGCCAGTCCTCGACCTTGCTGACGCCGGACTCGTGGATGGCGACGGTGCGCTTCTTCTCGTCGACGTCGTAGTCGCCGGTCTCCTCCTGGCCCTTGAGCGGGTTGCCGGCCTCGCCCTTCTTCAGGCGCAGGACCAGCTTGGCGAAGTCGCCGTACCACTTGGTGGCCTGGTCGGCCGGGCCGGAGATGATCAGCGGCGTACGGGCCTCGTCGACCAGGATGGAGTCGACCTCGTCGACGATGGCGTAGTTGTGGCCGCGCTGGACGAGCTCGTCCTGGGCCCACGCCATGTTGTCGCGCAGGTAGTCGAAGCCGAACTCGTTGTTCGTGCCGTACGTGATGTCGCACGCGTACTGCTCGCGGCGCTGGGCCGGCGTCATGTTGGCGAGGATGCAGCCGACGGTCAGGCCCAGGAACTTGTGGACGCGGCCCATCATCTCGGAGTCGCGCTCGGCCAGGTAGTCGTTGACCGTGATGAGGTGGACGCCCTTGCCCGCCAGCGCGTTGAGGTACGCGGGCAGGGTGCCGACGAGGGTCTTGCCCTCACCGGTCTTCATCTCGGCCACGTAGCCGAGGTGGAGGGCCGCACCGCCCATGATCTGCACGTCGTAGTGGCGCTGGCCGAGGGCGCGCTTGGCGGCCTCGCGGACGGTGGCGAACGCCTCGGGGAGCAGGTCGTCGAGGCTCTCACCGTCGGCATAGCGCTGCTTGTACTCATCGGTGAGGGCCCGCAGCTCGGCGTCGGAGAGGTCGACGAAGTCCTCTTCGATGGAGTTGACCTGGTCCGCGATGCGGTGCAGCTTGCGCAGGATCTTGCCTTCGCCTGCACGCATGATCTTCGAGAGGACGGACACGGGGTTTAGTCTCCTTGCCGGTCGGGCCTGGGAGGGTCGGTTTCCATTTGACGTACTGAGCAACGGCCATCGTATGCGAGGACCCGGCCGTGTCGGGAGGCCTGTCGGCCCGACGGCCGTCCGCCGCTTTCCTGCGGGCCCTGCGAGCCCGTTTCACGCTTCACCCGGGACAACGGCCGGGGCACACGGATAGTGCCGCGCCGGAGCCAGGAATTGCGCGAAACGTGATCACTCGATCACGCAGAGCGAAATCGATGGCGTACCGGACGGCGGGGCGAGCAGAATCAGCCGATGGAACCCGTCACGCTCACCACCCCTCGTCTGCTGCTGCGCGCGGTCGGCCCGCAGGACACCGATGCGGTGTACGCGGCCGTCCAGGATCCCGACATCCAGCGCTGGACGACGATTCCCTCGCCCTACCTCGCCGAGCACGCCCGCAGCTTCACGGAGCAGATGGTCCCCGACGGCTGGTCCGAGGGCTCGATGTTCACCTTCGGCGTCTTCCTGCCGACGGGCGGGCTGGCCGGGATGCTCGCCCTGACCATGCGCTCCCTCGGCACGGCCGAGGTGGGTTTCTGGACCGCCAAGGAACACCGCGGCCACGGCTACACCGCCGAGGCCACCCTCGCGGCCACCCGCTGGGCGTTCACGCGGATGGCGATCGACCGCGTCGAATGGCGTGCCGAGGTCGGCAACCACGCCTCCCGCGCGGTCGCGGAACGCGCCGGCTTCACCGTCGAGGGCATCCTCCGCTCCTCCCTCAACAACAAGGGCGTACGACGCGACTGCTGGGTCGGCTCCCTGCTCCCCTCGGACCTGGGCCTGCCCTCCGCGGCGCCCTACCTGCCGGCCCCCTCGCAGGGCTGAAGCCCCAGCTCGTGCCGGACTGTCAGTGCCACGCTCTATCGTCCGAACCATGACGACCCTCCCGCGCCCCGCCGCCGCCCTCTCGGCGGACGAAGCCCGCCGTATCGCGCTGAAGGCACAGGGCTTCCTCGGCGCCCCCGACCGCCGTTCCGGCGTCCGGGGCGTGCTCCGCCACCTCGGCGCGGTCCAGCTCGACACCATCTCGGTCCTCGCCCGCTCGCACGAGCTGATCCCGTACGCCCGCCTCGGCCGGGTCGGCCGCCGGACGGTCGACGCCGCCTACTGGACGGACACACACGCCTTCGAGTACTGGTCGCACGCGGCCTGCATCCTCCCCATCGAGGAGTGGCCGCACTTCGCCTTCCGCCGCCGCGCCTACCGCGACCGCCCCCACTGGAGCCACGACCTCCCCGACGGCGTCTACGACCAGGTGATCAAGCAGCTGCGGAGCGAGGGCCCGCTGACCGCGACGGAGCTGGGCGGCGCGAAGAAGACCAGCGAGTGGTGGGACTGGTCCGGCACCAAGGTCGCCGTGGAGCGCGCCCTGATGTACGGCGAGGTGGTGTGCGTCGAGCGGCGCGGCTGGAAGCGGGTGTACGACCTGGCCGAGCGCGCGGTTCCGGCCACGCTGCTCCACGACGAGCTGGACGACGCCGAGTGCCTGCGCCGCCTGGTCCGGCTGGCCGGGCAGTCGCTGGGCGTCGGTACGCGCGCGGACATCGCCGACTACCACCGGCTCAAGGGTGAGCAGGTCGACGCGGTGATCGCCGACTCGGGTCTGGTCCCGGTGGAGGTGGAGGGCTGGGGCAAGCCCGCCTGGGCCGACCCGGCGGCCCTGGCCGCACCCCCGCGCGGCCGGCACCGTACGACGCTGCTCTCGCCGTTCGACTCGCTGATCTGGGACCGGGCGCGCACGGAGCGGATCTTCGGCTTCACCCACCGCCTGGAGGCCTACGTCCCGAAGCCGAAGCGGGTGTACGGCTACTACGCGATGCCGGTGCTGGCCGGCGGCCGGCTGGTGGGCCGGGTGGACCCGGCGCGCGAGGCGGGCGGCGTCCTGGTGGCCCGCCAGGTCACGCTGGACGGCCCGAAGGCGGTCCCCGCGGTGGCGGAGGCGCTGGTCGAGGCGGCGAGCTGGGTGGACTGCACGACGGTGCGCGTGGAGCGCGTGGATGCCCCCGAACTGCGCGAGCCGCTCCTCAAGGAAGTGACCCGCGCCCTGACCGCCGCGCTGCGCTGACCGTCGCCCGCGGCGAGGCCGGCTCCGGCGGCCTCAGCGGATTTCGAGGATCTTCTCCCGCATCGCGTAGACCACCGCCTCCATCCTGGAGTGCAGCTGCAGCTTCTCCAGGATGTTGCGCACGTGGTTCTTCACGGTGTTCTCGGAGATGAACAACTCCTTCGCGATGTCGCGGTTGTTCATCCCGGTGGCGACCAGCTTGAGTACTTCGAGTTCACGGTCGGTCAGCCGCGGTGCCGGCACCAGCCGGCGCTCGTCGGTGCGCTGGATCATCGACTTGAACTCGGTGAGGAGTTTCGAGGCCATGGACGGGCTGATCTGCGACTGCCCGTCGGCCACCGCGCGAATGGCGGTGGCCACCTCGTCGGTGGAGATCTCCTTGAGGAGGTATCCGGTCGCGCCCGCTTTGATCGCGTCGTAGAGGTCGGCCTCCTCGTCGCTGATCGTCAGCATGATGATCTTCGCGCTGGGCGCCACCTCCTTGATGGAGGTGCAGGCCTCGATGCCGCCGCGCTTGGGCATCCGGACGTCCATCAGCACGATGTCGGGCAGCAGGTCGGCGGCCTTGTCGACGGCCTCCGCGCCGTCACCCGCCTCCCCGACGACCTGAATGTCCTCCTCGGCGGCGAGCACGATCTCCAGTCCACGGCGGAAGAGGGCATGGTCGTCGACGACAAGGACTCTGATCGGCTCCTTGCGCGGAGTACCGCCCGCGTCCGGGCCCATGCCGACGACGCCGCCGTCGGCATCACCGTCCCGCATCGGTCCGAAGCTGTCCGCCATCGTTCCTCCCCCTGAAGGCTGTGGCCTGTGGTGCTGTGCCATCCGCCAACCCAAGGCAGCGGCCCACCGGTTGGGTCGCCCTGGCCATGATTCCATGTCCGGGCGGCAACGGGGTGACCGAGCGGGGCGCGAAGTGGTCGCACACCGGTGCCCCTGGGGCGCACACGCGCTTCCAGGGGCACAGGCTCACCTGCCGGCCGGTCCGGTCAGCCGCCCAGCGTGCCTCCTGCCGCGGGCGGTTGCGCCTGGGCGACCATCGGGTCCGTGTTGAGGTGGATGACACCGTAGTCGTACGCGTGCCGCCGGTAGACGACACTCGGCTCCTTGGTCTCGGAGTCGATGAACAAGTAGAAGTCGTGTCCGACCAGTTCCATCTCGTAGAGAGCCTGGTCGAGGGTCATCGGGGCGGCGACATGCGTCTTCTCGCGGACGATGAGGGGGCCTTCGCCCTGCACCTCGAGGGAGCCCATCTTCTTGGTGGGCACTCCGTCCGCGTCCTCGGGGTGGACGGGGCTGCCGTTCCCGTTGAGCGTCGCCGCGCCCGGGACGTGGTCGGGGACCTCGGCCGCCGAGATCCGCCGCGCGCCGCGGCGGGAGAACCGCTTGTCGTGCTGCTTGCGCAGCCGCGCGTCCAGCTTCTCCGCCGCCAGGTCGAGCGCCGCGTACGGGTCACTGGCCGCTGCCTCCGCCCGGATCACCGGCCCGCGGGAGCGGAGCGTGATCTCCACCCGGTCGCAACGGTCGGCCTGTCGGGGGTTGGGCTCCTTGGACACCTCGACGTCGAGGCTGATCACCTTGCCGTCGAGCTTCTGGATCTTCTCCAGCTTCAGCTTCTCGGCCACGTGCTTGCGGAACCGCTCGGGCACCTCGGTCTTGCGGCCCTTGACGACGATGTCCACGCAGAACTCCGTTCCCGGATCACTCCGCTGCACTGCGGAGCATCTCCCTTTTTGCACCCAGCTCCGGTGAACCCCGGAGCCTCGGACTCGGCGACTTCACCTCCTCCTCCCCCATGGGCAAGATCTGCACCCCAGCACCGCGATGATTGCGGAAAACCCGCGGCACGGCATTCGGATTGGGGAGACATGGCCTGCGGCTTTCTCCCTCACAACCGAACATATCTCGCCCGGACGGATGTCGTCACCCTCTACTGATGCGTACCTCCATTCAGGTGAATTGACCCCGTCACTACCTGCAACGATGTACGTTCACGGTCAGTTCCGGTTCATTTCGAAAGAATCCGGTGAGGCCGCGACCACAGCGGCACGGACGGGCCCTGCGAGGCCGTTCACCTCGGTGATTCCCGATGCGTTCCGTGCCCACTTCGCCCGCTCTTCCTCCGGTCCGGCCTTCCGTTCCTCCCTTCCTTCCCAGGCCGCGCGCCGATACACAGCCCTTGTCGCCTCTCCTGCCCCTTCGGCCCTCACCGTCTCCCGCACCGCACGCGCCGCCTCCGCGAGGGTGGCGCCCGTGGTGACGAGGTCGTCGACGAGGACGACCCGGCCCCCGGCCAGCAGCCGGGCACCGCCCGCGGTCACCTCCAGCGCGCCCGCGAGATTCGCGTACCGCTGCCGGGCGTTGAGCCCCGACTGGTCGGCGACGGCCCGCCGCTGCCGCAGCACCGGAACCACCCGGGCCGGGTTCCCGGCCCGCCGCAGCTCCGCAGCCGCCGCGAGGGTGATCCGCCGCACCGGATCATGGCCTCGTGCCCGCACGGCCCACGGCGCGGACGGCACGGGGACGAGCAGCACGGGCCGGGACGCGCCGGCGCCACCCGTCGCCGTACCGTGCCACGAGGTGACGATGCGTACCGCCCGGCCGTCCCGAAGCCCGGCCGGGCCGTCCTGGCACCCGTCCCGCAGCCCGGCTCGCACGGCTCCCGCCAGCGCCGCGCCCAGCGCTCCGGCGAGCGCCAGCGCACCGCGCTCCTTGTGGGCGAGGAGAACCGCCCGTACCTCGTCCGCGTAAGGCGCCGCCGCGTACACCGCCGGCAGTCCGGACGGCTCCGGCACCGGTCGCACCCGGCGCGGTACGGCCCCGCTCAGGGCGGCACGGCACCCGTCGCAGAGCACCGTGCGAGGCATCGCGCAGCCTCCGCACTCGGCCGGCAGCACCAGGTCGGTGAGGTCCTGCCACCACCCCCGCATGTGCCCACTGTGCCAACGACCGGTCCGACCGGCCACCCCTGTGGACAACTGCCTGTGGACAACCCCGCGAGACACGCACAGCCCGTCACCCACACGGGTGAGAAGGGCGTTGCCGTGCCGAAGAACGGTTGCCCGGGGCGTCCAACGACTTTCGTCCGCGCCCAGGGAAACGGCCGCCCCGCCGGCTCCATGCCGGAACGGGACGGCCGCTGACCGGTGCCGGAACGGGACGGCCGCTGACCGGTGCCGCGGGGCTCAGCCCGGATAGACCGGCCCCGACCCGTCCTTGACCACCTTCTGCCACTGGTCCCCGGACGGCAGCCGGACGATCCCGTCGTCCTTCGAGCGGGCCACCAGCGGCACCCGGTCGTCCTCGGACGCGGCGATCGCCAGGACACCCGTGAGCGCCGCGGGCGCGGGCCCGTCCGGCGTCGAACCGTCGACCTGGACGTACCGCGTCTGCTGCACGCCGCCCTGCTCGCGCCCGACCACCACGAGCCTGCTGTCCCCGGCCCAGGACATCGCGGTGACCTCCTCGGATCCGGGGGTCGCGGAGCGCAGTTCGAGGACCGAGACCTCCTGCTGGTCGTCGGACTTGGTGCGCTCGACCCGTCCGACGAGCAACGACTGCTTGCCGTCCTTCTCGACGACGAGCGCGATCCGCACCCCGTCCGCGGCGACCCGCACGTCCTTGACACGGCCGTCCAGTTCGGGCACCTGCACGGCCACAGGCCGGCCCACGCCCTGCGCCAGCATGTACAGCTGCGGCTTGGCGGGATCGCGGTCGGCCACCCACAGGTCGCCGCGGGCGTCCCAGCTCGGCGCCGTCAGCCGGTCGTCCTCGGTCGCACCGTGACTGGTCAGCACGGCGTCGCCCAGCGAACCGTCCGACGTCAGCGAGCTGACGTACAGGTACCTGCCGTCGCCGGTGACCCCGGCCGCCGTCCGCTCGTCACGGGCGACCGCCACCGACCGCAGCAGCTTGGTGCCCGCGCCGAACGGACCCGGCACCGCGACCGCGCCGGTGCCGGTGCCGCCGCTCGCCATCCGCACCAGCCGGTGCTTGCCGTCGAGGAAGTACAGGTAGTCGGGGCGCTTGGTGGAGGCACGCCAGGCGGTCGCCTCGGCCTGCTTCTCGGAGACGTCGCACATGTGGGCGCCGTTGACGGACTGCAGCGCGACCGAGTCCACGGTGGGCGTCAGGTTGCGCAGCGTGAAGAGCAACTGGGTCGCCATCTCGCCGCACTTGACGGAGCCGATCCGGGACGCCTTGACGTTGAGCGGCACCGTGAGCCGGTTCTGGTCGTCCGGCGTCAGCCCGGACACGCCCTTCTTCAGCGCCGTACCGGTCGGGAAACTCGACCGGACCACCGGGCCGAGCCAGGTGGTGGGACCGCTGAGCAGCGAACGCACCAGCTGGGTCGTCGGATCCACCCGGCTGCGCACGAAGACGGGATCCGCGACGGCCACCGGCTGCCCGGTCTCCCCCGCCGACGTGTCCGAGGCGAAGTAGTACTTGTCGACCGACGTGTAGTTGCGCTGGAAGTCGGACCTGCCCATCACGACACCCTGCGGCAGCGAGTCGATGCGCCACTGCCCGCTCTTGGCGTCCCTCGTCAGATGCACGGTCCTGCGGTACGACCCGTCCGCGGGCGTGTACGCCTGCTGCGCGTCGACGGTGGCCACCCGGCTGCCCTGGAGCGTGTAGGTGATGCTGCTCGTGCCCTCGCGCCCGGCCGGGCGCGGGTCCGTCTGAATGCTCGGCCCGTTCGCCAGCACCATGGCCTGCGACTCCGGCTGCCAGGTCTTCGCGGCGGCCTTGGTCAGGTACTTGCGTGCCGTGTCGTAGTTCGGATCGTCACTGGTCAGGGCCTCCAGAAAGCCCTGCACGATCTCCGTGGACGAGGCGTCCTGCTGCGGCGGCATGGCGAAGACCCGCACCTGGGTGTCCTGCCGGGGCGTCGACTCGACGTCCCGCAGGTCGCCGCTGTCCGGCATGGAGGCACAGCCCGCCAGAACCACGGCCCCGCAGGCGGCGTACGCCACCGCGCGCGCCGGCCTGCGCCGGGCGCTCCCCTCGCGGTCAGCGCCCACGAAATGCCTCCCCTGGCTTGTTCGACTCGTCCGCCCCGTCGCCCTGACCCGCCTCGGGCCGGCCCTCCTGACGCCGGACGCCCTGGGCCGGCCGGGGCACCACGCGCGCGCCGTTGCCGGGCAGCGCGGTCGGGTCGGCGGTGGGGGCCACGGCGGCCGTCCGCTGCGTCATCGGGGCGAGCGACGACGCATGGCCACCACCGGGCTGCACCGGCACGGTGGCCCGCTTGTCCTCGCCGCTCGGCAGGCCGGCCTCGCCGAGCCCCCGGTTGCGCCGGGAGTCCTTGGGCTCCAGGGGTATCGGCGAGCCCCGCAACGGCTCGTCCGCCGTCCTGGGGAGCGTCAGCCGGAACTGCGAGCCGCCGCCCGGTTCCCCCCACGCCTGCAGCCAGCCGCCGTGCAGCCGCGCGTCCTCCAGGGCGATCGACAGCCCCAGGCCCGTACCGCCGGTGGTACGCGCGCGTGCCGGGTCGGCCCGCCAGAAGCGGCTGAAGACCCGGGTCGCCTCGCCGGGCTTGAGCCCGACACCGTAGTCGCGCACCGCGATCGCGACCGCCCCGCCGGCCGAGGCCAGCTTGACGACGACGTCCTTGCCCTCGCCGTGCTCGACGGCGTTGACGACCAGGTTGCGCAGCACCCGCTCCACGCGCCGGGCATCCGCCTCGGCCACCACCGGCTGCAGGTCGCCGAGCACGCGTATGTGCGTGCCCTTGCGCTCCGCGAGCGGCGCGGCCCCGCTGACCACCCGCCGTACGACCTCCCTGAGGTCTATCGGCTCCGCCTCCAGCGCCGCCGCGCCCGCGTCGAAGCGGCTGATCTCCAGCAGGTCGGCGAGGAGCGACTCGAACCGGTCCAGCTGGTCGGCGAGGAGCTCCGCGGACCGCGCGGTCACCGGGTCGAAGTCCTCGCGGGCCTCGTGGATGACGTCGGCCGCCATCCGGACGGTCGTCAACGGCGTCCGCAGCTCGTGCGAGACGTCCGACACGAACCGGCGCTGCATCCGCGACAGGTCCTCCAGCTGCTGGATCTTCAGCTGGAGGTTCTGCGCCATCTTGTTGAAGGCCTCGCCGAGCCGCGCGATGTCGTCCTCGCCGGTGACCTTCATCCGCTCCTGGAGCCGCCCGGCCGACAGCCGCTCGGCGATCCCGGCCGCCATCCGCACCGGCGTGACGACCTGCCGTACGACGAGCCAGGCGATGGCCCCGAGGAGCACGACGACGAACAGCCCGGCGGTCGCCAGCGTGCCCTTCACCAGGCTGAGGGACTTCTCCTCCTGGGTGAGCGGGAAGAGGTAGTACAGCTCGTACGGGTCGTTGTTCGGATCGCTGACCTGCTTGCCGATGACCAGCGCGGGCTGCGACTCCTTGTCGTCCGTGTAGATGATCCGGGTGTAGCTCTGTGCGGCCGTCGTGTTGCCGTTGATCCGCGTGCGCAGGTCGTCGGGCACGCTGGCCGTCGGGTCGACCTGCCCGGAGGCGCGGGTGCGCCCGCCGCCGCTGTTGTTGTCACCCGCAGGCAGCGTGACCACGTCGAAGGCGCCCTGGCCGCCGCTGGAGAGGGACTCGACGAGGTCGCTCATCCACGAGGTGACGTTCTGCGACTGCCGGCCGTCCGGTGACACCGCGGTGTCGCCGGTGCCGGTCGCGGCCTCGTCGGCCTTCTGCTTGGCCACCGCGAACCCACCGGTGGCCTGGCTCTGCGAGGCCTTCACCTTGGCGTCCAGCAGGCCGTTGCGCACCTGCCCGATGACGACGAAGCCGAGCAGCAGGACGACGCCCAGCGACATCAGCAGGGTCGTGACGACGACCTTGAGCTGGATGTTGCGCCGCCACAGCCGCATGACCGGCAGCAGCGGCCGCCGTACCCAGCGCATGAACAGGCGCAGCACCGGACTGCCCTGAACCCCGCCCTGGAGCAGTCCGCCCTCGAAGAGCAGCCGCCAGCGCGCACCGAACCGCTTCCCGCCGACAGGCCGCTCCGGACGGTCCCCGGACCGGCCGGGGGCCGAAGCGGCACTGTCACCGGACATGTCAGCTCGGTCCCGCCTTGTATCCGACACCACGGACGGTCACCACGATCTCCGGCCGCTCCGGGTCCTTCTCGACCTTGGAACGCAGCCGCTGGACGTGAACATTGACGAGGCGGGTGTCCGCCGCGTGCCGGTAGCCCCAGACCTGCTCCAGGAGCACCTCGCGCGTGAACACCTGCCACGGCTTGCGGGCGAGCGCGACCAGCAGGTCGAACTCCAGCGGCGTCAGCGCGATCGACTGCCCGTCCCGCTTCACCGAGTGCCCGGCCACGTCGATGACCAGGTCACCTATGGCGAGCTGTTCCGGCGCCGGCTCCTCCGACCTCCGCAGCCGGGCCCGGATCCGGGCGACCAGCTCCTTCGGCTTGAACGGCTTCACGATGTAGTCGTCCGCGCCCGACTCCAGGCCCACGACCACGTCGACGGTGTCGCTCTTCGCCGTGAGCATCACGATCGGCACCCCGGACTCCGCCCTGATCAGGCGGCACACCTCAATACCGTCCCGACCGGGCAGCATCAGGTCCAGGAGCACCAGGTCGGGCTTGGTCTCACGGAAAGCGGCCAGCGCCTTGTCGCCGTCGGCTACGAAAGACGGCTCAAAACCTTCACCACGCAGCACGATGCCGAGCATCTCGGCCAGTGCGGTGTCGTCGTCGACGACAAGGACTCGTCCCTTCATAAACGACATCATCCCATTCTCATAACAGTGAAGGTTGCGCAGGTGACCAGGCTCACCGGCCAGTGACCCTAGTCGCTGGGGACCGTCACTGTCTGCCCCCGTCCGCCGACGTCGATGTCAGCCATGGATGCCGGTCCTGACCGAGCCCGCGGCGGAGGATCACATCGTCGCTACGACTCGTCGTGCGACCTGTCCGTGCGCGTCAGAATTCCTGGACAGTCCGGATCGATCTCGCCCGTGTAGTGGTCCCGCCAGAAGTAGCGCTCGGTGCGGGGCAGCGGCACCTCCACAAGTCGGCCGTCATACAACATCCACAGGCCGAAGCACTCGTCCTCCTCGTCGTGGATCAGGACCTGCACGGAGTGTGGCGACGGCCAAGGCAACGACGAGAGGTGGTCCAGCAGTCCGACCCATCGACTCCGTCGCGTGAACTCGATGGCCCAGCCGCCGAACATGCCATGCCCGATATCGGTGAAGTGGCCGGCCCACCCCCGACTGTCGTCCGGCCGGGTCAGCGGTTCCATGATCTCTGCTGCGTCGCTGGCCAACACGATGACCTCGGCAATTCTGCTCACGGGCGAATATCACCAGCCGCATGCGAGGAACTGCAATCGAGATTCGCCCTTGGAGTCCGGATCGTCCTGGACCCTGTGAGGCCGTTGGACGGCACGGCCCCCCGGCCCGCGAAATCGCCGCAGGTGGAGGGGCCGTTGCCGTCGGTCGAGCCGACATCATCCCGTCGGCTAGATCGTCACCTGGCGCGACCTGGCGCACAGCTCCGCGAGAGCCTCGGCCGTCACGGGCGAAACGGCGCCTTCCTCGGTGACGATCGCCGTCACCAACTCGGGCGGCGTCACGTCGAACGCCGGGTTGTACGCCTGGGTCCCCAGGGGTGCCACCGGAATCCCGCCTCCGGCTCCCGCCACCGGCACCTGCGGTGCCGTGAGCTCGGTCACCTCGTATCCGGGGCGCTGCTCGACCTCGATGGAGGCCCCGTCCGGTGTCTCCGGATCCACCGTCGTCAACGGCGCCACCACGATGAACGGCACATGGTGGTACCGCGCGAGCACCGCGAGCGGATAGCTCCCCACCTTGTTCGCCACCGATCCGTCGGCCGCGATCCGGTCCGCCCCGACCAGCACCGCGTCCACCTCCCCCGCCGCGAACAGCGAACCGGCCGCGTTGTCGGTGAGCAGGGTGTACGCCATGCCGCTGCGAGCCGCCTCGTATGCGGTCAGGCGAGCACCTTGCAGCAACGGACGCGTCTCGTCCACCCAGAGCCGCCGCAGCCGCCCCGCCCGGTGCGCCCTGAGGGCCACCGCGAACGCCGTGCCCTCCCCGCCGGACACCAGCGAACCAGTGTTGCAGTGGGTGAGGATCCGATGCCCTCCGCCGGGCAGCAGTTCCTCCAGCAGCGCCAGCCCGTGCCCGGCCATCCGGGCGCTGGCCTCGGCATCCTCCCGGTGCAGCGCCCGCGCCGCCTCCAGCGCCGCCGCGGCCGCCGCTCCGCCGTCCCCGCTCCCGGCCAGGGCCGACCGGTACGCCGACGCTGCCCTGTGCACCCCGACGGACAGGTTCACGGCCGTCGGCCGGGCACCCGACAGCGCCGCCGCGGCCTCGTCCACGTCGAAGCCCCGCGCGGCGGCGAGTGCAACGCCGTACGCCCCCGCTATCCCGAGCACCGGCGCACCGCGCACCGCGAGGGAACGGATAGCCTCGACCAGCGCCGACGCGTCCGTGCACACCAGCTCGACCTCCTCCGCCGGCAGTCTGGTCTGGTCGAGAAGGACCACCACGGGACCTTCGGGCGGCTCCTCCCACCGGATCACTGGTATTCCCGTCGGCCGCTTGTCCTCGCCGGTTTGCGCGTACTGATCAGCCATGCGCTCAGTCTGCCCCGTATCCGGCGGACCATTGAAGGTGCGCAGCCTCTACCGCGGCCGGTCACTGGGCGCCCACCCCATGGCACGATGGCAGCCAACCTGCCGCCGCGCTCGCGGACGGGCACCGTGAAGGAGCTTCGATGAACGACACTCCGGGCTGGGCCTCGCCCGGATCCGCCCCGTCCGACGGGCGGGAACCCGGCGCGTCCGCCCCTGCCGACCGCCCCGTCCCCGCAGGGCCTGCCGGACCGCCCGCCGATCAGCCGGGCACGGATCCACAGGGCGCCGGCTCGCAGTGGTCCAAGGAACAACCGCCGCCCGGCCAGTGGTCCACGCCCACCGGCGCCCCGGCACCAGGCCAGGCACCGCCGCCCCCACCCCCGGGCCCCGGCTGGGGCGGCCGGCCCCCCGGCGGCGGTCACGGAGGCTACGGAGGGCCCGGTGGCTACGGCGGCCCCGGCGGCTACGGCCCGCCCGGGGGCTACGGCGCCTGGGGCGGCGGCTGGGGTGGTCCCCCGCCCGCGGCCAAGCCCGGCGTGATCCCGCTGCGCCCGCTCGGCGTGGGCGAGATCCTCGACGGCGCCGTCTCCACCATGCGCACCTACTGGCGCACGGTCCTCGGCATCTCGCTGACGGTCGCCGTCATCACCGAGGTCGCGGTGATCCTGCTCCAGGGCCTCGTCCTGAACGACACCGAGACCACCGACGCCCTCAACGACCCGAGCGCCTCCCTCACGGAGATCAGCCGCGCCGCGGGCGAGGTCGTGCTCAGCTCGGGCGCGGTCCTGCTGATCACCCTGGTCGGCACCATCATCGCGACAGCCCTGCTGACGACCGTCACCAGCCGCGCCGTGCTCGGTAAGTCCGTCACCATCGGCGAGGCCTGGCGCGACGCCCGCCCACAGGTCTTCAGGCTGTTCGGCCTCATCCTCCTCACCGGGCTCATCGCGGTCGGTGTCCTGCTCGTCGGCGCACTGCCCGGCATCGTCGTCGCGCTCGCCGGCGGCCCAGGCGGCGCCATCGCCGCCCTGCTCGTCCTCGGCATCCTCGCCGGTGTCGTCGTCACCGTGTGGCTGATGGTCCGCTTCTCGCTGGCCTCGCCCGCCCTGATGCTGGAGAAGCAGGGCATCACCAAGTCCCTGGGCCGCTCCACCAAACTGGTCCGCGGCTCCTGGTGGCGGGTCTTCGGCATCCAGTTCCTCGCCTCGATCATCGCCAACATCGTCTCGTCGCTCGCCGTGGTCCCCTTCACCCTGATCGGGGCCTACGCCGGCGGCAACGGCCTGACCGGCTTCCTGGAGAGCACCAACGACAACTACGGCTGGACGTTCCTCGTCATCAGCGGCATCGGTTCGGTGATCGGCTCCATGCTCACCTTCCCGATCAACGCGGGCGTCACCGTGCTCCTCTACATCGACCAGCGCATCCGCCGCGAGGCCCTCGACCTCGAACTGGCCCGCGCCGCAGGCGTCGAGAACTACGGCGCCGGCACCCCCGGCACCGTCCCGGGGAGCTGATGCGGTGAGCCTGACGGGGGGAGTCCTCGCAGCGGTGCCCGCAGCTCTGCCGCGCACCGCAGGCGAGGCCGTACGAGGCTTGTCGCGAGCCCGGCACACGGCGCTGTCGGCGCTGACCGGCTCGGACGACCAACCACCCGTGACCATCCCGCGCGATCCCGCACGGGAGGCGGCACGGCGTGAACTGTCCAAGCGGATGTACCACGAGAACGACCCGGGGCTCGTCCAGCGCGCCCTGAACGCCGTCCTGGACTGGGTCGACCGCGTGCTCTCCGCCGCCGCGTCCGCGACGCCCGGAGGCGCACTGGGCCTGGTCGTCGTGGTCCTGGCCGTCATCGCCGTCGCAGGCGCCCTGTGGTGGCGCCTGGGCACCCCCCGCCGGCAGCCCGTCTCCGCCGCCACCCTGTTCGACGACCGCCCCCGCAGCGCCGCCGAACACCGCGCGGCCGCGGAGGCACACGCCGCCCAGGGCCACTGGAGCCAGGCCCTCCAGGAACGCATGCGCGCCGTCGTCCGCGCCCTGGAGGAACGCGCGCTGCTCGACGTCCGCCCCGGCCGTACCGCCGACGAGGCCGCCGCCGAAGCGGGCCGCGCCCTGCCCGCCCACAGCGACCGGCTGCGCGCCGCCGCCCGGGAGTTCGACGACGTGACGTACGGCGGCCGCCGGGCGACCCAGGCGTCGTACGACCGCATCGCCGCACTGGACCACGAGCTGGAACGCACCAAGCCGGTCCTCACCGGCAGCGCCAACAGCTCCAGCAACGCCCACAGTGCGGCCCACAGCACCCGCCAGGGGGCCGCCGAATGACCACCGGCACAGTCTTCCCGGCCACCTCCACCGCGCCCACCACCCGCCAGGTGTGGACCCGCACCAGGGGCATCGTCCTCGCCCTGGTACTCGTCCTCGCCGGAGCCGTGGCCATCGCCGTGATCCGCTCCGACACCCGGCACGGCGACCTCGACCCACGCTCCGCCGACCCCTACGGCAGCCGCGCCGTCGCCGAACTCCTCGCCGACCGGGACGTGGACACCCGTGTGGTCACCACCCTGGCCGAAGCCCGCACCGCGGCCGGCCCCGACACCACCCTTCTCGTCGCCGTCCCCGACCTGCTGACCCCGCACCAGCAGTCCCTGTTGCAGAAGTCGACGGCCCGGTCGGGCGGCCGCACCGTACTGGTCGCGGCCGGCAGCACGTCGGTCGAACGACTCGCCCCCGGCGTCACCGCCGACCCCGCCAACAGCGTCCGGTCCACGCTCGACCCCCACTGCACGCTGGCCGCGGCCCGGCGAGCGGGCAGCGCCGACACCGGTGGCATCCGCTACACCACCACCCACCTCGACGCGAACACCTGCTACCCCAGCCAGCGCCTGGCCACGCTCCTCCGCATTCCCGCGGCCTCCGGAAACGGAGACACCGTCGTCCTCGGCGCGCCCGACATCCTGCTCAACGACCGCCTCGACAAGCAGGGCAACGCCTCGCTCGCCCTCCAACTCCTCGGCTCCCGCCCCCATCTGGTCTGGTACCTCCCCTCGCTCTCCGACGCCACGGCCACCGGTACCGGCGACCAGAAATCCCTGTTCGACCTGCTCCCCTCCGGCTGGCTCTGGGGCACGCTCCAGCTCTTCATCGCCGCCGCCCTCGCCGCCTTCTGGCGGGCACGCCGACTCGGCCCCCTCGTGCCCGAGAAACTCCCCGTGGCGATCCGCGCCTCCGAAACCGTCGAAGGCCGCGCCCGCCTCTACCGCAAGGCCAGCGCCCGCGACCGCGCGGCCGCCGCTCTTCGCTCCACCGCCCGCACCCGTCTCGCCCCCCTCGTAGGCGTCCCCGTCTCCCAGGCGCACGCGCCCGAGGCCCTGCTCCCCGCCCTCTCCGCACACCTGCACGGTGACGGACAGGCCCTGCAATCAGTGCTCTTCGGACCGCCGCCCGGCGACGACGCGGCCCTCATCAACCTCACCGACCAGCTCGACGCCCTCGAAAGAGAGGTACGCCGTCCATGATGGACCCGACCACTGACAACGCCGGGAGCACCGGGAACCCGGCCGACGCCCGGGCCTCCCTGGAGGCCCTGCGCGCGGAGATCGCCAAAGCCGTGGTCGGCCAGGACCCCGCCGTGACCGGCCTCGTCGTCGCTCTCCTGTGCCGCGGACACGTTCTCCTCGAAGGAGTCCCCGGAGTCGCCAAAACGTTGCTCGTCCGCGCCCTCGCATCCGCGCTCGAACTGGAGACCAAGCGCGTCCAGTTCACCCCCGACCTCATGCCGAGCGACGTCACGGGCTCCCTCGTCTACGACGCCCGCACCGCCGAGTTCTCCTTCCAGGCCGGCCCGGTCTTCACCAACCTGCTCCTCGCGGACGAGATCAACCGCACTCCGCCCAAGACCCAGTCGTCCCTCCTCGAAGCCATGGAGGAACGTCAGGTCACCGTCGACGGCGTACCGCGTCTCCTCCCCGACCCGTTCCTGGTCGCCGCGACCCAGAACCCTGTCGAGTACGAGGGCACGTATCCCCTTCCCGAAGCCCAGCTGGACCGCTTCCTCCTCAAACTGACGATTCCTCTCCCCTCCCGCCAGGACGAGATCGACGTCCTCACCCGCCACGCCGAGGGCTTCAACCCGCGCGACCTGCGTGCCGCCGGCGTACGCCCCGTCGCGGGCCCCGCCGACCTCGAAGCCGCCCGCGCTGCGGTCGCCAAGACGAACGTCTCCCCCGAGATCACCGCGTACGTGGTCGACATCTGCCGCGCGACCCGCGAGTCGCCGTCCCTCACCCTCGGCGTCTCCCCGCGCGGCGCCACCGCCCTCCTGGCCACCTCACGCGCCTGGGCCTGGCTGACCGGCCGCGACTACGTCATCCCCGACGACGTCAAGGCCCTCGCCCTGCCCACCCTTCGCCACCGCGTCCAGCTCCGCCCCGAGGCCGAGATGGAAGGCGTGACCGCCGACTCCGTCATCAACGCGATCCTCGCCCACGTCCCGGTCCCGCGCTGATGCCCCTCACCGGACGCGCCGCCCTCATCGCGGCCATCGGATCGATCCCGATCGGCATCTGGGGACCGAGCTGGACGGGCATCCTCGCCGTCGACGGCCCACTGGCACTGGCCTGCGCCTGCGACTTCGCCCTCGCGGCTCCGGTACGACGCCTCGTGCTCGACCGCTCCGGCGACACGTCCGCCCGCCTGGGCGAGACGGCGGACGTCACCCTGACGGTGACCAACCCGTCCGGGCGACCCCTCCGGGCCCGGCTCAGGGACGGCTGGCCGCCGAGCAGTTGGCAGCCCGGCACCGAGGTCGAGGCCTCACGCCACGAACTGACCGTCCCCCCGGGTGAACGTCGGCGCGTCACGACCCGCCTGCGCCCCACCCGCCGCGGCGACCGCCAGGCGGACCGCGTCACGATCCGCTCCTACGGACCCCTCGGCCTGTTCTCCCGCCAGGGCGGCCACCGGGTGCCCTGGACGGTACGGGTTCTGCCCCCCTTCACCAGCCGCAAGCATCTGCCGTCGAAACTCGCCCGACTGCGTGAACTCGACGGCCGCACCAGCGTGCTGACCCGCGGCGAGGGCACGGAATTCGACAGCCTTCGTGAGTACGTTCCCGGCGACGACACCCGCTCCATCGACTGGCGGGCGACGGCCAGGCAGTCTGCGGTCGCGGTACGCACCTGGCGTCCTGAGCGCGACCGGCACATCCTTCTCGTACTCGACACCGGACGCACCTCCGCCGGCCGAGTCGGCGACGCGCCCCGCCTGGACGCCTCCATGGACGCGGCCCTTCTCCTCGCCGCCCTCGCCTCGCGTGCGGGCGACCGGGTGGACCTCCTCGCCTACGACCGCAGGGTCCGCGCTCTGGTCCAGGGCCGCGCCGCAGGCGACGTCCTCCCCTCCCTGGTCAACGCGATGGCCACGCTGGAGCCCGAGCTCGTCGAAACGGATGCCCGCGGCCTCACCGCCACGGCGCTCCGTACGGCTCCACGGCGTTCCCTGATCGTCCTGCTCACGACGCTGGACACCGCTCCGGTCGAGCAGGGGCTGCTGCCCGTGCTCTCCCAACTGACCCAACGGCACACGGTTCTCCTCGCGTCAGTGGCCGATCCGCACATCGCCCGCATGGCGACGGCTCGTGGAAACACCGACGCGGTGTACGAGGCAGCGGCGGCCGCACAGGCCCAGAGCGAACGGCACCGGACCGCAGAGCAACTCCGCCGGCACGGTGTGACGGTCGTGGACGCGACACCCGATGACCTCGCTCCAGCGTTGGCGGACGCGTATCTGGCATTGAAAGCAGCGGGCCGGCTCTGATTCTCCGATGACAGGAGCTGACCGCAGCTCCTGTCATTTCTCGCCGGGCTCCCGAAAGTCCTTAAACAGCCCTCAAACGCGAAAGAGCCCCACACCGTGAGGTGTGGGGCTCTTTCCCAATATTTGTTCGGCGGTGTCCTACTCTCCCACAGGGTCCCCCCTGCAGTACCATCGGCGCTGTAAGGCTTAGCTTCCGGGTTCGGAAT